>NZ_JAENIK010000004.1:0-600000 GCF_016595465.1 Luteolibacter yonseiensis | reverse complement strand
GGTTCGGCAGCGCGTCGAGATAGGTGGACTTCAGTTTCGTCGCCTCACGCCATGACAGGATGTCGGTGATGATGGGATGTTTTCCTTCGAGCGTCGCGAGCGTCTGCTCGTCGGTCTTGTATTGGCCGGTCTTGGTTTTCTTCGCCTTGTCCGCGAGTCCCAGCTGGTCGAACAGGATCTCGCCCAGCTGCTTTGGCGAGGCGATGTTGAACGAACGGTCCGCGTGGGCGTGGATGGACTTGGCCAATCCGTCGATCTGGATCTGCAACTCGTCGCCGATCACGGTGAGGGCGGCGGGATCGATGGCGATGCCTTCCATCTCCATCGCCACCAGCACGGTCTGCAACGGTCCTTCGATGTTGGTCAGGACGGTCTGCTGGCCGGAAGCCTCCAGCAGGGGGCGGATCTTTTGCGCCAGTTGGAAAGTGACGTCGGCATCCTCCGCCGCATATTCCGCCAGGACCGCGAGCGGGATGGCGGCGATGTCGAGATCCTTGGATGCCTTGGTTTTTTCCGCGTGGGCGAAAAGGTCGAGGGACGCCGCGGCCTCCGGCTCCACCACGGGCTTGGAAATGTGCGCGAGCTTCACAGGACTGTAACCCAGCAGGATCTCCGAAAGATAGTCCATCGAGTGGCGGCGCTCCGGCGCGACCAGCGTATCCGCCAGCATCGTGTCGAAAAACGGTCCGGTCACCCGGATGCCGTGATGGAGGAGAATGGAAAGGTCGAACTTGAGGTTATGGCCGATCTTTTCCGCAGGCGAAGTGAGGACCTTGCGGAGTTCCGGAAGCAGTGACTCGGAATAGGGGAGATACCAGCCGGTGTGTTCCTGCCAGGAAAAGGCGATGCCCAGCAGTTTCGAAGTGAAACGGTCCAGCCCGGTGGTCTCGATGTCGAAGCAAAAGGATTTCTGCCGGGCGAGCTCGGTGAAAAGTTGGTTCTGGAGTTCGGGCGTGTCCGCGAGATGGTAGGTGTGGCTTACGTCCCGGATGGTTTTGAACGTTTCGAAAATCGTCGGCGTCGCGGCTTCTTTGTCCGGCGGGGATTCCGGGTTTCCGGAGGAAAAAAGCCGTTTGGAGAGGGTGCGGAATTCGAATTCGTTGAAGAGTGCCTTGAGCGCCTCGTCATCGCGTTGTGACAAAACGAGGTCGTCCCAGCCCACCTCCACCGGCACATCGAGGAGGATGGTGGCAAGTTCCTTGGAAAGAAGCGCCATGTCGGCGTGGGTCTCCAGGTTCTCCTTCTGCTTGCCCTTGAGCTTCGAGGTGTTCGCCAGCAGGTTTTCAATCGAGCCGAAATCCGCGATGAGCTTCTGCGCGGTCTTCGGCCCGATGCCGGGGACGCCGGGAATGTTGTCCACGGAATCACCCATCAGGCCCAGCAGGTCGATAATCTGGTGGGCATCGGCCACGCCCCAGATTTCGGGCAACTGTGGCAGGCCGATCACTTCGTGATCATTGCCCTTGCGACCGGGTTTCCACATGAAGGTGCTCGCGGAGAGCAACTGCGCGAAGTCCTTGTCCGGAGTGACCATGAAGGACTCGAAACCATCCGGCTCGGCGCGTTTCACCAGCGTGCCGATGATGTCGTCCGCCTCGTAGCCGTCGAGTTCCAGCACCGGAATGTGGAACGCCCGGCAGAGCGCCTTCACATGCGGGATCGCCGCGGCGAGTTCCTCCGGCATCTCATCCCGCTGTGCCTTGTAAGCGGGGAACCTGACATGCCGTGGCGTGGGGGCGGAGGTGTCGAACGCCACACCGATGTGGGTGGGATTCTCCTTTTCCAGGATGAACAGCAGCGTGTTGATGAAACCGTAGAGCGCGGAGGTGTTCGTTCCCTTCGAGTTGCGGATGGGGTTCTGAATGAACGCGAAATGGGCGCGGTAAACCAAGGCCATGCCGTCGAGCAGGAAAAGACGATTCATGGCGGCAGTCTGGCCGCACATGAGGCGGGAGTCCAGCCCCTCAAGACGGAGGATTCAAAACGACGTTCGACGGCTTGATGTCGAGCATCAGGGAAATGTGCATGGCGGTGAGCTCGCCCATCGACTGGCAGTCGCCGAATCCGCTCGTCGCATGCATGCGGTCCAGCTCGCGGGCCAGCGTGACGACGTGCTCGCGCGGGGCGATGTCCTCGCGCCGCATCACGCCGAGCAACGCCCGCAGGCGGCCGCTCTCCACCTTGGCGCGCCGCGCCATCTGCGCGTGCTCCTCGGCCACGTATTGGTCGATGCTCTTGCGGTTCAACACCTCGAAGGCGAGGCGGGTGACCTTCCGGTTCGAGTTGAACCGGAAGGCGAGATAGATGTTTCCATTTCCTTCGTACGACTGCTGGTCGAAATCGATGGCCCGCACCCGGTACTGCACCTCCTCGAAATCCGGAGTGACCTCCACCACATAGTTCACGCTGCGCATGTCGCCCAGCAGCCGGATGAAACTGCGCTCGGTGAATTTCGTGAATTCCTTGGCGATCCGCACCTTGTTGAGTCCCGGACGGTTCAGGTAATCACGCAGGAAAACGTCACCCGGCACACCGGAGATGTGCTCCTCGATGAGGGTGTTGCCATTGACCAGATAGTTGATCCGGTTCGGCGACAGGATATGTTCAAGCTCCAGCCCGTAGATGCGCGAGGCGTCCGCCTGTTTCACATAGAAATAGTCCGAGTTGTCATTGAAGAGATTCGTCACCCGGACACGGAAGGGTTTGGAATTTCCGAAATCACCGAAGTCGATGCGGTCCACCACGAGGTGCTCGTGCTGTGCGGTGTCGCGTCCCAGCTTCAGCTCGGTATAGATGCTGGTCAGGCGGGGCCGCAGCTCCCTGATGACTTCCGGCGGATACATGACCGTCAGCCACAGGGTCTCGCGGCCGGAGGGATCCTCGTAAGGCATCGCGCCGGTGAACCGGCCCAGCTCGTCATAGACCTTCGGAATCTCCCGCTGGCGGTCGAAGTGGTAGAGATACTGTCGCAGGGAAGGGGAGACGGGGTATTTGATTTTTTGCCGCGCGATCACAGGGCCAAGACTAGCCCGGTATTTTCGCAGGGCCATGAAATTCCCTGCCGGGGCCGGCAGTATGCCCTCGAATGAAGAGACGTTCGTTTTTGACAGGATCGGTTGCTGGAGGAGTCGGCGTGATCGCGCTGGGAGCGGACGGGCCGGCCGCAGCGCCGGAGCCTGGACCGTTGCTGGTGACGCCGGCGATGGTGATGGCCCCACGGACGGATGGGGTGGAAATCATCTGGGCCGTCGGACGACTGGCCCGTGGCTGGGTGGAGTGGCGGGAAAAAGGCGGCGCGATCCGCACCCTCGCGGCGGATGATTTCGGATTCGTTCCACAAGGAGATTCGGTGATGCGGGTGAGGTTGGAACAACTTCAAGCGGGGAAATTTTATGAAGCGAGAGTGGTGGTGGAAGCGGGTGACGGAGAGAAAGCGCGCGAGGAAACGCCGTGGAAAACCTTCCGCACGCTCGATCCCTCGGCATCCTCCGCCCGTTTCGTGGTTTGGAATGACACGCACGAGAATGCGGAGACCATCCGCCGCCTGCATGAAGCCACTCCGCCCGCGGACTTCCTGCTATGGAACGGGGACACCTGTAACAACTGGAACGAGGAATCGTGGCTGATCCCGACATTGCTTCATCCCGCCGGACAGGACATCAGCGCGGGCCGCCCCTTGTTGCTGACCATGGGAAATCACGACGTGCGCGGCAAGTGGGCGTTCAAGGTGAAGGAGATGGTGGCGATGCCGCAGGGCCGGCCGTTCTATGCCTTCAGGAACGGGCCGGTCGCTTTCATCTGCCTGCATACCGGCGAGGACAAGCCCGACGACCATCCCAGCTTCGGCGGGCGGGTGGCGTTCGAGCCGCTGCGACGCGAGCAGACCGCATGGTTGGAGAAAGTCACCGCACAGCCGGAAATCCGCGACGCACCCCACAAGGTCGTGTTCTGCCACATCCCGCTGCGTTGGAAAGCGGAGGCCCCTTCCGTGGATTACGCCACTGGCGGCTTCGACCATTTCGCCCGGGAATGCCGTGCCGCCTGGCATGATGCCTTGGTGAAATGGGGTGCCCAGGTGGTCATCTCCGGACACACCCACGAGGATGCCTGGCTGCCTGCCGATGAAAAATTCCCCTATGCCCAGCTCGTCTCCGGCGGACCAAAACCGGACGCCGCCCGCTGGATCGAGGGCACCGCCGATGCCTCCGGATTGAAACTCATGATGCGGGATCTGGGCGGAAAGGTGATACGGGAGAATGTGATTCCTCCCGCGTGAGGGGACTCATTTCCTCGCCAGCGCCACCAGCACCGCCTTCTGGGCGTGCAGACGGTTTTCAGCCTGTTGGAAAATGGTGCCCGCGTGGAGTTCCAGCACTTCCTCACTGATTTCCTTCCCGCGATAGGCAGGCAGGCAGTGAAGCACGATGTGGCCCGGTGCGGCATGGGCGAGAAGCTCCGCGTTCACCTGGAATCCGGCGAACTCGAGCTCCTTCTCCTTCTGGTCTTCCTGACCCATGGAGAGCCACACATCCGTGTTGATGACATGCGCGCCCTTTGCGGCCACGGCGGGATCCGTGGTGATGCTGACGTTCGGTGCGGCGAGTTTCGCGAGGAAATCCGCAGGTGGCTGGCAGGTGGCGGGAGCGGCGACGGCCAGCTCGAAGCCGAGGTGCTTGGCCGCCCACATCCAGGAAATGGTCATGTTGGAAAATCCATCGCCGATGAACGCGACCTTTTTACCCTCCCAGCCGCCGAGCTTTTCCTGGATGGTGAGCAGGTCCGCCAGGATCTGGCAGGGATGCTCGTCATCCGTGAGCGCGTTGATCGTCGGAAGTTTCGAATACTCCGCGAAGTCCACCACGTCCTGCTGGGCGAAGGTCCGGATGATGACTCCGTGCACCATGCGGCCCAGCACGCGCGCCGTGTCCTTGATGGGTTCACCACGCCCGAGCTGGATGTCGTTCTTCGAGAGAAACATCGGAAATCCGCCGAGTTCGCGGATGCCGACTTCGAAAGACACCCGCGTCCGCGTGGACGACTTGGTGAAAATCAGCGCCCAGGTCTGTCCGGCGAGAACCTGACCGTCGCGCCCGCGCTGGAGTTTCAAGTGCGCGGCGGATTCCAGCAGGCGCTGGATTTCCCTGGCGCTGAGTTGTTCGATGGAAAGCAGGTGTTGCATGAGCAGGGGAAGTGTTAGAGCTCGGAAAGGACGGAGTGAATGATGGACAATGCTTCGTCCACTTCCGCATCGGTGACGTTGAGCGGAGGCAGCAGACGGAACGCGTTGGGACCCGCTGGTGGAACCAAAAGACCGTGCTCCATCAATTTGTTGACCACCACAAGAGCGGGAGTTTTCCCTTCCGGCGTCGGAATGAGTGCGGGATCAAGCGCGATGCCCAGCAGCAGGCCTTGGCCGCGCACCGCGGTGACCACGGGAAGATTCCACGATTTCACGGTCTCGCGGATGCGGACTTCCTGAAGGATGGCGTTCACCGCCAGCTCCTTCTCCCGGATCTCTTTCAGGACCGCGAGGGAAGCAGCGCAGACGAGCGGGTTTCCGCCGTAGGTGGAGCCGTGAGAACCCGGACCCATCAGCGAGGAAAGCGCGGTGCCGTCTTCGGAGACGGCACGGTCGCTGAGCCAGAAGGCGCCGATCGGCACGCCGCCACCCAGCCCCTTCGCCCATGAAATGCCGTCGGGTTGGACTTCGGGGGCGATCATGCGCCAGCCCATCGCATCGCCGAGGCGGCCGAAGCCGGTTTGCACCTCGTCGATGAGCAAAAGGATGTCATGTTTCTTGCACAATGCCGCGACCGCGCGGAAAAACTCGGGCGTGGCCATGTTCACACCGCCCTCGCCTTGGATCGGCTCGAGCAGGATGGCGGCCGTTTCAGGGCGCACGGCGTTTTCCAACGCGGCGATGTCATTGAACGGAAGATAACGGAATCCGGGCAACAGGGGATCGAAGCCTTCCTGGATCTTCGCCTGACCCGTCGCGGACATCGCGCCGAGCGTGCGTCCGTGGAAGGACTGCAGGAAGGTCACCACCTCGTAGCGTTGGGAGCCATCCGCCTGCGGGCGTTTCAGGCCGAAGCGCCTTGCTGACTTGATGAGCCCGTCATTTGCTTCGGCACCGGAGTTCGAGAAGAAGACCTTGCCCGCCAGCTTCACGTGGCGGGTGTTGATTTCCTCCGCCAGTTCCGCCTGCAGCGGATTCTGATAGAGGTTGGAGACATGCATCAGCTCGCCCGCCTGGTGGCGGATGGCCTCCACCAGCAACGGATGGCAATGGCCGAGCGAACACACGGCGATGCCCATGCAGAAATCGAGGTAACTCTTTCCCGTGTCGTCCCAAAGTCGCGCGCCCGCACCTCGCACAGGGACAAGCGGAAACCGCCCGTAAGTGGGAAGAACGTGTTGCGCGTAGAGGTCGGGAGTCGTCATGTTTGGTCGGGAAAGGGGCGGACCCTAGCCTGTTTCCCGCAAATGGCAATGCGGGAGATTCACACGCTTTCGCGTCGAGCCCGCCCGGGGCGACCATCATGCCGTGACTCCGGAACCCGGAGGGTTTACGCCGCTCCGCCTTTGAGTTTCTCCACCCGGGATTTCGCGAACGAGACGAAACCGAATGCGAGCAATCCAAGCACGGTCAGCACCCCGCCGGCCTGCCACCGCTCCGAAACATCGGAAACCGCTCCGATCTGGAAAAATAGCACACTGATGGCCAGGGCGAAGAGTCCCAATCCGATCAGCAGGCCGTTGTAGAAGACAAGCCGCGCCACCAACAAGGCGGTGCTGCGGGCGGAGGGTGACAACGTCTGAGGGGTGATGGTTGGCATGGATTCAAACGAAACATAGCCCGCCGCATGCCAGATCGGACTCCTTTTTTGAAAACGGTTTTTCAACGCCCTGACAATGAGTCGGGACGCAGGAGGTTCGGGAGCCTCCGGCTCACCAGGAGCTTCCGCCGGAAACGGCTGCCAGCTCGCGTCTCACCGTGCGGACCGGTGTGGGTTTCTCCGGCCGATGGTTGGAAAGCAGCGGCGCGAAACTCTTGATGTAGGTACCGGCGCTGTCCGTCCCGCTGGATTTGCCCGCCGCCTTTTCATCCTCCTTGCCGATGAGCGAGAGACTTTCTTCCAGCAGGTCCGCGAGATCTTCACGATCCTCGGCGGCGGTGAAAACGGAGGCCAGCACATCATGCGAGGCCTTCGCCACCGCCGCATAGGCCGCCTCGATGCTGGAGCCCTCCGAGATCTCCTTGAAAAGATGGCCGTTGCCGGGATCGATGACGGAATGGATCGCATCGTGGACCGCGAGCAGGCGGATCGAGCGGACACGGCCCGCCAGAATGCGGTTTGTACGGATGCGGCTGAGATAGCGCTCGGCGATGTGGTTCCAAGTGAGTTGGATGAGATCGAGCTTTGGAGAGGAAACCGTGGTGGAGAGCGGTTCGGCGGATGGGATGAGTCGGGAAGTGGAAAAGTTCATGAGGGTGGAATGAGTTTTGGGTCAGCGGTTCCCGCTCCGGGAATCCCGGAGCGGGTCGCATTAATCGAGCCAACCACGGCTATGGAAAAAATTTGGTGTGAAAAACATTACCGCGAACGTGCGGCATGGATGAACCGAGGAACCGGAAAACCGGCACGGCCCCGTGATCAAGCACATCGACAACGGAAAGCCACGGCAGCGTGGTTTCCGGTTCGGGCGATCGTGTTCGGGAGTTTCATGGGGAACGGCCTGAAACAAACACCGATTGATCCCGCCGTCAACAGTTAAAATACTAAATTGCCTATTTTAGTAATAAAATTCGACAAAGCAAAAAAAGAGCCCGCCGCAAACACGACGGGCTCTTCGAGATCAAACGGAGTTTTGAAATCAGCGCACCACGCGGGCACCGCCACCGCCGATTTGTTTTTCCACTTCCTTGCGGGTGGCCATCGAGGTGTCGCCAGGAGTGGTGGATGCCAGCGCGCCGTGGGCGGCACCATACTCGACGGCCTTTTGCGCGTCGTTGAACTCCATGAAACCGAACTGCACGCCGGATGCGAAGGAATCACCGCCGCCGACGCGGTCGAGGATTTCGAGGTCCGGGTATTTGCGTGATTCGTGGAACTGTCCATCGTGCCACAGGATGGCGGACCAGTCGTTGATCGTCGCGGTCTTCACTCCGCGCAGGGTGGTGGCGGCGACCTTGAAATTCGGGAACTCCTTCACGGCGGTCTCGATCATCGCCTTGAACGCATCCAGTTCGATGGTGGAAATGTTGTGGTCCACGCCCTCGACCTCGAAGCCGAGCGACGCGGTGAAGTCCTCTTCGTTGCCGATCATGACATCCACATATTTCGCGATCTCGCGGTTCACCTCCTGGGCTTTCGCGAGGCCGCCGATGGTTTTCCACAGCGACGGGCGGTAGTTGAGGTCGTAGGAAACCACGGTGCCGTATTTGTTGGCGGCTTTCACCGCCTCGACGGTGAGGGCGGCGGTGGTTTCCGAGAGAGCCGCGTAGATGCCACCGGTGTGGAACCAGCGCACGCCGAGTTTTCCAAAGATGTGGTCCCAGTCCACGTCGCCCGGCTTGAGCTGCGAGGCGGCGGTGTTGCCACGGTCGGGGTTGCCGACCGCGCCACGTACGCCGAAGCCGCGCTCGGTGAAGTTCAGGCCGTTTCTCACGTTCCGGCCGATGCCGTCATCCTCGCGCCACTGGATGAAATCCGTGGCCACGCCGCCTTGCATGATGAAGTCCTCGATGAGGTGGCCCACCTCGTTGTCCACGAACGCGGTCACCACGGCGGTCTTGTAGCCGAAGCATTTCCGCAGGCCGCGGGATGTGTTGTATTCGCCGCCGCCTTCCCAAGCGGCGAAATTCCGTGCGGTGCGGATCCGGCCTTCGCCGGGATCGAGACGGAGCATGACCTCGCCGAGCGAGAGCTGGTCGAAGGCGCATTCGGATTTTGGTTTGATGGTGAGGGGCATGGATATTTTTGTGTTTTGGACTGTTGGACAATCGTTGTCCGACGAAGGTCGGATAAAAAGAACGGTGGAACCTTGGGAAGAATCCGCCACCCGTGCAATACACACTTGGGGTTAAGCAAATTTCCATGGAAAATCAGGAATGGCTGTCGGGTTTTGCGGGATTTTCGCGTTAAGTTGACGCGGGAAGGGCGAACAGGGATTTTCACCTCATGAAGCGCAGGAAACCGATGGCGAAACCCGAGGACAAGAAGGTGCTCGTCATCCGCACCGGCAGGGGTGGAGCGCTCGGCCGCACCCAGACCGAATTCAACCGGCTGATGAAAAGTCTGGAAGAGGCCAGGGCCCGCCATCTCAACGAACAAAAGCGGCTTGATGAGGTGCTTGCCATCTCGATCAACGACCTGATGCCGCTTGTGGAGGAAATCAACCGCACGAACCGGAATATCGTTTTCCACGGCTACAAAGCTCTGCAAACGCTGAAGCTCACGGCCAGATGCCGGGAGTCGTTCACCCACCTGCTGTGCGGTCATGCGGAAAACCTGCTGAACGATCCCGTGGGCCTTGGTGAGGATGATCTTTCGGAACTGGAGGTGATCCTCGAAACCATCGAGCCAAGCCAGGACGGGAAAGGGAACGAGGTGGGTATGCCGGATCAGACAGAATTCGACATGTTCCGCTCCATGATCCAGCAGATGGCACGCAACGCGGGCGTTGATCTCGATCTCAGCGGCCTGGACGCCAATACGGATCCGGAGGAATTCAAACGACTCATCGCCGGAAAGTTCGACGCGGCGGAAGGCGTTTCTCCTTCCCCGCATCCCGCTGCGAAACCCGGCCGCAAGCAGACCAAGGCGCGGATGGAAAAAGAGCGGAAGCGCCTCGAACTTGAGAAAGCCAAGAGCCGCGACCTCAAATCCCTATTCAAGCAACTCGCGAAAGCCTTCCACCCGGACCTCGAACCGGAACCACAGCTCAAGGAACATAAGAAAATCTGGATGCAACGGCTGAACACGGCGTACGCCGCCGCCGATCTTCGTGAAATGCTCCAGCTCGAAATGGAATGGCTGGGCGAGGAGTCGGCGAACCTCGCCACCGCGGGCGATGAAAAGCTCAAGGTCTACTGCATGGTGCTCAAGGAGCAGATTGCGGAACTGAAACAGCAGACCCACCATCTCCTGAACGAGCCCCAGTACGGACCGCTCAACCGCTTCCGCGATCCCTATTTCGGCACGCTCGCAAAGCCGGAGACTGTTGGAAGGGAGCTGCGCCTGCGGTTGGCGGCAGATCGTCTGATCCTGGAAGCCCTTGGCGCCGGAAATGCCCGGGCCCGCAAGATCATCAACGAACTGGTGGACGAACATCAGTATCGGCTGCGGCGAATGGATTGACCTGTCTGGCCGTGGTTTGAATTCTTTTGTGGAAAGCGGCGTATCCGACCGGGATGAAATTCCTGTTGCTGGTTTCCGTTCTGCTATTTCCCGCCGGGTTGGTCCGGTCGGAAGAGAAATCCACCTCCTTGAAGGTGCTGTGTTGGAACATCCACCACGGCAGGGGAGCGGATGACAAGGTGGATCTCGAACGCATCGCGGCGGTGATCCGGGGCCGGGAACCGGATGTCATGATGCTTCAGGAGGTTGACAAGAACTGCGAACGCAGCGGAAAAGTCGATCAACCCGCCGAACTCGCCCGGCTGACCGGCATGAAGCAGGTTTTCGGGAAAGCCATGGATTTCCAAGGTGGCGAATACGGGCAGGCGTTGCTCTCGCGGTTTCCGCTCGCCGGTTTGAAAATCCACCGGCTGCCGGGCGACGGTGAGCCGCGTGTCGCCATTTCCGCCATGGTGGAGACCCCGCTCGGACCGGTCATGATCGCCGGCCTTCACCTGGATCACAAAAACCCGGCCACACGGGACAAACAAGCGGAGGTGGTGTCCGTCGGCCTGCTGAAAGAGACCACAGGTCCAATCATCCTCGCTGGGGATTTCAACGCGACCCCCGACTCGGGGACGTTGGCGGTATTCAGACAGCCTCCCTGGTCGGTGGTCGCGAAAGAAGAACCGTCCGCCACTTGCCCTGCGGACAATCCCAAGGTTGAAATCGATTTCACCGTTCTCCGCGGACTGCGTCAGGAGAAACCCTCCATCGTGCTGCCGGAGTCGATAGCGTCGGATCACCGGCCCGTTCTCACGATTGTCGCGAAACCGGAATGATGGGCATGGAATTCATGGTTCCGGGTGCTTTTCCAAAAACCAGGTGCTCGCCGCCTTGTCTCCGAAGAGCTTGACCCGGTCGAAGTAAAGCAGCCAATCCGATTCAGGCACGGAAGAGCTGGCCATCAGGTCGGTGATTCGTTTTTGATCGGCGAACATGGCGTCGCGTTCCTGCTGGATCGTTTCAAGCCGTGCCTGGGATTCCGGCGTGTCGATTTCTTTCAAAACCCCCTTTTCCACGCTCATGGCCACAAGCGAGTCGACCGGAAAGCCTCCGCTACGGATCTGATCCGCCATTCCGAGCTGGAGACTCCGGAAGTGCTGCAGCGCCTCCTCATTTCCAACGTGTGCCGCCCGCTGTTTTTTGAGTGCGTCCGCCACATGACGAAGCTGGATGGTGAGGAATTTGGAGGCTCCGTTGAGCGCCGCCATTTTTGCTTCCAGAGGCGAAAATCCCGCGGACAGGTAGGCTTCTTCGGCATTCTGGCAGGAGGGTATCATATAGTCCTGAAATGGCTTGCCCATGGATTCCGACAGCGCGGCCATGGCTTCCTCCTGTTTCCCGAGTTCGAAAAGGGCGCGCGCGGCCAGGCAATCGCCGAGGCCGTTGCCGGGATCCGTGAGTTTGAGCTTGGCAAGAGTTTCCAACTGTTTCTCAGGGAGACCGCTTGTGATCAGAAGCGAGGTTAGCAGCACCTGCGGGTCATTGGGAAATTTTTCCATCGCCTCGACAAGAAACGCCTGGTCTCTGCTCAGATGGTGGGCTGCGAGGAGGGAGCCCGCGCTGCGGTTTTGTGCCCGCAGGTAAGCGTCGATCTGTCCGCGGGTGAGTTTCGGGAGTTCGCCTTTTTCCGCAAGTTGGGCCAAATGAGCAAGAGTCCGGACCTGTTTGGAAGGTGGCGCGGGAGCCGGCAAGGTGGTCCGCTGGTGGGAACGGGTGGATGCCACGGGGGGAGGGGGGACGACGGGGGAGCGCGAGCCACCCGGCCAAAAAACAAACACGAGCACGACGAGCCACAGGCCGGCGATGAGACAGTAGAGGTTACGGCGGGTTTTCATCTGGTGCCGGATGGGCGGGGGACAAGGTTGATTTCCTACGTGAAGCCGCGCCGGGATATCCGGAAATACCGCGAATTCCGCGCATGGGTTCATCGGATAGACAGGGCCGCCCTGCTTTGGTCACGCAAACTGGAATATTTTCCGCCTTTTTTCTCCCGGGGCTTCATGAAACGGGCAGGGGGGCCGAAGGGACCTGACGAAATGGGTCGATTTCCTCGTGGGGTCCGGGTTTCACTGCCGCCGTGCCCGCCACCTTGAAATCCTGCATCCTCGCCGCACGACCGAAAACGCTGCCCGCCGCCATCGTGCCGGTGTGGGTGGGTTGCGTGCTTGCCTGGAAAATCACCGGACAGTTCAGCCTGCTGCTGGCGCTCTGCACGCTCGGTGGCTCGGTCGCCATCCAGATCGCGACGAATTTTTTCAATGACGCCATCGACGCGGAAAAGGGCGCGGACACCGAGCGGCGGCTCGGCCCCACCCGCGTGACGGCTTCGGGCCTCATGCGGCCGCGCACGGTGATGGGCATCGCCTCGGCATTCCTCGGACTGGCGGTGATCTGTGGAGCCGTGCTGTTCCAGGCGCGTGGCTGGCCCATCATCGCGATCGGCATCCCCTCGTTGTTCCTCGCGTATGGCTATACCGGCGGACCCTTCCCTCTGGCATACCGTGGGTTGGGCGAGATTTTCGTGATCCTTTTCTTCGGCTTCGTCGCGGTGGCCGGCACGGTGTTTGTCCAGACCGGCGAATGGCGGCCCGAGGCGCTCTTGCTCGGGTTGCAGATCGGCCTGCTGTCCGCCATCCTCATCTCCATCAACAACCTCCGCGACCGGGAGGAGGATGCGGGTACGGGAAAAAGAACGCTCGCTGTCCGGTTCGGACCGAAGGCAGCGGTGGCGGTCATCTGGCTTGAGGTGAAAATCGCGGTGTTTGCCGGCCTCGGGTGGATCGCCTTCGGCCAGCCGCCGCTGGCCATCGCGAGCGCGCCGGTGTTCCTTCTGGGACTGCGCATCATCTGGGGGGTGCTCACTTTTCCGCCCTCGGCGTTCAACCGGTTGCTGGCGTTGGGCGGAGTGCAGTTGATTGTTTTCGCCGCCGCCTTTCATTTCGCCGCCGCCATGGCCCGCTGACATGCATCTGATCGAACAAAAACCACTCGTCTCCCGCTACCGTCTGAAGGCGCGGGGCTTTCTCAATTCCATCTCGAACAGACGGGAGTTCGAAGGCGCGCTGATCCAGGTGGACGGTGGTTACGGTTGTATCCACCCGTGGCCGGAGCTGGGCGATCCGACATTGGACAAATGCCTCGCCGACCTCGCGGGAGCGCGCCGGTGGCCCATCGTCCGCCGCGCGCTGCGCTGCGCGGAGTACGACCGCACCGCCCGTGGGTTCGAGAACTCGTTGTTCGAGGAAATGGAGGTGCCCCGCAGTCATGCGACGCTGGCGAAGGGGGACGTCACGGAAATCGCGTTCGCGGTGGACGCGGGTTTCACCGTGATCAAATTGAAAACGGGCAGGGATCTGGTATCGGAAGCGAGGTTTCTCGAGGACATGGTGGCGGAGTATCCATCGCTGCAATGGCGGCTGGACTTCAATGAAAGCCTCACCCCTGCCGCCGCGGTGGAATTTTTGTCAGGTCTCACGGAAAAGGCCCGGGCCGCCATCGATTTCGTGGAAGACCCGTGTCCGTATTCCGAAACGGCGTGGAAGGAAATCCGTAGCACCACGCGCGTGAAGCTGGCGGTGGATCGCGAGGCGGCCCCGCTTTCATCCGCCGCGCAGGTGATGGTCGTAAAGCCGGCGATCGACGAGCCTTTCCTGTTGGGCGAAAGCGCCATCAGCCACAGCCAGCGCGTCGTCATGACCAGCTACATGGACCATCCGCTGGGCCAGGCGTTCGCGGCGTGGGAGGCGGCACGGTTGGAATTGCAGTTTCCCGGACTCGTCGGACTGTGTGGCCTGCAAACCCACCACCTGTTCGAACCTGACGAATTCTCCGAAGCTCTCGGCCCATGGTCGCCGGATTTCAAAATTCCGGATGGCATGGGGCTGGGATTCGACGATCTTCTCGCCGCCCTGCCATGGACTCGTCTGTATTAACCTGTGATGCCTTCTGGAATGATCCGCGGCCCTTCGCCGCCGGGGAGATTCCGGACCTGGCGGAGCTTGCGGGGCACGTGCTTTTCGAGACGTCCGGGAGTTCGGGAAATCCCAAGTGGGTCGCGCTTTCCAAACAGGCGCTGCTCGTTTCCGCAAGAGCGGTGAACGAGCATCTCCAGGTAACGGAGGAATCCCGCTGGGGGCTGGCTCTGCCTCTCAACCATGTCGGCGGATTCGGCGTCGCGGCACGGAGTTATGCCGCGGGATGCGGGATGGAGACATACCGCGGACGTTGGAATCCCATATTGTTCGGCGGGTGGGTCGCGCGTGCCGGTGTCACCCATACCTCCCTCGTTCCGACACAGGTTCATGATCTGGTGAAAGCCGGCCTGGAAGCTCCTCCGGCTCTCAAGGCCATCGTCGTCGGGGGCGGGCATCTGGACCCCGCCACGGGCCGGGCGGCGCGCGATCTCGGCTGGCCGGTGCTGGCGAGCTATGGCATGTCCGAGGCCGCGTCCCAGATCGCCACCCAGGGGCTTGATCTACTGGAAATGCCGTACCAATCGGCGCCCATTCCGCTGCTGCCGGTCTGGCAGGCGGAGACCTCGCCGGAAGGATTGCTCTCGATCGCGGGCCCCGCCCTCTTTTCCGGTTATGTGAGGGATGGTTGTTTCACCCCGCGCACGTCGCCCTGGCACCTGACGACCGACCGCGTGCTGCTGGAGGACCGCCAGCTCACGCCCATGGGCCGCGCCGACAACCGGGTGAAGGTCCTCGGCGAGCTGGTCGATCCGGAATCCATCGAGCGCGAGCTGGCGGAGCTTTCGGGTGGCCGGCTGTCTCCCGGAACCTATGCCGTCGTCGCGGTTCCGGACGAACGCGCCGGAAACGTGTTACTGCCCGTTTTCGAATCAGCCTTGGACCCCGCGCTCGTCGCGTCGGTGCTGGAACTTTATGACAAGCGGGCCGCGGGTTTCCGCAGATTGAGATCCGCACGTTTCATATCGGATATCCCACACAGCGGATTGGGCAAGATCAAACGCGCGGAGTTGATGAAATTGATATAATAGGAGCATGAGGAAGAGATATATATTCCAACTGATAGTAAAAAAGAACATACTGTCACACATGCAGGCTTGTCATTGCCGGATCTGACGACAGGACCGCTGGTTTCACGCTCCCGATTCCAATTTGAAATGCCTCTGGCGCCGCATGGGGATTTCCGAAAAACGAATTTCTGAGTTGCCATCGTCACGATAACGGCGATAGTCAGGTTATCTTGATTAAGTGGATTAAAGATTCGTTGTCACGATTTGGCATTGCGCATGCTGGCCGACGGTCTGGTGTGAGGCACATCCCAACCACCGTCAAAATACCCAGCACCCATACCGATGATCCATCGCACCGAGGAAGGTCAGTCCGCACTGTTTGAAGAAGCCCCTGAGGAAGGTGGCGGCACCCGGAAAAAACGAGCGGCAGGCAAAACTCCCCAGCCAACAGACCTTGGCCTCATGGCCCCCTCGCAGTTGGCCAAGAATTTCGTATTGGACACCAATGTCCTGCTGCACGATCCGGCGGCCCTCGACCGGTTTCAGGACAACCACCTGTGCATCCTTGTCGATGTCCTGTCCGAGTTGGACAAATTCAAGTCCGAGCAAAGCGAGCGCGGAGCGAACGCCCGCCGAGTCCACCGCCGTCTCACGGAAATGTTCTCCTGCACGAACAAGGTCACGCAGGGTGTCACCACCGCCTTCGGCGGCACCATCCGCCTTGTGATCTACGATCCCTCCAACTGCCCGAAAAACTCGGACATGCTCGACAGGTTCCACCGCATTTTCCCGGACCGCGAGCGCGTGGACCACCGTATCCTGGCCGCCAGCTTGCTACTGATGCAGTACAATGACGCGCCCGTGGTGCTCGTCACCAAAGACATCAACATGCAGCTCAAGGCGCGGGCCGTAGGCATCGAGTGCCAGGACTATCTCAATGACAAGGTGGACGCCCGCGAGGTCTCGAACTACGAGGTTCGTCGTATCGAGGTGGATCCGAATGAACTGCAACGCTTCTCCAGCACCGGTGAGATCACCCTTTCCGACGAACGTCTCCCCGGTGTGGCGGTGAATGAATATGTGCTGCTGGGAACGGGGGAGAAACAAACCATCCCGGCCCGCCTCACCGCGGACGGAAGGTTCGTGAGGCTGGAGATCCCGGACGTTCTCAAGATCCCGGACGGCCAGTCGCTCAAGCCGCTCAATCTCGGCCAGCGCTGCCTGATCGACGCCCTGCTGAACCCGGACATCTCCCTGGTGACCTGTTATGGCCATGCCGGCACCGGCAAGACTCTTGTCGCGGTCGCGGCCGGCCTGCATGAGATGTTCAATCGGAAATACAACGGCATCACCGTCAGCCGCCCTGTGGTGGCCATGGGGGATCAACTGGGTTTCCTTCCCGGATCACTGGATGAGAAAATGCGCCCGTGGCTGCAACCGATCCATGACGCGCTCGATCTCCTGATGCGCCCGAACACCCCCTTGGGTCCCCGCCGCAAGCAGCAGGCGAAAGCCACAGGCGCTCCGCCGGTCGCCGCGAAGAAGCCGTACGAGCTTCTCATGGAACAGGGCATTCTCGAAATCGAGGCGCTTTGCTACATCCGCGGACGCTCGATTCCCAACCGCTTCTTCATTCTGGACGAAGCCCAGCAGCTCACTCCGCAGGAGGCGAAGACCATCGTGACCCGGATGTCCCGCGACTCGAAACTCGTGCTCGTGGGGGACCCGGCGCAGATCGACAATCCCTATGTGGACAGCCGCAGCAATGGTCTCGTTTACACGCGGAACCGTTTGAAGGGCCAGCCCTTCGTCGCCCACGTGGCCCTGAACCGCGGCGAGCGTTCGGAGCTGGCGGAGGCCGGCGCGCAGTTGATGTGAGCCAGCGGATTTCAACCAGCCTTCCGGTCCCGTACCGGAAGGCTTTTTCGTTGGATAAAAATAGGTGTGATTTGTTGGAATCCCGTCAGATAAGGAATTTGACGTTGACCCCAACCGTCTAACAGATGCAGACTACGCCGACAATTTTGGATCGGGGAGAATTGGAGAGCTCACGTGAGCAGCGTCTTTTTCCCGGTTGATGGGTCCAGCCGACCCCGAAGCAGGGAGGCTGGCCGGGACATCACTGGAATTTCAAATGCCTTTCCAGCGTGAGGAACCGCCGTGTACCCGCGCGTGGCGATCCTTATCCTATCTTTCACCTCAAGCATCATTTCCATCGCTCATGAGCCACTCCAATCATTATCCGTCCGGCCTCAGCCTCAGCGCCGAGACCGCCCGCAATCTTGCGAACGCCACCGTCACCCCGCCGCAATGGGATGACATCACACCACGCTGGCTGCACATCCTCCTGCCATGGGTGGATGTCGATGGCGGCGTCTATCGCGTGAACCGCGTGAAGCGCAAGGAAAGCGGCGTCGCCATCGAACTCCTGACCGTGGACGATGGCGAACCCAAGCTGCCGACCACTTTCGTGGATTACGAGAACGATCCCCACGAGTACCATCTCAGTTCGATCCAGACCGTGCTGAACACCCATACGCGTGTCACGGACCTGTATTCGAACGCGGTGGACCAGCTTCGCGAGCAGGTGCGCCTCACCGTGGAAGCGGTGAAGGAGCGCGAGGAGTCCGAGCTCCTCAACCACCCCGAATTCGGCCTCGTGAACGTGGTCGCCGAATCCCAGACCATCAAGACCCGCAAGGGCACCCCGACGCCGGACGACCTGGACGAACTCATCAAGCTCGTTTGGAAGAAGCCGGCGTTTTTCCTCGCCCATCCCTATGCCATCGCCGCCTTCGGACGCGAGGCCACGCGCCGTGGCGTGCCACCGCCGACCGTGACCCTTTTCGGCTCGCCCTTCATCACCTGGCGCGGCATCCCGCTCATCCCCAGCAACAAGCTGGCCATTGATGAAAACGGCAAGACCAGCATCCTCCTGCTGCGCGTGGGTGAGAAGCAGCGCGGCATCGTCGGTCTTCAGAAAGCCGGGGTGACCGGTGAGATCGAGCCGGGCCTCTCGGTGCGCTACATGGGCACGAACGAGCACTCCATCGCCTCGCACCTGGTGACCCGTTATTTCTCCGTGGCAAAGCTTGGCGACGACGCGATCGCCCGTCTCGACGACGTTTCCATCAACAACTACCACGAGTATGTCTGAAAACCGCCTCCATCCCGGCCTGCTCGAGGCTGATCCGGGAACGGGCGATCCTTTCGGCAACGACCTGATCTCGCGGCTGGCGAATGAGATTTTCGCCAGCTCGAACCGCGTGCCTTCCGTGCCCGACGCACCTGTCACTCCGCCCGCCACCGTGGCCGGTGTCCCCGCCCATGTGCCGTCGTCGCCATCGGGTCCCACGACGGGTTCGCGGGAGATCGATTTGTCGGGCGGGTTTCCTTCGTCGCATTCCCCGGACGCGCCTCCACCCGTGCATCCTACGGTGGTTGCCGCGGAACCGGACAGGGACGTGCCGGGTGGGTCGACCCCACAGGGAGGGCATGTCCCCGGATCGAAGGATTCGCACGAATTCGGCGAACCGTATTCCTACTCGAAAAACTTCAATAACCCGGCCTCCTCACGGTCCGCCGCCGGAAGTCATTTCGAGTTGCCCGGTTTCGAACTGTTGGAGAGCGGATCGCAATTCTACTTCCTCGAGGGCATCGGATCCAGCGGCGTGCCGAAGGATGTGGCGTATCCGTCAACCGCGTTGGAGGCTCCTTTGGCAGGTTTCGACGTGGAAGGGGTGCGCAGGGATTTTCCGGCCCTGCACCAGCGGGTGAACGGCCATCCCCTCATCTGGCTGGACAATGCCGCCACCACCCACAAGCCGCAGAGCGTGCTTGACGCGACCTCCAGCTACTATGGCCGGGACAATTCCAACATCCATCGTGCGGCACACACGCTGGCGGGCCGCTCGACCGAGCTTTTCGAGTCCGGCCGTGAAAAGGTCCGCCAGTTTCTCGGCGCGGGGGATGCGAAGGAAATCGTGTTTGTCCGTGGCACCACGGAAGCGATCAACCTCGTCGCACAGAGTTATGGAAAACAGAACATCGGCGAAGGGGACGAGATCATCCTCAGCGTGCTGGAGCACCACGCCAACATCGTGCCATGGCAGCTTCTCGCCGCACAAACCGGTGCGAAGATCCGCGTGATTCCCGCGAATGACCGTGGGGAGCTGCTGTTGGAGGAGGTGCCCGGGCTGTTCAACGCCCGCACGAAGATCGTTTCCATCACGCAGGTGTCCAACGCGCTCGGCACGATCAACCCCGTCGAAGAGATCATCGCCATCGCCCACAGCCATGGCGTCCCGGTCCTGGTGGATGGCGCGCAGTCCACTCCCCACATTCCGATCAACGTTCAGGCCATGGATGCGGATTTCTTCGTGTTTTCCGGCCACAAGGTGTTCGGTCCCACCGGCATCGGCGCGTTGTACGGGAAGTCGCATCTTTTGGAAGCCATGCCTCCATGGCAGGGCGGCGGCCACATGATCCGCGATGTGACGTTCGAAAAGACGGTTTATAACAACGCTCCGGAGAAATTCGAAGCCGGCACGCCGGATATCGCCGGAGTCGTCGGTCTGGGCGCGGCCATCGACTACCTCTTCAGCGTCGGCATCCCGGCCCTCGCCGCATACGAGCACTCGTTGTTGGAATATGCGACCGCCGCGCTCGCTTCCGTCCCGGGCCTGCGTCCGATCGGCACCGCGCATCACAAGGCGAGCGTGCTCGGATTCGTCATCCCGGGCATTGAGAACGCGCTCATCGCGAAACACCTCGACCAGCAAGGCATCGCCGTGCGGGCCGGGCACCACTGCGCCATGCCCGCCCTCCGGCACTTCGGTGTCGAGACGACCGTGAGACCGTCGCTGGCGTTCTATAACACATTTGCGGAAGTGGATGCCCTGGTCCACGGTCTCCACCAGATCGTAAAACGCTGAACCCGACATCCCACCCGCCATGATCGACCTGGACATCCCCGGCTTCGGAGCCTTCACCATCAAATACCTCGTTGTGGATTACAACGGGACACTCGCGCTGGACGGAAACCTCCTGCCGGGAGTCCGCGAAGTGCTTGGCATGCTGGCTCCTTCGCTGGAAATCCATGTCGTCACGGCGGACACCTTCGGGCTGGCCGCGCAGCATTTGTCGGACCTGCCGGTCACGCTGACCATTCTTCCCCCAAGCCAGCAGGCCGAGGCCAAGCTCGATTATCTGAAGGGGCTTGGCGCGGAGTCCGCCATCGCCATCGGCAACGGCCGCAACGACCGCAAGATGTTGGAAGCAGCGGCGGTGGGCATTTTCACCCTTCAGAAAGAAGGAGGATCCCTGCGGGCGCTCAGCCGGGCGGATGTCGTCACCACGAACATTCTCGACGCGCTGGAACTGCTTCGTTATCCCAAGAGACTCATCGCCACACTCCGGTCCTGATTCATGAAATCCATCACTCCCAAAGAACTTTCGCAGCTTCTTGCAACCCGGCCGGATCTTCCGCTCATCGATGTCCGGACGGCTGTGGAATACGACGCGACCCATGTGAAGGAGGCGGTCAATGTCCCCTTGGACGAACTCTCGCCCAAGGCGCTGGTGGCCGGAGGAAAAGTGCCGGAGAACCAGCCCGTCTACATCCTCTGCCGCTCCGGACAACGTGCCACCAAGGCCGCCGACCAGTTTGCCAGGGAGGGATTTGGAAATGCCGTGGTCGTCGAAGGCGGGACCTTGGCATGGATCGCCGCAGGGCTGCCGGTGGAAAACGGACAGGGTTCCGTCATCAGCCTCGAGCGCCAGGTGCGCATCGGAGCGGGTTCGCTCGTCCTGTCAGGAGTGTTGCTGGGATATTTCATTCATCCGGGATTTTACGGAATCCCCGCTTTAGTCGGTTCCGGACTCATCTTCGCCGGCATCACGGATTGGTGCGGCATGGGCCTCCTGCTCGCCAAAGCTCCATGGAACAAGCGCCGCCCGGCATGAGCAACCATCCATCCCTTCCCCCGGCAACGGAAATACCGGTCTCCCAGCACGACGAGATCGTCAGGAAATTGCTGGCGTCCTACCAGAACTTCGGCGGTCTGAACCACAGCGAGTCGCTCAACCTGCCGTCGAAACACGCGGTGGGAGAGATTTGCGAAAGCCTGCTGCAACTGCTTTTCCCCGGTTTCCATGACAATGACGTCATCCGCGAGGGTTCCATCGCAGACCTGACATCCAAGCGGCTCGCGGAACTGGTCGTCCGCCTGGAAGACCAGATCCGCAAGAGCGTGCGCATCGGCGATCCGCAGCGCCCGACCGGCAGGACCAAGCCGATCATCCAGAAATTCTGCAAGGCGCTCCACATCGTCCGCGAGGTGCTGCGCACGGACATCGAGGCGGCATACAAGAACGATCCCTCGGCAAGAAGCCATGAGGAGATCATCCTTTCCTATCCGTTCATCGAGGCCATCTCCATCCAGCGTCTCGCCCACCGGCTCTATCGCGCGGGCGCGCCCATGATTCCGCGGATGATGACGGAGTGGGCGCACAGCCGCACGGGCATCGACATCCATCCCGGAGCGAGCATCGGCGCGCACTTTTTCATCGATCACGGCACGGGTGTCGTCATCGGGGAGACGTGCAACATCGGCAACCACTGCAAGATCTATCACGGCGTCACCCTCGGCGCACGGTCCTTCATCAAGGATGACGCGGGCTCGGTCATCAAGGGTCTCAAGCGCCACCCGAACCTCGGCGACAACGTCACCATCTACCCGAACTCCACCATCCTCGGCGGAGAGACCATCATCGGCTCGAACTCCACCATCGGTGCGAACGTCTTCCTCATGCACAGCATCCCTCCCGATTCATTGGTGATCTACGAGGAGAAAAACCTGTCCATCCGCAGCAAGATCCACCGCGAGCATGCCGACCTATCCTGGTCCATCTGACAATCTGACATTTTATGAGCTACCACGGACTCGACCACTTCGTCGGCAACACCCCGCTTATCCGGCTGAACAGGATCTCCGACCTCACCGGCTGCGAGATCCTCGGCAAGGCGGAATTCATGAACCCCGGCGGCTCCGTCAAGGACCGCGCCGCGCTCGGCATCATCCGGCAGGCGGAGAAGGACGGCCTGCTGTTTCCCGGCAGTACGATCGTGGAGGGAACCGCTGGAAACACCGGCATCGGCCTCACCATCATCGGACAGGCGCGGGGATATAAAAGCGTCATCATCATTCCGGAAACCCAGGCCCCGGAAAAAATCGCGTTGCTCCGCGCCCTTGGCGCCGAGGTCATCCCGGTGCCCGCCAAGCCCTACAGCGATCCGGACAACTACAACCACATCGCACGCCGCCTCGCGGCGGAAAAGGGTTGGTTCTGGGCGAACCAGTTTGACAACCTCGCGAACCGCCAGGCCCACTTCGACACCACCGGTCCTGAAATCCTCGCCCAGACCGACGGCACCGTGAACGCCTTCGTCGCCGCCATCGGGACCGGCGGCACGCTTGCGGGAACCTCGCTCTTCCTGAAAAGCAGGAACCCGAACATCGCGACGGTCTGTGCGGATCCGTACGGTGCCGCCATGTGGGGATGGTTCACCCAGAAGCGTCTCGACCTCGACGACGGTGACTCTTTCGCGGAAGGCATCGGGCAGGGCCGCGTGACAAAAAATATCGAGGATCTCCAGGTGGACAAATCCTACCGGATCGACGACCACACGGCCATTTCCCTCATCCACCAGCTCCTGCGTGAGGAAGGTCTTTTCCTCGGACTCTCCAGCGGCATCAACATCGGCGGGGCGCTCCGCTACGCCCAGGACCATGGCCCGGGAAAAACCATCGTCACCATCCTCTGCGACACCGGACAGAAGTACCAGTCCAAGCTGTATAATCCGGAGTGGCTGGCGGAGAATGATCTGGTGCCGTGAGACATCCCGGTTTGAGGCTTTACCGGATCACCGACTCCAGCCACCTCATCATGGGTTTGAGACGGGAGAGGAATGTATCGCCATGAACCAGCAGCTTGAGCCTCGGGAAGGCATCCGGATTTTCCCTGAACGCGGTGACGACCTGGTCTCTCTGCGTTGAATCAAGCAAGCGCTGGTTGATGTCACAGAAATCCAGGGCCGCGATGGGGTGGAGGTCTCCGGTCAAAGGATCATCCAGAATTCCGAGCAGCAGGGAGAGCGCTGGAGACAGCCGACCCTTGTCGATCAGGCATTCCGCTTTCAACAGATTGATGTCCTGCCGGTACCTCCCGTCGGGAAACCGCTGCTCATGGACGGCCAGCATTCCCAGGATCTTTTCGGGATCGGATTTGTACCATGCCCCGCCAAGGCGGACGTGCTTGTAACCGCCCGGGATCGGAGCTTCAGGGAAAGCAAACGCTCCGATGGCCACCCTGCCACGGGATTGGCGTGCGACCATGCGGATGAGTCGCAGGGACGCGGCTTCCGCTTTCGGACTGTCCGGCCAGGTGTCGAGATATTCTTTCCAGCCAGCGATGGCGGCATTGGTTTTGTCATTATCCGTTTCATCAACAGATGCCTGGATGCTGGCCCGGTTGCGGAAATCGACGAAGCTCTTGAACGATGCGGGAAGTTGATGGCTGCGTTCGTCCCGGTAGTTGAGGAAATCCACCGCCGTGATGTCCGCCAGGGATGCCGCGGATATCAGATCGTCCAGTCTGTCCACCGAGGTGACGATGCCGAGGCTGTCGAGCGGGTTCATTTTTTTCCGCAGTTCGTTCTGACGAAGTTTTTCGGCGGACAGGAGATTCCGTATCTCCGGCATGGCCATCCCGGGGACCACCCTTGAAAGGGCTTTGTTCAAGACAGCGTTTTCCCTGACCCACTGGGCCTGTTCGTCTGATTCGGATAGTTTCGGCTTCGAGCTACCGGTTGCCAGAATGTCCAGGATCTCGTTCGTGGAATTCGAGGGGCTGTGGTCTCCGGGCATCCATCCACCCGGAATGGGTTGGAAATCGTATTTCACCGCTGACTTCGATCGGGTGAGTTGATTCAAGCGGTCCGCCAGATCGGCGGACAAACGGCTGTCGTCCCTTTCCAAGGCCCGGCTCAGCTGATACAGTGAGAACTCCGCACGGCGGAAGAGGCATTCGTTCGCCAGTTCGAGCGCCGCCCGGGCGACCGCCGGATCGGTGCTCTTGGCTGCTTCGAGCGCATGGGCCAGCGCATGGGTCGCTTCATCCCGTGAATCGAGCTCCTTGTTGACCGCCTCCTGGCCATATCCGAGCTGGATGCCGTTCTGGCGTCGGAGCAGCTCGCGCTTCTCTCTTTCATCGTCATGATAAACCGCTGCCTCCAGCGCCGGCATGGTGAGGTTCCCCCTGTGTTTCCACCAGTGGAGGGCGACGATCAAATGCAGCGCGGGTTTATCAATGTTCGATGCGGGGTCGTTCAACAGTTTCATCGCATCCTCAAGCGGTGCGATATCCTCCCGCCACTCCGCATCTTCGGGAAGTGTGGTGTCTGATGTTTGCGAATCCGGCTCATCGGATGGGGCCGGGTTCCAAGGGGACGCATACCTTCGGGCGGTCGGAAAGTCCCCGGCGGAGAGAGCGCGTGCGCGGATGACATTCCGAATGGTCGTCGCCGCGGGATGATCCTCGGGAAGCTGGGGAAGCGCGGTGGCAAGTTGATCCAAGGATGCGAACTGAAGGATGGTATCCGTCCATTGGGGATGATAGTAACCGGGGGACAGGCCGATATCGGAGTCCTCGGGATCGACTCCTGATTCCAGCAAACCCACCAGAGCCAGACCCGCCTGGCCGCTGTGAAATAGCGAAATGCTCCTGCGCTGCGGGAGTTCCTCTACCAACGGGCTTGATGGGAAATTCAGGTTCAACAGATCAAAGGCGGCCACCGCCTCCTTGTGCCTGCCGAGCCGCTGCAGGATGATGGCGCGCGCGTGCAACACTTCGTCGCGCGCGGTTTCGGCGGGAACCCGGTCGAGCAGTGCGAGGGCCTGGGCATGCTCGCCCGATCCGGACGCGGACCAGGCCAGGACGGTGAGCGTGGTTTGGTCCGTGGGATCGTTGCGGAGCAGCAGTTCCGAGCCCAGCTCCCGGAGGGCCGTGGCGACCCATTTTTGGGAGCGGAGGGTTCTCTTCTTCAGGAATTCGATGGTGTCCCGGTCAGCCGGTTCACCCCGGTCCAAACGGAGGTCCAGCATTTCGGCTGCGGCGGGATCGAGCGCGTGCTGGACAAACAACCGGGCCACAAGCGGGTGCCGGGCCACCGACTTCGCGTCGAAATCATGTTTGTCGCTGAGCCACTCGTCGGACATTTCCTTCTCATCGCGAGCGAACAACCTTTCGAAAATGGAATCGCATTCGCGCAATACCGAACCCAGGACCTCCCGTGTCTGCTGGCGTTCCAGGCGATCGAGCTGATGTTTCACGGCCAGGCCGAGGTCATCTCTTTCGAGAGCCACCGCTCCGAGCCAGCCGCAGGCATCGGAAGTAAAACGACCGGTCGGATGACCGGCGATGTATTCATTCAACAAGGTTTCCGATCGGTCCAGAGACTCCATCACCCCGTCACCTTGGAAAAGGTTTCCTGATTCGGAATCCGTCCGCCTCATTTCACGTGCCTGCATCAGGAAGCACAGGGCATGCATGAGACCGGCGGATTCGGCACGGGGGTGGTTTGGATGGCTTTCAACCACCGCCGCGAACAGCCGTCCGGCGGTCTGGTATTCGCGGCTCCGGTATTCGAACGCCGCCTGCTGCACCTGCCAATAGGGAAGTAGCGCCGGTGGGGAGGTGGCCAGCTCGCGGACGAATGATTCCCTTTTTAACAACAGATCGTTCCGATGGTTCTCACGCGCCTTGGCGTATTCCGCCTCATCCATATCCCACGGCTTCTGGCTTGGAAGCGGAGTGACGGACACCGACGGATTCCTGACACGCCAATCGAGGTAATGGGTTGAAACATCGAAGAGCGCCGGATCGGCGGCCAGCTCGCGGCATTCATGAAGCAGGTTCGCGGTGAGCCGTGAATAATCACCTCCACGATTGATCTCGATCAGGCGGTCGATCTCCGCCAGCCGTGCCGCCGTATCCATCGGCTTGAGGGTTTCGGGAAGCTTCAGGCAGGATTCCTCCATCGCTTTCCTGTCCGGGAGAAGGGGGGCCCCGGGTGATGATTCCGTGAACAAGTCCTCCCACCGTTTTGTCGCGAGACGCTCGGGGTATTCCGCGATGGGAGGTGGTGCCTGATAAAAAAACGGCCCGCAGGAGATAAGCAGAATCAATGAAAACGGAACGCTCGCACGCATGATGATGCGCTACCGCCGCGCCATGGGAAATCGAGCAAAATTCCTGAATATTATTCCTTTGGTTTCACCGTGCCTTCCATATCTGTTCCGGCGAGACTCCAGCGTAGGGAATGTCCATTGGTGAGGAGGGCCGCCGAGGTGATCGACCCGCCGCTTTCCAGTTTTGAAAAATGAAGGACAAGGTTGGAGGCGAGTTCCGGCGGGGCGTTACCGGGCACCGTCAGTCGGGCGAATTCCCCGGGTGGGCCGCTGCGGAATTTCCCCATGCCTTCCGCCTTCACTTCGAGCCGCCATCCTCCGGTAGTTGCATTCGGAGGAAGGTCGGACCCGCCCCGGTTGCTCAGGACGATGGCACCGCTTTTGTCAAAACAGACCTCCAACCGCGGTGCCGGATGTCCGGCGAGATGGCCCGCCGAGTAAGCCGCCCGCATTCCCGGACCGGGCAGCGCGAAATAGATCACTCCCATGGCCCCGGCGCGTTCGGCGGATGCCTGGAGCGATGCCAGCACCTCCGCGTCCGGCAGGCGATGGATCACTTTCGAACCCTCCGGTATTTCGGTTCCATCCAGCCGGCAATCCCTGTCGGCTTGATAGAGCGTCACCCCTTCGCCGAGTGGAGATGCTTTCAGGCTTTCATGGAAAAACAGACGGTCATGGGACCAGTTCCTCAAATGCCCGGCCAGCTTTCCGTCTTTGTCATAGAGAGTGACCCTTTCGAAGTTCGGCAGGCCCGCCTGCCAAGGCACCGGGCATGCCGACCATGCCTCGATGAGTTCCCGCGTTCTTTTGTCAGCCAGCGGTTGGAAACGATTCTCCCGGACCTCCCCGGGGGCATCGGCATACAGGTCGTAAAACATCGGAGCCATCGACCGGACGGAGCGGGCCAGTTTCAGGAAATCCGGGTGTTGTGGCCATGAGGCCAGGGCGGTGATGGAAATTTCCGCGGGAGCCACATGCTCGCCGAGTTCCCGCAGGAATTTCCCGTAGCGATCCAACAGGCGGACCGGGCAGTCTAAGTCGATCTGCAGTTCCTGATAGGTGGCCCCATCCGCCCATAAGGTGAAAAGCCGGCCGAGCGCCTTCGCGGCATCCGGGTTCTCCAAAAACGCGGTGTCGGGCTTGATGCGGAAAACAGGTATCACCGCGATCCCCTCGGGCCGGGGGAACGATTTGGAAATACGGACGGCATCCCATTTGCCATCCTTCCACCCACATTCCACAGCCTGCCAGCAGAGTCTTTTTGTTCCGGCATGATGGAGTTCGGAAAGCTCCTTTCCCGTCAACCGGCTGCTCCGATGCCAAACCCAGTAGGCCGGTGCCTCGAATGGAACGCGAGGCGGATTCGCGACCTGCCGTTTTCCGCAGGATCCTGTCGCCAGGAAGACACACGCGAGAATGGAATATCTGGAAAACATCGCTTCAACCGCCGGACTTGCCAGCGGATTCAAAATCACCTCCCGGGCGACGGAAAGTGAATTCCGGAGTGATTCAGGCAGGCCGCTCCGTCCGCTTCCAGATCGGAACGTCCAGCTTCAGCCGGTCGATCGAGTCCGCAAGAAATCGCAACGCCTCCGCCCGGTGTGAGCTGAGCACGCGGATGTGGAGCGATGCCTCGCCCACGGGAACCCAGCCGATGCGGTGGATGAAATGCACCGCGTCGCAGCCATGGATTTTCCCCAACTCCTCCAGATGTCTGGCAAGAACCTTGCGGGCCATCGTCTCGTAAGCTTCGTAAAAAAGTCCGGGCAGCGCGCGGTCACCCTCGATCTCGCGGACGAGGCCCTGGAAATCGACCACCGCGCCGATTTCCTTATTGGGAAGCGTGGTGTCCGGGACGACGATGGGATCGTGGGTGAAATGAATGTCGATGATCATGGAATCAACCTCCGGAAACGGGTGGAATGAAGGCGAGCTCGCGGGCGTCCCTCACCGGAGTGTCCCATGTCGTGAATTCGCAATCCAACGCGACACGGAGACTTCCGATGTCCACTTGTGGGGCGATCCGCCGGACAATGGTCAGCGGCGTGTCATCCGGATCACAGGAAACCTGCCGGCTGGTGAAGCCGAAGGCGTCGCTGGAACTGGCGAAAGCAAGTAAGGAAATCTCCATGAAAATAATCGTTGCGGGGGTGAAAGGAGTTTAACTATCCTTGATTGGATTGTCACTCTTAAGTTATTCTCGGGCGTTATGATTTCTCTGGAAGAAGCGCGTCAAAAGATCCTCTCCCACGTCGGGAACGCCGGCGTCATCGAGGTCGGTCTCGCCGACGCCTGGGGTGGTATCCTGGCCGAACAACTCGTCGCAGACGCCTACTATCCGACTGCGGATCGCTCGACGATGGACGGTTATGTGATCGGTGGCGATGAGGTACCCGGCACCTTCCATGTCATCGGAGAAATCCCGGCGGGCACATTTCCCGAGATTCCCTTGGGCAAGGGCGAAGCGCTGCGGATTTTCACCGGTGCCTTGATCCCGCAAGGTGGCGGACGTGTCGTCATGCAGGAAGATGTGACGCGGGATGGAGATCATGTCTCCATAAAGGCGTTTTCGGAAAACCGCTTCATCCGTGAAAAAGGGAGCGAGGCGGCGCCGGGTGATGTGGTGCTGGAGAAGGGCACGAAGCTCGGCGGTGCCGAACTGGCGATTCTCGCCCAGATCGGCGAGGTGAGGCCGAAGATTTTGAGAAAGCCCGTCGTCCGTCATATCGCCACCGGGAGCGAACTGGTCGCTCCCGACCAGATCCCCGGCCGGGGTGAGATCCGCGATACCAATTCAAACCTGCTTGCGGGTTTGTTCAAATCGCTGGGAGTGGAGATCTCCGACTCCCGGCGTGTCGCGGATGATCCGCAGGCCATTTCGGAAATCGCGGAGGGGGACTGGGACCTGCTGCTCATCTCAGGTGGTGCGAGTGTCGGTGACTATGACTTTGGTGCGGAGACCTTGAAGCGGCTTGGGTTCACCATTCATTTCGACAAGGTGAACCTCCGTCCGGGGAAACCGCTGATCTTCGCCACGCGGGGGAATCAGGTCGCGTTCGTGATTCCAGGAAATCCGATCTCGCATTTCGTCAGTTTCCACGTCGCCATCCGGCTGGCGGTGGAAAGACTGGCCGGACTGCCGTGCCATTGGAATTTCCTGCCGTTGGAAATCCGTGGCGGTGAGCCGCTGCGGCCTGATCCACGCGATTCATTCTGGGTGGCGCGGGTTTCGGTGGAGGACGGGAAACTGTTCGTCACGCCGAAAAGCTGGTCCACCTCGGGCAACACCTTCTCCCTTGCGGGAACGAACGCGCTGGTGCGGGTGAAATCCGGCGCACCAGCGGACGGCGTTGTGGAAACCCTGTTGCTGGACCTTCCCGAATCCATCGCATAGTTCTTCAATCCACCATGTCATCTCCTCAATTCTCACACCTCGACGCCCAGGGAACCGCCCGCATGGTCGATGTCGGGGCGAAGCCGGTCCAGCGCCGCACCGCCGTCGCCACCGGATTCATCGAATGTGCTCCCGCCACGGTGCTCGCACTGAGGGACCGTGCGCTGCCGAAGGGTGATGTGCTCACGGTCGCGCGCGTCGCGGCGATCCAGGCGGCGAAGATCACGGACAAGCTCATCCCGCTCTGCCACGGGCTTCCGCTGGACCGGGTGGATATCGATTTCGAAATCCAGGACCGGGGCGTCGCCATCCGCGCGACCTCCGTGGTCTCCGCGAAAACAGGGGTGGAGATGGAAGCGCTCACCGCCGTCTCGGTGGCCGCGTTGACCATCTACGACATGTGCAAGGCCGTGGACAAGGGTATGGTGATCGGATCGATCCAGGTGGTGGAAAAAATCAAGGAATGAAAGTAGCGCGATTGACACTCAGCGACCGGGCGAGCGCCGGCGTTTACGAAGACCGCAGCGGCCCGGAAATCGAGCGGGTGTTCGGCGGGAGCGGTACCGGCGACATCGAATGGGTGCGCGTCGTGATGCCGGACGAACGCCGGGAAATCGAAGACCTCCTGCGCCGGCTTTGTGATGAAGATGGCTGCGATCTCGTGCTGACCACCGGCGGCACCGGGCCGTCCCGGCGCGACGTGACGCCGGAAGCCACCAAGGCGGTCATCGAGCGGGAACTGCCGGGCTTCGGAGAGATCATGCGGAGCCGGAGCTTCGACAAGGTGCCGACGGCGATCCTGTCACGCTCCACCGCAGGCACGCGCGGCAGAAGCCTCATCGTGAACCTGCCGGGAAATCCGAAAGCCATCGGCGAATGCCTGCCGCTGGTCATTCCGGCCATCCGCGAGGCCCTGAAGCATCTGAACGAGTGACGGAGCGCTACCGGTGGTGGAGCCATCACCCGCCGATGGCGCTCATTTCGATCTTGCGCGGCTTCGGGCCTGCCGCGGTGCGGAGTTCCGAATAGCGGTCGCCACGGAGCTCCCAGGTCGCGCGGATGATTTCCGCGATCTCATGATCCGATGCTCCGGCACGCAGCGGCCCCCGCAGATCGGTGCCGTGCGACCCGAAGAGGCAGGTGTAGAGCCTGCCATCCGAGCTCAGGCGGGCGCGGTTGCAGTTCTTGCAAAATGGCTGCGTGACGCTGGCGATGATGCCGATCTCCCCACCGCGGGCGGTCCGGAATCGCCTCGCGACTTCGCCGATTTCGCGCGGAGGCAGTGGCGAAAGCGATCCATCCATTTCCAAACGTGCGGCGATCTCACTGGCGGGCACCACATCCTGCATGCGCCAGCCGTTGCTGTTGCCGACGTCCATGTACTCGATGAAACGCACGATGTGATCCGGTCCGGAAAACCGGTCCGCGAGTTGTTCGATGGCGTGTTCGTTGACGCCCCGGCGGATGACGCTGTTGATTTTCACCGGGGAGAATCCGGCGGCTACGGCGGCATCGATTCCTTCGACCACACGCGACACCGGCACGTCGGCGTCGTTCATCTTCATGAAGGTGGCGTCATCCAAGGCGTCGAGGCTGACGGAAACGCGATGCAGTCCTGCCGCATGGAGATCTCCGGCGAACCGCGCCAGCAGCGAGCCGTTCGTGGTCAATGCGAGTTCCACCTCCGGTGCGCGTCTTCTGAGCTGGCTGACGAGCTCCGGGACATTGCGACGCATCAGCGGCTCACCACCCGTCAGCCGGATCTTGCGGGTGCCAAGGGCGGAGAAGATGCCGACCAGGCGGGTGATTTCCTCGAAATCCAGCAGATCCCTGCGGTGCAGGTATTCATACCCCGGTCCGAAGACCTCGCGCGGCATGCAGTAGGTGCAGCGGAAGTTGCAACGGTCCGTCAGTGAAATCCGCAGATCCCTGAGCGGCCGGCGGAGACGATCCAACAGAACGGAACCGGCTGCGGATGCAACGGCACCACCAGGGGGAGGCATCGCTAAAACCATGGGTGGGTGGAGAAAAAGGATTCGCCGCAGCCCGGACTCCGGCTTTCCCGTAAGGGGCGGGAGGCGGAGCCCGGACTGCGGCAGTTGCGGAGGGGAGACTTGTCAGGACACGACCGCCGGGTGACGGACGATGGCGTCGAACTGGTAGCCGTTGGTATTGAATGGAGTCGTGACGGGTTGCACATTTCCCGCGCTGTCGGTCGCCCTTGCCTTGAGTCCGTAGCTGCCCGCCTTGGCATTCCACTGGACCTGCCACTCGACCCATCCCTGTGGATCATTTCCCCGGTTTTTCAATACCGCGCGCGTCCAGGTCGTGCCTTCGTCGAAGCTGACATCCACGCGCTTGATGGTGCCGTGTGCGGACCACGAGCGGCCGGTGATGAGTTTGAGACCCGCCGTGAAAGTCGCGGGGAAGGGAAGTTCGAAGGCGCTCTTGACCACCTGGCGGCCCAGCACTGGCGAGGATGGACCGAGCGGCCCGTAGCTGCCTCCGATGAAGGTGTATTGGGTGGTGTTGAAATAGTTGAAGAGCGCCTCTTCGGCGACGGTGATTTTTCCAAGCCACTTGATGTTCGCGATGCCGATCCAGCCCGGAACGAGCAATCGTGCGGGATATCCGTGATCCTGGGGCAATGTCTCGCCATTGAGCTTCGTCACCACCAGCACATCGTCATCCGTCGCCCGTTCGATGGGGAGCGGACGGCTGACGTGGGTGCCTGCGGCGGGGAAAACATCGTCCAGGCCTTCCGGGAGAATATCGACGGCGGTGTTTTTCAGGCCGGCGAGTTCCAGCAAGGTGGACAGACGGACGCCGGTCCAGGTGCCGACGCCGATCGCGCCAAGTCTCCACGCCGTTCCCGAGCCTGCGGTGCCCTGCTGGCTGCCGTAGAAACTGCGTCCGTTCCCCGCGCACTCGATGGCCCGCGTCTGGGTCACCTGTGGGAGCGCTTCGAGATCGGCGAGTGTGAAATTCCGTGGATTGGTGACGCCGGGTCCTTCAATGCGCAGACTCCATGTCGCGCCGTCGATGCGCGGCGTGGTGGTGTGGTTGCGGATGAAGAACAACGCCGCGGGGGTCACCTCACCCACGCCTTTCAGCGCCTCGAACCGGGTTTCACGGTTGGTGCTGAGGGTGATGAATTTGTCGTTCGGCGTCGGTTTGACGATGGGAGGCAGCGGCTCGGCCGCATATGCCCGGCCGGTGAAGGCAGCCGCCGACGCCAGACCGACAGAGGCACCGAAGAGTTTCTTGAGGATTTCGCGGCGCGACAGGCCGGTCTCCTGTTCCTGTTTCCGGACATAGCGTTCGAGGCGGTCCTGTTCGTAAGTCGCCTCGTCTCTCAGGGAAGGGTTCATTGGAATGGATGATTGGGTTGTTGATGGGAAATCAGTGGCGGCGCTTGCGGATGAAAAGCGCGGTCACGCCGATCAGTCCGAGAACGGAGGTCGCCGGCTCGGGAACGGCGGAGACCCGGACGCTGAGAGGAGCGGCGGCACCGCCCGCGCCGGTGTAGCGGAGTTCCTTGATGATGAAGAGATCCGTCCCGGCGGTCAGCGGATCGAAAGTAAAGCTGGCGGTGGCGCCATTCAGCAGGACCTGCAGGCCGGGAACTTCCGAGGAGGTGTTGTTGTCGAAGATGCTCGCCGCCACCCATTCCCAACCGGGAGTGACGATCTCCTGCTTCCAGTTGTCCACGGGGAAACCGCCTGGGGAAATTTGGACGAGTTCCTGGATGTTGAAGATATCGCCGGTGATCAGACTGGGGAATGCGGCCGGGAACGTCAGCTCCTGGGTCCACCAACCCACGGCGATGCCGGTGGTGACCTGGATCGGATCCGGAGCATCGGGATCCACGCTGAAATCCGCGAGGAACCACGCGCTGTAGTCCTCGCTGTACTCGTGGGTAGTGGTGGTGCTGCTGCCGGACACCGGGCCGAGACTGAGTGCCGCCGCATCGGCGGATGGGGCTTGGAGGGCAAGCAGAAGCGAGGGAAGGGCAAAAAGGCTACGACGGATGGAGAAATGGAGTGGGGTTGATTTCATGGTCCAAAATGCGGTTGCCGCAGGCTGAGAAGCCACGACGGGGGTGGGTTCCGGTTCGCATCGGGGATCGGAGAGCGGCCACGTGGCTCGTCAGTTCCGGTCGCTCGGGTCAGCGTCTCTCCACGTGGAGTCGGCTGGGCGGCCGAATAGCCGCGCACAGGTGATGGGTCGTCCCATTCAACTCGAACGGGACGACTCTACAAATCAGTAGAATATCAGCAAGAAATTTTTAGAATTAATTTGGGCAGTTTGGTAAACTTAAGTTTTACTTCGATCACCAAACCGCCCCGGAAGCCCGGCTCAGCCCACCAGGTCCATGATGGAGGTGCCTTCGATGCCATGGGCGTTGGCCACCGGAGGGCAGGTGAGTCCTCCATTCATGACATTGATGCCGCCGAGCAGTTCCTTCCGGGTCTGGCAGGCGCCGGTGAGACCTTTTTCGGCGATCATGAGCGTCCATGGATGGGTGACGTTGTTGAGTGCCTGGGTGGCGGTGCGGGAGTAGGCGCCCGGCATGTTCGCCACGCAGTAATGAAGCACCCCTTCCTCTTCGAAAGTGGGGTTGTCATGCGTCGTGGGACGGGTTGTTTCCGCGCAGCCACCCTGGTCCACGGCGATGTCCACGAAAACGCTGCCGCGCGGCATGAGCCGGAGCATTTCCCGGGTGATGAGTTTCGGTGCTTTCGCGCCGGGAACGAGGACCGCGCCGATGACGAGGTCCACCCGTGGCAGGAGGTCCGCCAGGTTCGCTTCGTTCGAATACACCGTGTGCGAACCCATCGTGATGTCGAGAAACCGCATGCGCTCGAAGTCCACCTCCAGAATGGTGACGTCCGCGCCGATGCCCGTGGCCACGCGTGCGGCATTCACCCCTGCGGTTCCACCGCCGAGGACGACCACCCGGCCCGGGGCCACTCCGGGAACGCCGCCGAGCAACGAGCCGCGGCCGCCGCAGTGTTTTGCCAGATGATATGAGCCGACGATGGCCGACATGCGTCCGGCGATCTCGCTCATCGGCTCCAGCAGGGGGAGGTGGCGGTTCACCTCGATGGTCTCGTAGGCGATGGCGGTGCAGCCGGACGCCATCAGGCTCTCCGTGAGTGTCTTGTTCGCGGCGAGGTGGAGGTAGGTGAACAGGATGTGCTGGGGTCCGAGCAGTGCGACTTCGGCAGGCTGCGGCTCCTTCACCTTCACAATCAGCTGGGCTTCCTGGAAAACCGCTTCCGGCGATTCCACGATTTCCGCACCTGCGGCGAGGTATTGTTCGTCGGAGTAACTCGCGCCCTCGCCCGCGCCGCGTTCGACGAGGATCCGGTGACCGCGTTTGGCGAGTTCCGCGACCGATCCGGGGACCATGCTGACGCGGTTTTCCTGTGCCTTGATTTCTTTCGGGATGCCTATGTTCATGTGATGGGAAGTGTGCGCGCCCTGTGCAAACCCCATGCCAACCACCGCCACGCGGCACAGCATGGATATGAAATCCACGAGGGCAGCGCGTTGACAGGCAGAGGTGTGACACATCATAATGGGCCATGCAGTTTTGTCGCGTGTTACTTGCTTCCGTTGCGGCCCTGCTGTCGTTCGGTTGCGCGGGCATGAATGATGGCCGGAACTGGCAGGCGGCGGTGGATCATCAGGTCGCGCAGCTTGGCTACCGCAACTGGATCGTCATCGCGGAGGCCTCGTTTCCCGCACACAACCGTGCCGGAATCCGCCAGGTGACCGCTTCCGCGGACGTGCCGGAAGTGGTGGATTATGTGCTGAAGACCCTCGAACAAACGGAGAATGTGAAGCCACAGGTCTACGTGGCCCGCGAACTGCGTTCGGTGGAAAACGACTTCGCGCCGGGCATCGACGATCTCCGCAAGCGCGAGCGGGATTCATTCCACGGCCACGAGCCCACGGAGCTGGACCACCAATCGCTGCTCACGCTGCTGGAGGATGCGAACCGCAGTTTCGACGTGCTCGTCATCCGCACTCCCACGGCGCTGCCCTACTCCTCGGTGTTTCTCGAACTCCAGCCCGGATACTGGGACGTCGATTCGGAAACGAGGTTGCGCGAGCGCATCGAACGCGAGCGGTTGGAAAAAATCGTGCGACCTTTCTAGGAACGTGCATTCTCTCCGCGTGAGCCGTAAAGACGAAGAACTCCGCCAAGAACGTGAAGCAGCCTGGGTCGGCGATGCCGTGCTAGCACTTTTCGCCCGCCAATTTGTCCTCCGTGAGCGAAACGCGATGGATGGTGAGTGGTTTACCCGATTGACTTCCAATGACTTCCTGAGCGCGTTCGGGAACCCTACCCGCGTGGAGGCATCCATCGGAAAACTCTACCTCGCCGGTGGCCTCGACGCCGCATTCACCTGGATGGACGCCGAACTGGTGCCCCTTTTCCGCAAGCAGATCGCGAAAAAAGGCTGATCGCGTTCAGGTCCACCCAATTCGATGGCCAAGGAAACACAGCGGTGGACATTGGAAAACTTGGTCGATTTCGAACAAGCGGTCGCTTCATCCACCCCAACAACCGGCGAGACCCGCCACGAGGTGCTGAAGGCCATAGGCGGGTCGGAGGGAGGAGCGGCGCGCCGTCTCGGCCTGCGCGTCTGGCTTGAAGCCGCCGGAACAAAATCCGCGGGAAGGAAATTCTCATCGGCGCTCTCGCTTGTGGGCGGAGGGCTGGGGCTGTTCATGTTGGTGACCGGGATCACCGCCGTAGCGGGACTGCTGGATCGTGACCGGGGCGGGATCAATGTGACGCTCTTTCTCGCGATCCTCATCGGTGGTCAATGGCTGGTGCTCCTGCTTGCCACACTGGCATGGCTGTTGCGGCGGAAAGCCGGGGATGGATTCAGCGCCATGCAGGCGCTGGTAGGGAAGGCGGTCCGCCGTTTCAGCGGGAATCGCGATGACACGTGGTGGCACCCGCTGATTGATAGCGGCGGCGCGCCGCGTGCCGCATTGCTCTGGAGATTCGCCAGGATGGTCCAAGGCGCGGGGATTTGTTTCAATCTCGGTATCATCCTCGGGCTGGCGGGTCTGGTTCTGGTCAGGCACGTGGATTTCTATTGGGAGAGCACCACCGAGTCCGCCATGCGCTCGATCTTGGAAAACGCGGTGAGGTTCCTGTCCTCGCCTTGGGCGGCATGGTCTCCGGATGCCGTGCCCGGCAGGGAGGTCATCGAGTCCTCGCGCTGGCGTCCGGGCCGGCATGTCTCGCTGCGGGTGGATGAATCCTGGTGGTTTTTCCTTCATCTGGTGGTGCTGGTGTGGGGTCTTCTGCCACGTGCGGTGCTCTGGTGCGTCGCCCATCGCGCGGGGAACAAGGCCCTCGGAAGTCTCGATTTCCAAGGCCGGCACCACCGGGCGTTGTGGCGGGAAATCACCGGCAGCGGTCGTGTGGAAACGGATGAAAAACCGCTCGATGGCGTGCTGGTGCTGGACGTGGGTGGCACAGGCCTGCCGGAATCCGAACTGCGGCCGTTTCTGCTGCAACGGCTGCGGGTCCACCCTGCGGCATGGCTGCCGGTCGCGGTGTTGGATTCGGGGAAAGAAGACGAGGCCGCAGGCGCGCTGGCAAAAGCGCCCGCGGGAGTCGTTCTGCTTGCGGAAGGTTGGTCGCTCGCCCCGCCACGCATGAACGCGCTGCATGCGAAGATCCGTTCCTGCACCCGTGCCGGGACTTCCATCAAGTTTCTCGTCGCGAACGCGGGCCCGGGGAATCAACCCGCCGCCGTGACCGCGCAAGAGCGGCAGGAGTGGGAGAGATATGTGGACTCCCTGCGCGACGCGGCGGCCGAAGTCTATTTTTACGAATCACGGGAGCTTGCCCCGATCCCCTCCGCCTGAGCGATCCCCGCATTCAACGTTCCGCCGGTACGGGCAGGACGCCTGGACCGGCCGTCCGGATTGCCATGCCCGATGGCTTGTATAACTCGGCGAAGACCATCGTCCCGCTGGCTGTCTGCAGGGTGCTGACGACGATGACATCCGCCGTGGAACCAATCTTGGAGACCGCATGGTTCACCACGATCATCGCCCCATCGGGCAGGTAGCCCACGGCCTGGTGGTCTTCCTTGCCCGTCCGGACGAGGGCCAGCCGGATCCGCTCGCCTACGGCGACAGCGGGCTTCAAAGCGTCATCAAGCTCGTGGATGTTCAACACGTCCACCCCTTGGATTTTTGCGATTTTCGCCAGGTTCTCATCCACGGTCATCAGGCGCGCGCCGAGCAGGCGGGTGGTTTCGATCAGGTGGGTGTTCAGCGTGTCCGATTCCCCGCTGACCAGCGTGTCATGGATGGACACGTTGATGTCCGTGGCCTTCTGCATCAGTTCCAGACTGTCCAAACCGCGTTGGGCGCGCTGCCGTTCGCCATTGGTGCCCGCCGCGACACGCGCCTGCAGGTCATCCAGCACGAAGCGTGGCACGATCAACCGGCCGTGGAGAAATCCCGAGCGGAAGATCGCCAGCACCCGTCCGTCCGTCACGGCCTCCGCGTCCAGCACCACCGGCTGGCCGGTGGACGAATCCTGGCGGAACCTCACATAGGGAATGATGAATGCGAAGTCGTCGCGATTGCTCCGCAACGCCAGCACCGCACCGAGGAAACCGAGGCTCGCGAACAACGTGACATTGATGGTCAGGCGGAGCACATCGAGCTCCACCCCGGCGACGCCGCCTTCATCCTGCAACCGGTTCCGGAACGCCAGCTCCAGCAGTCCCGTGATTTCCACCCGCGTGAGCAGCCACGCGCAGAACAAGCCCACCCCCAGTCCGAAGCTCGCCGTCGAGAATCCCCGCAGCGTGAAGCTTTTCATCAACGACTCGATCCAGATGAAAAACGCCGCGACTCCGAGCCCGCCGAGCAAACCGGTGCCGATGGAGATGTCCATCAGCCCCTTCGTGCTGAGGGCGATGGCCACACCCGCCGCCTCACATACTAACAGGTAGATGAGGCGGGCGACGTTGACGGACGGATGGGAAGCCATGGGAAGAACTTAAGAAATACCTTTTTCCGTTCCTCCTGTTTCAGCAAGGCCAAACGGTGTCACCCCTGCTCGTCCGCCGTCAGCTTGATGTCGGTCAGGGCGGCGATGAAATCTCCCAGAATCTCGGCCGGTACCATGATGGTGTCGCGGTTGCCTCCCACGTCTTCGGTGATCTTCACCACCATGCCGCGCGAGTTCTGTTTCAGGTCCAGGTAAAATGTTTTCCGGTCCGCGAGAATTTTTTCCGTGTGTAGTAAATCAGCGTCCAATTCGTCCTCCCGTGTTAATTTAACTAAAACGTAGAATCCAGTGCACACAGTGGAAGTCAATTGAATTTCTTGACCCCGGAACGCGCGCGCTGTGCGATGCGGGCCATTTTTCCATGCGTGATTTCCTTCCAACCCACCGCCCCGCTTTGGTGCTCGCGCCGATGCAGGACGTGACGGATCTGCCCTTCATGCGGATCATCGCACGGCGGGGCGCGCCGGACTGGTTCGTGACCGAGTACTTCCGGGTGCACCCGGATTCCCATCTGAACCGCTACATCCTGCGTTCGATCACCGAGAATGAAACAGGCAGGCCGGTGTTCGCCCAGATGATCGGCAAGGATCTGCCCAGCCTCATCCGCACCGCACATGAACTGGCGGAATATCCCATCGCCGGCATCGACCTGAATCTCGGCTGCCCCGCGCCCATCGTCTGCCGCAAGGATGCGGGAGGAGGGCTCCTGCGGACCCCTGAAACAGTGAACCGGCTCATCGGTTCGCTGCGCGAGGCCATACCGGGGAAATTCACCGTCAAGACACGTGTCGGCTACACCACGCCGGAGGAGTTTCCCCAGCTGTTGGAAATCTTCCGCAGCCACGCCATCGACGGTCTCACCATCCATGGCCGCACCGTTACGGAACGTTACCAGACCCCCGTCCATCCGGACCGCGTGCGCACGGCGGTGGAGATGATGCCATGCCCCGTCATCGCGAACGGGAATGTGGTGGATGTGGAAACGGGTCTTTCCTATCTCGGACAAACCGCCGCCGCGGGCCTCATGGTCGGGCGTGGGGCGATCCGGAATCCATGGATCTTCACACAACTGGCGTCCGCCTTCGAAGGCAAGCCAGCACCCGCGCCCAGCTATCGCGATCTATGGGAATATGTGTTGGAACTCTATGATGAAATCGGTCGTGAAACCGAGAAGTTCAACGCGATGGCCCACGTGCAGCGGATGAAGAAAACCCTGTCCTATATCAGCCACGGATTGGAGGGGGAATTCGAGCATGACATGCGGCGGATGAAGACGCCGGAGGATTTCCAGGAGATTTGCAAACGCCACCTCGATCACGACACCCCGCTCCCCGCCAAACCGCCGGTGGATTCGAAGCTGTTCTGCGGATTCGAGGCGCTGGTGGACGCGAGGGCGGAGTTGCCCGCCAAATGAATGAACTTACGGTAAGCCCGCGCCAGAGCCTGTGGCATGTTTTTGCTTCCCGCTAGCGTACTTCAATCCAATGCACCTGCCTCAGCAGTTCCCACTGCAGGATCACACCCGGCACGATGAATGAAATGGCGAATGAGACCGGCAGCAGCGCCATGACACAGAAGGTCGAGGCCAGGCTCCAGTGGCGGCTTTTCCTGGTGAACCATGATTTTAAAAATCGATGTATCACGACCGTGGCCAACAAAAACGCGCCAACTCCCGGTCCCCATGTGCCGGCGTCCCAGGAGATGGCAGGGAGGTTCTCGCCGAGGAAATAATAGAAGCCGCAAACAAACTCCAGGAACAGGAGATCATAGCCACCGTAGGGAGAGAAAACATACAGTAAGTTTGCCGTCACGAACAGACCCACCAGGATCAGGACAATGGTTCCGATGAACCGGATCGCTTTCCAGAAAAGTTTCATCGTGCTTCCGGCTGTCGGGGTTGACGCGTTTCCAGTCCCCGCAGGATGGCCCCCAGTTGTTCCTGAGGCACGATTGTCACGTTGCCGTCCGAATATCCAACGACAATCCTACCGTCGTTTGGAATCACAGGAGAAACGATCAGCGGTTCGATTTTTTTCGGTATGGCACCACCCGGATGGAGAAGAACGAAAGGCTCGGGAACACTGTCCCACCGATTCCGGAACCACGCAATTGGCGAGGTTCCACGAAATTCCGCCTCGGATTCATTCTCAAGTTCACGCAGTGAATTCGGGAGCCGGCCTTTGGTCTCTCCGAATTCATCGATGGAATATGCCAACTGGCGGGCATTGTTCATCGCGACGACGATGTTGGTTTTTCTGCTGCGGTCTTCAATCACGGGAGAGCCTGCCAGCCATGCGATCTGATGCGCCACTCCGCTCAGGGCGATGGCGGCGGCGCAGCCCGACAACAGCAGCAACAGGGACGCGATGGTGTCCTTCGCACGCCAGATGATTGATGTTTCTTTAGCAACAAGCGTATTCCGGACGAAGCGGTGGAGCAGGATCCCGGCGAGACAAAGACAGCAGGCGGGCAGGAGAATCGAACGCGCGCCGGTTGACAGCGCGGGCGAGACTTCATGGGCATGCGACAACCAGCCCAATGTGATGTGAAACGGGATTTCGATGATGAAGCGGTTGCGGACGGCCGCCAGAAGGAAGAGGAACGACACAACCAACAATCCCACGACCATCCAGGCGATCCGGAGCAGCCGTCGTCCGGGAGATGCGTTTCCATCCACGGTCGTTTTTTCGTTCACCGTTTCAATTGCTCGTTGAGCTGGGTTTTCAAGGTTCCTTCCGGCCGGTCCTCGATGCTGCCGTCCGCGAGCAACACGAATCTCCGCGCACCTGCGGAGGAGGGTTCATAGATCAGGACGTCCCGTCCCACGCCGGGTTTCACATCCGGCATCAGGCAGTAGAGTCCGCCACCTTGGAAACTCCAGAGGGCGGGATCGATGTCCTTCACGAACGGGCTTGCCGGAGCGTTGCCCTCGTGGCTTTTGGCATAACTCCAGATGACGCTTTGAATTTCACGCAGCGCTTCCCTGCGGGCTTCCTTGTCGGGCAGGGCGGGGCCGCCCTCACGCATACGGTAGCCTGTTCCCTGTTTTTCCCATGCTCCCGGTGTGAGCAGTTCACGGGCACCGGAGATCATGGTGAGCACCACGTAGAACAACAGTCCGGTGATGAACACCACGCCGAGAGCCTGGAGATATTTCAGCCGGGGCAGGGAGGTGAAGGTTTTGGCGAGCTGGTTCCAAATGAGTTTCACCACCCAGGCGATCACCAGATACGTGAAGAGAAAAAACGAAAGCGCGTCGATGCGCGCGCGGGCCACGTCGGTGAGTGTGACCACGGTCATCCCGGCGGCGGCGTGGCTGACGGCGGCGAGCCAGACGATGGCGACGAGGCCGGTGGCGGAGGGTTTCATGGACTGTTTATGATGGTTGTCAGACACATTCGGTTTTGGCAAGATCCCGAAGTCCGGGTTTGAGTCCAAACCGGACGGCAGCCTTGGCCAAATCGATGAATGAAGAGCAATCAGCGGAACAGTTCCCGGTAAACCCGGTTTATTCCTGGCTACGTGTGATCCTTTGGCTGATTCCCACAAGTTTTTTCCTTTTTGGCGGGATCGTGGCGGTTGTGGGGCGACGCCTTGGGTTGGACCCGGCCATCGCAGACCTTCTCGGTTATTCTGTGATCGGGTTGTTCCTCGTCGGTGCCGGATGGAGCGACTTCAAACTGGCAGGCGCGGAATGGAAGCAATCTTTCAACTTGGTCGGTTGGATTGCTTTCTATATTTTTTGCCAGGTGATCCTGGTAATGATTCTTTGTCTGGTTCTGGCCGGCAGCGGGTTTTTGGACTGAATCGGGTTCCTGGCCATGCCTGTCCAACCGCCGGCGATGCCGAAGCTGTGGTTCGTCGCGGCACCCACGGTCTATCTCACGACTTCAGTACCGACGCCACCGTCGGTGAAGATTTCCAGCAGGAGAGCGTGGGGCAGGCGGCCATCGACGAAGTGGACCTTGCGGACTCCGGCGTTCAGCGCGTCCACGGCGCTGCGGATTTTCGGAATCATGCCGCCGGAGATGGTGCCATCGGTGATCATGGCGTCCGCTTCTTTGCGGGTGACGGATTTGATGAGCGTGCTTGGGTCCTTGGGATCGGAGAGCAGGCCGGGGACGTCGGAAAGGTAGACGAGCTTCGCGACGCGGAGCTCCTTCGCCAGCGCGGCGGCGGCGAGATCGGCGTTGATGTTCAGAGGGCGGCCGGTGGCGAGCTCGGCGGCGAGGGGTGAAATGACGGGGACGATGCCGGCGTGGTGCGCGGCGTCCATGTGGGCCATCTGACAGCCCACGACCTCGCCGACGCGGCCGATGTCGACGCGCCTGCCCTCGCTGTCGGTGCCCTTGATCTTCTCCCCGAGGAAAACGTCGTTGCCGGGGATGCCGACGGCTTTGCCGCCGAAGTTTCGGATCATGCGGACCAGGCCGGGGTTGATTTCCTCGGAAAGAACGCGGGAGACGATGTCGATGGCCTCATCCGTGGTGACGCGGAAGCCCCCCACGAATTTCGCTTCGAGCCCCGCCGCCTCCATCGCGGCTGAGATCGCTTTGCCTCCGCCGTGGACGACGATGGGATTGATGCCGGCGACCTCGAGGAAAACGATGTCGCGCATGACCTTCGCGACGAGATCGGGATCTTCCATCGCGGAGCCACCCATTTTGATGAGGAATGTTTTCCCCCTGAACGCTTGCAGGTAGGGAAGTGCTTCGATGAGGGAATCGGCTTTTTCGGTGGGATCCATGGCAGGTTCGGGGTCAGGATTTTTCGGACAATGTTTCAGAGTTGCGGGATTCTCCGGAAGGCACCTGTGGAGATTCCATGGTGCCAGGCGGCGTGGATTTCACCCCGATCACCAGAGAGACCAGGGTGGCTCCAAGCACTGCGGCGAGCATGGCCGGTCCCGGCAGCCACGTGGACGCCATGCCGAGCGCGATCCATTGGGCGATGAGAATGAAGGCGGCGAGCACGATGAAGGTGACGGTGCGTGTGAAATTTCCCGCGCCGCAGAGAGCGGTGAGAAAGAGAACCACGACACCCAGGATTCCCAGTTCCCAATTCTGTGGTAGTCTGGGAAATGCGGTGCTGGGCGCGAGGCCGTTCTCGGAGGCGATGGCGGCGATGGTGGTGGAAAGCTGGCGGGAAAAAGCCCGTGTGGCCGGCTCGGCGGCGGTGCGGTCGTCCCGGAGGATGACGGGGTCCGGCGCGTTCTTCGGAAAAAGATCATCACCTCCATTGATGAGGGCCTCGGCGGAAATCTCGGCGATGGCGGAAAGCTGGCGGCCCGGCGTGGCAAGGCGGCCATAGCGGTCGATGGGAACGACCGGGCCTTGCGGGCTCAGCCTGATGACTTCTCCTGGGCGGATTTCCATGCCTTCCACGGGCAGATCAAGCCGCTGGAGCATGGTGAGCAGCGGAAATGCGAAGACCACCCGGTCTTCCCAGCGGGCGAGAAGCGGCAGATTGGTCGAGGATTCCTCGGATTCGAGCACCGAGAAGCCCGCGGTCGGCTTGTTCCGGCCAAGCGCCACATTGGGCAGGGGAATGCGGTTGACCTTGGGAATGTCCGAGCCATCTCCGGCGATGGAGGCAAACGGCACGGACGCGCGGCGGAAGGCGGGAGGGATCGGTTCGGCGACGGCACCCCGTGACAGCGGGGCGGCGAGCACGAGGGAATCAAAGCCCTCCATGGATTTCTCGAAGGCGATGAAGGCGATCGGGTCCGGGTTTTCCCATGCGAGTACGGCGGCGTTCGCCGCTTTTTTCGCCCCGAGACGTTGGAAATTGCTGAAAATGACCGCGAAGTCGATGGGCGCGGGCGGGTTGGATTGGAAGAAGTTCTCCAAGTCATCGCCGAGCGACACGATGACCGGGGCCTCCCGTGGATCCGGCCGGGATTCGGAGGAAAAGGTTCGTAATTTCCAAGGGGCCGCGTGGGTCCCGCCGCCATCGACGAACAAGGGAGGATTTGCAAATCCCCTGACGACCGAGGTGAAGGCGACGCGGTCGGCTTGGGTGCCGGGGACGGATTTCCAGACGCCGAATGCCGCTGCCGAGGAGGCGAGCAGAACGCAAAGACGGCGCTGGAGCGAACCGGTCACGGATTCTTTTTACGGATCGCCGAGAGGACAGGTGCCAGCGGTGCTTCCAAAGCGGTTCCCGCCGTGACTTCACCCAGCAGGCGGGCGGCGGTGGCGATGTGGGGGCGATACCAGTCATCGCCACGGTTTTTCACGATATTGCCATAAGCACCAAGGGCTTGCATGAGCCGCTGGGCGGCGCATTCGTGGAAGAGCTTTTCCAACGGCCTCTCGTCGGCGATGTCTTCCCAGAGTGTGAGGAGCTGTTCGCGTTCCTCGGCGGTGTGGTCGAGGTAAGGGTCGAAAATCAGCGAGGCGAGGTCGTATTCCTGACGGCCGCGGCGCAAGCCTTGGAAGTCGATGAGCCAGACCTTGTCGTCCTTGATCATCAGGTTCTGCGACTGGAAATCGCGGTGCACCAGGTGGCGGGCGACGGTGCCGAGGCGTTCGGCCAGTTCGTTGAAAACGGGATTTTTTTTCAAGCCGTCGGCCACTCCGTAGAGATCGAGGAACTCCTCGACCATGAATTCAAAGAAATACTCCTGCTCCCAACGGTAGAGCGAGGCATCGAAAGGGGGCATGAGGTGGAAATCCTTCGCCGGCTTCGCGTAAAACAGCTTGTCCACCTGCTCGAAGGCCGAGCGGTAATACGGCAGCCGCTCCTCGAACGGGCGATCCTTCAACGACAGCAAGTCCTTGTCGCCCAGGTCCTCGACCAGCGCGACGCGGTACCTGGCCCGCTCATGGATGATCTCCGGAACGCGCAGTTTCGCCTGTTTCAGGAACTGTGCGACGGGGATGAACTGGGAATTGTCCTCACGCTCCTCCGTCCAGTGGATTCCGATGAACGGCTCGCGGCTGGCGGTTTTCACCCGCACGATCGTCCGGCCCGAGGCGCCGCGCTTGATCGGCTCCAGGGTGATGGGCACGGCCGGGTCCACACCAAGGAACTGGCGCGTGGTGGAGAGGATCGCTTCGGTTGGCATGGGCGCGGGAAACTAGAGTGAAAAAGGGTGATTCTCCAAGGGAAATCCGGTGGGTTCACTCATCGTGGTAGAACCAAAGCAACACCAGCAGGCCCGTGCACAGGCCGCAAAGCATCCAAAAATTGTAAATCACGAACGGGATGAGCATCAATCCCGCGCCGATCACCTGTGGTTGCCAGAGACGGAGTTTTTTCCCATAGCCGAACGCTCCGAGACCGACCGCGCCGAAAAGGGTCCCGGCGATGAGGGTGGAGATGAAGTTGCTCATGGATCAGGGCGCTTTTTCAAAGGATCGGGAAACAATAACGGGATCGGATCACCGGAATAACGCCGCCGGGGGGAAAGTCTGTCTTTCGGCGTCCCATTTCATATTCCGGAAGCTCGGCCCCGTTTTCAGGATTGTCGGCGGTCATGATTTTCAGTTGCCTCACGACATGACAAAAAACCTGGGTCTGTCGGTTCTGTGCGCTTGTGCGCTGGTGTCTCCGCTCCATGCCGCTCCGCCGGTCAATGAGGAGGTGGCGAAGAGCATCCGCTCCTTCATCGAAGCGAAGGAAATCGCCGGAGCGGTCACGCTCGTGGCCGACGGGGAAAAGATCCTCCATCTCTCGGCGGACGGATTCTCCGACATCGATTCGAAAAAGCCGATGGCGGAGGACTCGGTTTTCTGGATCGCGTCCATGAGCAAGCCTGTCACCGCCACCGCCGTGATGATGATGCAGGACGAGGGAAAACTCTCGGTGGATGATCCGGTCTCGAAATATCTGCCGGAGTTCAGCGGCGACAAATCCGGCATCACCATCAAGCAGTGCCTCACCCACAGCAGCGGCCTGAGCGATCTGTCAGGCGAGGAGGTGAAGGGCGTCACCACGCTCAAGGATCTGGTCCCCCTCTTCACCGCCAAGCCCCTGCAGTTCGCTCCGGACAGCAAGTGGTCGTATTGCCAGACTGGAATCAACACCGCCGCCCGGGTGGTGGAGGTGGTTTCGGGGAAATCCTTTCCGGAATTTCTCCAGGAGCGGTTGTTCGATCCGCTCGGCATGAAGGACACGAGTTTCTATCCCGGTGAGGAAACCAGTTCGCGCCTCGCGTCCGCCTACAAGCGGACGGAAGCCGGGGAGCTCGAAAAGGCTCCGCTGTTTTTCCTCGGCGGCAGCCCGCCTTGGGTGAAAAACCGCTATCCCATGGCGAATGGCGGCCTCTTCTCCACCGCCGGAGACTACGCCAAATTCGCACAAATGATCCTCAACGGGGGAGAATCAGGCGGGAAACGTTACGTGAAATCCGAGACCGTGAAACAAATGACCACGGTGCAAAGCGGGGATCTCGCCACCGGATTCACTCCCGGAAACGGTTGGGGTCTGGGCTGGTGCGTCGTGCGCGAGCCCCAGGGCATCACCGCCGCGCTCTCGTCCGGCACCTTCGGCCACGGCGGACTCTTCGGCACCCAGGCATGGATCGATCCGGTGAAGAAGCGAATCTACCTGTTGCTGATCCAACGGGCGAATTTCACCAATCAAGGCGGTTCGGATGGCTCGGACATCCGCCGGGATTTCCAGAACGCCGCTGCCAAATAAAGCCGCAGGTTTCCGACAGACCCCATGAAATTGCTCCTCATCGGCCACGGTTATCTGGGCCAGGCCATCACCCGCGAATTCCGCGCGGGGGGCTGGGAGGTCACGGCCGTTTCTCTCTCTGGTGGAGGCGGTTCGCTTGCCTGTGATGTCGGCAGTCCGGAGGATGTGAAAAGACTGCCACCTGCCGATTTCATCGTCCATTGCGCCGCCTCGGGCCGTGGCGGTGAGGAGGCCTACCGGCATGTCTATGTGGAGGGGTGCCGGAATTTGACCGACGCATTCCCCGGCACGCCGCTGCTTTTCACCTCCAGCACTTCGGTTTACGCACAGGTGGACGGCTCGGTCGTCACCGAGGAAAGCGAGGCGTCACCGGACCGCGGAACCGGAAGATTATTGCTGGAGGCCGAGGCCGTCATCCTCGCCGCCGGTGGCATCGTCACCCGGCTTTCGGGCATCTACGGACCGGACCGCAGCGTCATTTTACGGAAATTCCTCAGTGGCGAGGCGATGATCGAGGAGGACGGGGGCCGTTTCCTCAACCAAATCCATCGTGACGACGCGGCGCGTGCCATCTTCCATCTCGCGGGCGCGGAAAGCCGGAGAGGGATTTTCAACCTCAGCGATTCCACGCCTCTCACCCAGCTCGAATGTTATACCGGACTAGGGCGGATCTTTTCCAAGCCATTGCCACCCAGTGGTCCGAGGGATCTCAACCGCAAGCGCGGCTGGACCCACAAACAGGTCGGCAATGCCAGGCTGCGTGCCACGGGGTGGCAGCCGCTTTTCCCGTCATTTCTCGACGCCGCTCCCACGCTTTTCCCGGTCAAGCCTCCACTGTAACCTTTTTAGGGGACAGGTTTGGTGAATAACTCCCGCTTTATTCGCAGTAGATCATCAGCTCATCGCTATGAAACCCATCTTCCGAATCAGCATCGCCGCTCTTGCCGTGTCCTACCCTGTCCAGGCATTCGGACAGTTGTTGGACATCAAAAAGGGCGACCACATCGCCATCGTCGGCAGTGGCCTGGCGGACCGTCAACAGCACCAGGCGGCGTTCGAGGCGCTCATCCACCGCGCTTATCCGGATGCGGATCTCATAGTGCGGAACCTTGGATTCGCGGCGGATGAGATCAATGTCCACCCGCGTTCCAAGGACGTGCCTTCCACGGATTGGTTTCTCGCGATGAAGACGGGCGAGACGACGGTGGAGGGAAAGCCGGATTTGAAATACCAGGCCGGCGCCGATTTCGGAGCGGACGTGATTTTCGCCTACTGGGGCTTCAACGAATCGTTCCGGGGCCCGCAGGGGCTGGACGGATTCCGCAAAAACCTGGCGGCCTATCTGGGGAAATTGAAAGCGGCGAAATACAATGGAGAGAGCGCCCCGCGCATCGTCCTCTTTTCCCCGATCGCCCACGAGGACCTGAAAAACCCGAATTTCTCCGACGGTGCGGAAAACAACCGGAACCTCGGCCTCTACACCCAGGCCATGGCGGAGGTGGCGAAGGAAAACGGGGTGCCGTTCGTGGATCTTTTCAAACCTTCACAAGAGCTGTTTGAAAAAACCGACCACCCGCTTTCCATCAATGGCATCCACCTGACGGACGAAGGCGACGCGCTGCTGGCTCCCATCCAGTTCAAGGCGGTCTTTGGCAAGGATCCGGTGCCCGGAACCGACCCGCTGGTAGCGAAAATCAAGGCGGCGGTTCTGGAAAAGAACAAGGAATGGCACCACCGCTACCGTACGGTGGACCAGTATAACATCTTCGGCGACCGTGGCCTCATCGCCTACGAGGGTGTCACGAACAACACGATCCTCAATCAGGAACTCGCCCAGCGTGATGTGAAAACCGCCAACCGGGACAAGCTCGTCTGGGCCGTGGCCAGGGGGGGGACGCTGCAGGTCGCTGATGATAATCTCCCGCCCGTCAGCTCCACCCCGACCAACAGGCCGGAAAAAGTTCCCTACGACGATCCCCAGGAGGTCATCAAGCACCTCAAGCTTCCCGCGAACTGCAAGGTGGAGTTCATCGCTTCCGAGAAGGAATTTCCCGAGCTGGTGAACCCGGTGCAGATGAGCTTCGACACCAAGGGCCGCCTTTGGATCGCCGCATGGCCAGCCTATCCGGAAACCTCTCCGACCACCAAGGTGTTCGACAAGCTGCTTGTTTTCGACCTCGACCCGAAGACCGGAAAAGTCGCGAAGATGACCACCTTCGCCGATGGCCTGAACTGCCCCACCGGCTTCCAGTTTTACAAGGACGGCATCATCATGATCCAGTCCCCGGACCTGATCTACCTGCGCGACACCGACGGTGATGGCAAGGCGGACACCCGCGAGCGTCTGCTCCACGGACTCGATGCCGCGGACTCGCACCATGAAACGAACTCGATCTGTTACGAGCCCGGTGGCGCGATGTATCTGAGCGACGGCATCTTCCACCGCAGCAATGTGGAAACCTTCAACGGGCCTATCCGGAACACGGACGGGGCGATCTACCGCTACGAGCCGGTTACCGGGAAATTCGACCGCCACGCTCCCTACGGATTCGCGAATCCCCATGGCCGTGTCTTCGACTACTGGGGAAACGACCTCATCACCGACGCGACCGGGAACGACAACTACTTCGGCCCCGCGATGAGCGGTCATCTTGATTCGGGTGCCCACGCGCGCATGAAGACATTCTGGGACCGTCCTTCCCGCCCGTGCCCCGGCACGGCCATTCTGACAAGCCGCCATTTCCCGGACGACTGGCAGGGGCTTTTCCTCAATACCAACGTCATCAGCATCCAGGGGATTTTCCGTGCGAAAATCACCGAGGAGGGCTCGGGCCTCAAGGGCGAGACACTGGAGCATCTCATTTCCTCTGACATCGAGAAGGTGCCGAATTTCCGCCCCTCCGGCATCACGGTGGCGCCGGACGGCTCGCTCTATTTCATGGACTGGTCGCAGATGCTCATCGGACACCTGCAACACCACCTCCGCGATCCGAACCGGGACCACCAGCACGGCCGCCTCTATCGCATCACCTATCAGGGGCGTCCGCTGATGGTGCCGAAGAAAATCGACGGCCAGCCGGTACCCGCGCTGCTGGACCTGCTGAAGGAGCCGGAAAACGACGTCCGCCTGCGCGCGAAGATCGAGCTTGGAAAACACGACGCCAGACAGGTCGCCGATGCCGCCGTCGCATGGGTGAAGACGCTCGATGCCAAGGCCCCCACCTACGAGCACGACCTGCTGGAAGCGCTCTGGGTCCACCAGTGGCACAACATCGTGAATATCGACCTGCTCAAGCGGGTCCTCAAATCTCCCGAACCACGTGCCCGCGCCCAGGGTGTCCGCGTGCTCGGCTACTGGCGTGACCGCGTGCCGGATGCGCTGGCTTCGCTGAAAACCGCCGCCGAAGATGAATCGCCGCGCGTCCGCCTCGAGGCCGTCCGTGTCGCCAGCTTTTTCCGCGAGACCGCCGCGGCGGATGTGGCCCTCGCCATTCTCAAGAAACCGACCGACTACTACCTCGACTATTGTTTCAAGGAAACCATGCGCCAGCTCAAGCCCTGGTGGCAGAACGCCATCGCCGAGGGCAAGGACATCGCATCGGACAACCCGGCCGGTATCAGTTTTCTGCTGGATTCCGTCCCCAGCGGCGACCTGCCGAAGCTGCCGAAATCCGCGGCCACGCTCACGGCGATGCTGACCCGCCCGGACGTGGAACTTCCACAAAGGACCCAGGCCCTGGCGGAACTCGCGGCGCTTAAAAAAGCCTCCAGCGCGCAGACACTTGCCAATATCCTTGCCAGCCAGGCGCGTCAGGACGACGCCGGCACCGTGGCACTCTGCAAGCTGCTCCTTCAGCAATCTCCGGCGGATCTGAAAAGCATCCGTGGCCCGTTGGACGAACTCGCGGCCACGGGCAGCGCTGTTTCCAGCAGTGCGGCTGCGGCGGCCATCGTGGCGGACGGTTCGCTGGAGCCCGCGTGGAAGGCCGCACGCAAGTCGCCGGAAGCCCTCACCGCGTTTCTGACCGCCCTGCCGCTGGTGCCGGATGCCAAGCTCCGCGCCGCCGCATTCGCACCCGTCGGCAAACTTCTCACGGAACTCCCCCCTGAACTGAATGCCGCGGTGAAGAACCAGAAAGGAGTCTCAGGCCGCTACATCCGTATCGCCCTGCCACGCACGGGCACCCTCTCCATCGCTGAAGTCCAGGTGATGAGCGGCGGGAAAAACATCGCCTCCGCAGGTAAGGCCAGCCAGATCAACACCGGCTTCGACGGGGACGCGGGCCGAGCCATTGATGGGAAAACCACCGGTGTTTATGGTGAGGATTCCACCACCCACACCCGCGAGAACATCGAGAATCCCTGGTGGGAGCTCGACCTCGGCTCCGAACAACCCGTCGAATCCATCTCCATCTGGAACCGCACCGACGAGGAGTTCTGGACCCGCATGGACGGCTTCGATCTCACGGTGTTCGATGGCAAACACGGCGAGATTTTCAAAAAAGGCTCTGTCGCCGCGACCAAGGATGTGAACCAGATCGCCCTCCAGCGCGACGCGCTCGGCACCATCCGCCGCGCGGCCATCCGGGCGCTTGCCAGTGTGGGCAATGAAAAATCCGTCTTCACCGCGATGACCAACCTCGTCGGGAAGGGTGATGAGGTCGTCACGGCCGCCCATACCATTTCCGTGCTTCCGGCGGAGGCCTGGAGCAAGGAGCAGGCCGCCATCGCCGTGAAGGGGTTGGTCACCTGGGCGAACGGAATCCCCACCGAAGGCCGCACCGCGGCAACCTACACTGCCACGGTCCAGGTGGCGAACCGGCTCATCGGACTTCTTTCCCCCGCTGAAGCGGAAGCCGCCGGAAAGTCGCTTGGCAGCCTGAGTGTGAAGGTCATCACCCTCAAGACCGTGCCCGAGCAGCTCCGTTACGATACCGCCCGTCTGGTGGTGGAGGCGGGCAAGCCCTTCGAGGTGATCTTTGAAAACCCGGACGCCATGCCGCACAACCTCGTCTTCGTCCAACCAGGGACGTTGCAGGAGGTCGCCACCGCCGTGCAGGCCCAGGCCCCCGACAAGCTCGACAGCAAGGGCCGCGCCTACGTGCCGGACAACGACCCGCGTGTGCTCGCGGCCACGAAACTCGTCGAAGCCGGGAAATCCGAAACCCTCGCCATGACAGCGCCCGCCGCCGAAGGTGCCTACCAATACGTCTGCACCTTCCCCGGCCACTGGGCGATCATGAAGGGTGAGCTCATCGTCACCAAAGACGTGGCGGCGTATTTGAAGGCGCACCCGGAGAAATAGGCTCTGTCACCGTTGCATCCGTCCGAGCGTTAACAAGATGTTCCAGACAGCGAAACACCCTTTCCCGGATTCCACGGGAAGGAGGTGTTCCACCAAGTCTTTCGTCACGACGGCGAGGGCATCGAAATCAACTTTTCTTTTTGTCCCGATACATGGGGATGAAATTCTGTCCATTTCATCAATCGCGATTCGTACACCATCGTCATAACCCGGGGTCATGATCTCCTCGGTCCCGATGACTGTCGCCATTTCGCCACAGTCCGATACCGAATAGAGCACCGGATTTACAAAATTTGCCGGAAAATCAGCTTGTAACCAATCTGGTGAATCCTCCCAAAAACCCGTCCTTGATGTGGGCAACCCGTGTTTGGCGGCCCGCCAACGGATCCGACCGATGATGAAATCCGGAGAGTGTCCATGCATGGGGGCTATTTATCGGGAAAATTCCGATTGCACACCATTTACCATCAGGACCTGGCCCACAGCTTGGCTTTGACCTCGGGCGGGTTTCCGTCTATTTCCGGCGCTTTCCCATGAACGAGCAAATCGAAGCCATCCAAACTGAAGCGCTTGCGCAAATTTCCGCCGCGGCGGACGAACGTTCGCTCGACGACGCGCGCGTGGCCGTGCTCGGCAAAAAAGGCACCCTCACCCTCGTCGCCGCAGGCATCAAGGATGTGCCGAAGGAAGACAAGGCCGCCGTCGGCCAGCTTCTCAACGCCGCCCGTACCGCCATCACCGCCGCGCTTGAAGAAAAGCAGGTCGCCCTCCGTGAGATCGCGGACCGCGCCGCGCTCGCCGGCATCGACGTCACGCTGCCCGCCCGTTCCCAGCATGTCGGATCGCTTCACCCGCTCACCATCATCCGTGACGAGGCCATCCGCATCCTCCGCCGCATGGGCTTCGCGCTCGCGGAAGGACCTGAAATCGAGGACGAGTTCCATTGCTTCGACGCGCTGAACACGCCTGCCGACCACCCGGCGAGGAACGAGAAGGACACGTTCTATTTCGACTCCGGAAAACTCCTCCGCACCCACACCTCCAGCGTGCAGGTCCGCACGATGGAATCACAGGCGCCGCCGATCCGCATCATCGCACCCGGTTCCGCCTACCGTCGTGACGAGATCGATGCGACGCACCTCTCCGTCTTCAACCAGCTCGAAGGCCTCTACGTCGGCACGGATGTCTCGCTGCCCGATCTCAAAGGCACGTTGGAATATTTCCTCCGCGAGCTCTTCGGCACCAACACCGAAGTCCGCTTCCGCCCGCACTTCTTCCCCTTCACCGAGCCGAGTTTTGAAATCGACGTGAAGCTCACCGTGAAAGGCCAGGCTCCCAAGTGGATCGAGATCGCCGGTTGCGGCATGGTGGATCCCGCCGTCTTCGAAGCCATCAACAAGTCCCGCAAGGACAACGCCTTCGACCCCGAAAAAGTCACCGGCTTCGCCTTCGGCATGGGCCTCGACCGCCTCGCCATGATCCGCTGGGGTATCAAGGACATCCGTCTGCTCATCGAAAACGACGCGCGTTTCCTCAAGCAGTTCGCATGACATGGATCGTGGATTGTAGATGGAAGATCGTAGATGAAAGACTATGGATGCGACATCGTTCGGCTACAAAAAGCTTCGGATCTGGGAACAATCCCGTGAACTAGTGATTGAAATTCACCGCATGACTCTCACCGCATTGCCCAAGTTCGAAATGTATGAAGAAGGATCGCAGATCCGCCGCAGCGTGAAATCGATCAAATCCAACATCGTCGAAGGTTACGGCCGCCGCCGTTACAAAGCGGAATATATCCGTTTTTTGGATTTTTCCTATGCCTCCGCGCTGGAAACCATCGACCATCTCGAAACACTCCGCGAAACGGAATCATTGAGCGACCTCGATCTCTTCGCATCCTTGCACGAACGTCTCACTCAGCTCTCCAAATCCATTTATCTCTTCACACGTGGTGTGGAAACCCACCATAACGAGGATCGCTGATCATCCTCTTTCATCCACGATCTACAATCCAAGATCCCCAATCCTTCTTCCCATGAACGTCTCACTCAACTGGCTCGCCACGCACCTCGATCTCTCCGGCAAATCCATCAAGGAAATCGACGATCTCTTCACCTTTGCGGGCGTCGAGGTCGAAGGCATTGTTTCCAAAGGCATCGCTTCGGAGAAAATCGTCGTCGCGCAGATCATGGAAGCCGTCCAGCATCCCCATGCGGATCGTTTGAAAGTAACGCAGGTGAACTGCGGCGAGGCCACGCTCCGCCAGATCGTCTGCGGCGCCCAGAATTACAAGGTGGGCGACAAGGTGCCCTGCGCGCTCCCCGGCACCGTGTTGCCGAACGGCTTCACCATCGGCGAGGCGGTCATGCGGAAGGTGGAGTCGAAGGGCATGCTCTGCTCGGCTGAGGAAATCGGCCTGCCTGCGGGGGTGGACGGCCTGCTCATCCTGCCGGAGGATTCGGAAATCGGCAAACCGGTGAAACAGCTTTTCGATTCCGACACCCTGCTGGAACTGGAAGTCACACCGAACCGTCCGGACCTTCTCAGCCATCGCGGCATGGCCCGCGAACTCGCGACGCTGCTCAAGACGCCTTTGCTCCCGTTGGAAATTCCTTCCCGTGAAACGACTGCGGCGAAAGACATCCGCATCGACTCTCCGGAAGCCTGCCCGCTCTATACCGCGGTCAGGATTTCCGGCGTTACCGTCAAGGAATCGCCGGATTGGTTGAAGCAACGGCTCGAATCCATCGGCCTGCGTCCCATCAACAACATCGTGGACGTCACCAACTACGTTCTCCACGAACTCGGCCAACCCCTGCACGCCTTCGATGCCGCGAAACTCACGGGTTCCATCATCGTCCGCAACGCCGCCGAGGGCGAGAATTTCCTCGCGCTGGATGATTCCAAGCACCTGCTGACCACCGACGATCTCCTCATCTCCGACGAATCCGGCGCGGCGCTCGCCCTCGCCGGAGTCATGGGTGGTGCGGAAAGCGGAGTGACGGAAACCACCACGGACATCCTGCTGGAGTCGGCGTATTTCACTCCGCAAGGCATCCGCCGCACCTCGCGCCGCACGGCGCTTTCCTCGGATTCCTCGTATCGCTTCGAACGCGGTGTCGATCCGGCGGGTGTCGTGAGCGCGTCCGCATTCGCCGTCAAACTCATCCTTGAAGTTGCGGGCGGCACCGCCGAAGCCGCGACCCAGCTCGCGGGCGAGGCACCCGTGCTTGTCCGCTCCGTCACGCTGGATGCCAAGAAACTCGACCAGCTCATGGGCGGCTCCATCGCCCTCCCGGATGCGGAGGAGATCCTCACCCGCCTCGGTCTGACCAAGCTCGCCGACGGCACCTGGGATGTCCCGTCGTTCCGTGCCGACCTCCAGCGCCACATCGACCTCGTCGAGGAAATCGCCCGCGTCCACGGCCTCGACAACGTGCCGTCCCGTTTCCAGGGAACCTTCGTTCCCGCCAGCGCGGTGGATGCCGCCTATGATGCGGACATGGTCCTGCGCCGTCGCCTCGCCGCGCTCGGCCTGCACGAGTGCCAGACCATCAAGCTCATTTCCGACGCACAGGTTTCCGACATCCTGCCGCTGCGCCCGCTGCAGGATGGCGACGTCATCCGCGTGAAGCTCCCGCTCAGCGAGGATCACGCCGTCATGCGCCCCAGCATCGTTCCCGGCCTCATCTCCTCCGCCGCGAGAAACGTCCGCCAGCAGGCGAAATCCCTGCGCTTCTTCGAGATGGGCCGTGTCTTCCGCAACGCTGGCGGCGGCAAGGCGAAGGACCAGGAAAGCGAAACCCTCGCCCTGCTCCTTTCGGGTTCCGCACAACCCACCGGCTGGTCGCAGGCCGACCGCACGGCGGATCTCTACGACCTGAAAGCCATCCTCTCCGCGCTGCTCGGTGACCGCAGGATCACCTTCGCGCCGAAAGAGCGCTCCGGCTTCGTGCTTGCCAGCGACATCAAGGTGGACGACCAGAACATCGGCGTCTTCGCCCGTCTCACGCCCGCCCGCGAACGCGAGCTGGATTTCACCACGCCCGTCTTCGTCGCGGAACTCGACCTTGGAAAACTCCGCAAACTCCTCAACGGCATCAGCCACGTCGAGGATCTCCCGCAGTTCCCCGGCTCCTCCCGTGACGCGGCGATGGAACTCCCGCTCACCACGCCGAACTCACAGATCGAGGCCGTCATCGCCAAGATCGCCGAGCCGCTGCTCATCTCCAGCGAGTGCTTCGACGTCTTCACCGACGCCACCGGCCAGAAGATCTCCGCCGACAGCAAGTCCGTGGCCTATCGCTTCCACTACCGCGAGGGCACCCGCACCCTCAAGGCCGAGGAAATCGACACCGCCCACCAGAAGGTGCTTGAAGCGCTGACGAAGGGGCTCGGGGTGAAGTTCCGATAAGGTTGTCCAAGACGTGTGAAATGATGGGGGCGGGCGGTCATGTGTCGCCCGCCAATATCAAAACGCGCGTTCGCTCCGCATCGGTCAAAAGATAAAGAAAGTCGCCCGGCATATGCGCGGAATGGATCTCAAGTCCGTTCCATGTCTTTGGTTGCGGCCATTCCTTTGGCAAAGTGATTCCACCAATGGGAACCTGATAGAGTGTTCCCATATCCGGATCGAGCAGCGGAATGTGAACAGGTAGCAGGAGCCCCCCGCAACGTGGGAATATCAAGCTTTGAACGCGATGGCATCGTTTGTTCCGGTGGTGAACCTCCGTGCGCTCTGCAGGGTGTTTTTAAAAGCTGGGTGGGAAGAGGCGTGGGGAGCCGCCTTCATGTGAAGACGGTATCATTCGGGGGCCATGCGGCAGAAGCCGGGAATCATTTCGCAGAAACCGGGTATAGCATGGTGTGTCTAGGTATTGCCAAAACGGGCGGAGCTTCCTACTCATCAAGGCGATGAAATTGAGAACCGGGGGAATGTTGGGAATTTTGCTGCTGTCTCCACTGCAAACGCGTGCCGACGAAGGCATGTGGTTGTTCAACCGTCCGCCAATCAAGCAGGTGGAGAAAAAGTATGGATTCCGCATCGAACAGGCGTGGCTGGATCATCTGCAGAAATCATCAGTGCGTTTCAATACCGGAGGATCGGGATCGTTCATTTCCAAAAACGGGCTTCTTCTGACCAACCACCACGTGGGCGCGGGCATCATCAATTCACTGAGCACGGCGGGGAAGAACCTGATGGAGGATGGATTCCTGGCACGGGACCAGTCCCAGGAGCTGCCATGCAACGACCTCGAGTTGAACGTGCTCATGTCCATCCGCGACGTGACGGCGGAGGTTGAGGCGGTGGTGACGGACAAGATGAGCACGGAAGAAGCCGTGGCGGCGCGGCGGGCGATCATTGCGAAACTGCAGGAAGTGCCATCTGATGAAACCGCCACGAAGCGGCGGGATGTGGTGACTCTCTATCAGGGCGGGGCCTATCACTTGTATGAATACCGGCGTTATTCGGACGTGCGGCTGGTCTTCGCTCCGGAGCGTCGGCTTGGCGCGTTCGGTGGCGATCCGGACAATTTCGAGTTTCCCCGCTACTGCCTGGATTGTTGTTTTTTCCGCGCCTATGAAAACGGGAAGCCTGCGGTGGTGGAAAACTATCTCAAGTGGAACAGGAACGGCGCACGGGATGGAGAATTGGTTTTCGTCTCCGGCCACCCGGGCACGACGAACCGCGAGCTGACCCAGGCGCAGGTGGAACGCATGCGGGACAACGGTTTGCCTTACTATCTGGAGAGATCGAACCGCAAGGAGGTATTGCTCTCCGCATGGAGTGAGAAGGACAAGGAGAACAAGCGTCGAGCGCTTGGCGCGTTGGTCGGCACGCAGAACGGGCGGAAGGCGAGAACCGCCTCGTTGCACGGACTGCTGGATCCGAAGTTCATGGAAACACGGGGCAGCGCGGAGAATGAATTCCGCGAGTCGTTGAAATCCGACAAATCCACCGCAGAGGTGGATGAGGCTTTTGCGACCATTGAAAAAGAGATCAATAAGGACGATGCCTCGCGCCTGCGGTTCGCCCTGTTGGGGAGGGACGCTTTCGACAGCACGCTTTTCGGCATCGCGCGGACATTGGTGCAGGCGGCGGACGAGTCGCTGAAGCCGGACGCGGAGCGGCTTGCGGGGTTCAACGAGGCACGTCGCAAGATTCTCGAACTCGGACTGTTTTCGGACGATCCGGTTTACAAGGATTTCGAGATCCTGCGGTTGGCGGATTCGCTGGCCTTTCTTTGCAACAAGCTCGGCAGCGATGACCCGACGGTGAAGGCGGTGCTTGGCGGCCTCTCGCCGGCAAGGCGGGCCGAGCAACTCGTGAACGGCACCGCTTTGGAAGACATCGCCAGGCGCAAGGCCCTGTATGAAGGCGGCAAGGCGGCGGTGGATGCCTCCGCGGATCCGATGATCCTGCTGGCCAGAATGGTGGACGGGGAAATCCGCCGGTTGCGCAAGATGGAGGAGGCGTCGGACGAGGTCGTCAAGCAAGCTCATGCGAAGATCGCGAAGGCGCGGTTCGCCCTTGCGGGAGAATCACGTTATCCGGACGCGACGTTTTCCCTGCGCCTTTCCGTCGGACGGGTCACGGGCATCCCGAGCCAAAAGGTTCCGTTTCACACGACGTATGACGGTCTTTTCGCGAGATCGGCGGACCAGGATGGCAAGCCGCCCTTCGACCTGCCGGAGAGCTGGAAGGAAAAACGTGGTGCCATCGGCAAGGATGTGGCGATGAATTTCATCAGCACGAACGACATCACCGGCGGGAATTCCGGCAGCCCCATCGTCGATAGGAATGGCGAACTGGTGGGGGTGATCTTCGACGGCAACTTCGACAGCCTCGTGAACAACGTGGCATACGATGAAAAGACCGCGCGCGCCGTATCGGTGGACTCGGCGGGAATCTGGGAAGCGTTGGACAAGGTCTATGGCGCGGAGAATCTGCTGGATGAACTGAATGCGGAATGAGGTCGCCGGATTCCGCATGCTGAAATCCGCTTGCCAACCGGTCGCGGATTTCCAGCATGCGGATCGTGAAGAAAAGGATTTTCATTGTTGCGGGTGTGGCACTTGTGGGCGTCTGCCTGTGGCTGGGCACGCGGGGAGGCGATGTCGAACGGTCCCACCGGGATGAGGGCAATACGTCCCGTCACTCGGGATCGGTGGATTCATCAGACGCCCATGGCACTGCGGCGGTTCTGAAAACCAAGTCTGCCATCCGCGATACCGGTAAGCCCCGTTCCACGCACGGCCCCGAGCGGCTGAAGGAGTTTTATCTGCCCGTGGTGGACATCAATGGACTGACCCTGCGGGAAGCCCTTGCCAAACTGATGGCCGCCTATGAGGACGCATGTGCGAAAGCTGGCGAGGTGCCCATCCCCTTGACTTTCGATGTGCCGCCCACAGCCACGAAAAAACTGCGACTCAGGCTCTCTCCGGGAAACTTCAGTTCATCCGTCCGGTTCCTCGCCACCTATGCCGGAATGAAGGTGAACCGTGACAAGACGGTGTATCGGTTCGAGCCTTTTGCGGATGAACGCGGTGAGGTGAAACGCAGCGTTTCCTTACCGCCGGATTTCGCAACGCGCCTGAGTGAACAGACCAGCCTCTCTTCTGGATCGGAATCCGATTCTCCGATTGGTGAGGGTGAAGGCTCCCCGAGGAAAGCGGTTCCTGTCAGAATGACCATCGCTGAAATCCTCAAGGCGTCCGGATTGGAACTCGACCCATCGACACGGCTGTCTGTCAAACCATCAGGAGAACTGATACTGGAGACACCGAGCGGAGCGGATGCGGCGGCGATTTCCGCGCTTGAGGACTCGCTCAAAAATGATGTTCCGATCCAGAACAAGTTCACTACAAAAGTTCTCCACATCCCGGCCGATCTCGACTGGGCCGCTCCGGACACCTCGCAGATGACCGACTCGGAAATCCAGTTGTTCATGAGGCAGATGTCCCAGAAGAAAGGAGTGGATCTGCTGACATTGCCAGAGGTCACAGCCCGGGGCAATCAGGACGCCAGTATAGAGAATGTGAGGGAGTTGATCTATCCGACGAATGCCGAGGGAACGGAATTTGAAAAGCAGCAGATCGGAGTCACGATGCAGATGAAGGGTGACGCGTTGGCTTTCGGCCACGATGTCGATTTCCAGTTCACCCATACCACCGGGGGATTGGACAATCCTCTTGAAAAACCGGTGATCGAAAAACACACGGTTTCAGGTGCCGGATATACCGGAGACCGTGGAGCGAGGCTGGCCGTGGAAACCCAGCCGGATGGATCCCGAGTGGTGGTGTTGCTCAGCGCGACGATGATCGACGCCACGGGACAGCCCCTGCACGGAGCGGAGTGATCCGCAGCCTGATGGCCTGGTGCCATGATTTGCTGGATCGGTCTCGGGAAAAATGACGATACTCCGCCATGGCCACGCTCACGGAATCCTTTGCCGATCTTGAAACCACCCGTGGGAAAATGCGGGTGCATCTCTTCATCCCGGACGGTGGGAAGCGATATCCCGCGGTGATTTTCTACTCGGAGATTTTCCAAGCCACCGGCCCGATACGCCGGACGGCGGCGGCGCTGGCGGGCGAGGGGTATCTGGTCGCGGTGCCGGAAGTGTATCATGAGTTCGAGCCGTTAGGCACGGTGCTCGCCTATGATACGGAAGGCACCGCACGGGGCAATGAGCTGAAGATCACCAAGGAGATTTCCTCTTATGACGAAGACACGGATGTGGCCGTCGCATTCCTGCGGGAGCATGAATCCTGCACGGGAAGGATCGCGAGCTTCGGTGTGTGCCTCGGCGGTCATCTGGCGGTGAGGGCGGGGTTGCGTCCGCATGTTTCCGCCGTTGGTGCGTTTTATCCGACGGACATCCACACCGGCACGCTCGGCTTGGGGAAATGTGATGATACGCTGGCGCGGCTGCCCGGGATGGAGGCATCGCTCCTCATCCTGTTCGGCAGGCAGGACCCGCATGTGCCCCTTGAAGGGCGGAGGTTGATCCGCCAGACTTTGGAAGACGGAGGCGTGGATTTCGAATGGCATGAGTTCAATGCCGCGCACGCCTTCCTGCGGGACGAGGGCGTCCGTTACAACCCGGCTTTGGCAAGGGTCACGATGTCGCTGCTGCTGCGTTTCCTTGCGGAGAAGATCGGCTGAGGCAAACCCCGGCTGCCTCAAATAAAAAAACACGCCGGAGCGGACTCCGGCGTGCTTGAAGAATTCGCGCGGAATGATTTCCGCGCTCCCGTTGTCACCAATCCACCGTGATGCCGGCGTAGGCACCGGTGCCGGCACCTTCGATGGTGGAACCGAAGAAGCTGGCGAGCTCGTAGTCCGCGTCGAAGGCGTTTTCCAAGCGGGCGTGGAGCTTCACCTTGTCCGTCACCTGATAGGAGGCGAAGAGGCGCGCCACGGTGTAGGAGTCGATGGGATCACCACCCCACGAATGGGAGGCGAGGTGGGTGGCTCCGATGCCGACGAGCGACTTGTCCGTCGGCTTCCAGTCGATGGAAGCGGTGGCGGCGTTGCGCGGCTGGTCGCTCAGGCTTTCGTGGAGGTAGGTCCAGGCGAGGCGGTAGCCCACCGTGTCCCCGAGGAAATCACCGCGCAGTCCGAGTTCGAGTCCGTCCGTGTCGGAATCGCCGGAAATGTTGACCGGTGGTGCCGGGCTCGACTGGATCTGGTCGGTGATGTGGTTGTGAAACCAGGTTGCTTCGATGCGGTGGTTCGCGCCGATCTTCTGCTCCACGCCGATGTCCCAGCCGATGGACGATTCCGCCTCGAGGTCGGGATTGCCCGCGCCGAAGGAGGAACCGAAGAGGTCCAGATACGATGGAGAACGGAACGAGCTGCCGACACCGCCACGGATGCTGGTGCCGGTGGAGGCGATGTTGTAGATCGAGCCGACACGCCAGGTGAGCTCGTCGCCGTAGGCATCGTAGTCCTCCCAGCGCAGGGCCGCCGTGCCGGTGAGGTTTTCGATGATGTCCCATTCCAGCGCGGTGTGCACGCCGTAGCGTTCGCGGGATTCGTCCGTGCCGATGGTGTTTTCGTAGGAGCTTTCATGGAAGAAGGCTCCGGCGAGCAGGCGGAGGTTTTCCGCGAGAGTGATTTCCTGATCGGTGGAAACGCTGCCCGCGCGCAGGTCGGTGCCGAAGTTGCCGTAGGACGAGTCACTGTCGTAGAATTCCTGCTGGTAGCCGGCGTGGAAACGCGAGGTCCAGCGGTCGGAGATTTTCCCGGTGGCGTAGATGGTGGCCAATGCGGAATCCAGATGGTCCTGGGAATTGCCGGAATTGTCGTAGGAGGAGTCGATGGCGCGGAATGTGGTGCCGACCGTCCACACGGAGTCGATCTTGCCTTCCACGCGCAGGGCGGTGTTGGCCTGGTGGAAACTTTGCCGGGGGCCGTCGTTGTCCGTTTCCTCGTAGCCGCCGGAGAGGTAGTAGGAAACATCACCGGTCCGGCCTTGGAACATGCCATGGGCGGAGAGGGAATTGAAAGAGCCGGCTTCGAAAGTGGTCGAGCCATGCGGATCGCCGGATCCGTAGGGCGTCTCCATCCAGAGCACCCCGCCGATGGATTCCCCGCCGTAGATCGCGCCTTGCGGTCCGCGCAGGATTTCGATGCGGCCGACGTCGTAGGTCCGGCCCGCGCCGAGCACGTTGCCGAGCGGCGTGGTGGAATCGCTCAAACGCATGCCGTCGAGGACGAGCTGCGAGTAGGCGGTCGTGGTGCCACGGATGAAGAGCGATCCGACGGCACCGGTCTGGCCGCCGGTGGAGGTGGAGATGACACCGGGGGATGCGTTCAACGCGTCGCGGAGCTGGAAGAGTCCCTCGTTTTGCAACTCCACCGGATCCAGCACGGTCACGGCGGAGGTGACGGTGGCGTTGTCACGCGGGATACGCAGGGCGGAAATGACGAGCGGTTCGAGTTCCTGTTTTTTCTCCTCCGCCTGGGCGGGGACGTGGGAAAGCAGGGCGAGCAGTGCGATGGCACTCCGGTAGGAGCCTCTGAGAGGCGTTTTCTGGTATTTCATGTGTGGATTCCTGTGTCTGTAAGTCGCAGACCTTCGAAAAATCCCCCCCAGGCTGGCGATCTGGCTTACCGGAGCGCTCGCGCGTCCCGGAATCACAGTGGCGATTACCGCGCCGGAATTTCACCGGCTTCCCCATGGATCCGCTACCTTGGCGGATGGTTTCCTGAAGAGAGTCGGCCTTACACCGACGGGCTGTGACTAGGGAGAAAGCCGGATCCGTGCAAGGGGAACGTGGAAATTTTGGCGCAAATCGCGGCGATATCTGGTGACAGGGGCATTAAAATCGTCATTCCGGCCTCCTCCGGCTCCTGTCGGATCGCTTGGCGCTTGACCGCCACCCGCTTGGGCATTTCCTTCCCGCCATGTTCCGCGAGGTCCTGAAGTCCAAACTCCACCGCGCCATGATCACCGGCTCGGACGTCGATTACGAAGGCAGCATCGAAATCCCCACCGACCTCATGGCCGCGGCGGACCTGTGGCCTGGGGAAAAAGTGCTCGTCGCCTCGATCACCACCGGTGCCCGGTTGGAAACCTACGTGCTTCCGGGCGCACCCGGCACCGGGCACATCCTCATCAATGGCGGCGCGGCCCACCTCATCAAGGCCGGCGAGCGGGTGGCCATCATGTGCTTCGCCCTCTCCGAGACCCCCGTCGTTTCGCAAAACCTTCTGCTGGACGAGAAGAACAACATCGTGCGCCAGAGCCGCTAGCCTTTTTCCTGCAGGTTGAAATGCCGTTGACCGGCTTGCACGGACGTGCCAGCTTGTGGGCTATATGAAGTGCACACCGGTTCTTTCCGTCGCCGCTGTTCTGGCTCTCGCTTCCTGCGGTACCACGATGGTCCCCCTCAATCCCGACGGTTACGACCCACTCGGTCCTCCGGGAGGAAAAATCAACAATTCGGTCGCCCTGAGCGGAGCCAACTTCAAGGCCGGGCAATTCGTCCGTGCCGCGATGGACAACACCGCGCTCTTCAAGGTCCGTCCCAAGGGCGATGCCGACGCCGACAAGCTTCTCAAGCGCGGCACCTCCATGAAGGTGATTTCCAACAGCGGTAGCTACGTGAAGGTGGAGTTGGACAGCGGTGAGATCGGTTTCGTCCCCTCCGTCATGGTGGAAGATCCGAACGCGCTTCCCGCCACCCCGACCACTTCTGCCGGCGAGGTTCAGGTTTATCCGCCCCTGCCCGGAGTAGCTCCTGCGGGTGAGGCCCTGCCGTCCTTGGATCCGGCCGGGCTGCCACCGGAAGGGGCCATCCCCACGGTGATCGATCCGGATGCTCCGTCTCCCACCGCCCCGGTTCCACCCGTGACGCCTGGAACGGGTGAAACATTCCCTGCTCCCACGACTCCTCCTGTGGCTCCCACGCCACCTGTCGAGCCAAGTTCCGTTCCTCTGCCGTCTAACGGCGAGGAGTGAGGCAGGCGGTTTTTTACGGAGATGGTGCTGCCACGTCCCACGGACCGGCTTGTCGATTGCGTCTGGTTGCCGCGCATCCTGGCGAAGGCGCGGCTGCTTGCCGTGGACGAGCTTCCCGAGGAATACGCCTCCCGCTTCTGCCACCCGTCCGGTGTCGACGGGCAGTTCATCGCGTTCTTCAACCTTACCCGCGATGAGCTTCCCGCGGTCTGTGGACGCGGAGACGGTGAGATTGGCGAGTGGTTCCTGTCGTCCCCGGAGAGAAAATCCCGAATCCAGGAATGGAACCGGATCGCCGTGAATTTGGGCAGGGCGGGTTTTCCAATGGCGGAACGTCTGCCGGTGGCCCTTTCCACCAGCTACCGGCACCTGGCCGACCGGAAATTGGAAACGGTCTTCCAGGTGCTTGAAGCGGATGAGGAGGGCGGCCCGGAGCTCACTCCTCCGGCAGGACCGTGACCACCGTGGCATCCACCGAAAAAATGCGGATGGCGACTTCCCGAACCTGTGCGCAGGTCAGAGCGTTGTAGGCGGCGGGCAGCAGGCGGTGCTGGTCCGCGGGGTGCCCGAACAGCAGGTCCAGCACCACGTGCCGGGCGACGGCCGCCGGTGACTGCTGCTGGATGGCGAGACCGCTGAGCACGGTGGAGCGCACCCGGTCGAACGTTTCCTCCGGAATGCCATGTGCGGCGATTTTGGCGATCTCGGCCAACAGCTCGCGCCGGGCGAGTTCCGCTTGGTCCGGTGCGGTGGCGAGGTAGTAGGTGAACAGGCCGGTATCGTAACCGAGGAACTGGGTTCCCCCGACTTGGTAAGCGAGGCCGAGTTCCTCACGGATGCGGGTGAAAAGCGGGCCGGCCATGTCGGATGCATACTCCTGGATCATCGCGAGGGCGAAGCGATCGGTTCCGCTCACCGTGGTGCCCGGGTAGCCGATGGTGATGACCGCTTGCTTCTTCGGCAGATGCCTGGTCGAGTTTCCTGCCGTGCCCAGATGGCTCGCGGGCGGTGTCCACGCATCGCCCGCGGGCAGGGTGGAAAAGAGGTCCGTCAGAAGCGCGAGGGTGGAGGCTGGTTCGAAATCACCCGCCACGGATATCGCGATGTTCGACGCGTTGAAAAGCCTCGAATGATGCTCCTTCAACGCGGCTTGATCCAGCGCGGTGAGGCTCTCCACCGAACCGAGCGCGTCCAACCCGTAGCCGCTGCCGTTGAAAACCGCCTCGCGCAGGCTGCTGAATCCCGTGTGCAACGGATCCTGCAGGGCCTCCTCCAGGCTGGCGAGCTGGCTGGCTTTTTCCCGGTGGATCGCGTCGTTCGACAAGGAAGGCGAGATGATGACTTCCGCGAACACGTCCGCGATGGTGGCGAAATCCGGCGCGAGTCCGGCGGCCTGGATGAGCAACGCGTTGTTTCCGGTATTCGCGGAAATGGAGGCACCGAGCGACTCCAGCGTCACCGCGATTTCCTGAGCGCTGCGGGTGCGCGTGCCCTTGGGCAGGGTGGAGGCGAGGAGCTGGTTGAGGCCATTGGTCCCGGGCGTTTCGGAAGGCAGGCCTCCACGCACGGCGGCCTGCAGGTGCACGAGCGGCACCCGGCGATCCGGGATCAGCGCGAGGGTTAGACCGTTTGGCAGTGTATGAACCTGGATTTCCTCACGCACCCGTCCGGTTTTCGCCACGCGGGCGGGAGCCTCGGCTTCAAGGGGATCGAGAACCGTGAGGCTGAGCCGCTCGTCGGACAAAGTCGCAGCCACCCGGCGGATGTCATCCGCGGTGACGGCTTGGATCGCGGCGAGGTAGCGGCGGGTGAAATCCAGATCACGCGCCTCATGCCAGTTCGACGCGAGGTCGGACGCCCGGCCGGACGCGGTGGTGAGGCTGCGGAACTGGCTGGCCGCGATCTGGCGTTTCGCCTTCGCCAGGTCATCGTCCAGATCGCTCGCGGCCACGGAGGCGACTTCATGGAGGGCCGCTTCGATCAATCCGTCACGTTTGGCCGTTTCCGCGTCCGCGGAAATGGCCAGCAGTCCTTCGCGCCCCGGTCCGGTCCACGAAAACGCGGAAATCTCCAACGCCAGTTCCTGTTCCTCGCGCAGGCTGCGATGCAGGCGGGACGCCCGGCCGCGTCCGAGGATGCCCGCGAGCACGTCATAGGCGGGAGCATCCGGGTGATCCAGCGCGGGCGTTTTCCAAGCCAGGGAAATCCGGCTCGTCGGGATGGCGAAGGTATCGCGCCCGCGACGCGGCCCGATCTGCGGCGCGTCCTTGCTGACAAGCGGTTCAAGCCCGCAGCCCGTGAGGCAGGGAGCGGTCAGTTCCTCGATCATCTTGCGCGCTTCCGCCGCATCGAAGTCACCGGAAACCACCGCGAAGCAGCGGTCCGGTGTGTAGCGTTCACGGTGATAGGCGGTGAGATCGTCGTAGCGGATCGCATCGAACAGATGCCGGTGGCCGATGACCGGATGGCGTCGTGGATCGAGCGTGAAAACCGTGGAAAACAGCAGACGCGAAGCCGCGTTGTCAGGATCATCCAGTCCCATGTCGATCTCGCGGCGGATCACGTCCTTTTCCTTCTCGAACTCGCTCTCGGGCAGGTTCGGGAAAAACACGAGATTGACGAGCGTCTTCACGAAGGTCGGCAACGAATCAGATGGTCCGTCGATATAATACACCGTCCGATCGAAGCTTGTATAAGCGTTCCAGTGTCCGCCCGCCGCCTGCACCGTGTCAGCCAGCGTGTCCGCGTCATAGTCACGGGTGCCCTTGAAAACCATGTGCTCCAGAAAATGGGAGATACCGGCGCCCAGGTGTTTGCCCTCGTGCATGCTGCCGGTGGCCACCCAGATCTGGGTGCTGACGACGGGGGCGGTGGGATCCGGATCGAGGATGAGGGTCAGTCCGTTTGGCAGGGTCTCGACGGTGGCGGCGGTGGCGGGATATTCCATGAAGTTCTGGCTTGGATGCGCGGGTGGATGGCCTATAACAGCCTGTCATGCAACGTTGGATCGTAACGGGCGTCTTGGCGATGTTTCTCTTGGTCGGCGGTGGATACGCTTATTGGAGTTACAAGCAGAACCTGCCATCCCCCATATGGGTTCCCATCCCAATGAACCACGAGCTGCCCTTGGAGCAACGGGAAAAATTCGCCAAGGAACTGAAGGCCAAAATCGCCACCCCGGAGATCCTCAACCAGGTGAGCCAGGACCTTGATCTCGCCGCGAAATGGAAGCTCGCCAATACGGATGCCGCCACCGCCGAACTGAAAAAACGGCTCTTCGTCCGCGCCGGCGAAATGGATTCCCCGGGAGGCAAGGTCCCCTCGATGAACATCGGCGTGGAAGGACCGAGGAAAGACAACGCCATTTCCCAGCAAATCGCGATGCGTGTCATGGACGACGTCTGGAAGATCATCGGGATCAAACCTCCGCCGAAGAGGTAGGTGGTCGCGGAGGTCGCTTGCCTCCCGCACCCCGCTCTTTCACGGAAACCGATAACCCGCGCCGCGGACGGTCTCGATCAGCACCGGGCGCGATGGATCGTCTTCGATCTTTTTCCGGAGATTGAGGATATGTTGATCCAGCGTTCGGGACTCGGGGTAATATTCGAGTCCCCAGCAGGCGTTGAGCAGCTCATCGCGGCTGACGACCTCGCCGCGGCGGCGGGTGAGAATCTGGATGACCTTCACCTCACGCACGGTCAGCTCGATGCGGATCCCATCCTTTTCCGCGACAAGACGCTTCGGATGGATCCGCCATGGTCCGAACGCCATCATTTCGCCCGCGGCAGGTTCTTCAAGACGCCGGAGGACCGCACGGACGCGGGCGAGCAGCTCGTGCTTGCCGAAGGGTTTTCGCAGGAAATCGTCTGCACCGAGTTCCAGGCCGAGCACCACATCCACTTCCTCGGATTTCGCGGAAAGGAAAACGACGGGTGTGCGCCGGTCGCCGCTCCGGATGGCGCGGCAAACCTCGTATCCACTCGCGCCGGGCATCATGATGTCGAGCAGGACGATGTCCGGCCGTTGGGATTTCCACGTGGCGATGGCTTCCAGACCGTTTTTCGCGGCGATGACGTGGTGGCCGTCAGCTTCCAGCAACTCCTTCACCGCCTCGCGCGTCACCGGGTCGTCCTCCGCGATCAGGATGGTCATGCGCCGCTCCTTTCCCCAAGTGGCAGCACGAGGCGGAATTTCGCGCCTTGGGAAGTGCAGAGCAACTCCAGCCGCCCGCCCATCTGCCGTGCGAGATCACGGCTGATCGACAGCCCGAGACCGGTTCCCGTCGCACCTTCGTTCACACGCGATCCCGCCCGTTCGAACGGTAGGAAAATCCGGGTCCTCGCATCCGCCGGAATGCCGGGTCCGTCGTCCTCGACCTCCACGACGAGATGGCCCGCCTCTTCGGAAATGGCGACCCGGGCTTTCGCGGATTCGCCCGCGTATTTTTCCACATTCGAGAGCAGGTTCGAGAGGATCTGCGAAAGTGCGTCCTGATCCACCGTGACCTTGCGGGAGAGCTGGAAATCGAACCCGCAATGGATCGACTTGCGGGCGAAGAGCGGGGCGAAATTTTCCCACAGGCCGTTGGCGAGTTTTTCCACATCACACGGAGCGGTGTGGATCTCATGCTTCCCTCGCTCCCCACGGGCGAAGGTTTGCACATTGTCCACGATCCGGGAGAGGCGTGCGGTTTCCTCACGGATGAGTCCGAGCCTGCGGCGGATTCCCTCATGGTCTCCAGTGAGGCTGTCCAGCGCGAGGTCGGTATTGAGCAGGAGATTCGTAAGCGGTGTGCGGAGTTCGTGCGACACACGATTCACGAAGCTGACGCGCTGCTCCGCGAGGCGCGTGGCCTTGCGTTGCCATGAAATGACCGCAGCACCACCTGCGAGCAGGAGTGCGGCCAGCGTGAATGATCCGGCGAGGACCGGCGGCCTGTAACTCGTCACGACTTTGACCGGATAATGCCGTCGCAGCGTCCAATCCCCGAAACGCGAGACATGGCGGAGGATTTCGTCAGGTGTCGCGCCGGGAGCGGGTTTGCCTGTGGAGAGGAATACGTCCCCACCTGGATCGGTCCAGGTGAGCGTGCCGGGTTCGTCGTTCGGGAGATTCACGTTCACTTGTCTGGCCAGATCGCTTCGCACGATCCCGACCGCCTCCTGTGGATCGAGCTGCAGGATGACGGAGGTCCTGCCATTTCCCTGCCGCCACGAGAGGGGGTGGCCCGGAGTTTCGATCCAACCGGAACCGTTGATGACTTCATTCGCGGAGAAAATCCATTCCCCCGGTTCACCCTTTGCGAACCGGTCGAGAATGGGCCGGATGCGAGGTTCGCTCCCATCCATGAGGCGGTGGGCGCGCGAGGGGTCGGAAAATCCCGGGTTCAACCAGGAACATTGCACCACGCCGACGACGGTGGATTCCACCTCGCGGGTATTCGTTTCCAGCAAACGCCTGGCTTCCGCCTCCAGCGCGGATTGCCACATGCCGTCGAGTGCGTCGATGCGGCGCGCGGTCTCGCGGAACGCGTCATCCACACGATTTCCCGGAGGCTTTTCCGCCACGCGTTCGATCCGGCGGGAAAGGACGAAACCCGTGCCTGCGACGAGCGCGGCGGCAAGCGTGGAAACCAACAAGGTTCCGATCCACGGTGGTGTCGCTTGTCGCATGAGTGGGTCTGATGTGAAGCGATGGATCGCGGTTAGTCGAGTTTGATGAATGCGAGCACCGAGTGTTGGGGATCCAGCCTGCCTTTCCCATCGGTGGCGGCCCCACTGCCGACGAGCAACCATTCGCCGCGTTTGACGCGAAGCTGGGAGCTCCAGTGGTTCGTGGCGAAGATGGGCATGGTCATGTCCGTCTTCCACTGGCCGTCGCGGAAAATCCGTTGATGGACGGATTTGCCACTTTCGGTGACCCGTTTGATCTCGAACTGGACGATGGCACCTCCCGCGTCAGGCAAAATTTCGACTTCGGTGGAAGTTCCCACATTACGGGTGTCGAAGGCGGTCGGCTCGCTGAATTCCAGTTGTGCGGGTTTTCCACCGGTGGCGGGTGTCAATCTGCCTGGCTCCCATTCGGTGGGGTAGCTCACCTCGTCAACAGCGCCTGCGATTCCCTTCGAGCCGGAGTGGGTCGCGGTGGTGAGGCTCCCGATGGTTTCCGTGGTCCCCTGGTTTTGCCAACCCATGGCGGCCGCCCAGGCAAGATCCGGGATTCTGAACAGATCATTTTCCTGGATCCATGCGGAGAAAACGGAGTGCGGCAGTCGGATGATTTTAATCGATAGGTGATTGATTGCCACGGAATCATCCTCGGATGGCTCCGTCCGCCGCAGGATGTTTCCTTGGAAGAAAATCAGCCGGACGAGGTGGTGCGGCTCTCCGGGCGGAGGTTCGGTGTGGTCATTCGCTTCCCGTGAGACGAGATAGGTTTTTCCGGGGGCGAACCGGAGCTGGTCCGCGCCGATGGGGAATTTCTTCTCTGAAGATAACGGATTTCCGGCGGCATCCACCACCGGCCGTGCGTAGCGGGAGCCGCGAAATCGCGGAAGGAAAACATCGTCAGGCTGGCGGGTTCGTTCCGTGAGAGGGTCCCATGCTTGTTGTGGCAGTATCATCTCGTACCAGTCCATCTTGGATCTGAGGATCATTTTCCCGTCCTCGACTTCCGCGCCGCCATTCTGGCTGTAACCCAGGTTTCTGGACTGGAATGCGGTGGGTATAGGCCATTCGCCGGGCTTGGGCGGGATGTATTCGGTGGCGTAGATTTGTTCCCAGATGGATGAATTGGAAAATTCCCGGCCTGCGATGCCGGTTGAGAGCGCGGTGTGGTCCAGCCGGGCGGTTTTCTCTTTGATCCAAACCCGCGCCTGTTTGCGGAGGCTGGAGGCGTCTTCGGAAAGTGGATTTTTTTTCATCCATGTGTCGAGTTGATCCGCGGGAACAAGGATGTGCTCGATAAGGCTGACGAACTGCTCTCCGCCGGGCGGGCCGGAGGATTTGGCAACTTCCGACTCCGGATCGTCGGCGTGGCTGGCGGAAGTGAATGCCAACAGGGCGGCGATGATGCGTAAGATTTTCATGATCGTAACGGGCAAGGTTCCGGATCAGTCGAGTTTGATGAATGCGAGGATCACATGTTCCGGGTCGGGTTTCCGCCGATCATCGACGCCCGTGCCGCTGCCGACGAGCAGCCATGCGCCACGTTTGACACGCGCTTCGGAGTTCCAACGGTTGACAGCGAAGATGGGCATCGTCATGTCCGTCTTCCACTCGCCATCGCGGAAAATCCGGTGATGCACGGATCTGCCGCAATCGGTGACCTGGCTGACTTCGAATTTACAAATAGCCCCTTTCGGATCAGGGCTGATTACAGCGGAGAACTCTGTTCCACAGTTTCTGGTGTCGAAGGCACAGGCCAGGCTGTATTCTCTCTGCGCAGGCTTTCCGTCAGTGGCGGGCACCAATTTGCCAGGCATATATTCCGTCGGGTAAATCACTTCCACATGGCTGTCCAAAACACACTTGGAGCCAGCGTGATTCGCGGTGGTTAGACTGACGGTGGTTTCGGCGGAGCCGTTTTTTTCCCAGTCCGCTACGGCGGACCATGCGTGCTCCTGGGTTTCGAGCAGGTCGTTTTCCTGGACCCAATTTGAAAAAGCGAGGTGGGGCACCCGGACGAGCTTGAGGGAAAGGTGATTGATTTCCAAGGATTCATCTTTGGTTGATTCTGCCGGAGGGAGGATGTTTCCCCTGAAAAAAATCAGCCGGACGAGGTGGTGTGGATCTTTGGGAGAGGGTTTGACGGTTGTGTCAGGATGAGGGCTCACTTTGGGCTCTTGGGACTCATTGTCCTCCCGCGAAACAAGGTAGGTTTTACCGGGATCGAAGCGGAGCTGGTCCGAGCCGGGGGGGAATTCCGCCCTTTCCTTGGGCTCGATGAAAGGGTCCGGCTCCGCCCGGTTTCCGGCGGCATCTTCGCGCTGCCGTGAAACCTGGATGCTGCGGAAACGAGGGATGAAAACATCGTCCGGTTGGCGGGTCTGTTCCGCGAGGGGGTTCCATGCGTGATGGGGCAACAACATTTCAACCCAGCCCGTTTGCGCCCGAAGGACCATCGCTCCATCTTCGATTCCGGCACTGCCACCGGAAACGTAGCCGAGATTTCTTGTATCAAATGCGGTCGGCGGCGACCACTCGCCGGGATCGGCAGGCTCATATTCGGTGGCATAGATCCGCTCCAAATTGGATTCGTTGGAAAACTCACGGCCTGCGATCCCTGTCGAGAGCGCCGTATGGTCGAGCCGTGCGGTTTTCTCCGCGACCCAAGCCTGGGCCTGCCTGCGGAGGGCGGAGGCGTCTCCTGCGAGAGGGTTCTTGTCCAACCAGGCATCGAGCTGGTCGGCAGGCACGAGGATGTGTTCGACAAGGCTGACGAACGAATCTCCGCTGGGCGGAGCGGGGGATTTTTCCGAATCCCTTTTCACAAAAGGATTCGGTTCTCCGGCGTGACAACAAAACGCGAATGCCGACAGCGCGGCAATGGTGGATGGGATTTTCATGATCGTGGCGGAGCGGGATGTCTGCTCCGGGCCTGATGGAAGCCGGTTTTACAAAGCCCCGCGCCAAACCACGATGAATGTTGTGCAAAAATTCTGCAAAAGAGGGAGAGAAGCGTCGCCCCGGCCCGGGATGAGCCGGGCCATCGCATGACCCGTCACGACGAGGATACATCAGGAAGTCCCGGAAGGCGCCGTGTCCCGCCGCGCTCCGGACCTCAGATATGCCTCACCACCTGCCCGCGCTTGAAGCGAGCCTTCGGGATGCTTGCGTATTTGTCCTCGGCCGAGCGGTAGCCCAGGGCGCAGGCGACGATGGTGGTGTAGCCGCTGCCTTCCAGCCCGAGGATCTTGTCGTAGCCGGCGGTGCTGATGCCTTCCATCGGGCAGGCGTCGATGCCGAGCAACGCCGCGTTCGACATGAGCTGGCCGAGGGCGATGTAAAGCTGGCGCACGTTCCATGCGTGGCGCGCTTCATGGGTCATCGTTTGGGCGAAGCCCTGGATCATCCCCTTGAGCGGAGCGAGGCCTTCCGCCGTGCCGCCCTGCTGCTCGGCCATGCGCTCGATCCAGACATCGATGTCGTTCGCATCGAGATCGGTGCGCGCGGTGAAAACGACGAGGTGGGATGCGTCCGTGACCTGGGATTGGTTCCAGGACTCGGGCCGGAGGTTCGCCCGCACGCCGGGGTCCTGGATGATGAGGAATCTCCACGGTTGGAGTCCGAAGGAGGATGGCGTGAGCACGAGCGATTCCTCGATGGCGTCCCACGTTTCCGCTGGGATCTTCCGGGTGGCGTCGAAGCTCTTGGTGGCGTAGCGCCAGTTGAGTGATGAGATGAGTTGGTCGGTGGAAAGGCTCATGTGCCGCAGGTTAGTCCGTATCGAGCTCCAATGGCAAGGAGACGTCGGGGAAATCCTTGAGGGTCAGGCTGAAAATCACGCCATATTCCTCCTCAAGCCGGTTGTCCCGGTGTGTCACCCCCATGCCCGCGACCCAGTTGCCGAGGTCCCGGTGGATGGTGTATTGCTGGAGTTCCAGCGTGCTGTCGTCGAGTTCCAGGATGTGGCGGGTGCCGATCCCCCAGTTTTCGTTCAGGCGGGTGTAGGTCTGAACGTCGAAGCGGTCCGAATCCACCATCACAGGGTGTCCGTTCAGATAGCGGTAACCGAGGGAGAACTCGAAGCCCTCTGTCGGCATGAAGCGCAGGCGGCTGGAAAATTCGTTGAAACCGGACCCGCCGCTGACGACGGGGAATTGTGTTTCGAAGTCTACGCCCATCCATGGCAGGGGCTCCCAGCGCACGTCGTTGTAGAGGTTCGAGTAGTTTCTCTTTCCTTCGGGATCGTTGATGAAGGCGTCGATGTAGGTATTCAGGAACAACCACTCGAAGCTCTGCTGGTCCCGCTGGGTAAGCAGGCGGTTGCGGCTTCCGAACCGGACGACATTCCAGCTTTGCAGCTGATCGACCGCGGTGAAGCGGGTCGGGTCCAGCGGGCGCGGGCGGGTCGTCGGCGTCAGGCGGTCCACCTGCGGATCCTCCAGATCGAAGTCATCGGTGGAGACGACCGACCAGAGGGAATAGGGTTGGAAGATGTGTTGGAGTCCGTCCAGCCCCCACTGTGGATTACGGAAATCACCAAGGTCCTTGGAAAACTTCACCGATGTCTCGGTTCCGAAGTGGAGCAGTGTTTTGTCGGAACTGTCGACGGGGCCGTCCACCGCGCCGTAGCGTGTGTAGCCGAGACCGGCCTCGGGTGTGATGTTGAAAAATCCTCCCAGGGTGACCGGCATCGAGAGTTCCTGGTAGGTGTTGAATCTCGTGTAGCTGGCGTCCAGCAATTGTGTGCGGATCGCCTCGCGACGCGGATCACCCACGGGCAGCGCGAGGATCCTTTCCGCAAGCTGGCGGTCGAAGCCGCTGAGCTGCCGGAGCAATGGCTTGGTCGCCGGGTCGCCGGCGGTGAGGTTCAACAGCGGATTGAGAATCGCATTGCGCGTCGGATCCGCGGCCTTCTCGCCGATGACGCCGAAGGAGGTGCTTCCTTCGTGCAGGATGGGCAGGTCGAAAAGCGGGGCACGGGCACGGTCGTAGGCCACTTCCGGCAGCCGTGTGTCCGCCCGGTAGAAGTCATTGGTGCGGAATCTCCCGTAGAGTGAAAGCAACGAGTCCTCATCCGTCCGGTAGATGCCCAGCGTGTTGTCCGGTGCGGGATTCGTGCGGTATTCGCGCGGTTCGAAGTCCTCGAGGAAGTGTTCGTCACTGAGCTTGGAAAAATTCGTATCCAGCCGCCAGCTTGCGTCGTCGGGCAGATCGAATTCCAGGCGGTGCTTGAATTCCAGCTTGTAGCGGTCCTCGTTCACCACGCCGCGCGGAATTCCGGTGCGGTTGATCTGGGGATCGAGGTCGTTCAAGTAATAAAAACTCAGGCCGCTGATCTCCTCCTTGTTCTCGATGCGGGTGTCGACGAGATCCACCCCCGTGCCGACGCCGCGGCGCGACATGAGGTCGAAGTGCCAGCGGGAAAGCAGCCACTGGTTTTCCGTTGCTCCGGTCGTTTCATCATGATCGCCACCGAGCATGATGCCGTAGGTGTTCTGGAGGAAGACGCCCCAGGTGGAGCGGGAACCGGGAATGAAATGGTAGCCGAGCTCCGCGTCCAGCGGCTGGCTCAGGTAGGGAAGCCAGAAAACCGGGGTGTCACCGACGTAGAGTTTCAGGTCATTGAAGACGATCTTATCGTTGGGAAAGATCGTCGTCTTCTTCGACCGCACCCAGAAATTCGGGTGCTCCGCGTCATCCGTGGTGATCCCCGCATCCTCGCCGACATAGACCTTTTTTCCGCCGCGGTCCTCGACGGTGAATTTTCCCGACTCCAACAGGATGGGGTCCAGCGAGGCCCGCAGTCCGCTGGCATCGAGGATTTTTTTCTTATAGTAATACACCGCGCGGTCGCCGCGCTGGAGGGAGTTGCCCTGATAGACGCTCACATTTCCTTCGAGGGTCACGGATTCCGTCTTGAAGTCCACCCGCGCGCGGTCCGCGAAAACTTCCAAGCCGTTGTCACCCGCGAGCTTGAGATCCGGACCGTTCAGTTGCGCGCCCTCGTTCTGGGTGAATTCCGCGGGGCCGCTCCATGTGATGTTCAGCTCCTTCGGCATGACCGAATCCGTCCCGATGGTCGGCGTGCCGAAAGGGAGTTCCGGAGACGGAACAGGCGTGATCGCATCCACCGGTGGCGTTACCGGCACATTCTCGGGGAGAACGTCCTGCGCGGCGAGCGGTAGCAGAAGAAACGGAGAAATGACCCATGCACCTAGTTTCAGCATCGCCGTGATAAGAGAGTTCCCGGCGGCCCAAGTAAAGGGCGGAAAAAGGCGGACGGGGATCAACCGACGGAATCCCGCAGGGTTTTTTGCAGCGGGTGGGGAAAATCAGCGTTGTCTTGCTGGCATTCGCGTCCACCTTGACCCCATGCAGCCGAGCGAGCGAGCCGCCATCGTGGGTGTGACCGGATTCATCGGCCGGGGTTTGCCCGCGCTGCTCGCACGGCACGGAATGGCCACCACCGGAATCAGCCGCGCGGGTGGAGGTTCGGTCGAGGGCGTGGACCGCTGGCAATCGACGGATTCCATGGATTTTTCCGGACACCGCGCCATTATCAACCTTGCCGGAGAACGGATCGACCGCCGCTGGACGGAGAAAAACCGCCGGCTGTTCCACGAAAGCCGGGTGGGACTCACGACCCGTATTGTCGAAGCGATCGCCAGGCTCCCTGAGCAAGAACGGCCGGAAGTGCTGGTCAACGCGTCCGCCGTCGGCATTTACGGTGACCGGGGGGACGAGATCCTGTCCGAGGAGGCGGCAGTGGGGACCGATTACATGGCGGGCTTGTGTGACGATTGGGAGCATGCGGCGCAAAAGGCCGATGAGCTTGGCGTGCGGGTGGTGACGCTGAGAATCGGTGTCGTCCTCGGGCCGGATGGGCCGGCGTTTGAAAAACTCGGACGTGTCATCAGGCTCGGTCTCGGCGGACGGCTCGGCTCCGGAAAACAATGGATGCCATGGGTGCATCACGATGATCTGCGTGCCGCCATCTCCCACGCCGTTTTTTCGGGAAGCCTCAGGGGACCGGTGAATGGCAGCGCGCCGCACCCCGAACGCAACGGTGATTTCACCCGCAAGTTCGCCGCCGCCTTGCATCGTCCCGCCATCTTCGCGGCACCCGCCGTGGTGTTGCGTCTGGTGTTGGGAGAATTCAGCACCGCACTGCTCTCCAGCTACCGTGTTGTTCCCTCCGCCCTCGAGCGGGACGGATTCCGGTTCCGTTATCCGAGGCTGGAGGATGCGTTAGGAGATCTCATCCGCTAGCGTTTCACAAGCCACCCGCACCGCCGCGGTGTGTGCGGCGACGCGTTGTTCGAGCGGAGCGTGGCTCGGGGTCTCGAAGGTGAAGGAAATGGGGCAGCCTTTTTTTGCCAGATAGATCGCCTCAGGCCAGCCTTCCGGCAGATCGGGCTCGGCGGCGTGGTAGATCCAGCCGTCCTCGCGGGATTCATGACCGTCGATGAGAGGCCCCTTCTCGGGTGGAAACCATGGCCGGACGGCGTCGAGGATGCGATGCGCCCGCCCGGGCTGGTCCTCCCGCAGGTTGATCTCGTAAAAATAAAATCCGGTCGTTTCCCAGTCCTCATGGAGGGAGATGAACAGGTCCGGCATCGCGAGTGCGTCGATCCAGCAGGCGTGGGCGATGATTTCCGCCGTCTGGCGCAGCCAGTAGTCACGGTTCAGGTCCACGCCACCGGAATTTTCGCGGGTGCGGGCCACAAGGCCGGAAGGGTTGAGGGCCGGGCAGATGAACCAATGGAAGTCATCGGTGAAAAAATCCGCGAGCAGCAGTTCGAGCAAGGCGAGCGGCCCGGCCGGTTCATCCCCGTGAATGCCTGCGGAAAGGTAGACGCAGGGCCCCGTGCCAGGTTTTTCCCATGCCAGCAACTGCCCTGCGGGAAGATCCGCGAGCAATGACGGAGTGAATCCCGCCAGCTCCGCCGCGCCGCGGAACGCCGTCTGGAAATGAAGCAAATCAAAAACCCCGTTCATGCCCCGGCCGACCGCGCGTTCATTTGAAGATCTCAGCGAAAAACGCCTGCATGGCAGCCCACGAACGATGGTCCGCGGCAGCGTTGTAAGCGGCACCCTTCGATGGATCATCGCCCGCTTCCACGTGGGTGAAGCTGTGGACGGCACCGCCGTAGGAGACCAGCTGCCAGTCCGCCTTCGCGCCGGTCATTTCCTTTTCAAATGCCGCCACCTGGGCCGCCGGCACATATGGGTCCACCGCACCGTGCAGCACCAGTACCTTCGCGGGGATTCTTTCTTCCGTCGCATCCAGTCCCGGGGCGGAATCCAGTCCGCCGTGGAAGGATACGACACCGGCGATCTCGGTCCCGGCGCGGGCGAGTTCCAGCACGCCCGTTCCGCCGAAGCAGTAACCGATGGCGGCGATTTTCGATGGATTCGTGCGTTCATCCGCCTTGAGGAGATCTAGGGCCGCCAGCATGCGCGCGCGGTAGAGAGGACGGTCGCCCTTGTATTTTCCCGCGGTCTTGCCCGCCTCGGGCGGCTGCGGACGGACACCCTTGCCGTAAACGTCCGCGGCGAAGACATTGTAACCCATTTCCGCAAGCATCCGGCTGCGGCGTTTCTCGTATTCGGAGAGGCCCGTCCATTGATGGACCACGAGCACGGCGGGGCGCTGGCCCTGCACCGCGTCATCATAAACCTGGAAGCCTTCCAACTCCGTGTCCCCCTGTTTGTAGGTGACGCTTTTCTCCACCAGCGCCGCTTGGATGCCGGTGAGCATGGAGGCGAACAAAACCAGACAAGGCAGCAGTTTCATGGCATGCACCAAAGCCACGGAAACTCAGGCCGTCAATGCGGGAAATCGGCCATCCGCCGCTTCATCAAGCTTCCCCCTCCGTCCGGAACCTTTTCTCCCGCCATGGAAGTAACAGCGCATGGAGCGTTGACGGGTGAGGATTTTCGTTCATCATTTGGGACGTAATCCGTTTTTGGAACCTCAACTTACCCATCAGATGACTCTTATTCGTCGTTTTTTCACCCTCGTTTTCGCGGCGTCGCTCGCCACCATGGCTGTTGCCCAGGATGGCAAGCTCAACATCGCCACCGTCGACATGCAGGAGCTTTTCAAGCAATACTACCGGACGAATGAGGCTCAGAAGCAGATCAATGTGGAGCGCGCCCGCATCCAAAAGGACAACAACGAGCGCCTCGCCCGCATCCGCGAACTGGAAGAAACGCTCGGCAAGCTCCGCAAGCAGCTGGAAGACCCGGCCCTGAACGACTCCAAGAAGCAGACCCTTTTCAAGGAATGGCAGATGCAGCAGCAGGAAGGCATCGCGCTTGACCGCGAGCGCCGTGAGTTCCTCCAACGCCGCAACCAGGCCCTCAACGAGAAGATGGTGCAGCGCATGAAGGGTATCCTTGAGGAAATCCGCAAGCTGGTGGAGGAAAAGGCCAAGGTGGACAACTACGACTACGTCTTCGACAAGTCCGGTCTCAGCACCTCGCAGGTTCCTTTCCTTCTCTACACCAAGGACGCCACGGACATCACCGCCGGTCTCCTGAAGGACCTGAACAAGGACGCCCCGGCCGATTCCCTTCCTGTCGAAGGTGATCCGAAGCCCGAAATTCCGGCTCCGGCGACCGAAACACCTGCGGGAGAGTAATTTCACATTTCCCGAGTTGGCATTCGCCCTCACACTTTCCGAGCTCGCCCGTTGGGTCGATGGTGACATCGTCCGGGGCGGGCTCGATTTGTCTCTGACCGGAATGGCCGCGCTCGACGCGGCCAGCCCCCATGACGTGAGCTTCCTCGGCAACGAGAAGTATTACGGCCAGTTTCTCGAAACGAAAGCCGCGGCGGTCATCGTCCCGCGCGGCGTGACCAGCGGACCCGAGGGCACGGCCCTCATCGCGGTGGAGAATCCCTCGCTTGCCTTCGCGGTCGTGGTGCGCCACTTCGCCGCCGCGGTCCGTAAATTTGCTCCCGGCGTGCATCCACGCGCTTTTGTCGACCCTTCTGCCGTGTTCGACCCTGCCAAAGTCCGCATCCAGGCCGGAGCGGTGGTTCTGGCCGGCGTGACCATCGGCGATGGCTCGGACATCGGCCCGAACAGCGTGATCTCCGACGATGCCGTGATCGGCAGGGACTGCCGTCTCATGGCGAATTCCAGCGTGCGCGAACGTTGCGTGCTGGGAGACCGGGTGATCCTCCAGCCGGGAGCGGTGATCGGGTCCGACGGCTACGGCTACGAATTTTCCGAAGGCCGCCACATGAAGATCGACCAGGTCGGCATCGTGGAAATCGGCGATGATGTCGAGATCGGCGCGAACACGAGCATCGATCGTGCGCGTTTCGGCAAGACGATCATCGGCGAGGGCACCAAAATCGACAATCTCGTGCAGATCGGCCACAACGTGGTGATTGGCAAACACTGCCTCGTCGTTTCCCAAACCGGCATTTCCGGCAGCACCAAGCTCGGTGACTACGTCACCTGCGCGGGGCAGGTCGGCATCGTCGGCCACGTGACCATCGGTGACAAGGTAACCCTCACCGCGCGGACGGGTGTCACGACGGACCTTGCCGCCGGCCAGATCTACTCTGGCAAACCCGCCCGCCCGATGCGCGAGGCGATGAAAATCGAAGCCTACTCCCGCCGTCTGCCCAAACTCATCGATCGGGTGAAAGCATTGGAAAAAGCGCTGGGGGATACGGTTGCGGAAAGGGAGTGAGAACGAATCCGGCGGTTCGGGAGAATCGTCACCAGATCCTCCGCATCGTCGTCCCGCCGCTTGGTTGGGAAAACCAATGGTGGTGGCGTAAAACCTCCCGGCACCTTGCCCGGGCCATGCCGGCTTCCTGCCAGAGTCATTCCATTGATCCGGGATCCATCCCCGGTGACCGGATCCGCATGAGCCATCACGACCGTGCCAGCCAGTCGCCGAAACGCGTGGGGCCGAGGATGGGATTTTCGCCAGGAGTGAGACTTTGATCATTCAGGAGGATGCCGTAGTAACGGGCACCAGGATCGGTCACGACCTGCCGGTTGTCCTGCTTGGCCCGGAGGTATTGACGGACGAGCTCGTCCTGACGGATGGCTTCGGGGCCGGCGAGTTCGACGATGCCGTTGTGCGGCTCGCCGAGAGCGATTTCAGCCAAGGCGGCGGCGACGTCGTCCGAGAGGATCGGTTGCATCATGGCTTCCGGCACCCGGACGGTTTCTCCATCGGTGGCGGATTGGGCGATGCTGCCGACGAATTCGAAGAACTGGGTGGCGCGGACGATGGTGTGGGGGATGGTGCTGGCCTTGATGCCATTTTCCTGTGCCAGTTTCGCCCGGAAATAGCCGCTGGAGAGCAGGCGGTCCGTGCCCACGACGGAGAGCGCCACGTGATGGCTGACTCCCGCGGCGACTTCCGCCGCGGCAAGGTTCCGTGTGGAGGATTCGAAGAAGTCGAGCACGTCCTGGTCCGCCCAAGAGGGGGAGTTGGCCACATCCACGACGACTTTCGCTCCGGCCAAGGCTTCAGCGAGACCCTCGCCGGTGACCGCGTTCACGCCGGAGGATGGCGACGCGGCGATGACCTCGTGCCCCTCTTGGCGAAGCTTTGAAACGAGACTGCGGCCGATGAGGCCGCTGCCGCCGATGACCACGATCCTGATAGGGCTGTGTGAGTTGTTTTTCATAACGACAGGAGCATTGCCTGGATTTGAAATTCCGTGTAGCCGTCGGTTTGGCATATCACCCATTCACAAATTGAATGACCGCATTTGATGATCTTTCCCTGCTCCGAGCCTTTGTCTGTATTGTGGAATGCGGTAGCATTTCCGCCGGAGCCAGGAGCCTGAAGCTTCCGCAACCGACGTTGAGCCGTCATCTGCGCCTGCTGGAGGAGCGTTGTGGTGCCGCGTTGCTGCGGCGGGACACCCACCAGATGAGTCTGACGGAGACGGGGCAGCGGTTTTTGGCCGACGCCAGGATCGTGCTGGGACATGCGGATCAAGCGGACCAGAGGCTCCGGCAGGATCAAACGACGTTGAGCGGCCACCTGCGGCTGTTCGCGACCATCGACTGCGGGCAATTCATCGTCACGCGCCTGGTCAGCCGTTTTTTGCAGAAACACCCGAAGGTCACGGCGTCGCTTGGCATTTCAAACCGGCCGCTGCACATGATCCAGGAAGGCTGTGATGTCGGAATCCAGCCCGGGAGAATTACGGACGAGAGCGTCATCGCACGGCCTGCGGGAATGATCCGGCTCCACCTCGCCGCGTCACCTTCCCTGGCGGCGAGGTTTCCTGCGGCGGAAAAGCCCGGGGATTTGAAATCCTGGCCGTGGATCGGTCTGGCCGGGTCGCAGTTCTGGAGTGCGAAGGAAATCCACCTTTCCGCCCCCGGGCGTGCCGAGCGGTCGCTTCCGATCTCCCCGGTGCTGGTGTGCGAAGGGGTGACGAGCATCCGTGAGGCGGTCTTGTCCGGCCTCGGCGTGTCGGTCCTGCCGGAATGGATGATCAAAGAGGAGTTGCTCGCTGGAAAGCTGGTCCGCATCCTGCCGGAATGGAGCGCGAGGGACCTGCCCGTGCACGTGGTGTATGCGGGCCACCGCCTGTTGCCGGTACGGGTCAGCGCGTTCATCGACTTCGCCGTGGACTACCTGACGCGGGAGCTGGCGGCTCCCGAAGCTTGATGAATATCCGTCCGATCCATCTGGGCCTGATCCGCCCATGGAGCGCCCGACCGTTTGAATCAGACGGTTTCGATCTCAGCGCTCCAGAGCACGCTTCAGCACGAAGAATCCCGGATTCAGATGACCGAGCGGTTCGCGGAGCTTGTCGATTTCCTCCGCAGAGCCGTGGAACTCCAGGCGGGTCAGATCGGCGATGGTCAGCATTTCGCCGAGCACGGCACCCACATTCTCCAAGTGATGGAGCACGCCGGCGGCACCGGCATAGCCTTCACGGCAGAAGACCTCGTCCCCCAGCACGGTGAACTCATAGAAGAGGCAAAGCTCCTCGCCACGGGTGGTGGCGACGAATTTCTCCATCACCGCGTCCGCCTCGGTCTCCTTGCCCGGATGGACTTTGAAATACGGGTGGATCGTAACGAGGTTGGTTGGCAGGCTCATGGTGGGTAAAGGGTATGAAAAGAAGGCCGTAGGTCAACCCGGGGCTGTCGGACAGCGGAACCGTTCCTGACGGGCTTACCAGTCGATGTTCTCTCCGCGCGTGTCGATGTGCGTGAAGTTCCAGTAGCCGCCGATGCCGCCTCTGAACAACCCGCGATCCCTTAGGTTCCGGGCCGTGGAAGCCACCTTCGAGGCGGAAATCGGGAATTTCAGATCCACGGCCACGTTCGCCTGGTGCCAGGAACGGGACTTGGCCCCTTCGCAGTGGGCGTTGTAAGCGGGGCAGCGGTAGGCGGAGATGATTTCGACATCCGTGACGTTCATTTCCTGAGCCACCCGGTCGGCGACACGGAGTGTGTAGCCCATCCGGGTCCACCACATTTTCGGCGGGAGGGTGTTCCAGATGGAGCCCTTGTTCTTGGCGTGGGCCTTGATGACCTGGGCCGGTGAGATGTTCTTCAGCTTGAGATTGTTGATGTAGCGCGTGTATTCCGTAAGGAGGGAACCTTGGTTCCGCGCCCAGTCCGGCGGCAGGTCGCTGAGGTCGATACGCTGCGTCATCTGGGGGGCGGCGCTGGTGGCAACCGGGCCCCGGACCGTCACTTTGGGTCCTGCGTTCGCGGTGAAGGCGCCAGCGGTGGCTGAGGTTGCCAGCAAGCCGAGGCCCGCGAGGCTGAGGCCGCCGATCACCTGGCGGCGGCCGATCAGGCCGTCGGAGATTTCGGGAAATTCGGGAAAGGTCATGATCGAATCAATGAGGGTTTTGCGGACCAAAGCGGATTGCGTGCCGAGACGCGAATTTCGCCGTGGAAAAGGCAATGAGTCCGTGGACCAAAGCAGACGGGGCTGGTGCGGCAAGAAAAAAAGCCCGGTCAGCGACTTTCCTGAAAGGTCCCCGGCTCCGTTTTTTTCGTAAAAATCGCCATGAACAACCCCAACAACGCCAGTCCGATCAGCCCCCAGTCACCGATCGCCGCATACAGCGAAAACGACGGGTTCAGCGGGACCTTCAGCTCGGTGAGCAGCGATCCGCGGGTGAAATGGCTGCCGTTTTCGTCCGTGAGGATCTGTGTCTTGCCGGTGACGGGGTGCTTCGTCGAACCCGTGGTGTCGATGGCCGCGCTGACACCGCTGTTGGCGGAGCGGAGCATGGGCCGCCGCAGTTCGATGGCGCGGAAGCGTGCGTATTGGAAATGCTGTTCGGCGGCGGCGGACTCCTTGAACCAGCCGTCGTTCGTGACGTTCACGATCACCTGCGGACCGGGTCGGACGAATTTCCGGGTGAGCCGTGGCACCGAGTCCTCGAAGCAGACGGTCGGGATCCCGCCGATTTCCCGCCCGCCGACCTGCAGGGTGAGCGGTTCCAGCGAATCTCCGGGGGTCATGGAGCCGTAATACTCCGCGCCCGCCTGCTGTTCGTAAATTTTCCGGAGGAAAGGGACGCTATCGATCAACGGCACTGTTTCGCCGAAGATGACCAGATGGCGCTTGCGATAGGTCTGCAGGTCGTTGTCCGGCGTGGCGACGGCGAGGGAATTGTAGGTGTTTCCCTTGTCCTTGAGCGCCAGTTGGTCGCCATGCTTCTCCCCATCCAGCTCCACCACGCCGTAGATCAGGGAGAACGGGCCCGCCGAATAAACCTGGGCCAGGGTGTCCTGATTGATCTGCGCCGTCCCCCAGTCACCATCCGGGGCACGCAGGATCCGTCCGGTAAGGGCACATTCCGGCCACATCACCCAGTCCGGCCAATCCGGAGAAAACCTGCCTTCGGGAGATTTCAGCGCGTCGAGGGCTTTCAAGGTTTCATCTTCATAGCCCTGATGGGTTTCGAGATCCGTCCACAACATGTGTCCTGCGTCCTGTGGGATGTTGAGCTGCACCAGCAGTGTCTTCAGTTTCAGAGACTCGGCCTTGTTTTCGTGGTGGATGCGGAAGATTCCGTAAAGCGCGAGCAGGGCGAGCACCCGGACCATGACCCTGATTCCCTGCCAACTCCGCCGCGCCGCCGCCTGCACCAGCATGGCTTGGAAAAAAACCAGGACCATGGAAAGTCCCGCCACGCCGAAAATATCCGCCGCCTGGGCCATCACCGGGGTATCGTGAAACGTCGTGCCGAGCACGTTCCAGCCGATGCCGGTGATCACCCAACCGCGCAGGAGTTCGCAACCCGCCCATACCGCGCCGTGGCAGAAGGCGGTTTTCACCAAGTGTGCCGTATTTCCCGGTTTCCAAGGATTCCCGATCTTCGCCGCGAAAATCCCGAACAGCCCCCAGTACACCGCCAGATACATCGGCAGCAGGATCGCGCCGAGCCATGAGACGGAGGCCACCCAGTTGAACTGGACCAGACAGGCCGCAAGCCCCGCCAGATAGCCGATGCCGAAACCCTTCCGGCCCAGGTGGGTTCCCTCGAGCGACCACAACGCCCACAATACCGGCATCATGCCGATCCACACCAGCCAGGTGAAATCCAGCGGGGGAAACGCTCCCGCGACCAACAAGCCGCCAACCACCGCCGCCGCGATACGCATCCACCAGGAACCCTTCGTCATGCGCCGAGTCTCAACCGTCCGGTGCGGCGGGTCCACTGCGAATCACAGGTAAGGTGCCACCTTCTTTTTCAGCAACTCCACCAACGCCGGGTCCATGTAGGCGTAGTCATCCGGGATGCCGAGGACGATCACCCGCTGGCCGTTCAGGTGGCGTTTGAATTTCCGGTTCAGTTTGGACCGGTGCTCCTTTTCCATGACGAAGATCAGGTCCGCCCACGTCACCTGCTCCGGCACCAGCGGGACGATGGCGTCGTTGTTCAGTCCTGCGGAATCCACGTCCACGCCGGACAGCTCCGCGAACACCGCCTCCGCCGTGGGACTGCGGAGCTTGTTTTGCGAACAGATGAAGAGGAGGTTTTTCAAACTCAGTTCCGGGTGAACTTCCGATCCTCCAGCCATTCGTCGAAACGCTCGATCCAGTGGCTCACCGGTCCGGTGTTTTTCGCGCGGTAGCCGAAGCCGTGTCCGCCGTCGGCATAGAGGTGAAGCGCGACCGGGACGCCCGCCTTTTTGAAATCCAGGTAAACCTTGGTCAAGCCTTCGGAAATATCCGGCCTGTCGTTGGAGGACGCCGCGAGAAACGCGGGCGGGGATTCCTTCGTCGGGACGATGCGGAACGAACGGCCCGGATAAATGAGGGCCTGGAAATCCGGCTTGTCGCTGAAATGGTCGAGAGGATCGGCGGCGTCCTCTTTTCCCGCATCGAAGTGCATGCTGGAGATGGCGCACACCTCGCCGCCTGCGGAAAATCCCATCACGCCGACGGCGGCGGCATTGATGTTCCACTCCGTGGCCCGGCTTCTGACCAGGCGGATCGCGCGGTGCATGTCGCCGACGGCGTGTTCGTCCACCGTGTAGGTGGAGCCGGGTTCGCTGGCCAAACGGTATTTCAAGACAAACGCGGCGGTGCCATGTGCCGCGAGCCACTCCGCGACGTTGCCGCCCTCATGGGTGGTGCAGAGCAGCTTGTGGCCGCCCCCGGGTGCGACGATGACGGCGGCTCCGTTCGCCTTTCCCTTCTGCGGCAGGTAAACCGTGATGCTCGGCTTGTGGATGTTCGTCACCGTCTCCTCACCGTTTTTGGAAACCTCCACGACTTCAGGTGTGGTCTTTCCCTCCGAGCCGGGTGCGCCATCCGGCCAGAGGAGGATGGTTTCGGGCGCGGCGCAGGCGAGGGATGCGAGGCAAAGGAAGAGCAGGGTTTTCATAAAGCTTCGGAGCGCCGGCCGGCGCGCTGTTGCTCAAATGCCCGCGAGGCGGCCCGTGCTGTCGCCGAAGCGGTCGAGCTTGGGGACGCCCATGCGGTCGAGCATGTCCAGATAGAGGTTGCACATCGGCGTCGCCTTGGCCGAGAGGTGGCGGCCGGTCTGGAAGGTGCCGCCGCCATTTCCCGCCAACACGACGGGCAGGTTCGAGTGCGTGTGGCGGTTGCCATCGGAGTTGCCGCAGCCGTAGACGATCATCGAGTTGTGCAGGATGGAGTTGCCGTCGGAATCCTGCTTCGAATCCAACATGACGAGGAACTCCGCGAGCCGGTCCGCATAGAAACGGTCGATCTGCGCGACCTTGCGGATCATGTCCGTGTCGTCGCGGTGGTGGGAGAGGCTGTGGTGGCCCTCCGCGATCTCGATTTCCGGGAAGGTCCGGTTGCTGCCATCGTGGGCGAGCAGCAGGGTGGAGACACGGGTGGCATCCGTCTCGAAGGCGAGCGCGAGCATCTGGAACATCAGGCGGATGTATTCGTCGTAAGCTGTCGGGATCCCGTCCGGCGAAGGCATGTTCGGGTCCGGGATGTCGGTGAAACCTTCCGCCGTGACGATGCGCTGCTCGATTTCCCGCAGGCCTGTCAGGTACTCGTCCATCTTCGCCTTGTCGCGGTGCGTGAGTTTTTTCTCCACGGCTTTCGCATCGTCCATGACGAAGTCCAGGATGGAGCGCTGTTGCGCGCGCCGCTGGACGAGATTGGCCCCGCGCTGGCCGTGGACTCCGGCACCGAAGAGCCGCTCGAAGACAAGGCGGGGGTTCGATTCCGGTGAGAGCGGAGAGGTCGCGGTGCGCCACGCCAGGTTCGACTCGTAGGCGCAGGAGTAGCCGGAATCGCAACCGCCGGACTTGCGGTGCGGATCGGTGGAAAGTTCCAGCGAGGCGAAGCGGGTCGCGTTGCCGATGTGCTGGGCGGCGATCTGGTCCACCGAGATCCCGGCGTAGATGTCGCTGCCCGCGGTTTTCTTCACCCGCACGCCGGTCAGGAAGGTGCCGTTCGCCCGGGCGTGGTCGCCCGCGCCGTCATTTCCCGCCTCGGCATTGAGATGCTCCAGGCCGGAGATCATCTGCACGTGGTCGCGCAGGGGTTCCAGCGGGGTGAGGGTGTTTCCGAATTTGAAATCGCTGCCGGTGCCCACCGGGTTCCACTGGTCCGGGATGGCGCCGTTCGGGAAATAGAGGAATGCCATGCGCAGCGGTGCTCCGGTCGCGGTGGTCGCGACTCTGGATGCGGCGGCCTCGGCTGCGAACACGCGGCCCGGCAGCATGGCTTCAAAGGCGGGCAGGGCGATGCAGGCTCCCATTCCACGCAGGAAGGAGCGGCGGTTGGTGTGTGGGAGTTTCATAGGGTCGTGCGTTGGCGTCTTTGGAAGGCGGGGGATTCGATGATCCCGAGAATGAGTGAGGAAAATTTACCCTGGGTGCTTTCCAACTGGTCCACTACGGCGTCCACGGTGGAAATATCGCATGGCTGCGGGCCACGGCCGAGCGAGTAGGTGAGGAGTTTTTCCGTGAGGCAGCGATAATAGTCCGTGCGGCGCGCGGTGACCAGCAGATGCTTCAGCTCCCTGACATCGGCGAACGGCTCGCCGGTGATGAGCTTGCCGCTCGGCGGTTCGAGCTGCTGCCCGCGCTCCTTGTCCCGCCAGCTTCCCATGGCGTTGAAGTTTTCCAGCGCGAGACCGAGCGGATCCATGCGGTTGTGGCACGACGAGCAGAGCGGTTGCTCGCGGTGCAGCGCGAGCGCCTCGCGCAGCGTGCGGTCATCGCCATTGGTTTTCTTCTCCGAGGCCTCCAGCGACGGGATGTCCGGCGGCGCGGGCGGCGGCGGGGTGCCGAGCAGGTTGTCGAGGATGAAAAGCCCGCGCTTCACCGGGGAGGTGCGGGTGGGGTTGGAGGTGACGGCGAGCACCGTGCCCATGGTGATCACACCACCCCGCTGACTGTCCGGCGGCAGCTTCACCAGACGCATGTTCCCACCTTCCACCCCGGGGACACCGTAGTGGTTCGCGAGTTCCTCGTTGAGGAATGTGGAATCGTTCTCCACCAGGCCCAACACGCTGCCATCGGTACGGAGCAGGTGGCGGAAGAGCATCTCCGCCTCACGGCGCATGGCGGTGCGGAGCGATCCTCCGAACTCGACGCGCCTGCCGTTGTTGCCGAACTTCGCGCGCATCTCGGCGCGTTGCGCCTTCAATACCTCCACCTTCGCGGTCTCGTGGTTCTTTTCCGCCTCATCGATCTCGCGGTTCAACCGGCGGAATGTCTCAAAGCGTTCGCGCTGGTCCTTTTCCTGACCGGCGTCGCGTGCGAGGACCACCCGCGCGTCGATGCTCACGCTCTCCACATCGCGCGTCTGCAACCATTGGCCGGCGAAGTTTTTGACAAACTCGTCGGATTTCTCGTCCTCCAGCATCCGGGAGACCTGGGCGGACAGGTTCTTCCGCAACTCGCCGCGTTCCGCCAGTTGATAGAGTGTCTCGTCCGGCATGGTGGACCACAGGAAATAGGAAAGCCGCGATGCGATCGCGTATTCGTCAAGCAGGGGGTGGACCTGCGGGTTCGCTTCCGGCAGGGTCTCCTCCATGCGGAAGAGGAAACGCGGCGAGGCGAGCACGGCGGTGAACGCCCGGGCGATGCCCCGCTCGAACGAGCCTCCCGGCATTTTCGCCGATTCGATGGCGAGTCCGGACAATTTTTCAACGGTGCCTTCGTCCGCCGGCTGACGGAACGCCCGCGTCACGAAACGCCGGAGGATTTCCCGGGCATATTCCAGACGCCCCGCCTCATCCTGCGGGACGGAATCCCGGGGGAAAAAACGTTCGTAATTTTTCGGGCGCTCGGCGTATTCCGGTTCCAGCGGCCCGACCAAAGTACAGCCCTTGAATTTCAGATCCACGTTCGGCGGCCCGTCACCGGGTTTTTCCGCGGGCTTCTTATCCTTGCCGACGAGCGGCTTCATCGTGAAACGCACGGGATACTCCCCTTTTTCCCATTTCACCTCAAAGGAGGAGTCCAGCCTCATGCCGTCCTCCCATTTCAATTCCTTCTGATAGACCTGTTTGCCATCCACGAACCATCCGGCATCCGCGCGACCGGGATCGAAGGCGAACGAACCGCGCACGGTGGCGTCCAGGATGATCCGGTAGGTGCCGGGCTTGGAAATCTTCACCATCGCGCTGACGTCCGCCGGATCGTAGAGCGACACGCTCATCTCGTAGTCATCGCGATCGGTGAATTGCTTCACGGGGATCCTCCGCTCAGGAGTGACGCTGCTTTCCAAGGGAACGGCCTTCGCCACGATGGCTTCCGCCGCCTGCATGTATTTTTCCAGCAGCAGCGGCGAGGTGGTGAGCACGTCTCCGATGGTGTCGAAGCCATAACCGGTGTCGTCCGCTGGGAATTCCTCGTCCGTGCGGAAGTCGATGCCCATGAGATCGCGGATGGTGTTGCGGTATTCCACCCGGTTCAGGCGGCGCAGGGTGACACGGCCGGGGTCCGGGTTCGCCGGGTCCAGCTTGAGCGGAGCGCGTTTGATCCAGCTCTCCAGCTTCGCGAAATCCTCCGCGGGAATCCGGTCCTTCTTTGTCGGCGGCATGAGCCCGCTGCGGATGTTTTTAAGAACGTGGACCCAGAGCTCCTGCTGCTTCATCAGGTCGGCCGTCGAGCCGAAGGTGTCCAGCGTGACCTTGCCCTTGTCCTCGCCGTCACCGTGGCAGCTGTAACAATTGTCCTCCAGGATCGGCAGGATCTCCTTCTCGAACACCGCGACATCATCCGTCTCTCCATGGGCCGCGGGCGTCATCGCGGCGCAGGTGAGCAAGGCGAGGACATGGGATCGCCGGAGGATGGAAAGCGTGTGGGACGGGCGCATCGTGCGTGACGGGATCTGATGGGAAAAAGCTGTGGAGACCGCTACTACGTCGGTATTTTCAGGAATTGTGCAGGAAGAATGCATTCCCCCCCGAACGGGGTAGTAACCGGGCATCCGCGCGATTGTTGCCATTTCCACAGGGATTTCTGGATTCCCAAGCAAGACGGGTGCTTTAGATTGGGCGGAATGAAAACGGATCAAGTGGTCATCGTGGGCGGCGGAGTCATCGGATTGTGCTCGGCCTACTATGCCCTGAAGCGGGGGTTTTCCGTGACCGTCATCGAACGCGAGGCGGCGGGCGGCGACAATTGTTCGATGGGAAACGCGGGAATGATCGTGCCCAGCCACTTCACACCCCTTGCCGCACCGGGAATGATTTCCAAGGGATTGCGGTGGATGTTCAATCCGGAAAGTCCGTTCTATGTGCGCCCGCGGGTGAATCCCGACCTGATGAAGTGGGGGTGGCTTTTCCATCAGAACTCCAACGCGCGCCATGTCGCGGCATCGCGCGAATTGCTGCGGGACCTGAATCTGGAAAGCCGCCGCTTGTTCGCCGAACTTTCCACAGAGGGGGATTTCGGCCTGAAACAACGCGGACTGCTGATGCTCTGCAAGACGCAGAAGGGGCTGGATGAGGAGGCGCAAGTCGCACGGGAGGCCCACGAAATCGGACTTCAGGCGGAGGTGCTCGATGCCGCCGCCACCGCGGAACTCGATCCTTCGATCACGATGGATGTCACGGGCGCCGTTTATTTTCCCCAGGATTGCCACCTGGAGCCGAAGAGGTTCATGGCGGAAATGCGCAGACGGGTGCTCAGTCTGGGCGGCGTGATCGAGAGCGGCGTTGGAATAGACAACATCGCGACATCCGGCGGGCGGGTATCCTCCGTTTCGGGAAATGGCAGGAGTTTCGAAGGAAAGCAGTTCGTTGTCGCCGGTGGTTCGTGGACGCCGGAATTGCTGAAACTGGCGGGTATCAAACTTCCCCTGCAGGCGGGGAAAGGATATTCCCTGACACTGCCCGAACCGCCCGAACTGCCGCAGCTCTGCTCCATCTTCGCGGAGGCCAAGGTCGCGATCACCCCGATGGGAAGCGGCCTGCGCTTCGGCGGGACCATGGAAGTCGGCGGGCTGGACCTGTCGGTCAATCCCTCGCGCGTGCGGGGAATCGTGAAATCCGTGAACGCCTATTTTCCGAAGTTCTCCGAGCTGGACTTCGCCGGGATAAAGCCGTGGGCGGGGCTGCGTCCCGTGTCGCCGGACGGCGTTCCCTATCTCGGGAAATCCGGCAGATTCCCCAATCTCACCATCGCATCCGGCCACGCGATGATGGGCCTCAGCCTCGGTCCCGTCAGCGGCAGGGTGGTGGCGGACCTGCTTGCCGGAGATCCGCCGTTCCGGCCCATCGACGGCATGTCCGCCGACCGGTTCAGTTAGATTCCATGCCGGCCCGGTCGCCGCAAGTCACGGCGTGATCTTCTTCCGGTAGGCCATCGGGCTGATGCCCACCGCCTGCTTGAACTGGCGGGAAAAAGCGGACTGGTCCGAGTAACCGCACGCAAGGGCGATCTGTGCGATGGCTTCATCCGTCCCGGCGAGCCTCTGGCAAGCGGCATCGATGCGGACCTTCACGAGATATTGTCCGGCGGTGACGTGGAAGAGCGCGCGGATGCGCTGGTCGAACTGGTAGACGGACAGCCCGGCCATTTCCGCGAGCACGGGCAGCCGCAAGGCTTCATCGTAGTGGCGGTGGATGTGGTCGACCACGCCGGACAGCGCGGCGAATTCCTCGTCCTGTTCCCCGGGTGAATGGAGGTCGCGTGAGATTCCACAGATGCCGGCGACCGCACCGTTTTTTCCGATCACGGGTTCCTTGTAGGTAAGACACCATCCGCTGCGCCCGCCGGGATAAAGGTGGAGTTCCAGATGGTCGCGGATCGGGTTTCCTCCGCGCAGGATTTCCCGGTCCTGCAGCACGAAGGCGTTTCCGAGCGGCGCGGGAAACAGCTTGTCCGCTGTCAGGCCGAGGGCGGCGTCCTTGTTCGCCAGGCCGCAGCGCGCGGCGAGAGTGTCGTTCACCGCCATGTAGCGGCCGGCGGAGTCCTTGACGAAAAACACGATGTCCGGCACTCCATCGAAGAGACGGTCCACCGGCAGCATCCCTTGAAGCGACTCGAAGAACGATTTACGAAGCGATGCGGATTGGCTCATGGTGGTTTCCTTCGGCACGCGTTTCCTATACGGAATCGGGAGCCTTCGCTAGCGCATTCGCCAAGACCCCCCTGTTATATATCATGAAAACCATGGCACACGTTTCTCTCCGAGTCATCGATTCCCACACCGAAGGCGAACCCACGCGGGTGGTCGTTTCGGGGGCGCCGGATCTCGGGACAGGTACCATGGCGGAGAAGTCCAGGCGCCTGCGCGAGGGCCACGACTGGCTCCGCAGCGCGGTGTGCAACGAACCCCGCGGCCACGACGCGATGGTAGGAGCCCTCATCTGCGAACCCGGCGAGCCGGACTGCGTGTGCGGAGTGATTTTCTTCAACAATCTCTCCACGCTCAACATGTGCATCCACGGCACCATCGGCCTCGCGGTGACACTCGCCCACATGGGGAAAATCGGTCCCGGTTCGCATCGCATCGACACACCGGTCGGGGTTGTGGTGGCGACGTTGAACGAGGATGGCTCGGTGGAGGTCGCGAATGTCCCGAGCTATCGCCATGCCGCGGATGTCCCGGTGGAGGTTCCGGGATACGGCACCATTCACGGAGACATCGCATGGGGAGGAAACTGGTTTTTCCTCATCGACCGGCAAGGGCCCGGGGTTCATTTCCATAACCTCGACGCGTTGATGGATTTCACGATCCAGGTCCGCCGCGAGCTCGAAAACCAGGGCATCACCGGCGGCAATGATATGGAAATCGATCACATCGAGGTATTCGGTCCGCCGTCCGACACCGCCCTGGCGGACAGCAGGAATTTCGTCCTCTGCCCGGGAAAAGCTTATGACCGCTCGCCCTGCGGCACCGGGACCAGCGCCAAGCTCGCCTGCCTCCATGCCGATGGAAAACTCGGGCCCGGTGGTGTCTGGCGGCAGGCCGGCATTCTCGACACCGTCTTCCGAGGCTCCATCGAAGAACTGCCCGACGGAAAAATCATTCCACGCGTCAGCGGACGGGCCTGGGTGAATGGCGAGAGCACCTATCATTTCCATCCGTCCGATCCATTCAGGAACGGCATACCCTCCAACATCCAACACATACCATCATGAGCATCACATGGAAGGGCGTCATGCCCGCGACACTCACCCAGTTCAACGCAGACCTCACCATCGACCACGGCCTCATGGCCGCGCATGGCAGGTGGCTGGTTGAAAACGGCTGCACCGCCATCGTCTGCCACGGATCGCTCGGTGAAGGCGCGACGCTGTCGTTTGATGAGAAAATCGCGCTGCAGAAAACCTATGTGGCGGCATTGCCGGACACGCCGATCATCCCCGGTGTCGCGGCGCTTTCCACCAGGGAAGCCGTGGACATCGCGAAAGCTGCCAAGGACAACGGCTGTCGGGGACTCATGGTCCTGCCTCCTTATCTCTATGCCTCCGACTGGCGGGAAATGAAAACCCACATGAAGGCCGTCATCGATGCGACGGACCTGCCCTGCATCATCTATAACAACCCCGTCGCCTACAAAACCGACTTCACCCCGGCCCACATCAAGGAACTCGCGGACGAGTGCGGGAACGTGGAGTCGGTGAAGGAATCCTCCACCGACGCCCGCCGCATCGCCGGCATCCGCGAGGTCTGCGGGGACCGCCTTGCGCTCGGAGTCGGCGTGGACGATTGCGCGCTCGAAGGTGCGGCCATGGGAGCGAAATTCTGGATCACCGGCGTCGGCGGGGCATTCCCCAAGCATAACGTGAAGTTCTGGGATCTCGCCACCAGCGGGAAAATCGAGGAGGCCATGCCGATCTATCACTGGATGCTGCCGATGCTCCGGATGGACACGGTGGTGAAATTCGTGCAGCTCATCAAACTCCAGCAGAACCTCGCGAGCGGCGGGAAACTCGGCAACAATCTGGTCCGTCCGCCACGCCTCGAACTTGCCGGAGCGGAGCTTGCGGAGGCCACCGCCATCATCGAGCTTGCCCTGGCGACCGCTCCTGAAATCTGAATGTGACAGGAGCATGCTGCTCCGGTCCGTTGCCGGGGTATCTTGCCCCGCGTTTTCCATTTCCAACCCACCATCCCATGACCACCTCACTTCTCGGCACCTCCTTCATCGGCTATTCCCGCTCGACCGGCAATGAACCGCATTGCAACGCGGTTCAGCTTGGCACCGGTGCAAAGCTGGAGCCGGTTTATCTTTCGGCCACGCCGGATGAGGTGGAGAAGGCCATGGCACTGGCTGCTGCGGCGTTTCCTATCTATTCCAATTTTTCGGGAAAGACGCGCGCCGGTTTCCTCCGCGCCATTGCTACGGAAATCGAAGGCGCGGTTGAGGACATCGTCGCCCGTGGCCAGCTCGAAACGGCCCTGCCGGAACCACGCCTGCGCGGGGAGACCGGACGGACCGTAGGCCAGCTCCGCATGTTCGCCACGCAGATCGAGGAAGGTTCATGGGTGGACGCCCGCATCGAGCGTGCGGAACCGGACCGCAAACCGGTTCCGAAAGTGGATCTCCGCTCGATGCTGCGTCCTCTCGGTCCCGTCGCGGTTTTTTGTGCGAGCAATTTCCCGCTGGCGTACTCCGTCGCGGGGGGGGACACCGCGTCGGCGCTTGCGGCGGGCTGTCCCGTGGTCGTCATCGCACACGAGGCGCACCCGGGAGTTGCGGAAATCGTCGCCGCTGCGGTGATCCGTGCTGCGAAACTGACGGACATGCCGGAGGGTGTGTTCTCCGTGCTCTACGGCGGTGGCCGCACCGTCGGCCAGGCCGTGGTGAAACATCCCGTGACGCAAGCGGTCGGCTTCACCGGTTCCAGAGCCGGTGGCACCGCGCTGATGGACATCGCCGCCAACCGTCCGCAACCCATCCCGGTCTATGCGGAAATGAGTTCGATCAATCCCATCGTCATCCTGCCCGGCGCGCTTGAACGGGGCGAGGAGGCGCTGGCGGAATCGTTCTTCGGATCGCTGACTTTGGGAGTCGGCCAATTCTGCACGAACCCGGGCCTCGTCTTTCTGCCCACAGGCGAAGGCCGGACGTTTTTGGCAAAACTCAAGTCGCTCATCGAAGCCAGCGGCCCGGGGATGATGCTCCACGCTGGTATCTCAAAATCCTACGCCGGGTCCAAATCCGCCGTCGCCGCCGCGCCCGGAGTGGAAACACTGGCGGCATCCCGAAGCACCGTGGCGGATGGACAAGGGGCTTCCGCGGTTTTCACCGTCGCCATCGCGGATTTCCTGAAAAACGAATCCCTCCAAAAGGAAATGTTCGGTCCCGCCACGTTGATCGTCCGGGGAACGGTGGAGGAAATCGAAGCCGCGATTCCGAAACTCGAAGGCCAGCTCACCGCCAGTCTCCACGCGACCGACGATGAACTCGCCAACCACGGTCCGCTCGTCCAGGCGCTGCAACGGCGCGCGGGCCGGCTCATTTTCAATGGCTACCCGACAGGGGTGGAAGTCTGCCACAGCATCGTCCACGGCGGACCGTTTCCCGCGACTTCGGATGGACGTAGTACTTCCGTCGGCACCATGGCCATCTATCGCTTCTGCCGCCCCGTGGCATGGCAGAGCTTCCCGGATGCCGCGCTTCCGCCGGAGCTCCAGGAGGCGAATCCCCTCGGGATCAAAAGGATGGAGTGATTTCCATCTCGACAGGCGCGTTTGGATTGTTAGGGTCGCCGGTCATGAGGATCTCAATAGCTTTGCTGGTGACGTTCGTTGGCTGGGTGGGAGTGACGAAATTCTCAGACTTTCTCCCGCCGCCTCCCGACGAGCAGACCTGGATGCTGGTCACCGTGACTCTCGCAATGGCCTTCTTGGTCAGCCTGACAGCGGTCTTCGCACGCGCCGGGAAAATCCTGCTGCAAAAAGATCAACTGGTGGTGAGCACGCCGCTGGGATCCGCCTCGATTCCCTATTCCCAGATCGAAACGATCCGCCGCTGCCGCCGTAGCGGCAGGCAGCAACACCTGCAGATCATTTTCAAATCCGACGAAGATCGGAAAATCCTGAAAATCCGTCCGAGCCAGGTTTCCGATTTCGCGGCACAGCTCCGTAGGAAATGCCCGCATTTGTCGTCATCCTCGGACCAGACCCTCATCAGGCAGAGCGGGCAGGAAAAACTCCTGCATTCGCTGTGATCCTCCCATCAGGCCGGATGGTCTGATGGATCGATGGTGCCGGAGGATCGCGCGCCCTGGTTCACCCTTTCACCTGTCCGTTGCCCCGCACGCGGTATTGGTAGCTCGTCAGCTCGCGCAACCCCATCGGACCGCGGGCGTGGAGCTTGTCGGTGGAAATGCCGATCTCCGCGCCGAAGCCGAACTCTCCGCCGTCGGCGAAGCGGGTGGAGCAGTTGTGGAACACGCAGGCGGAATCGACCGAACCGAGGAATTGCTCCGCAGCCACCTCGTCCCGGGTGACGATGACATCGGTGTGGTGGGAGCCGTGCTCGTTGATGTGGGCGACGGCTTCTTCCAATGAATCGACGATTTTCACCGCGATGATGAGTTCGAGAAATTCCGTGTCCCAGTCTTCCGCCGTGGCGGGTTTGGCATCCGGCAGGATTTCCAGCACATTCGCACATCCTCGGATTTCCACATTCTTCTCCCGCAGCGCGGTGGCAACCTTTGGCAGGAAACCGGTGGCGATGTCGCGGTGGACGAGCAGGATCTCCAGCGCGTTGCAGACACCGGGTTTCTGGGTCTTCGAATTCACCGCGAGCGTGGAGGCCATTTCGAGGTCGGCATCCTTGTCCGCGAAAAGATGGCAGATGCCGTCGTAGTGCTTGATGACGGGCATGCGGGCGAGCGAAACGACGGTCTCGATGAGCCCCTTGCCCCCACGCGGAATGATGAGATCCAGCCACTTGTCCATGCCCGCGAGGACCGCGACACTCTCGCGGTCCGTGAACGGGATGAGCTGGATGGCATGCTCCGGCGCGCCCGCTTCCGCCAGTGCGGAGGCGATGGCGACGTTCGAGTGGATCGCCTCGCTGCCGCCACGGAGGATGGTGGCGTTTCCAGTTTTGAAGCACAGCACGGCGGCGTCCGCAGTGACGTTCGGACGGCTCTCGTAAATGATGCCGATGGTGCCGATGGGCACGCGGGTCTGAGAGATGCGGATACCGTTCGGACGGTCCCAAGCATCCATGATCTCGCCCACGGGGTCGGGCAATGTCGCGACCTGGTCGATTCCGGCGGCCATTGCCTCGATGCGCTTTTCATCAAGCTTCAGCCGGTCGAGCATCGCGTTGGAAAGCCCCTTGGCCTCGCCTGCCGCGAGATCGAGCACGTTCGCCGCGAGCAGTTCCGGCGTCCTGCGGCGGATGGCGGCGGCCATGGCGCGGAGGATGTCGTTCTTCTCGTCGCTCGTGAGCTGGGCGAGCTTGTAGGCGGCCGCCCGTGCTTGGCGACCCATTTGGTGGATGGTTTCCTGGATGGACATGTCAGTTCAAAATTCGCGCCTCAACAGATCCCGAACGCGCCGGGGATTTCTAGCACCATGAATGATCGCAATGACAACGATCTTCTCATCAAAGATCTGGAAATATACCGCGTAGGGGAATTTCCTCATCAAAGCCTTTCGGAAAACGGCGTGACTGGTAGGAAATGAAAATGGCCGCATCCGTATGTTTTCCAAGAGATGCAGCAATTGCCTGTCAAAATAGCGACCTGCTCCTTGCTCCTGCCTCTCATACCATTCGTAGGCTGCGTCGGAATCTGAATCAGCACCGACGGTCAGTTCGATGGCTTTAAGCACCACGACTCAAGAGTTTGGCTTTCACCGTTTCCCAAGGAATCGCCGTGGAGGGATCCGCGTGATAGGCTTCCAACCGGCGCTCGAGTTCGGCCAGCAACTCCGGTGGTTCCTGATAATCGCTTTCTTCTTCTTCAATTGTGATCTGAAGCTCCTGAACGATCTGTTTTCTTTCCTCGATCGGCAGTTTCTTGAGTTCATCGAGTGCGATCATGGAGGAATTCTACATCAACCGGACACCCTCTCAAGAAGCAATTCCCGCGTGGAATCTCGTGGAAATCCCGTTGCCCGCGACGATTCCGGCGAGTCGTTCCGGGTGGCGGCCGTGGGCGATGTGGGTCTCGATGCCCGCGTCCACTGCAAATTTCACGGCGGCGAGCTTGGAAGCCATGCCGCCCATGGAGAAGCGGCCCTTGTCCTCGCGGACGTGGCGGAAAACGTTGTCGATATCCTCGACTTCCGGGATGAGTTCGTTGGTGGCGGGGTCCAGCAGGCCGTCCACGCTGGTGAGCAGGATGATGCGTTTCGCCCCGGCGAGCTTCGCCACCCGGACGGAGAGCATGTCATTGTCGCCGAATTTCAGCTCCTCGACCGCCACGGAATCGTTCTCGTTGATGATCGGCAGGATGTTCGGCTCCATCAGCAGTCGGCGGAAGGTGTCGCTCACGTAGCCCGCACGCTCGGGCGTGCCGAGGTCGGCGGCGGTGAGCAGCACCTGGGCGATGGTGATGTCGAAATTCGAGAAAAGGCTGCTGTAGGTCTGCATGAGCCGTGCCTGGCCGATGGCCGCGCAGGCCTGGCGGGTCGCTGTTTCCTTGGGGTATTCCGTGAGACCGAGAGCGGAAACTCCCGAACCGACCGCGCCGGACGAGACGAAAAGGCAGCGCTCCCCGGCATGCATCAGCCCGGAAATGGCGGAAACGAGATGCACAAGGGCGGCCTTGTCCAGCGTGCCATCGCTGGATTTCGTAAGAACACCGGTGCCTGCTTTGATCAGTGTGAGATCGGAACTCATGGGAAATGCGTCGTGAAGCGGGCGACGGAATAGCCGCTTCCCGCCACAGATGCCAGCGCGGGCTTTGGAAAATGTCATGCGGTAGAATCGGGAAGATCGCGAATCCACCTGCCGTATGGACCTTGCCTCATCGCTGGCAAGCAGTCGCGGAGGCTTTTTTCACATGAATTTCCTCTTCCGACTGGTTGCCTTCGCCACGTTGTCCGCCGCGCTCCATGCGCAGGACGCCGGGCTTTCATCCGGGCAAGCATCGCTGCAACTCAGACAGGATCCTGAAAACCGCAGCTACGCCCTGACTTTTACGATCGGCGGGAAAGTCCTGAACACCTACGCACCGGACAAACCTCTCTCGCTGGATGTGAATGGAGAGCGGCTGGATGGCGGATACGCGAAAGTTTCCCAGGAAAAAAATGACACACTGGTCTGCCAGGGAGTCATCACCACACCGCACGGAACCCGGTTTCTTTTCACCGACCGCTATCTGGTGGAACAGCCCGGTGCGTTCGAGCTCCGGCGGAGCATCGTCATTCAGAACGCAAACCGGGCGGACCAGTTCTTCAATTCCCTCTTCGGCATCCAGGTCACGGAAAATGGTCCGCTTGAAGACAGCGAGTTTTTCGTGCCCGGTGTCTGGTATCGCACGAATTTCAAAACCCGGATGGCCGGCGCCTTGGCGAAGAATCCGGCCGATCACCATTTCCTCTTCCGCGAGGACCGCCTGCCGCTTCCGCTGGTCACCATGCGGGATCCCGGCAATGGCGACACCGTTTCTTTGATCCACGCGGCGGCGGAACCAGCGACCTTCACCGGAGACCGCGGTGGGGAGCGCGTCGTGGACGAGCGCATGCAATTCGGCTCCATCGGAGTGCGGCATCTGGACGGCACAACGCTCGCCTTCATGTTTCCCGGTTCGGAAGGTGAGAAAAACCACGTCGTCCGCCGGGCGTCGGATGGTTGGGCGCTGCGGAGCCATCCGGTGAAGGAGGGCGTCCAACATCACTACAAGCTCGTCATCCGTTTTTCAAAAACCGCGAGCTATCCCGACGCCGTCGAGACCACTTGGAAACACGCGTTCCAGCTCTATCAGCCGAAACCCCGTCCCGTGGATGTGAAAGCCGCGTTCACCGGATTGATCGACACGCTTGATCACTACTCGGTGGGCAAAGGCTACGATGCGCCGGGCTTTCCCTTCTCGGTCTATCTCCCGGGCGGTGATGTCCGGGTCTATAATTACCAGATGGGCTTCGTTGGCAGGCAGTTGCCGAACGCGTATTTCCTCATCCACCAGGGCATCGCGGAAAAACGCGCGGACCTGCGGCGGAAAGGCGTGGAAATCGTGGACTTCTGGGCGGAAAACTGCCTGCTCCCCTCCGGCCTGCCGCGCACCTGGTATGATCCCGCCACCGCGGAAGGTACCACAGGCTCATGGCGGAAAAACGACAACCCCAAAGGCGGCACCGCCATGCGCGTCGCCACCACCGGCATGGAAGGCATGCTCTCCGCGTGGCGGCTGATGGAACGCCATGGCACCGGACAACCCGGTTGGCTCGCCGCTTGCGGGAAATTCGGCGACTGGCTGGTCGCCAATCAAAACGACGACGGCAGCTACCATCTCGCCTACAGCCACGAGCTGACAGACGGAAAACACCTGCCCACCGAACCCGGCAAATCCACCACCACCAATCCCATCCGCTTCCTCGTCATGCTTCATCAAGCGACCGGTGACGCCCGCTACCGGGACGCCGCAATCCGGGCGGGAAAGTTCGCTCTGACCAACATCCACCAGCCCTACCACTACGTCGGCAGTGTGGTTGACAACCCGAACGTCATCGACCGCGAATCGGGCCAGGAGGCGATCTATGCCTTTCTCGCCCTGTATGATCTGACACAGGAAAAGTCCTGGCTGGACGCCGCCGTCCAAGCCGCCCGCTACACGGAGACATGGATGTATGCCTACGAGATCCCTGCGGAAACCGGCGCCGCCGCCACGGACTTCCCACAAGACCGCAGCATCGTCGGCCAGACGCTCATCGCCACCGGCCAATCCGCGGCCGATCTGGGCCTCGCGTTTTCCTCATTCGATTACTACCGGCTCCACTTGTTCACCGGTGATCCGCATTTCTTGGAAATCGCCAAACTGCTCGTCCACAACACCAAACAGTCCCTGAACTGGGACGGCTCCCTCTATCCCGGCAAACCAAAAGGCCTCCAGCTCGAAGCCTTCACCGTCACCATCCCGCGGCGCAAGGGCGTGATGGAATGCTTGAGTTGGAATTATGCCGCGCACCTCGACCCGCTGGTGAGATTTCAGGATGCGTTCGGGTCGATGGATATTGAGGCAATTGAAAAGCTGCCCATGTGGAAAAGGCGGGAGATCAATCAAAGTATTCTGAGAAACACACATCCGTTCTAGTGGTGTTACCGGCCCGGTGGATTACAAATAGGTTGGTTTTTCTGTTAGTGGCAGTCTTAGAATTCCGGCACATGAAAAAATTGATTCCTGTCGCATTGATGGCGCTTGTTCTGGCCAGTTGCCAGACCTCGATCCCCACAAATCTCACCGGTGTTCGCACGGTAGGTATTGCCAACGGCATGGGTGGCAAGCTCACGCGTAACAAGGTCGGGACGACTGTTTTCAACAACGCCTACGAATCAACGGAAGTTCCATCCATTACTTCCAAGGTTTCGGAAACCGCGGCACGCAACCTGAAATCCAGATTTTCGACAGTGAAAATACTTCCTGTCCAAGCCACCGCAGCGAAGCAGGGATTTCTGGCGACCAATCAGAATATCAATGAAGAGGCGTTCAAAGTGGCGGCGATCAATGCCGCAAAGCAGCAGAATCTGGATGCGGTTTGGGTTTTATATCCGAGAAAGTACGCCCCTTACCAGTCTCGTGGAGCGGCATTGTCGGGATACGAACACCGGCAGGACGGAATGCTTGGCTTTTCCAATGAGTCCGCCGCCTGCATCGCATACTCGGAGTTGCTCAATGTGGAGACCGGCCAGGTCATCGCAGCACCCTCCACCAGCTTCAATATGGCACCCACATTGCTGATCAGCAGCAGAGGTCTTCCTAGCAGGAAGTGGCAAAAACGCTTGTCCGATTATGATGCCGCCAGCCGCGCCGACATTATCAACGCCGCGACGGAGGCTGGCAGGGATCGGGTTGTATTTCTTCTGAACGCTTCGAACATCACCACTTCGGCGGCTCGCTGAGTTTGCTCCCTCAATCCCGCCTCTAGGAAAAGGCGGGATCGACCTCACGAAGGTGGTGGAGGATTAGATCAATCCTCCTCGTCCTTCACACCCTTCACGCGGACTTTTCCGCGCAGTTTCGCTTCGATGAAGGCGTCGATGTCGCCGTCCATGGTGGCCTGGATGTTGTTGGTTTCCTCACCGGTGCGGAGGTCGAGGACCTTCTGGTAGGGTTGGAAAACGTAGGAACGGATCTGGTTGCCCCATGAGACGTCGCCCTTCTCACCGTAGGCGCGGTCGGCCTCGGCCTTCTGCTTGTCTTCCTCGATGGTGTAGAGCTTGGCCTTGAGGATTTCGAAAGCGAGTTCGCGGTTCGCACCCTGGGTCCGGGCCGCGGTCGAGCGGATGAGGATGCCGGTGGGAAGGTGGCGCAGGATGACGGCGGTCTCCACCTTGTTGACGTTCTGACCGCCTTTGCCGCCGGAACGGGTGGTGGTGATCTCGATGTCCTTCTCGTTGATCTCGATCTTGATCTCCTTGGAAATCTCCGGGGTCGCATCAATGGAAGCGAAGGACGTGTGGCGTTTCGCGTTCGAGTCGAAGGGGGAGATCCGGACGAGGCGGTGGACGCCGCGTTCGTTTTTCAGGAAACCATAGGCGTGGTCGCCGGTGATCTTGAGCGTGGCGGTGCGCAGGCCGGCTTCATCACCATCCTGCCAGTCCAGCGTTTCCACGGTGTAGCCTTTCTGCTCGGCCCAGCGGGTGTACATGCGGTGGAGCATCTGTGCCCAGTCGCACGCTTCCGTGCCGCCGGCACCGGCGGAAATCACGAGGAAGCAGGGAGAAATGTCGCTCGGTTGGTCGAGCAGCGTGAGGAGTTCGTAGGCACGGATGTCGCTTTCCAGGCCGTTCGCGTTGGCGATGGCCTCGCGGGCGAGGTCCGCGTCGTCGTATTCCTTCGCGAGGGCCACGCCTTCGTCGATGTCTTCGACACGGGCTTCCAGTTTCAGGAAGCTTTCGAGCTTTTTCTTCAGGCCCGCCGCCTTGGAGCTGATGGTTTTCGCCTTGTCCGCGTCATTCCAGAACTCGGGCGCGCCCATCGCCTCCTCGAGTGTGTTGATTTCGTTTTCGAGGGTGGGGACGTCAAAGATACCTCCTGAGTTTCGACAGGCGGCTTTTCAAGCCAGCCGTGTCGAGCGCCAGGAGGTCAGCGGTAGGAAGTGAGGACATTGCGGGCGGAGGAAACGGCATGTCGGAGGATGAAGCAAGGCGGAACGTGCGGAGGCGATCCCGATGCCTGGCGTTGGTTCCTCAAGAAAATCTGCCTTTGGGCAATTATTTTTCCAAAATGTAATGTTGACCTGACATTGAAATATGTCAGGTTTGCCTTGCATTTGGTAATTCAAACCTTCCAAAAAATATGAGTACCACAGTCGATCAGAAATACAAAATCCGCACCGCCCTCTTCATGGGCGGGTATGTGCTGGTGAATGTCGCGGCGATTTTCGGCGCGTTCGATGATATGAAACCGCCGGGGACCTGGGCTTTCGCGCTGGTGGTCGCCGCTCCGGTGGCGGGGCATCTCTGGGCCTTGCTCAGGTGGATGCAGGACAGCGATGAGTTCGTCCGCGCCATCTCCGCCAAGCGTTTCATCGCGGCCACCGGAATCACCATGGCGCTTGTATCCGCGTGGGGTTTCATGGAGGTCTACGCCAAGGCTCCGCATTTCCCGCTGGTGATGGTCCTGCCCGGGTTCTGGGCAGTCTGGGGATTCACCGCACCCTTTATCCGCACCACCCACTGATGAAAAACCGTCTGAAAGTCCTCCGGGCCGAACGGAACTGGACACAGGAAGAACTCGGCAAGCGCGTGGGGGTGTCCCGGCAGGCTATCAACGCGCTGGAAACGGAAAAGCATGACCCCTCGCTGGATCTCGCCTACCGGATTTCCAAGGAATTCGGCACGCCGGTGGAGACGATTTTCACCAATCCCTACCAGCCGTCATGAAAATCGCGGGGAAATTTGGGTTGGTGTCGTTCGCTTAGTCCGCTAGAGTTCCGCCCCCGAAGGGAAATTATGGCGATACAAGGTGAAGAACTGGCTCTGGCTTGCGCGAAGGCGGCGGACGACATCAAGGCGGAAAACATCCGCGTATGGGACATGCGCGGGGTTTCCAACCTCACGGATTACATGGTCGTCTGCTCCGGCAGTTCCATGCCACAGCTGCGCGCCATCCTGCGGGATGTGGCGGGCCAGGTGGAGGAGGTCCACGGTGTGAAGCCGACGCTGACCGAGGGCAAGGCCGACACACGCTGGGTCGTGCTCGATTACATCGATGTCATGGTCCACGTGATGGACAACGAACTCCGCGAATACTACGGCCTCGAAGACCTTTGGAAGGATGCCAAGGAAGTTGCCTGGCAGCCCGCTGGCGAAAATTGAATTTTTCCTGTGGGGACGCCCGGCGGAACATTTTTCGGAATAGGACTCCGCTTGGAAACTCCCATGCCTGCCGATGAGTGAATTCGCCGAGTTAGTCGATACCCATTACCAAGCGTTGTTCCGCTTCGGGATGTCGCTGACGCGTGACGTGGACCGTGCGTCGGATCTGGTGCAGGAAACCTTCTGTATCTGGGCGGCGAAGGGCGACCAGCTCCGTGACCGCTCGAAGGCGAAGACGTGGCTCTTCACCACGCTGCACCGGGAGTTCCTCACCCAGCTCCGCCGCTCCGCGAAATATGCGGACGAACCGTTGGACGAATCCGCCGCCGAGGCCATCCCCGCACCCGAGGGCGATGCCGAACGACAGATGGACGGCCAGCGCGCCCTGGAGCTCCTGGGGTCGCTGGATGAAACCTACCGGGCGCCGCTCGCCCTCTTTTATCTTCAACAACACAGCTACAAGGAAATTGCTGAAATCCTGGATGTTCCGATCGGTACCGTCATGTCGCGGCTGTCACGCGGGAAGGAAATGCTCCGTCAGAAAATGACCACCGAGCCCTCCAGCGCGCCGAAAAACATCCTTCACCTCGAACCCGGAGGGATCCAGCACCGCCATGGATAAGGAGCAGGCACGTTTCATTCTCCGCAGCTTCCGCCCTGACGGCGCGGATGTGAACGACGCGGATTTCAGCGAGGCTCTCACCCTCGCGATGGAAAACCGCGAACTCGGCGAGTGGCTGGCGGAAGAGCGGGCCTTCGACTCCGCGTTTTCAACCGCCCTCGGTTCGGTGGACCTGCCGGAAAACCTGCGTGAGGACATCATGGCCTGTCTCGCCGGAGAGCGTGCGGATTTTCCACAGGCCGGGGAAAGCGACATGGCATGGATCGGTGCGCTCGCCTCCATCCAGCCGCCTGCCAAGCTGCGGGATGAACTGCTCGCAGCCATGGACCGCACCGCGGCCGGAACCATCGTGCGGCCGCAAATCTCCATCTTCCGCCGTCTCGCCGTGCCGCTTGCCGCGGCGGCGGGCATCGCGCTGGCATTTTTCGTCACGCACAATGGAGGCCCGGCGCATGTCGCGAAAGCGGTGCCCATCGAGGTCGTGCAGGCGGGATTTGTCCGCTCGTTCGAGTCGCCGAACTTCAATCTGGAGGAGAAGCAGGACAACAAACAAGTCCTCATCCGCCACCTGCAGGAGCGGAAGCTGCCCTGCCCCGGCTGCCTGCCACCCGGCTTGGAAAAACTCAAGGCCCTCGGCTGCCGTGAACTGGAAATCGATGGGAAAAGGGGATCCCTGCTTTGTTTCAAAGTCGGTGAAAAAGGCGTGGTCCACGTCGTGGTCTTCCGTCACGAGGACGTGAGCGGTGATTTTCCGCCGATGGAGAATCCGGAATTCGTCCGCGTGGGAGGCTGGTCATCGGCACGCTGGGAAAATGCCGGGAAGGTTTTCCTCATGATGAGCGACACCTGCGGCGAAGAGCTGCCGGATCTGTTCTGAGGTGGGACAGCTTTTTTCGCTGTCCCACCGGGGCTGTGAACGTCGCGCCTCCACTGGAGGAGGCCGTTGAACGGTTCAGTGACGATCCGCTTTCAAGCGTGCGAACACCTTTGATACGAAGCCGCCGCCCACCGTCACGGAGACCTCGATCTCATCCAAGGCCGGCGCGCTGGTGTCGGTGACCACATTGTCGGTGATCGTGGCGGTGATGCCACCGGCCGTCGCGCCGGAAGCATGCCAATTCACCAGGTCCTGCGACCATTCGTATGAGGCGGTCACGTCCGTTGCCATGGCATTGGTGCGTGTGTGACGGAAAGTGAACGAGCCGCCTGTGGCTGACGAAATATCGCGCACCCCACGGTTCGCATCGGCCGGACTCGAACCCAGCAGGTGCTCCACGCCATTGACCAGTCCATCATGATCGGGATCCTGATCAAATCCATTTTCACTCCCGACCGCATAGCCGCCGATCCACGAGAGATAGTCATCCGTTGTGGGGATCACGCCGGGGAAGATCGAGAGCGCCGACCATTGGCGGGCGACAACGGCATGGTCCCATTCGGTCCCATCGGTGCCGCCCGAGGCAAGCCGGAACCCGGTGGTCCATTGCGTGAGAGTGAAGGGCGCGGTAAGGGTGGGGGCGGGTTCCGGCGCGGTGAGATCCGGATTCACCCACAGGCTGATCAGGTCGTTCTCATAATCCAGCTTCACCACCAGTGTGTAATCGCGGCCGATGACCGGACTGATGCCGCTGTAAACCGGAGCGGGTGAAGGCGCTCCGATTCCGAATTCATAATTTCCAGATGCGGGGTTCACCACCCCGGGGACCCCGGCGAAGGCCCGCTCCACACCGAAGTCGAGCGCGGAAATACCACTCCAGGTTGTCGCCTCGCCGCGCTTCATGTCCGCGCGGAAATAAACCACACGTCCTTGGGTGGAGGCATCCTGGTTGACCGCGCCCACATGTTCGTCAGAACCGGCCACGGCCCCTCCGCCCGGTCCGTTGAACTCACGCTTCACACCGCCACCGAGGGTGACAAGCCTGCCGCCGGAAATCGCGTTGGTGCCCGAGACATCGTCCCAGTTGGATGTGCCGAGCCCGACATGGCCGATGTAGGGATCGTTTGCCGTGCTGTTGTCATAGTCGAAGCCGGTGCCGCCGGCCAGTCCGGCGACAGCGCCGTCTTCGTAAGCGAACGCGTCGGTGCCGACGACCGCAAGGTCCCCTGCGGAGGGAAACGAGGCCGCGGAGTTGGGATCCGTGCCGCGTAGCATTTCGAAATAATCGTTGTGGCTGTCCCCGTCCGTGTCGGCGAGGTTCGGATTCGTTCCGGGGTTGGATTCGTCAACAAACACTCCGCTGTTGGTTTCCTCGTAGTCATAGAACTTGTCCCCATCCGTGTCGACGAGCAGTGGATTGGTGCCCGTGTCGGACGCGTTGACATAAATGCCGGTGCCGGACTCCGCACCGTCGGAAATGGAGTCCCCGTCGGTGTCAGGGTTGTGGGGATCGGTGCTGCGCTGGTATTCACGCAGGTTGGAGGAGTTGTCGGTGTCGGGATCCCCGCCAGCGTCGTTGACACCCACCACCAGCCCGTTGGCAAGCTCCCAGGCGTCGAGCATGCCGTCGGCGTCGCTGTCGGATGCCACCACATCGGCGAGTTCGTCGCCGGCGGTGACCGCGTCAAAAGTCCAGCTTTCCGAAGTCACCGCGGCATCACCCTCGCCCGCCCGTATTCTCAGGGTGTTGAAAGACAGGTCGGCATCCGTCCGCGTGATCTGGGGAGCGCCAAGCGCCGCCACACTGCTGGTGTCCGCCGGATTGATCCACACATCGAGCGTGTCGGTGGCGGCATCCACCATCGTGATGCGGGCGATGATCTTGGTCAGCGCGAGTGTCGACACCGGCACCGCCGGTCCGACCAAGGTCCCGCCGACACCGGCCCTCCACTCGTAGGGGCCGGGCCACGCCTTGCCGATGAGGAGTTGTTCCGTGTTGTTCCGGTACAAGCCCAGGCCGCCATAGCTGTTCGTTGCGGTGGCTGGGGCGGCATTGGTGCTCTGGAGCGCCTCGAAAGACACCCAGACAATCTTGGTGCCGCCCAGGGGTGGTTCCTGGAGTTCGGAAATGAGGCGCGCTCCCTGCTGGTTGGTGATCGCGTCAACGGTGCCCTTGCCGCCGGTGACGGTGGGGACGCCGGCGGCATTGGTCCAGCCGGACGACCAGCCGAGGCCGCCGTTGCTTCCGGACAGATTGCCGTTGATATAGTTGAAATCCTCGCGGGCGAAGATCGCCGCATGGGTGTGGGAGGAAAATGCGATGAGACAGAAGACAAGCCGTTTTGGGTTCATGATCGATAGGTGGGTTTGAGCGCCGCAGGATTCACGGGGCGGCGTATGGCAGGGCTTACGTCACAAGTTTTCCCAGGTTACGGGTGGATCATGAAATTCCGTCCGCGCTGGATTTCACCGCAACCGGCGATTGCAATCTGAAACAATTCATGCATGGCTGCGCGCCTGCATGAGTGGCTCCGCTCCTAACAACTTTCCTCCGGACAGGAGGGATCACGGGAGCGTTCAAGAGTTCGACCCACTGCTGTTATCGCACCAGCACCGTATCTATTTCTTCATCCGTTCGATGGTGTTCAACCCCGACGACGCCCGTGACGTGCTGCAGGACGTCAACGCCATCATCATCCGCAAGCGTGACCGGTTTTCCCCGGGGACCGACTTCAAATCATGGTCCTTCGCCATCGCCCGTTATGAATGCCTGGCCTATCTCAGGCGGCACCAGGCCAAGCAGTCGGTTGCTTCGGACGGACTTTTGGAGTACCTCGCGGAGGAGGCGGAGCCACGCGCCGACGATGTCGACTCCTGGCTGAAGGCCCTCGCGGAATGCCGCAAGCTGCTGGCGGAGGAAAGCGATCGCCTGCTTGAGTTTCGCTACCAGAAACGGGTTCCTCTGGAGGAGATCGCCCGTCTCTGGAAGACCACCGAGGGCGCTCTCAAACAAAAACTTTTCCGGGTCCGCAACCAGCTGAAGAAGTGCGTTCTGAGGCGATTCGCGGAAACAACCGGAGAAGAATGCGATTGATCGTATAACCTGAGCCGGATTTCACAGTAAGCCTTTTAAGAGATATTGATCATGAACCACGACTGGCAACATTGGATCGACCGGCTGAAGTCGGACGACCTTACCGAAGCGGAACTGCGCGAGTTCGAGGAGGCCGTGCGTGCGGATCCTGCGAACCGCGAAGCCTACCTTTCCGCCTTGGTTGCAGAAGTGGCGCTCGAAGCGGATGGGCTCCCGGATCCGTTCGCAAAGCCGAAACCGGTTGAAACCCTCACACCCCGCTGGCCGCGGATCGCGGCGATGGCGGCGGGAATCGCGGCTCTGGCCGCCCTTTCTTATTTTGTCGGCGGCCATGCGAGCTCCTCGTCGGTTGTCGCCACCATCACCGACACGGACGACCTCGCGGAAAAGGCCGGCCTGCGGATTGGCCAGCCGCTGGAGGTGGGACGGATCACTTTGCCGGAAGGATCGGAGGTCGGGGTCGCGATGCGTGGCGGAGCGCGCCTGAAGATCCGCGGCCCTGCCAGCTTCGACATCGACGGCCCCGACAGGATCCGCTTGGACAAGGGCCGCCTGAGCACCTACGCGCCTTCCTATGCCCGTGGCTTCACGGTCGACACCGTGGATGGCAAGGTCATCGATTTGGGAACCCGTTTTGTAACCGCCGTGGACATGAATTCCGGGACGGAGATCCACGTGCTCGAAGGCCTGGTGACAGCCCATGGTGCGACGAGCGACCCGGCGTCCTACAGTCTGGAAGGGGAGCGGGCGGGAATACTCAGGCAGGGCCGGTTGGAACCCACCGAGTTCCTCGCCCAACGACTGCTCGTCCCGCTCGATCCGGTTTTACAGGATCGCGACTCCGACGGCTTTCCGGATGAGGTCGAAAACCATTACAACACACCTGCCGATGATCCGTCATCCCATCCCGAGCCCCTCCGGATTGAGGAAAGTTTCGCCGGATATCCGGCTGGTCCGTCGCGGAACGTCGTATTGAAGGCAAAGGGCGCTTCTTCCGGTTCCATCTGGGAAGGAGAGGGCATCTTCCAGACCCAGGGGCTTTCCTACACCTCCGGTACCACCTCCCTGCGGGCGACCGGAGGCTCGGTCGCCACCATTGGAGAACTTTCCGTAGGAGCCACCCTGCTGCCGGATCCCAAGGAATTATCTCCGATCGGCGTCACCTATGTGAGCTTCCTGATGAAGAATCCCGCCAGCAGGCCGCCCGGCTGTTTCGCGGGACTGCTGCTCTATCAAGATGACAGGGAGCAGTTTTTCGTCGGCAAGCTGAGTGTGGATGACTCCTATGGCTCCAGACTCAGATCTTCGCCCACCCAAGACAGCTACGGCCTTCCGATGGACGACGAACCGCACCTGTTCGTGATCCGGATCGACCGCACCCGTTTGGTTACGGATATCTATTTCGATCCCGTCCCCGGCCAGTCCGAGTCCTCGGCCACCCGGCGGTTCCGCTATCAGGCGGTTCCGGAATTCGACCGCATCGCCGTCCGGTCCGGCAGCAAGACGGAGATGTTCCCTTCGAGCTTCGACGAGATCCGCGTCGGTCTCACCTGGGATTCCGTGGTCCCTGGCGTGAAATGAACACGTTACTGATTATATTCGCCTGCTTCCGTCAGTGAGCTCAGCAGCGCTTCAAAAACCTCCGGTTCCAATGCCCGGTTCGGCGAGCCTTTGAGACAACTGTTGAACCATTTTCCCAATAAAGCGCGGCGGTCCGACGGGAAATGCCGGGTGAATCCCGACCCGTCGCCCGCTAGAATCTCCTCATCCCTTCGCCCGTGCGCGCGGGCGAGCATGCGGCGGTAGCGGGTGAGGACACCGTCCAACAACACCCAGGGGAAATTTTGATTTTTCGGCGGCCCCATGGTCAATGCCTTGCCTTCGCCGGTGGCGAGTTTCACCCCTCCGGTGAGTGAGATGCGGAGATCCGGCAAGCTGCCGCCTTTGAACCAGGCCGCTCCTCCACCCAACAGCGCGCCGATGACCGTGCCCGCGCCGTGGGAGAAAAAGACCGTGCCCACGTCCACCGCGAGTCCGGCTGAGGCACCGATGGCGGAGGACACGGCCACCAACTGGGTGCGGCTGAGGCCCAGTTTGCTCCATGTCTCCCGGCATTCCAGATCGATGCTTTGAAAGGTGTCCGCATCGTGATCCGCCTTGAGCAGGTGGTGGCGGTAAATCTTCAACAGGTCGGAAAAACAACCCCGCTCGATGTCCGCGAGCCGGCTGAAATATTTCTTGGAAAGCTCCTGCGCCTTTTTCTCGCGGCGGGCGGGGATGGACAAGTCCCGTTCTTCCAAGGTGGCGCGGACCTGCAGACCCAGTGCGGATTCGAGAAAGGTGATGATTGTTTCCGCCGCTTCCTCGCGGCGGCCGGACCATTCGTTTTCGATCAGGCGGATCGTCTCTTCCAACAGCGGGCGATGGGTTTCTTCGATTTCCAGCAACGCCTTGAGCAGGCGCAGCCGTTCGTCGTAGCGGGCGTGATGCGCGTCGAAAGTACGGACGAGATTGAAGGATGTGCCGAGCCGCGACCGCCATTCCTCTTCGTCCGGCCCCGTCGAGCCGTCGCGGCGGTTCAGCAGGCCGAGGCGGGGCCTGCCGGTCCAGCGGAGGATCTCCATCTCCGCCAGGAAATCATCCCGCAGCGGCTTTGCGGGATCCACGATGTAGAGGACGCCCGCTCCCTCCAGAAGCGGTTCCAGCAGCCGCTTTTCATCCCCGAAATCCTCGCCCGCCTCCGCGACGAATTTCCGCAGCGTTTCCAAGCCGGGAGTGCCCTCGCCATGGAGCCGCTGGATCGCGCGCAGGGCTTCGACCGGGCGGGAGAACCCGGGAGTGTCGATGAACCGCACGCACTCCTTGTCACCGAAAACCACGCGGTGCGGCTGGCAGCGGGTCGTCTCGCCCGGAGTGGGGCTGACTCGGACCAACTCGTTGTCGTCGATCTCCAGGAGTGTCGCGATTACCGCGGATTTCCCCATGTTCACACGTCCGACGACGGCGAATGCGGGGACATCGGCTGGCAAGGGGGGATTCATTCGACGATCCGAATCGAGGGCGGGGGAATTTCGGGAGGCTTTTTGTTGAGCGCTGTCCAGGTGCCGACGGCGGCGGCGAGAAGCACAAGTCCGGCGACCAGGATCCACAGCAGGTGGGATTTCGATCTCTTCTGTTGGAAGGCTTCGCGGTACAGCCGGGTGGCGGATGCCGGAGAATCCGCCCCGGTGCTGGCGGCCAGCATTTCCCTCACTTCCTGAAGGGTGGCGGTCGCCTTCGCGCCGCGCAGCCATTTCAACCAGAGGCCGAGTCCCTTGCCCGCGTGGTCGCTGACGCGTTTGCCGTGCCAGCCCATGAGAGTTTCCGTCAGTTCGACGATGCATTCCAGCCCGTGGCGGCTGTCATTTTTCCCCAGCCATTTCTGCGGGGCGATCCAGAAGGTGACGGTTCTGCCCGTTTTTTCGGCACCGATGACGATGGCCTCCAGCCCCGTCTCGATCCAGATTCCTTCCTCGCCAAGCACTCCCGACAGGATCTGGCTGACCTCCAAGGCCTGGGTCAGGACGTGTGCGACCTCTTCCGGAGTGATCGGTCCCTGTTCCAGGCAGGTACGGAGCCGGGACCCCTCGATCCACTCGGTGGCGATGTATGGCATGCCGTCGATCGGGTCGCAATCCCCGCTGATGATGGATCGCAGCGCGGGGTGGGTCACCGCGGCGAGGCGGCCGACGGTTTCCTGGTAGGCGTGCTGCTGTGCGGCATTCAGACCGCCCCCGTCGGCACCGGAAGGGAAAAACCTTCGCAAGGCCACGAAATCTCCGGTCTGCGTGTCCAGCGCGCGGAAAACGACGCCGGAGGCATCCTGGACGACGAGGTCCTCTATCTGAAAACGGTTGCTCACCTGGGTGACTTCTACCACGACTTTGCAAGGCCACCAAGCGGCGATGCCGGGATTGATGCTCAGGGATTTTCCGGCAGCGGGGAAAACCGGACTTCGCTGAATTTCCGTGGCTGGTGGAAATCCGGTTCGCCCGGACCCAGGTCCGTCGCGCTGACAAATCTTTGTTCGGGCGAGCCGAGGATCATCGACACGTTCAACCGCGTGGCGGGGCCGAAATCCAGCCGTGCCTTCAATAGATCGAGCGGGATCGCCATGGCGGCAAGCCACGAACCGTCCGGTGACATGTCCGAGAAGGTCGCCACCTCCGGCATGGCGATGTCCACCTCATCCGCCCGCACGCGGGGTGCGGTGAATTCACACGTCCACCATGCGCCGTTTGGCGCGAGATTGAACTCGAAATAGCGTCCGCTCGCCGGATCCGCGAGGAACAGCTCGGCGACGTCATATTTCCACAACTCGCTCTGGAACAGTCCGGGACGTGCCTTCGGGTGCACGTTGGCAGGTTTCCGGTGGTTCGCCAGGAACCACAGGTATCGCCCGTCGCTGACGAGGGAAAAAGCCACGGGAGGTTGGAGCGCCACGCCCGCCATATCCGCGCCAAGGCCGAAAAGCGGCACGTCGAGCTCTCCCCATACGAGCGGCTCAGGGCTGGTGAATATCGTCATGGCGCGATAGTGGAGGAGTTGGTGAATCCATGTCGAGGCGGGACATCGCGGGGGGTGGATGTGTTAGATTGAAAATTTAATGGCTGGTTGGCCGTATTTATGCTGATTCTTTTTCGTAAGAAACAATCTCATGCCTCGCCGCGGTTCAGGATTCTACAACACCATCGAGTACATCGGTCCACGTCCCCAGAAACCGAAGAGAAAAAACTTTTTCGGAGGATGGGTGATCATCGTGATCGCCGTGGGAATGGGGTATTATTTCGGCAAGCCGCTCATCTCCTCGCTGAATGCGAACAATGCGGAAGCGTCCATGGAGCAGGCGGACTCGCTCATTTCCACGCTGAGAACCTCGAAGACATTCGGCAACCAGCTCGCCGCCGCAGCCTTGGGCCAGACGGTGGTGTCCAGCCATTATGATCCGGCCTACTACAAGATCCCTTATCCGAATGGCGATGTGCCGGCGGACAAGGGCGTGGCGGCGGATGTGGTGGTGCGGACCTACCGGAAAATGGACATGGACCTGCAGCAACTGGTGCATGAGGACATGAGGCAGGACTTCCGCCCTTACCCGCAGCTTTGGGACGCGACCGCCCCGGACCCGAACATCGACCACCGCCGGGTCGAAAATCTGGCGAAATTTTTCGAACGCAAGGGCCAGACCCTGAGCACCTCGCGGAACGCGACCGACTACAAGCCCGGTGATGTTGTGGTGTGGACGTTGGCAAACGCGGAAACGCACATCGGCATCGTGGTCCCCGGTCCCGGCGAACATTCCGGCGAGCCATGGGTGGTGCACAATCTCAAGTCCGGCGTGAAATGGGAGAACGTGCTCTTCGATTACAGCATCCAGCGGCACTACCGCTTCCCTGCGGACGAGGTGAAGTGATTCTCCGCCGCCCGGTTGAACGCGGGTGGTGGTGATATCGCGTGTCAGGACCGTTACGCTCCGCGGTTTCGCTGAATCGTTTTCATTGGAAGAAGAACAGGGCCTCGATTTTCGCTTCCTCCGCTTCAATGGCTTCCCGGATTTTCACGATTTCTCCTTGAATCTGTTCCAGAAGCGGGGCCGCTTTTTTCTCGTAATCCTTCATGATCCTCGCCGCTCTCCCTTTCGAGACAACTCCTTGGGGATATTTGGCGATGGAACCGGCGCGGTACTGCGCGAAGAGCGTGTTCTTCTGGTCTTCCAGCTCACGAATCCGTTGGCGGATGGGCTTGGCTGCGATCTCGGCTTCCTTTCGTTGCCGGATGGAAAGTTCGAACGTTTCTTTCGCGCTACGGCTTTTGTCCCCTGCCGCTTGTTCGACCAGCGCGAGTTTGAGGGCGATCCTGCCGAGTTCCGTCTCCTGACGTAGCAGGTTTTTCTGGGCACTTTGAATGGCGTATTCGTTTTGGAGGGACGAGGCGTGCTGGAGACGCAGGGAATTTGCCATTTGCGAAACCGCGTCATCCAGTTCATCCAAGTAGGATTGGATATCCGATATTTGGGAGAGAGCGTCTGTGGACCCGACGAGGCTGCGTTTCATGGGGATGACTTTCCGCTCTACGAACGTCAGTCTCTCCTCCAATAGTGTCGAACGTTGGTACTCAAGATGAAGGAGCCAGCCGAGAGCCATGATCGCGGCGGACGCCGCCCACCCGAAAAGCGGGAACCGGCTGCGGATGACCGGAGGAGCCGCCGGTTCAGTGGCCGTCGCATCGGTGGCGATCGGGGCATCCTCCGCCTCCTGGCCTGCTCCGGAGGCTCCGAATACCCGTGTCGCATCGGAGGCGTCCACGTCAGGACTCCATTCGATGTCATTTTCGCCCGAATCATCTTCGTCGGTTTCGTCCAGCCTGAGCCGGGTCCTACAGACGGGGCACTCGATGATCTGGTCGATCATGTCGAGGGTGACCACGATTGCCTCGCCGCAGGAGATGCAGAAAACGTCCTTGTCGTCCATTACCCGAACCTTTTCAGGTTCTGAGGAATAGGTCTAGAAAGAAGCTGGAGGCCCCTTGATTTGCTAACAGATTCTTTCAGTCCGGAATGGTGGTTACCCCAGATTCTCGATCCGGAAGACCACGGGAGCGCTGTTGATGCAGTCGAGGGCCTCAATCTCGGTGAGTGCCTGCCGGAGCTTTCCGAACGGGCAGGTGTGGAGGAGGAAAACCATGTCCACGAACTCCGCGTCCGGGTTGCTCGGGTTCACGGGAGAGTGGGTGCCGGAGATGCCGATGCGGTGGTCCGCCAGCACACGGGCGATCTCGGCGACCACGCCGGGGCGGTCGGTGACATCGAAGCGCACATAGTAGGCCGTGGAGGTCTCGCCGACGGGAAGGATGTTGCCGATTTCCCGGTAAGGCAGGAATCCGCGGTGGCCGCTGGCCTGGCGCAGTCCGCGCGCGGCTTCGACCAGATCCGCGACGACAGAGGAGGCGGTGGGATCCTGGCCGGCGCCGCGACCATAAAAAAGTGACTCACCGGCGGCGTCGCCATGGACCGCGACGGCATTGAAGACCCCGTGGACGGAGGCCAGGATGTTCGTTTTTGCAATGAAAGAGGGCTGAATGCGAAGCTCCACCGCACCATCGCCATGCTCGCGGATCACGGCGAGCAGCTTGACCGCATAGCCGAGATTTTTCGCGAAATTGATATCGGTGGGGCGGACCTGTTCGATGCCGGAGACGTGGATGTCCGCAGGGGAGATGGGGAATCCGTAGGCGAGCGTGGCGAGCAGGATGGCCTTGTGGGCGGCGTCCCAACCGTTCACGTCCAGCGCGGGATCCGCCTCGGCGTAACCCAGCTTTTGCGCTTCGCCCAGCGCGTCCTCGAAGGTGAGCCCCGCGTCCGTCATGCGGCCGAGGATGTAGTTCGAAGTCCCGTTGATGATCCCGGAAAAGGAGTGGATGCGATTGCCTACGAACGAGTCCTGAACCGTCCGGATGATCGGAATGCCTCCGGCGACGGCGGCTTCAAAGTGGATCGGCGTGTCCATTTCGCGCGAGAGGGCGAAAAGTTCGACGCCGCGCTCGGCAAGCAAGGCTTTGTTGCCCGTCACAACGGGCTTTTTGGCACGGAGAGCGGCGGCGACGATTTCATACGCATCCGTTGTGCCGCCAATGAGTTCCACCACAATGTCGACGGCCGGGTCTTCAACAAGGGCGCGCCAGTTGGTGGTGAGGATGTCCGCAGGCGCGTCGCCATTGGTGGCCCGGGCCTTCGCGAGATCACGAACGAGGATTTTGGCAATGTGCAGCGTCACCCCGCCGCCGGTGCGGTCGGAAATGAGGGAGCCGTTGCGTTCCAAGGTGTTCCAAACGCCGGAACCCACGGTTCCGAAGCCAGCCAAACCGATGCCAAGTGAGGAGCAAGAAGTCACGCGGCGGACTGTGGCGGCGTTTCGCCCGCTGTCCAAGCCGGAAAATCGGAACTCAGGCCTGCTCGTTGAACTGGCGTTCGGCTTCCAGCCAGTCGCCATGCGAATCACCCGGCAAGCCCAGTTCGACACGGCGGCGGTAGTTGAGGTAGGCGGCGCGCGCGACGGCATCCAGCGAAGGTTTTACGGCGGCTTTTTTCGCGGCTGGAGCGGCCTCTTTCTTGGCGGCGGCCTTTTTGGGAGCGGCTTTTTCAGCGGCGGGCTTCACGCTCTTGGCGGCGGCTTTTTTTGCGGCCGGTTTTGGTGTGGATCCGGGTGTTGCTTCGGATTCCGTCGTCTTCTTAGCAGTTTTTTTTGCAGCCATGGTATCTGGAAAGTTGTTGAATTCCGAGCACGCGAGGTGCCAAGCGGATGATAATCCACGTTCGCGGGGATTGCCAGCTCATTAGATAAGCGTATAGTGCCGCCGTGGCGGACAGTTACACATGGAGTGAATCACGTACCGGGGGATCCCATCGGTTGCCCGGCCCGGATCACCTGGGCCTGTGGGCCACCGCGGCCATGCTTGTCTCCATCCTGCTGCACGTCATCGTATTCCTGTGGCTGGATGACATGAAGGTGGCCCTCAAGTTCGAGGAAGCGAGGGAACTCAGCACCCGTCCGATCGATACCCGGCGGGTGGAAATTCCACCGTTGGAGCAGGAGCAGGCGCTGCCGCCGGAGGACATCGTCACGCCCCCCACGGATACCGCCGCCCTGCTGGAGGACGTGGAGCTCCTCGACATCCTGCCGAAAGATCAGGAAATCGACATCAAGCCACAGATCGTCGAGCCTGAATACGCCATCCGCTTGCAGAATCCCGCCCGCGAGGGAACTCCGGATGCCGTGGCTTTGGAAATTTCCACAGGCTTGGAGATCGATACGGATCTCCCCGAGTTCGGCCGGCAGCCGGAGACCATCAAGCCCGCGGAGATCGGCCAGATCACCGTGGACGCCGGTGCCGTGCAGTCCGACGACACGGAAACCAGCCAGTTTTTGGAAAACCTCACCCGCCAAGGGGCCAATGGAAAGGTCGAGGCGGGCTCGCTGGATGGGATGACGTCCCTGGATAACATGCTCAACCTCCCGTCCAACGTCCTGTTGGGGGCGAAAACCATGTTGCCTAGCGACCTGCTGTTCGAATTCAACCGGGCGGAACTCCGGGAGAGTTCCAAGGTCGACCTCATGAAGCTGGTTTTCCTGATGGACCGGAACCCGGATCTCTATTGCTGGATCGAGGGCCATACGGACCTGGTCGGCGGTGATGAGCCGAATCTCAAGCTCTCCATCGCCCGTGCGGAGTCGGTGAAAAACTACCTCGTCCAGTCCTACCGCATCAATCCGGACAAAATCATCACCCGGGGGTTCGGCCGCTATCAACCCATCATCACCAGCGGGACGCCCGACGAGCAATCCGCGAACCGCCGGGTGGAAATCCGCATGCGCAAGACCCCGCCGACGAAGGAACAGATGAAGGTGGAGCCTCAGAAGGCGACGGTCATTGAGGAAGCGCCTTCGCCGAAAGCCGTGCTGGTGAAACCGAAGATTCCGATGCCGGTTCAGGAAGCTCCGCCTTCTCCGCCAAAAGCAGCGCCGGTGGAAACGCCCGCGCCCAAGGCCGCGCCGGTGGAAATGCCCGCTCCCCCCAAGGCGGCGCCGATCCAGGAAGCCCCGGCGGTGCCGAAAGCCGCTCCGGTGGAAATGCCCGCGCCTCTCAAGGCCGCTCCGGTGGAGCTGGCCCCGCCGCTCCGTGCCGAGCCTGTGGTCGAGGAAGTTCCCCGCGCCCAGACCATCGAGGATGAGGAGTGAGGCGGCCATTGCCGGCTGACGCCATTTTTACCCGAGGCTTTACACCGCCCCCGGCCCTCCTGCATCTTCGCGCCCCCTTGTGGCTGGTGCATCCACCCACCCATCATTTTCCAAGAACCGCCGCCATGACATCCGCCGAGATCCGCCAGAGCTTCCTCGATTTCTTCCGGGAGAAAGAGCACACCATCGTCCCTTCCGCCTCTCTGCTGCCGCAGTCGCCCGGCCTGCTGTTCACGAACGCGGGGATGAACCCGTTCGTGCCGTATTTCCTTGGTGTTGAGAAGGCTCCTTACGATCCACCACGTGCCGCGGACACCCAGAAGTGCATCCGTGCGGGCGGTAAACATAACGACCTGGAGGATGTCGGCTACGACACTTATCACCACACGTTCTTCGAAATGCTCGGGAACTGGTCGTTCGGAAACTATTTCAAGAAGGAAGCCATCGCCTGGGCATGGGAACTGGTCGTCGAGCGCTGGGGCCTGCCCGCCCACCGTCTTTACGCATCCGTGTACGCGCCGAAGGAGGGCGATCCTGGCAGCTTCGACCAGGAAGCCTACGACATCTGGGCCGAACTTTTCCGCTCCAAGGGTTGCGATCCCGCCATCCAGATCGTCCATGGCAACGTGAAGGACAACTTCTGGATGATGGGCGAGACCGGCCCCTGCGGTCCTTGTTCCGAACTCCACGTCGACCTCACCCCGGAAGGGAATCCCTTCACCGGCCGGAATCTCGTCAACAACGACTCCGACCTCTGCATCGAGATCTGGAACCTCGTTTTCATCCAGTATAATGCCGAGGCCGACGGCACGTTCCGTGAACTGCCCGCCAAACACGTCGATACCGGCATGGGCTTCGAGCGCGCCTGCTCGATCATCCAGAACACCAAGGGCTTCACGGATTTCTCCAAAAAGCCGAGCAACTACGCCACCGACGTTTTCCAACCGCTGTTCCGCAAGCTGGAAGAACTCAGCGGAAAAAGCTACGTGAACATCTATCCGGAACTCGGTGCCGACCGCGCCGCGTTCACCGAGGAGATGAAAACCGCGATCGCTTTCCGTGTCATCGCGGATCACCTGCGGACGCTCAGCTTCTCCATTGCGGACGGCATCATGCCGGGTAACAACGGGCGGAACTACGTCCTGCGCCGCATCCTGCGCCGCGCCGTGAGATACGGCCGCCAGCTCGGCTTCTCCGGCGAGAAGCCGTTCTTCGGCGCGTTGGTGGAAACGCTCGTTAACGAAATGGGTGGTGTTTTCCCGGAGCTGAAAAACCGTCAGGATGTCGTGCGCCAGACGCTGGAGCAGGAAGAGGCGAGCTTCAATCAGACGCTGGATCGTGGCCTGAAACGGTTTGAAGATAACGTGGCATCGACGTCTGCGGAAAATACCGACCCGACAGCTCTCGCCATTTTTGGAAACAGTTTTTCCGGAGTCGTCGCATTCGAACTTGAGGATACTTACGGATTCCCGATCGATCTGACCGAACTGCTGTGCGCCGAGCGAGGTCTGGTCCTCGATAAACCCGGATACGATCAAAGTAAAAAGGCCCAGCAGGAACGCTCCCGCGCCGCTCAAAAATCGAACATCGTCCGCGCCCTCGACATCTCCACCGAAGCCGTCACCGAGTTCGTCGGTTTTGAAACGGACGAGGTCGAAGCCACCATCCTGGAAATCCACCCACAGGAGGACTCGCTTTTCGTCATCACCGACAAGACCGTCTTCTATGCCGAAATGGGTGGCCAATCCGGCGACACCGGCACTCTCAACGGTGAGGTCGAAATCACCGGCGTCCAGCAGATCGGTAAGGCCCGTGCCGTCATCATCGACTCATCCGCTGCCGTCAAAGTCGGTGACACCGTCACGCTCAAGCTCGACGAAAAACGCCGCCGTCCCATTGAGGCCAACCACACCGCGACCCACCTTCTCCACTGGGCCTTGCACGAAGTCGTCTCGAAGGACGCCGCGCAGCAGGGTTCCTCGGTGGACGAGAACCGCCTGCGTTTTGATTTCAACAGCGCCGCCGTCACGCCCGAGCAGCTCGCGGCGATGGAAGAGAAGGTGAATGCCGCGATTTCCGCCAGGGATTCCGTGAGTTGGAAGGAAGTCCCGCACGCCTCCATCAAGGGACGTCCGGACATCATGCAGTTCTTCGGCGACAAGTACGGGGAAACCGTCCGCGTGGTCCAGATCGGCGGTGAGGCGCACGCGCTCAACGGCTATTCACAGGAACTCTGCGGCGGCACTCACGTCCGCAACACCGGCGAGATCGGCCTCTTCAAGATCAAGTCCGAGGGTGCCATCGCCTCCGGCGTCCGCCGCATCGAAGCCGTTTGCGGAGACGCGGCGTGGAACCATCTCAATGATCTCGCCGAAAAATGGAATGCCGAGCTCAAGGCCGCGCGCGCCAAGCTGTACGCCGCCAACGAGAAGCTGGCATCCCTCGGCGAGGAAGCTGTCGCGGTGAACGATTTCCCACACATCATGGGAGCCATGCTTGCCGAGCGTGCCGACATTTCACAGATCAACGCCACCTTCGCCCACGGCCAGCGCACGTTGGAGGAAACCCAGCAGGGTGCCATCGAGGCCGAGAAACGCATCAAGAAGATCCAGTCTTCCCAAGCCGCCAAACTCGCCGACGAAGCCCTGGCCGAACTCATCGCCAAAAACGAGCCCATCATCGTCTCCTTCGAGTCGGATGCATCGCTTCTTCAAGAGCTTCAGAACGGCCTCAAGAAAAAGGGCTTCGCGGGTCCCGCGCTGCTCATCGTGGACGATGGGGACAAGCTTCACATCGCCACCCACAGCGGTCCGGACGCGCTGGCGAAAGGTTTGAAGGCGGGTGACATCCTCCGCGACCTGGCCGCCCTCGCCGGTGGTAAAGGCGGTGGCAAACCGGATCAAGCCCGGGGTGCCGCGCCGGATCGCTCGAAGCTGGAGGAACTGAAAGCCGCCGCCGCCGCGAAATTCTGAACGGAACGCGTTCATTCCGAACGCTAGGTGCCGGGGACATCCTGTCCCCGGGGAGGCTGGTTCGAGGGGCAGGATGTCCCTCGGAGCAGTGGTCAGGATGACGACGCTCCGCTGCCTTTGACTTTCGTCCTCATTGGGGCATCAGTTCTCATGTCCCGGATCACCGACAACACGTCCCGCAGCCGTTTCGAACTCATTGAGGAGGGCAAGCTGGCGTTCGCGGATTATCGATTGGATGACGGCGTGTTGATTCTCCCACATGTGGAGGCGGATCCGGCCTTGCGGGGCAGGGGAGCCGCGGGGCGGCTGATGGACGGCGTGCTGACATTGGCCCGCGAACGTGGATGGAAGGTCCGTCCGATCTGTGGCTACGCGGTGGCCTATATCACCCGGCACCCGGAGTTCGCGGAATTGCAGGAATGAATTTTTGGCTGGTGGTCCAATCCCGAGACTGCCAGATTGTATCTAACACTTTCAAATCCCATGGAGCAATATAACAACCCTTATGTCGTCGGCACGGTTTCCGAGTCGCCGGAGTCCGAGCGCGCCGCGTTCATCCGCAAAACCTACTGGCACCTCGCGGGGGCCATCGGACTTTTCGCCGGCCTTGAGACCCTGCTCATCAGTTCGGGTCTTGGCATTCCGGCTCTGGGCCTGCTGGCCTCGACCAAATATTCGTGGCTTATGGTGATGGGGGCTTTCATGCTCGTTTCCTGGGTCGCGGAGCGTTGGGCGACGAACGGTTCTTCCCAAGCCATGCAATACGCGGGCCTGGCCCTCTACACCGTGGCGGAAGCGGTGATTTTCCTGCCCATCCTGATGATGGCGGTGGCCATGGCCGGAGACATGGGGCTGGTGCTGCAGGCCGGCCTGATCACGGTGGCGATGGTGATCGGCATCTCGACGGTCGCGCTGACGACGAAGAAGGATTTCAGTTTCCTCGGCGGCATGTTGAAGATCGGAGGATTCGTCGCGCTCGGCCTGATCGTGGCGTCGTTTTTCCTGCCGATCACTCTCGGTTTCTGGTTCTCCGCGGCAATGGTGATCTTCGCTTCGGGGGCGATCCTTTATAATACCAGCAACCTGCTCCACCGTTATGAGCCGGGCCAGCACGTGGCTGCCTCTCTTTCACTGTTCGCCAGCGTGGCGCTGCTGTTCTGGTACCTGCTCCGCCTGTTGATGAGCTTGAACCGGAACTGAGCTGGAATCAGATCCCGATGATTTGAAGCACCCGCCGGGATTCGTTCCAGCGGGTGATTTTTTTGGATCCGGGTGATGGCTTCGATCGCTGGCTTGCAAGAAGTCCCCTGAATACCTTCCAGTTCATGCCCCGAATTCAGCCCGCAGGGTGGCTTTCATTTTTTCCAGAGAAATTGAGGACGATGGATCGCGACGATGATCCTCCAGTCGTGTTGCGATGAGAACGTTCAAGGAGACTTGGCTGGGCGAGCTTCACGGCACGCGCGGGAATTTCGAGAAATCCGGTTTCCGCTTTTCAATGAACGCCTGTTTTCCTTCGCGGCCTTCCTCGCTCATGTAGTAGAGCAGGGTGGCGTTTCCGGCGAGATCGAGAAGACCCATCTGGCCGTCGCAGTCGGCGTTCAGGGCGGACTTGAGGCAGCGCAGGGCGAGCGGCGAGTGGGCGAGCATCTCGCGGCACCACTGGAGCGTTTCCTTTTCCAGGTCCGCGAGCGGGACCACGGTGTTGACGAGGCCCATGTCGAGCGCCTGTCGGGCGTCGTACTGGCGGCAGAGGTACCAGATTTCGCGGGCCTTCTTCTGGCCGACGATGCGGGCGAGATAGCTGGAACCCAGGCCTCCGTCGAAGGAGCCGACCTTCGGGCCGGTCTGGCCGAAGCGGGCGTTGTCCGCGGCGATGGTGAGATCGCACACGATGTGCAGGACATGTCCGCCGCCGATGGCGAATCCGGCGACCATGGCGACCACCGGTTTCGGCAGGGAGCGGATTTTCTTTTGAAGATCCAGCACGTTGAGGCGGGGAATGCCGTCCTCGCCGATGTAGCCGGCGTGGCCACGGACTTTCTGGTCGCCACCGGAACAGAAGGCCAGGTCTCCGGCACCGGTCAGGATGATGGCGCCGACCTTCGGATCCTCGTGGGCGAGGTCGAAGGCGATGAGCATTTCCTTCACCGTCAGCGGGCGGAAGGCATTGCGGACTTCCGGCCGGTTGATGGTGATCTTCGCAATGCTGCCCTCATCCGTCGTTTCATAACGGATGTCCTCGAATTCGCGCACGGTGGTCCACATGGCGGCGAGCTTGGACGATCCGTCCGCGGGCTGCAACCCGGAGGGTGAGGAAAAGTGCGGATCACGGGATTCCGTGGCCAGCCATGGAGCGGGCTCCCCATACCCCATGGGGACAGATTGGTGCCCAAGCATGCCCGGGGGGGCGTAAAAAATTTATTTAAGGCTTATCTTACCCGCATCCCGCCCTTTACAAGGTGCGAGAACCCTGCCACACACCTCGAAATTTAGCCGCCCGGCGGCGGTTTCCCGAACCTTCTCACGACCATGCCCAAAGACACCTCGATCCGCAAAATCCTCGTCATCGGCTCCGGCCCCATCGTCATCGGCCAGGGCTGCGAATTCGACTATTCCGGTGTGCAGGCTTGCAAGGCATTGAAGGAAGAGGGTTACGAGGTGGTCCTGGTGAATTCGAATCCGGCGACCATCATGACGGATCCGGAGTTCGCCCACCGCACCTACATCGAGCCGATCACGCCGGATGTGGTGGAAAAAATCATCATCCGCGAGAAACCGGACGCCCTGCTGCCGACGCTCGGCGGGCAGACGGCGCTGAACACCTCCATGTCGCTCTTCAAGTCCGGCGTGCTGGAAAAATACGGCGTCCGCATGATCGGTGCGAAGCCGGACGCGATCGACAAGGGCGAAGACCGCCACCTTTTCAAGGAAGCGATGATCAAGATCGGCCTCGACATGCCGCGCTCGGGCATCGCCCACACCATGGACGAGGCGAAGAAGGTGGCCGAGGAAATCGGCACCTTCCCGCTCATCATCCGCCCGGCGTTCACGCTCGGCGGCCAGGGAGGCGGCATCGCCTACAACCGCGAGGAGTATGAGGAGATTATCACCCGCGGGCTGGACCTTTCCCCGGTTTCCGAGGTGCTCATCGACGAATCGCTGCTCGGCTGGAAAGAGTACGAGATGGAGGTCATGCGTGACTGCGCCGACAACTGCGTGGTCATCTGTTCGATCGAAAACCTCGATCCGATGGGCGTCCACACCGGCGACTCCATCACCGTGGCTCCGATCCAGACCCTCACGGACCGCGAGTACCAGATCATGCGTGACGCGTCCTTCGCGGTCATCCGCGAGATCGGCGTGGAGACCGGCGGCTCGAACATCCAGTTCGCCACCGACCCGAAAACCGGCCGCATGATCGTCATCGAGATGAACCCGCGTGTCTCGCGTTCTTCCGCGCTGGCCTCGAAGGCCACGGGATTCCCCATCGCGAAGATCGCCGCCAAGCTCGCCGTCGGCTACACGCTCGACGAACTGCCGAACGACATCACCCGCGAGACACCCGCCTCGTTCGAGCCGACCATCGACTACGTGGTGACGAAGATCCCGCGTTTCACCTTCGAAAAATTCCCGACCGCGAATTCCGTCCTGACGACCTCCATGAAGTCCGTCGGTGAGGCGATGTCCATCGGCCGCACGTTCAAGGAGTCCATGCAGAAGTGCCTGCGCTCTCTGGAGACGGGCCGCTGGGGATTCGGCTTCGACAGCAAGGAGCCTCTGGCTCCGACCAAGGAGGAAATCACCCGCAAGCTCCAGATTCCCAATGCCGAGCGCATTTTCTGGCTGCAAACCGCGTTCGTTCATGGCTGGACCTTGGAAGAAGTCCAGGACGCCACTTCCATCGACCCATGGTTCCTCGGCCACCTCCAGCAGATTGCCAAGGAGGGCATGCAACTCGCCACGCTCGACTTGAAGCGTGCGAAGAAGCTCGGTTTCTCGGACCGCCAGATCGCGAAGGCCCGTGCCCACGCACCCGCCATTCACGACGTTTCCATCCACGGCGAGACCGACCAGCCCGCCGGTGCGCCTCCCCGTCCCGAGCCGGAACCGGCGATGGTGGACATCCCGACCGAAGACACCATCCGCGCCGAGCGCAAGGCGAAGGGAATCATCCCGACCTATCGCCTTGTGGATACCTGTGCGGCGGAATTCGAGGCCTACACCCCTTATTTCTACTCCACCTACGGCGACGAGAACGAAGCCCGCGAGTCGGACAAGAAGAAGATCATCATCCTCGGCGGCGGACCGAACCGCATCGGCCAAGGCATCGAGTTCGACTACTGCTGTGTGCACGCCGCTTTCGCCCTCAAAGAATTGGGTTACGAGACCATCATGGTGAACTCGAACCCCGAGACCGTCTCCACCGACTACGACACCTCGGACAAGCTCTTCTTCGAGCCGCTCACCCTCGAGGACGTGCTGAACATCTGCGATCAGGAAAAACCGCACGGCGTCATCGTCCAGTTCGGCGGCCAGACTCCGCTCAACCTTGCCGCGGACCTCGAACGCCACGGTGTCCCGATCATCGGCACTTCGCCGAAATCCATCGAACAGGCCGAGGACCGCAAATTCTTCTCCGCCCTCCTGGACAAGCTCAATCTCAAACAAGCCGAAGCCGGCACCGCGACCAATGAGGAGGAGGCTCTCGTCATCGCCAACCGCATCGGCTACCCGGTGCTGGTCCGTCCGTCCTTCGTGCTCGGCGGCCGCGGCATGATGATCGTTTATTGCGATTCCGAACTCACCCGCTACATGCGCGAGGCCGTCATCGCCTCGCCGGAGCGCCCTGTGCTGGTGGATCGTTTCCTCGACAACGCCACCGAAGTGGACGTGGACTGCATTTCCGACGGCGAAACCTCCGTGGTCGGCGCGATCATGCAGCACATCGAGCAGGCCGGCATCCACTCCGGCGATTCCGCCTGTGTCATTCCCGCGTTTTCCCTCTCGGACGAAATCAAGGCGGAAATCACCCGCGCGGCCATCGACCTCGCCCGCGAACTCAACGTGCGCGGCCTGATGAACATCCAGTTCGCCGTGAAGGACGAGCAGCTCTACGTCATCGAGGTGAATCCGCGTGCCTCCCGCACCGTGCCATTCGTCTCCAAGGCGACCGGCGTTTCCCTCGCCAAGCTTGCGGCGAAGGTCATGGTCGGTGAGAAACTCGTGGACCTCGGTTACACCGAGACGATCATCCCGCCGCATTTCTCGGTGAAGGAAGCCGTCTTCCCGTGGAACCGTTTCCCCGGCATCGACATCGTCCTTGGCCCGGAAATGAAATCCACCGGCGAGGTGATGGGCATCGATGCCGACTGGGGCATGGCCTACGCCAAGAGCCAGATCTCCGCCTTCAACCCGCTGCCCACCTCGGGCAATGTCTTCCTCTCCGTCTCGGACCGCGACAAGGAGCGCGCCGTCGCGGTCGCCCGCGACCTGGTGGAACTCGGCTACAAGGTCTACAGCACCGGTGGCACCCACACCCGCCTCACCGCCGAAGGCATTCCATGCAGCCGGGTTTACAAGGTTCTCGAGCAGGCCCGTCCGAACGTGATCGACATGATGAAGAACGGCGAGATCCACTTCATCATCAACACCCCGAGCACCCACGAGTCCCGCGCCGACGAGATCCTCATCCGCTCCACCGCCATCGCCCAGAAGATCTCCCACGCGACGAACCTCGCCGCCGCGGAAGCATCCGTGAAAGCCATGCGCTCGCTCAAGGAGAAGGAATTCACGGTGAAGAGCATCCAGGAGTATCACGCTTGAAATCCGCAGGCCGGGGCCCGGGGATGGTGTTATTTTGAAATCGACAGCACTCACCCGGGGCATCCATGATGCAGGCAGCAAGTTGCTTTCTAGCAGCCTGCCGGACGCCATGAAACCCTCCCTCCTCAAGCCTCTCGCCAGTGTCGCGCTGGCGACACTTCTCACCGCAGGTCTTGCGACTGCCGGAACCCGTGTGGCAGCGGCGGACCTGGATGGGGACGGCGTGGCAAATATCAACGACACGGACGTGGATGGCGACGGCATCCCCAACGGAAAAGACCGGAATGTGGATGGTGGTGTCTGCCGCCGTGGTCCGTTCAAGGGGCTTTATGTGGGGGATCGTTTTGCCAACGACTCGCCGCAGGAATTGGACATCGACGGCGATGGCAGGAACGACGACGCCGCAAACGAGAATGACATCGATGGCGACGGTATCAAAAACAAGTTGGATAAAGACCGTGATGGCGACGGGAAAAACGACGCCGTCGACAAGGATGATGACGGTGATGGCATCCCTGACAAAAAGGAACGCCGCCCTGCCACCGAAGGCCTGAAAATCATCATCGGTTCCGGGGTCATTCAGCCACCCCTTGCCGATCTCCCGACGGAAACCGGTGTTACGGACTCAATGGCGATCACGATCGGTTCCATCGACCAATTGTTGGGCGGGAGCGGATGGATCGTGGAACATGTGGGAGTTGAAAAACCAAAAAGGCTCGAGCCCGGATCAGGTGGTTCCGACGCCTTGGAGGTCTCTGCTGATCCTGCTCTCGGTTTGGTTGACAGCGGTGCGGACGCGCTGACGGTCGTTTCCGCAATCGAAGAAGGATCCTTGGGCATGATCACATCGAGCTTTGCAAGAATTGATCCCGAGAAGGCGGGCGAATGGCTGCTGTCACACTTCGAAAGCCTCCCGGGTGACCGTCAGTTTCCAGAAGGTTGGTTTGAAAGTTTGTTGGAAGGCTCACCAGACGAATCCCGGGAACGGTTGGACTTCCTTGAAGCGACGACCGCCGAGAGGCTGTCCCGCCGCGGCGGGCGGGAAACGCGATCCGATATGGAGGCAGAAGAGATCTTATCTGAAAATGATGGATCTCTGGTAAATGAATGATCCGCCCTAAGTCTTGAAATCCCTCGTCTGGAACGACAGCCAGCCGATCATGAAAAGCGTCGTGTTCAGTCCCAACAAGAAGGCGTAGGATTCGATGATCTTCGGCCATGAGAGGTGTTGTTCCATGAGGAAGACCCAGGCGCTCATGCGCCAGGTGACGAAGTAGGCTTCGTAGGGTTTGAAAAACGGGAAACGCTGGAGGATGAAATCCACGAAGAGGATGCTCAGCGTGACGATGGTCGCGGCGGCGGGCTTGATCCTGAAGCAGGAGAACATGAAGGCGATGGACGACAGCGTGATCATGCTGATGCCGATGCCCGCCGCGCCCAGTGAAAGCCTGGCCGCGCCCTCCCACCAGTCCGGATAGGCGGCGAAGACCTTCATCTGGGGCTCCATGACGAAAAGACCGCCCGCCCGTCCGACGGCGGCCACCGCCATTCCGTAACCGGTGATGCCGACGAAGAAGACGAAGGAAAAGGTGTAGATCGCCGTGGCGACATATTTCACGCCCAGCAAACGAAGCCGGCTGATGGGCCGGGCGAAGACCATGCGCAGGTTGCCATCTTCATTCTCCTTCGCGACGATGTCGCCCGCGACCAGCGCGAAATAGATCGAGCCCAGCATGAACATGCTGAAGAGCATGATGGAGAAGGTGATCGTCAGCGAGCTGTAGTAGCTGCCGAATTCCAGGCCGTTCGTCTCCATCATGCGCCGCATGTAGCGCTGGGTGCCTTCCAGTTTGAAGACGATGAGGATGACCGCCTCCATCAGGATGAACGCCCCGTAGCCCATCCAGGTGCGGGGCCGTGCGAAGAGTTTCCGCAGTTCGCAACGGAGCTGTTGGAGGAAAAGCATGGCCGCAGTATGGATGAGGATTTCCCGTTAACAACGTCCGGTGTCGGATTTTCCCAAATCAGCGGCGGAAACGGCGGGTGACGGAGCCAACCAGATCGCGGGCGTGGGGAACTCCCGACCACAAGGTGCCCAGCAAATAGATCACACCGAAGTCGGCGAAGACGATGGCCGCCAGAATGATGGGATGGAGATGGAGGGCCGGTTGGAAATGTTCCGCGAGCAGCTTCACCGCCCAGCCACCCGCCGCGGCGGCGAGAGCGGGCAGCCAGAGGCGGACAAGGAATGAGGCTTCGATTCCTGTCCTGCCGATTTTCGCATTCAAAGCGCGGCGGAGGAGGGAGAATTCCACCCACCCGGCGATGCCCGAGGTGGCGGTGAGGAACATGGCTCCCCAACTTTCATCGATGCCGAGCCAGCCGGGAACATACAGCGCGCCGATCCATCCGAGCGCCGTTGTCAGAGCCACCCTCACCAGTGCGAAACGCAGCGGGGTGCGGGTGTCCTGCAGGGCGTAGAATGTGGAGGAATACAGCCGGCCGAGTGTGGATGCGAGCAGTCCGACGGCGCTGCCCGCCAACATGAACCAGACCAAGCGGGCCTGCACCGGTCCGAACTTGCCGGTTTCGGTTTGAAAGAGGGCGGCCGCGATGATGTCTCCCAGGAAAATGAAGGCGGCGGTGGAGGGGACGATGAAAAAAGCGACCTGTTTCAGGCTGAGGTCGAGATGGCGTCGCAGATTTTGATTCGCGGTTTCCGGGTCGCTTTCCTCGCCGCGTTCGTGGGACATCCGCGCGAGACTTGTGGCGGATACGGACATCCCGAAGATGCTTCCCGGCAGCATGTAGATCATCTGTGCGTTCGCCAGCTGCAAGACGACCCCCCACGGCAGGCGGGTCGAGATCGCGCTGTCGATGAAGGCGCTGATTTGAACAACTCCGCGGCTGACTACCACGGAGCTGAAGCTGCCCAGCACGGTGCGGACATTTTGAGATGCCCACTCGGCGGAAAATTTGAGATCTGGCGCGAGTTTCAGCACGGTGGGCAACTGGATCGCCAGTTGGAGAAAGCTGCCCATCACCAATCCCCAGCATGCCGTTTTCGCCAGCTGATCCAGCGACTGGCTGCTTCCGAACCACCACATCGCGGCGATGATGGACAGATTCCAGATGACGGGGGCGACGTAGGAGAGGAAAAACCTGCGGTGGCTGTTGAGCACTCCGAGGCACCATGCGGACATCACCAAAAGAGCCACTCCCGGGAAAACGATCCGCACGCATTGGACGGTGAGCTCACGGTTCGCACCATCAAAGCCCCCGGCGATGACCGCCACCAGATAGGGCGAAAGCAGCATCCCTGCCAAGGCCAGCAGCGAGGTGACGATGGCCAGCAAGGTCGCGATCACTCCTGCGACCCGATCCGCTTCCACCCCACGTTTTTCACCCAGCAACCGTGCGTAAACGGGGATGAAGGAGGCGGAGAGGACGCCCTCGCCGAAGAGATTCTGCAGGAAGTTCGGGATCCGCATCGCTGCGGTAAACACGTCCCCTTCCGGAGTTCCCGCGAAATAATGGTTGAAGACGCGGGTCCTCACCAATCCCGCGATGCGGCTCAGGAAAATCCCGGCGGCGACGAATACCGCGCCGCCGCGAACGGCTTTGGCGGGTGGAGTTGGGGTGGCGGCCATGTCGGTGGGATGCGGGCGAAGCATCGCCATCCGGCCCGCGATGCCAAGACGGATTTATCGGTTCGAGGATCGAGGGAGGGGGATCCAGGAATCTCCCAAGCCGGTGGGGAGGATGCCGGGGAGCGAATGTCGGATTCATGCGCCACCCATGAATGTGGCGGATCGGAGTCCGCCGCTCCTTGTGGGGCGCAAGGTCAGTTCGGGCTGGGCGCGCCGTTGAGGATTTCCATGTAGAGATCCTCGAGCGAGCGGCGGACCGGTGAAAACGCGCGGACGCGGACTCCGGCCCCGACGAGTTTCTCCACCAGCGCCGCCGGGTCCGCTCCGGGTTTGAGGGCGATGCGCCTGTCCGCCAGGATCTCTCCGCCGAGGCAGTGGATGATGCCGCAGGCGGTGCCCCAGGGTTCCAGCTCCACCTCGAAGACCGGGGTGTCGTCATGCAGTCCTTGCACGGGGCCTTCGAAAACCCGCCTGCCCTCGCGGAGGATGGCCACGCGGTCGCACATCAGTTCCACCTCGCCCAGCAGGTGGGAGTTGAACAGGACCGTCATGCCCCGCTCGTCGCGGAGGTTGAGGATGAATTCCCGGAACCACTTGATTCCCTCCGGATCCAGTCCGTCGGTCGGTTCGTCCAGCAGCAGGACCTCGGGTTCCGGCAAAAGCGCCTGCGCGAGGGCGAGCCGCTGGCGCATGCCGTGGCTGTAGGTGCGGACCTTGGAATGCACGCGTTTCGTCAGGCCCACCCGGTCGATGACGGCGCGGGCCGCTTTTTCGTCAAAGCCGCCGGAATAGCTCATGAGGATCTTCAAATTCTCCCAGCCGCTGAGGTAGTCGTAGAAGGCGGGGGACTCGAAAATGGCACCCACCTTCCGCAAGGCCTTGGACCGGTCCTTGAGCACGGAGATCCCACCGATGGTGACATCGCCCTGGTCCGGCATGACCATGCCGAGGATGATGCCGAGCGAGGTGCTTTTCCCCGCGCCGTTGTGACCCAGCAAGCCGTAGATCTCGCCAGGCCGGACGTGGAACGAAACATCCGCGAGAGCGGGTTTCCCGGCGAATTTCTTGAAGAGGTTGTTGGCGACCAGCATGGGGAGACGGGTATCAGTTGCCGACGACGGTGCGGAATGTGTTGGAGCTGCTCATGTCGGCGTAGAGGAAGTTCACCTTGTTCGGATGGCAGGCTTCCTTGTCATAGATGAGCGGCACCTTGTCCGGGCGGTCCTTGATGCCGAAGATGGCGAGTTTCGAGATATGCAGTCCGTTCTGGGTGGAGTTCCAGAAATAACTGCAACCGGTTTTTTCAAACTCCATTTGATCCGCAGGGCAGTGGAACGCCTCGGCGGATTCCAGGTAGGGAAGCAGGACGGTTTCCAGCACCGGCTGCTCATCGGTCTTTGTCGCACGGCCCTGGGCGAGTTCCGGCATCATGTTGTTGTGCTCCTGCAGGTAGCTCTGGAGACCGGCTCCGACCGAGCGGAGCTTGGTCAGGCATGCGGTTTCCCGGGCTTTCCCCAGCATCGAGCGGGAGACGGGGTAGGCGATGCCCGCGAGAACGCCGATGATGGCGAGCACCACCAGCATTTCCATGAGGGTGAATCCGGAGCGTTTCATCATTGGCGGGGGCGGAATTCGTTGCCACGGAGACCTTGCATGGTCTCGTTCATCGCTTCCATCAGGGGGGCGAGATCGAGTTTGGTGTCCGCGCTGGATTTTTCAAAATAAGCCTTCATGCCTTGCTCGCTGATCTTGTCCAGCAGGTCCGCACCGAGGGCGTCCGCCCGGGCCATCTCCTCCTGGGTGCGGCCTTCGCTGATTTCCTTGAGCCCCTGTTCGACGAATTTTTTCCGTTGCTCCGGCTTCATCGCGTCCAGCGATTCCATGAAGCGGCTCATGGATTCCATGATGGTGAGGTCGATGAACAATCCTTTTTCCCTGGCGGACAGGGTGCGGAAAAACTTCTCCCCACCACGGTTCTCGCGGTTCTTCTCGCGTTCCTGGAAGTCGAGCCGGTTGAAGAGATCCGCGATCCTGCGGAGTTCGGTTTCCCGGCGGGCGGCCTCGGCGGTGTCGTTCCGGTCGTTTTCCGACCAGTCGGCGAAGCGGGCGTCGGAAATTTCCCGGTCGATCCGTTCGGCGGTGATTTTCCGGGATCCCGCGTAGGTGCGGACGCCCCAGACGCAGCCCCAGACAAGGAGCAGAACGACCGTGGCTTTTATGAAAACATCCCTGCGTGCCATTTCACCCGGAGGTTAGGCGATGAAATGCGGGGTGCAAGTGGACAAAAAAATAACGGCATGGGCACTTCGTCCCTGATGATCAGCGGAAGAATGCGCCCGCCCTCCCCAATCATTCACTCCGGGCCGTCCACGCCAACCGTCCGACCTTCAGATCCAGCAGTACCGCGAAGACACAGGTTGCGAGGAACTCCACCGCGAGAAGCGGGTAAAGGTAGCCATAACTTTTCGCCACGGCCGCCACGCCACCGATCGCGAGGGCGCTGAACATGCCAAGCATGACGTAGAGTCCCCGTCCCGCGGATTTCGCCTCCTCCCCGGGGACGGAGAGTGGCAGATGCTCCGCCCTGCAGGCGAGGATGCGGGAATAGATCGGCAGGGCGAGCAGGCCGGGCAGGATGGATTCAAGCGACCTGATGCTGCCGGTGATCCACCAGCAAACCGCCGCCACAACCAGGACGGCGGGCACCACCAGCAGACACGTGACCGCTTTTCTCGCCCCGATGATCAGATGGCCCGGCCCGGCGATGGGAGTCGCGTGAAAGATGTCGGTGGCCTGCCAGTCCTTTGAAAACCTGAGCAGGCTCATGCCCATCATCGGCACCAGCGGGAGATAGCTGCCCGCCATCAGGATCATGAAATCCTCCGTCCGGCCACGCGCGCCGTTGATCAGGAAAATGGCGGGCATCATCATCATCGGAGCGATGCCGGGGTAAAGCCGGAGTTTCACATCGCGGTCGCGCAGCATGTAGGCGGCGGTCAGGAGAAATCCGGCGCGCTCCAGCGGATGGCGCAACCACCAGCGGAGCAAAGGCAGGGCGGGCAGGCGGTCCAGCAGCTTCGCCTTTCCCGCGACCCGGGGTTTCATCGCCTTTTCCTCGTTGAGCATCCGCAGCCCGCTTTGATAGCTGCCGGCCAGTTTCCCGAACGCGAGAGCGAGCGTGATACCCGTGACGGCCGCACCGCAAATGGCCAGAGCCCACGAGCTGGCGGTGGCGCGTCCCATGAGCACCTCGTCGAGGCCGGAAAACCATGCCGGTGGCAGCAGGAAAAACCACCAGGTGTCCCCGGTGATCCTCACATCGCCCGGCAGGTATCGCGCGAGATGCGGTGCGGCCTGGCTGCCTGCCACGATCACGAGCGTCATGACCACCTGGGCGGTGGTCATCAGTCCATCAAGTTTCTCCCGGCCGAACCACCTCAGGCAGAGCTGATAGATCACCACCACGCTGCCGGTGCAGAAAAACGCCTCCATCACCGTGGAAACCGCGTGGGCGACGGCGTAGAGCGGGTGGGAGATCCCCATGAAGGAGCCTTTCCACATTCCCGGTGCGTTGTAAGCGACCGCGAGAAGCAACGAGACCTGCAGCAACACGGAAATTTTCGCCCACAACATGGCGCGGGGATTCACAGGGCGGTGCAGCAGGATCTCCGCCTCGTCCTTGTTGAACAAAACCTCCCCGGCGGAGGAGGCGACGAACATGCCGATGAACATCAGTGTCGAGGCATGGAGGTAAAGCGAGAGGCTGAAAAGAGTCGTATCACCCCACAGCAGACAGATGCCGCCGGCGAGGGCATAAAACAGCATGGTGGCGGCCAGCCGTTTGGTCACGGATTTCGGCAACTGTCTGGAGTCCAGGCCGCGTGAGGTCCGCCCGCGAAGGAACAACTTCAGGTAAAGCCCGCGCAACACCTTCGACTGCGGATCCGTGACAGAAGCCGCACTCATGCGCGGAAGGTCTTTGCGAAATCCTCCGCCCGTTGTTCAACATCGCCACCGCCTGTCAGGCGGGTGAACAGACGCTCCAGTGAAGGTGCGTCGTGGGATTTCACCAGCTCGTCCGGCGCTCCGTCCACCAGGACACGCCCCTTGTCGATGATGATCACGCGGTCGCAGACTCGCTCCACCACATCCAGCACATGAGAGCTGTAGACAATGGTCCGGCCTTCCCGCGCGAGTGTCTGGATGAGCGTCTTGAATCCCACGGCGGCGTTGGCGTCCAGCCCGTCGAGCGGTTCGTCGAAAAACACCACGGGCGGATTGTGCAGCAGCGCGGCGGTGATGACCACCTTGCGCCGCATGCCCTTGGAATACGCACCGAGCAGCTTGTCTGTCAGGACGTCGAATCCCAGATCGAAAAACGCGAGGAACTGCTTGATCCGTTCGCGCGCGGCCCCGGCCGGGATGCCGTAGAGCGCGGCGATCATTTCCAGATACTCCAGGCCTGTCAGTGACTCGAAGACCGCGCCGGAGTCCGGGACGAATCCCACCTTGCGTTTCACCTCCATGGGTTCCGACCGCAGGTCATGGCCACAGATCGCCGCCGTGCCGGAGGTGGGCTCCAGCATGCCGGTGAGCATCTTGAGCGTCGTGGATTTCCCCGCCCCGTTCGGGCCGAGCAGTCCGACGATCTGGCCCGCCGGGATTTCCAATGACAATCCATCCACCGCGACCTGTTGCCCGAAATGTTTCGTGAGCGAATGGAGCGAGATCATGCTCCATGTTTCTGGTCCCTCCGGGGCGGGATGACGAGGTGAAACTTGGAGCCGGAGGTCCATTCCGTCACACTTTGGATTTCCCCCTGAGGCGGGATTTTTGCAGACTGCGGGAAATGATGAGAATTCTCGTAACCGGAGGGGCCGGATTCATCGGCTCGAACCTCGTGCATCATCTGTTGGGGGAGGCATCGTCCGGGACGGAGACCCCGGTGGAGCGGGTCGTCACCCTCGACAAGTTCACCTATGCGGGGAGCCGCATGAACCTGGCGGACCTGGAATCCGATCCGCGGCACGTGCTGGTGGAGGGTGACATTTGTGATACGGAACTGGTGGGAAGGCTGCTCCGCGAACACGAAATCGACGCGATCATGCATCTCGCCGCGGAATCACACGTGGACCGCTCCATCGACAATCCGGAGGAGTTCATCATGACGAACTTCGTGGGGACCTACCGGCTGCTGGAGGCCTTCCGGGTCTATCTGTTGGAGCATGGTGGGGAAAACCGCGTGTTCCTTCATGTCTCCACCGACGAGGTTTTCGGTTCGTTGGGAGCGGATGACCCGCCGTTCTGCGAGACGACGCGTTATGCGCCGAACAGTCCGTACAGCGCGACGAAGGCGGGAAGCGATCATCTGGTGCGGGCCTACCACCACACCTACGGGCTGCCGGTGGTGACGACGCATTGTTCCAACAATTACGGTCCCTATCAATTTCCTGAAAAGCTGCTGCCGCTGATGATCGGCAAGGTTCTGAAAGGCGAGCCCCTGCCCATTTATGGAGATGGCAGCCAGATCCGCGACTGGTTGTATGTGGAGGATCATTGCCGGGGACTGGTGTCGGCGATGCGGCATGGGAAACGCGGTGAATGTTATGTCATCGGCGGCAAGTGCGAGATGCGGAACATCGACGTGGTGCGCGAACTGGTCGAAGCGGTGCGCGAGCGGGTGCCGGGCATCCGGCCGGCGGACGAGCTGATCATCCACGTGCAGGACCGGCCGGGACACGACCTGCGCTATGCCATCGATCCATCGAGGATTGAAACCGAACTGGGCTGGGCACCGCGGGAGAATTTCCCCTCGGGCCTGCGCAGGACGGTGGAGTGGTATCTCGCGAACGATGAGTGGGTGAGACACATCGAAGAGGGACCCTACCATGGGGAGCGGCTGGGGAGGCTTGCGCAGGGTGACAAGTGACGGGCCGGCCCCGATGGAAAGGTCGGCCGTAGTCCGACCCTCCGGTGGTCACGCCTCCACTTTCCAGTCATGCTTCACGCCCTTGCTGAAGGCGTGGAGGATTTTTCCGTTGGAGTCCACGTGGCGGAGTTGCAGCCGGTTGTCCGCGAGGGTGATGTGGGAGAATCCGTGGGCGTCGAAGACCGTGGAGCCTCCGCGGATCTTGTCATGGGAATGAAGGCGCGCGCCGCCCCCGCCTGAAACGACGAACGAGGTCTTCAGCCCTTCGAGTTCGAGGTGCTGGAGGTCGTGGTCATGCCCGCCGATGTAGAGGTGGACGCCGTGCTTTTCGAGCAACGGGCCGACCTCCTTCACCAGGATCGAGGTGTCGCCATGGCTGCCTTCGGAATAGATCGGGTGATGGCCCACGACGATGGTGAAGGGAGCGCGGGGGGAGTTGAGTTCTTTTTCAAACCAGACCATCTGGGCGTCCTTTTCCTCCGGACTCATCCAGCAGGGACGGTCGCCGTGGATGCGGCTGTTGATCTTCTGCCAGTTTGTATCGAGCATGAGCATCGTGACCTGGGGATTCACCGCGGGAAGGTCCACGCGGTAGTATTTTCCGGGCATGGTCCAGCGGGTCCTGCGCTTGAGCGAGGCGGCGTAGCCGAGCTGGACGAGCTCGTTGCCCGGTGTGTCGTGGTAATCGTGGTTGCCGAGAACCGGCCAGCAGGGACCGGGGTAGGTTTTGGAAGGGAAGACATCGGAGAAGCCGGTCTCCCAGCGCTCCGATTTCAGACCGTCCTTCATGGAGCCGTAGAAATTGTCGCCGAGCAGCAGCAGTCCGTCCGGTTTTTTGCCCAAGCCTTCGGTATAGCGGGCCATGCCACGGGCGACGGCCTTCTGGCGATCGTCGTTCGTGCCGAAATCGCCGATGGCGAGCAGGTCCAGCGCGCCGAGCGAGCCGATCTTGCTGCGTGCCTGTGCGGCCGCCTCCGGCGCGAGATTGAGCTGCATGGCAACGCTGGAGCAGAACAGCGTCTTGAGCATGCGGCGGCGGGAAATGGTCGGATCGGGTGACATGGTGTGGATTGAACGGTGGAAAACGGAAGGAAGTTGCAGGGAACGCGGGAGGTTCCGGGCTACGGCAGCATCATTTGAGAAACACGCGGAATTCGTGTGGCAGCGGCATTCCGGCACCGAGGGAGAATTCGAAAAGCGTGGCGACGGCGGCCGCCTCCTTCTGTTTGGGAGTGCCGGGGGTTTTGGATTCAGGATCCGCCAGCAGGATGCGCAGGACGTGCATGGCGGCGTCCCGTGCGATTTCCTCGGAGGCTCCGGCGTCCGCCGTCATGGCGGTGTTGAAGGCATTGAGCGCCTCCGAAGGCTGGCCGAGCGCTTCGAGGGCGAGGCCGTGGCAATGGGCGACCTGGGCGCGCTGGTCGTTGGGCAGGCGTTCGTTGTCGCGGCTGGCGGCGAGGGAGGCGAGGTCCTTCCAGTTTTTGTGCCGCACCGCGTCCCAGAGGGTATCGATCTCCAACTGCCGCAGCCGCCGCGGGCCAAGGCTGGCGCTTTTCCCCACGGACGGCAGCTCTTTCAGCATCCCGTCCAGATCCCCGATCTTGCGGAGGCATTCGCACAGATAGAATTTCGCCAGAATGCCGTTCTCACCCGGGGACGAAGCCAGCCGGGTGAACGCCGCCTTCGCTTCGTAATATTTGCGCCCCTGGAAGAAATCGATGGCCGCGACGAATCCGTCGATCCCCGGGACGGCGCTCAAGGCGAAGTCCGCCTTGTCCGGCACGGTGAACTCGACGGGAGGTCCGTTGTCGGGGAAGCCGATGCCCGCGTCCCGGACTTCCGCGAGATGGCCGGAAGCGGGAAACTCGCGCAACAGGTCGCCTGCGGCGTTCTCCGCGATCTCGTGCTCGCCGATCAGGGAGGCGGTGCGGACGAGTTGGTAGAGATGGTTCTCCCGGTTCGCCGTCTTCGGGAAATAGCGGACGATCTGCAGATAGGCGGCGGTGGCTCCCCGCACGTTGCCGCTTTGTTCGTGGATGAGGGCGAGGGCGGCGAGCTTGATGGCTTCCGTGGAATCCTCCCCGGTATCCGGCACGAACTGGTAGAGGGCCAGCGCGGAGCGTGTCATGCCCGCGGTGAGCGCGTCCCCGGCGAGCTTGAGGAACACCCCGGAAAATTTCTCCATCTCCGCCTGCGGGATGATGAGCTCACCACGGTTTTTCACGATGAAATCCAGCAGCACCTGCTCGTCACGTGCGGCGATGGCGGTTTCCATCATGGCTTGGAATCCGGCGACGATGCCCGTTTCCGGCGTGGGGAAGTTGGTTTTGTTGCGGATGGCGATCTCGAGGTGGTCGTTGCCCGCCGGGACCTGCCCGAGCTTGTAGTGGCAGATCGCGAGATTGATGTGGAAGGAGCCCTGGGGGAAAACGTCCTGCTCCGTGTTCCGCTCGTCGGAAAACTTCGTGAAACGGCTGAGGGCCAGCTCCCACTTCTCAGCGCCCATCGCGGACTCCCCCCATTTCAACAGGGCGAGTTTTTGATAGATGTTGTTCTGATCCGGGCCGCTGTTCGGGAAGTTCTGGTAGCAATCCTCAAACGAGCGCATGGCGTCCTCCCAGCGCTTGAGCTTCATCTCGCACAGTCCCTTGCGGTAATAGACGGTGCCGAACTGCGCGCCATAGAGACGGTAGGGATTATCCTGGCCGAAGCGGCTGATCACCCGCTTGTTCAGGTCCAGAGCCTCTTCCCAGAGTTCCGCGGTCATGGCGGTCCGGGCCTTTTTCACCAAGGCCTCCAGATTCGCGTTCTGTGACCGGGCCTGGCCGCCGGCGCACAGGAGCGCGATGACGAGCAGCGAACAGCGGATTCTCATATGGGGCAAACGGGTTCGGGTGGTGGGAACTTTCGGGAAGGGCGGGCTCTATCGCCGGGCGCAGGGAGGATTGGGAATCATTTCGCGAAAAGCTCGCGACAAAGCAGGCAGCGTTTTCCGTCGCAGCCACGGGCGGTGCAGTGCTCGCGGCCGTAGAAGATGATCTGCAGGTGCAGTCGGTTCCATGAATCGCGCGGGAAAAGTTTTTTCAAATCCCGCTCGGTCTCGACGACGTTTTTTCCGGAAGTGAGTTTCCAACGGGTGGCGAGCCGGTGGATGTGGGTATCCACCGGAAACGCCGGAACACCGAAGGCCTGGGCCATCACCACGGACGCGGTCTTGTGGCCCACGCCGGGCAGGGCTTCCAGCGCGGCGAAATCCTGCGGAACCCCGCCTCCGTGTTTTTCCACGAGGATCTTCGACAGCTCGGAAATGGCGGCGGATTTGCGGGGTGACAGGCCGCAGGGACGGATGATCGCCTGGATTTTCTCCACCGGCACGCGCATCATGTCGTACGGGTTGTCCGCGAGGGCGAAAAGCGCGGGCGTGACGAGAATCACGCGCACGTCGGTGCATTGGGCGGAGAGCAACACGGCGACGAGCAGGGTGTAGGCGTCCTTGTGGTCGAGCGGGATCGGGGTTTCCGGGTAGAGTTCCTGGAGCCGCCGCCGGACGTGGTCGGCGCGTTGTTGCTTGAGCATGCGGCGAGTTTCCCGGGCTTGTGGCGGCGGTGCAACCGTTTTAGGCTGCGGTCGTGCGAAAATCCGGACTGCTGATGATCCTGCTGCTGGCTTCGACCGCGGGTACGGTGTGGTTGTTGCGGGAGCCGCTGGCCAACGCATGGGGGAAGACGAAGGGTGGGGTGGACTTGGGATTCCGCCGGAAGTTCCAGCCGGATCCCGAAAAATATGGGGTGCTTATCAAGGACCTCGACCGCTGGCGGGTGGACCTCGCGGAGCGCCATCGGAAGGCGCGCAACCGGGCCGGGCGTGAGGCGGTGGAACATGACGCGCGGGTGATTCTGGAACAATGCCTGCCGGAAATGATGCGCTGCTGGCTCGGCACGCCGTGGGACTTCAACGGAACCGCAGGAGAGCCCGGCAGCGGGAAGATCGCCTGCGGTTATTTCGTCGCCACCGTTTTGAAAGACGCCGGATTCCGGGTGGACCGTTACCAACTCGCGCAGCAGCCGTCGGAAAACATCCTGCGCTCGTTCCTCCCCAAGGAGTCCTGCGCGCTCACCATCGGAAAGAATTACCAGGCCTTCGCCGGAGATGTTGCCAAGCTCGAGTCCGGAATTTATGTCATCGGGCTGGATACCCACGTCGCGTTCATTGTCGTGCGGAACGGTGATTTCCGTTTCATCCACTCCTCCGGTTCCAGTCCATGGTGTGTGGTGGATGAAGAACCCGCCGATGCGATCGTGCTCCAACGCTCGAACTGGCGGATGTTGGGAAACCTCACCGGCGCCCCGGGTGTCATCCGGACTTGGCTGAAAGCAGATAAAATCACGGTGCGGGGGACGTGAGTCTTTGAGCTGTGTGCCTTCTGAAGCTGGCATTTTGTTTTTTCAAACTCCGGCATATTTGCGTTGCAAGTGAAATTTACTACTCTAGTATTTTACTAAATTACTAAATGAAGATTCCCAACCACCTGAAACATAAAGCCGTCTTCGTGGCGGAAAATTACGATCGGATTGAGGCGAAAGGCGGTTCCGATGCCAAAGGTCTCTCGCTGGGGCTTGCCCAGTGGAATCAAAAAGGCAACGTGGATATTTCCGCGAAAGTCTGGAGGCACACGGGTGGCAAATGGTCCCGTCAATCTGAGGAAATGCCACTCCACCGGGTGCTCGATCTTGCCCTTCTGATCTGCAAGACGCAGAAATACATGAACGACGCATACCGCTTCGAAAAGCTGTACGATCCCGCATCACCCGCGATCGGAAGCATTGATCTTCAGGGAAGTATGATGGAAATTTCGGTCAATACGTCCAATACCGAAATTGATGAAGACATCGCGCTCTTCCGCGATTGTCTGGCGCGGGAAGGTGAGCGGATCGGTGAACGACTCACCCGTCTGGCTGCGGTTCTGAAGGAGTTGGGTTACGTAAACCCCTGAAATAATCCACATCAAGTGTAGGGAAAAAGGAACCTGATCCTCCGAATTCATCGGTCATGCGGCCTTGGTGGGAAGTCTACCCGATCCAAGCGGTGTCCTCCGCTGTTTGACAGGGTTTGGAAACTTGGATATTCAACTTCCATGGATGACATTGAAGGTGGAGCCTGGTTTTTCACCCGTGAGGGCGAGCGGATCGGTCCGGTGTCCTATGCGGATCTGCGGATCAAGGCCGCGAATTCCGAATTGAACCCACGCCTGGACATGGTTTGGACCCAGGGCATGGCCGAGTGGAAGCCCGCCGGAGAAGTCGAAGGATTGTTCGAGCGCGTCGCCCCGGTTAAAACCGATGCGGCTCCGGAGGTGAATCTGGATCCCTATGAGCCGCCGGAGCATGGATCGCTGGCCGATCAGGGAGCATGGCCGGGTGCGAGACGGCGCAGCTACCTTTTTGTCATACTGATCCTGCCCTTTTTGATCAGTTTCACCACGGGCCTCGCCACGCCTTTCCTCCTCGCCCGGCTGGGAGAAGAGATCACCCGCTGGATCGCCTTGGGAAGCTTGGTCCTGCCGGTCTTGTTCATGTTCCACTACGCTTTCCAGCGGCTGGTGAATCTGGGAATGAGCCGCTGGTGGATCATCGGCTACGTCATTCCGCCGGTCAGCATCTGGGTGGGCTACCGCTGTTTCGCCTGCCCCGCCGGATATGCCTTCCACAAGAAAATGGATGGCGCGGGCATCTTCCTGGCCATCATCTATTGGCTCGTCACCCTTCTCGCCCTCGTCGCCCTCGTGGCGGCGGTCGCCGTGATGATGGGTGCGGCGGGTTCCCCTGAGATCCAGCAACAGTTTCAGGACGCGCTCCGCGAACTCCAGGACGCGCGGGGCGCGTCCGCCTCCCCCCAGCCGTGATCCAATATTCGAAACAAACCGACGAACGGCGCGAGGCCGGCCCCATGGAATGCTGGTGCCTGCACGGAGCGGTGGGCATGGCGTCCGACTGGCGCGGTTTTGCGAAGAGTCTCGCGGCGGGAGGCATCGGCACCCGTGCGGTGGACTTGTGGCGGTTTTTGGATTGCTGTCCCATGTCGCTGCCGGAGTTTGGAAAGGCATTGAATGCCGACGCCAGCGGCGAGATTTCCAGGAACAGGGGCCGCGCCCTGCTCGGCTACTCCATGGGAGGACGGATGGCGCTGCACGCGCTGCTGGAAAACCCACATCCATGGCAGGCCGCCATCATTGTCGGCGCGCATCCGGGGTTGGAGGATGAAGCGGACCGCGCCAGCCGAAGGACCACGGATACCGCCTGGGCCTCGCGCGCGCTGGCGGGGAACTGGCAGGAATTTCAGGACGCTTGGAACGGGCAGCCCGTATTGGGGAAACCCATCGCGCGGGAAAAACAGGCATCCGGCAGCCTCATCATGCGCCGCCGTGAGATCGCCCGCAGCTTTGTCGACTGGTCGCTGGGAGCACAGCAGCCGCTGTGGGATCGCTTGGGCGAAATCACCATCCCCGTGTTGTGGGTCGTCGGGGAGAACGATGCGAAATTCCGCGAACTCGCCGGGCGGGCCGTTCCGCTGCTGCCGAACGGCCACCTCGCCATCGCCCCGGGCTCGGGGCACCGCGTGCCGTGGGAGGCGGATGAATGGTTTGCGGAGACCGTGTCCGGATTTCTCAAGCTCGGCAGCCTCCGCTGAGCTTGCCCGGCGGGGTGGGTTCCTCAGCAATGGACTCCCGCCAGCCAGAGAGCGGCGTGGATCTTGAAGTCGATGAGTTTCCCCTCGGCCTCCTGCCCGGCGAGCCACCCCCGCAGGTTGGAAAGCGGGACGTGATGGACGATGATGTTCTCTCCGTCCACTCCGCCGCCGTCGCCCTCGCGGACGAGATCCGTGGCGTGGAACAGATGGGTCGTTTCCGAGGTCATGCCTGAGGAAGTCGGGCTGGCAATCAGCGGGATGATGGTTCCCGCGCGGTAGCCTGTTTCCTCGAGAAGCTCGCGTCCGGCGCTTTCCGCGAGGGATTCGCCCGCGAATTCCGGCTCGTCGCCGACGAGTCCCGCAGGCACCTCGATGACCAGGCGTTGCATGGGAATGCGGTATTGCTCGACCAGCACGATCTCCTTTTCCGGGGTGATCGCGAGGATGCCGACCGCCGCGTCCGCATGGGGACGGCGGACGAATTCCCACTTGCCGATGCGGTGGAGGCTGAGCCAGCGGGACGCATAAAGTGTTTCAGGAGTCGGCATGGGGTGAATATTTGGGGCAAGAAACGGTGGCGCGGCGGCGTAAAGCGGGCTACTGCTCCCGCGTCCTGATGTCCCGCTACGATTTCCAGATTCCCGTCACCTTCAAGCACCGTATTGTTTTCACCCGTGATGCTTTCTCCCCCGCAAACCCCGCGCTTGCGGAAATCCTGAAGGAGGGCGGCGGCCGCAGGGCGATGATCTTCGTGGAAGAAACGGTTGCCGCGTTCTGGCCGGATCTGGTGGATGAAATCCAGGAATACTTCGCGGGGCTGGATCTGGATTTCCTCGGCACCACGATTTTTCCCGGTGGCGAGGCGGCGAAGGCCGACGACCACCTGGTGAAGGAAATCTGGGCCGCGATCGACGCGGCGCATCTGGACCGGCACTCCTACGCGCTGGTCATCGGCGGCGGGGCGTTCCTGGATGCGGTGGGCTACGCGACCGCGACCGCCCACCGCGGGGTGCGCCTCGTGAGGTTTCCTACCACCACCCTCTCCCAGGACGACAGCGGGGTGGGAGTGAAGTGCGCGATCAACTCGTTCGGGAAAAAGAACTGGGTCGGAGCGTTTTCAGTGCCCTACGCGGTGATCAATGATTTCAAATTCCTTCACAGCCAGGACGAGACGACCCGCCGCGCCGGGCTGATCGAGGCGGTGAAGGTGGCGCTCGTGCGCGATGCGGAGTTCTTCGGCTGGATCGAGGACAACCTTGCCGCCCTCTCCGAGTTGGAGCCCGGGGCTCTTGAGACGTGCGTGGAGAAATCCGCACTCCTGCACGCCCGCCACATCGCGACGGGAGGGGATCCGTTCGAGACGGGGTCCAGCAGGCCGCTGGACTTCGGTCACTGGGCGGCGCACAAGCTGGAGGCGATGACGCACTACTCGCTGTCGCACGCCCCTGCGGTCGGCGTCGGCCTGGCGCTGGACACGCTTTATTCGGCGCGGGCGGGGCTGTTGAAGTTTTCCGTCGCGGAGCAGATCCTGCGTGTGCTGGACGGGCTGCAACTCAGCATCTACCACCCGGCGCTGGATTGGCTGGATGACAACGGCCGGCGGCGCGTTTTCGATGGGTTGGACGAATTCCGCGAGCACCTCGGCGGCCAGCTCACCGTGCTGTTGCTGGAGGACGTGGGGCGTGGGGTCGACGTGCACGAGTTCGATGAAGTCCTGCTCGGCGAATGCGTCAACGAGCTCCGGACGCGCTGGGAAAGCAGGGGTTGAGCGGGTTTCATCGTGCTTGCATTTCCGAGGATTCCGCCGCTAGTTTGCGGAATGCGCCTCCGCTCACTCTCCCAACTGTTGCTGGCATCAGCGTTTACGGTTTCTGTCCATGCCGCGGTCTCCCTTCCATCGGACAATTCGGCCTCGCTTCCGGCAGCGGCCGAGGGCCCGGCCAAGGAAGCGATCGACGCTTTCCAAGCCGGTCGTCATACGAAGGCGGTCGAACTCGCCACTCCGCTTGCCGCGCAGGGCAATGCCGAGGCGCTCTACCTTCTCGGCTTTGCTTCCGAGTCCGGCAAGGGCGCGGAGATCTCCAAGGAAAAAGCCCTCGAATACTATCGCAAGGCTTCCGCGCTGAAGCACAAGGACGCCACCTACCGCCTCGCCTTCATCCTGCTTGCTTCCGAGAAGGAAGAGGAGCGCAACCAAGCCAAGGACGCGCTGGAAGCGGCCGCCAAGGATGATCCCGCCGTCGCCGCCCGTATTCTGGGAGAGGCCTACCTGCGTGGTCGTCTTTCGCCCACTGCCGACCCGGACAAGGCCGTTCATTGGTGGAAAAGCGCCTCTGATGCGGGCGACATCCCATCCATCCTCCTGCTCGCCCGTTTTTATGAGGGCCAGTTCGGCTTCCCGGAACTGAAGAATCCCAAGGAATCCTTCGCCTATTACGGCAAGGCCGCCGGTCTCGGGGACGCGGGTGCCATGGCCGCGCTCGGATCGCGCCTCCTCAGCGGTGACGAAAAGAGCCGCGACGAGAAGAAAGGCCGCGAGTGGCTGAAGAAAGCCATCGATGCCAAGGAGTATTCCGCCTACCTCGTGCTCGGCGACTATGAGGAGAACGTCAAAAAGGACCTGAAGGCCGCTCTCAGCGAGTATGAACGCGGCAAGGATGCGGGCCAGATCGACTGTATCCTGCGCACCGCGGATTTCTACATCCAGGGGAAAGGCACCGAAAAAGACCCCGCCCGTGGTCTCGCCTTGCTTGAAAAGGCCGCCGAGGGTGGAAACCCGGCCGCGAATTTCCGCCTCGCCGTGCAGACGCTCTCCACGGACAAGCCCGACCTGCTCGTCGGCTACAAATACCTGCTCGCCGCCGCGAACGGCAATCTCGCGGAAGCCCAGAACGAGCTCGGCCTGCTCTACCTTTCGGGAAAGCTCGCCAGCGCGGACAGCGCGGCCGGTGTCGCATGGCTCACCCGAGCGGCGCAGGGCGGTTATGCCCAGGCCCAGAACAATCTCGGCACCCTTTACGAGCGCGGCGCCGCCGGACTGCAGCAGAACATCGAAAATGCCGGCCAGCTCTACACGCTCGCCGCGAACCAAGGCAACGCACCGGCGACCCTTTCCCTCGCGCGGCTCCTCAACGAAGGCATCGGTACCAAGGCGGACCCCGTGAAGGCCTGGGCGCTGGCCTCCCTCGCCGAAGAACGCGGGGATGAGAATGCCAAAAAGCTTCTCGACGACATTTCCGGCAAGCTCGACGAAAAGGAGAAGGCGGAGGCGAAAAAGCAGCTTGAGGATATCAAGTCCGGCAAAAAGGCTCCCGAGCCGAAAGCCGGAGCAGCTCCCGCCGCGCCCGCACCCGCGCCGAAGAAGGCCAAATAAAGCGTCTCCATCCATGGCCCGCCCCGGTCGCCCGGCGGCGGGCTTTTTCGTGCCTCCGCATTCCCTCTTGCCACGTTTGCCGCTCCGTCCAAACTCTCTCCGTGAAAGTCCTCCTGACCGCCGGCCCGACCCGCGAACCGATTGATCCGGTGCGTTTCCTGACGAACCGTTCGTCCGGGAAGATGGGCTACACCCTCGCCGGTGCGTTCCTTCACGAAGGGCATTCGGTCCTGCTGATTTCCGGTCCCACGAATCTGGATGTGCCGGACGGTGTTGATTTCATTCCGGTCGAGACCGCCGCCGAAATGCATGATGCCGTCGCCCGCTACATCGGGAAAATGGATGTGGCGGTTTTTTCCGCCGCTGTTGCGGATTACACACCGTCAGGCGTCCGGTCGCAGAAGATCAAGAAGTCCGGCGACACCCTCACGCTGGAACTTGTCCGCACCGCCGACATCCTCGGCTCGGCCCGTGAGAAATTCGGATTTACCGGAACTCTTGTGGGTTTCGCCGCGGAGACCGAGAATCTCGAAGCGAACGCCCGCGAAAAGCTGGTGCGGAAGCAATGCGACCTCGTCATCGCCAACGATGTCTCCCAGCCGGGCATCGGCTTCGACTCAGATGAAAACCAGGTCCTTCTTGTCTATCCCGACCGCACCGAAACATTGCCACGCGCTTCGAAAGTGGAGCTTTCTCTCACACTGGTCGACGCCATCGTGGGTATTAAGAAGTTGAGGGTTGATGGTTGAGAGTTGATAGCAAAGAACCATCGCCCACTCGCTCTCACTCCGTCCGCTTCATCTTTCCCTCAACTTTCAACCATCAACTCCCAACCTCTTCCATGAACGACCTCGCCCTCGCCACCCACGCCGCCCACGAAGCGGGCAGACTTCTCCGCAAATACTTCGGCACCGACACCGTCGTCGATGAAGCTTCCGATCACGACATCAAGCTCGCGCTCGACAAGGAATCCCAGGATCTGATCACCCGGATCCTCCTCGGCGCGCGCGAGGGCGACGCGCTCTACGGCGAAGAGGGCATCGCCGGGAATCAGGAGTCCGACCGTCAATGGATCGTGGATCCCATAGACGGCACCGTGAATTTCTATTACGGCATCCCTCACTTCTGTGTTTCCATCGCGCTCCGCGTCGGCGGGGAAATCGTTGTCGGTGTGATCCATGATCCCATGGTGGGCGAGACGTGGACCGTCGAAAAGGGCGGCCCCGCCATGCTGAACGGCAAACCCGTCACCGCCAGCAAGCGTGACAAGCTCTCGGACTCCATCCTCTATGTGGGCAGTGGCAAAGATGGCGACTCCCTCCGCACCGGAGTGGAGCGTTTCCACCGTGCCTCCGTGCGCGCCCGCAAGATGCGCATGATGGGCTCCGCCGCCCTCGGGATGGCCTACCTCGCCAGCGGTCGTCTCGATGGTTATATCGAGTCCCGCATTTCCCTTTGGGACATCGCCGCGGGCCAGTTGCTGGTCGAGACGGCAGGAGGAAAGGTCGAACTCACTCCGATCGCCGGGAAAGGCGACGCGTATGGCATCGTCGCGACCAACGGACTGATTCCGGTGGACGAGATCCTCTGACATGACCGCGGCGGAGGATTCCATCGGGAGTTTTCCGCATTCCCATCCATCACCACCCATCACTCTTCCAATGACCGGCATCGGCTACGACGTCCACCAATTCGCAGAAAACCGCCCGCTGGTGCTCGGCGGTGTGACCATCCCCCACACCCACGGATTGGCCGGCCACTCGGATGCGGACGTGCTTTGCCATGCCATCGCGGATGCCTTGCTCGGAGCCATGGGGCAGCCGGACATCGGTTTCTTTTTCCCGCCCGGGGATCCGGCGTGCAAGGACATCAGCTCGTTGAAGATCCTCGTGAAGTGCCGCGAACTCGCCGCCGAAGCAGGGCTGAGGATCATCAACGTCGATTCCACTCTCATCGCGGAAGCGCCGAAAGTCCTGCCCCATCGCGACGCCATGCGGAGGAACATCGGCGAGGCGCTCGGCATCCCGCCCGAGCGGGTGGGCATCAAGGCGACCACGAACGAAACCATGGGTTTCATCGGTCGTAGGGAAGGCATCGCGGCGATGGCGGTGGCGCAGGTGGATTGAGTGGAGCGCCGGCTTCAACCGGCCCGCACGTCGGGACCCGTCGAACAATGCCGAAATGTGTTTGGTCGTGGCAGCCAGGCGGCTATCAGACCGGCGGCAGGCGGGTGCGTGGAAACCGGGGCGGAGTCCTCGGACCGCGTGCGGCTGGCCGCCGCTTTCCGTAATCCGCCTGCTGGCACGGAGGAGCCCAAGCGAATGACTCCATTACTCCGCCGGCTGTTGCAAAGGGGATGATATGCAATGATGCATCCGCACCGTCCGTCCGGCCAGCAAGCTGGCAGATAAAAGCGGCAGCGGGCTGCGCGCAGTCCAAGGTTTGGCGACTCAATCCGAAACTCACATCATACGATCATGTCGGTGGTGCCTGGCTTATCATGTTATCTCTAACATGGACTCATGGCCAAAGCATGTCCGACATATCAAGTAGGGGATTGACGGATGTCGTGTTTTCGTGCATCCCGGTTCGTCATGTTTTTGTTTCAATTTCATTCCTGATTCTTCCGGACGGCTCGCAGGGCGAGCCACCCGTTAGAACATGCGCACCGCGTTGGCGCGCATGACCTTGTTTCCGGCCGGCTGCTTTCCGCAGGGGCTGGTCATGTTCAAATTTATCAGGAAATCATCATGTCTCATTACCCGTATTCGGGAGAATCGCGCCTGTCCATATACATCACTCCGGCGATCGCTCGTGGAGAGCCTTGGACCGCGCGCCACCTATCCAACAACAATCTCCGCCAGCATTGCCACTCGCTTGCCCGGATCTTCCGTGGTCCGCATCCGCTGACACAACCCATCCGCGATCCCTGTGCCCGGCTTCTGGCCGCGATAGAAGAAAAATGCAACCTGCTCACCCGGGTCCACCCCTCGGAATATCAGCTCATCCCGGTTCTGACCCGTATTTCCGCCTATGCGGAGAAATGGATCCGCCAGCCCGAAACCTGGAGCGGAGACCGCTCGGAAGATCCGCGGGCCGTCATTCGCAGCCTTCTGGGCCACCTCTTCATGCTCTGGGAAGTGCCGGAGTTTTTTGACAACGCATGGCTGGTGAAAGGCGAGCTCCGCTATCTGGAGCGCGATTGGTACTGCCACTTCGCCCTTGGCGGAAGTTTGAGGAAAGTCCGGGGCATGCCGCCATCGATCACCTCGCGCGCGCTGCATCTGGCGATGCGGGCGCCCCGTGATCTGACCATCCGCCAGGCGTTGCGCTGGGGACAGGTGAGATCATCGGGCGGTGGGGAGGAATGGCTGGCGGAGGTATCATCCAGCAGGATGGTCAGGGATCTTTCCAATGATGCGATATGGTCGCGATTGCTGGAGAAACTGATCCGCGCGAAAGATTTCGATCCCGGGCATTTCGGATTGATCGCGGATACCTTGATCGAAGTCATGGAAAGGGAGCATGTTTCACGGGCGGAATCATTGACCGCATTGCCACTCGATGAACTGTTGCGATACAGCCGCCGCTATTGGCGGACATTGCTGAGGTTGGTCCGTATCGAAATGCCGGGCAGCCGCAATGATATCAACTGCCGGCACCTCAGAGCGGAGCTTCACCAGATGAATGGAAACCGATGGGCGTGTCTGCCACGTTCCAGGACATTTGAATCCGTGCACGAGGAAGGAGGCATGTCTTCCCGTTTCCGGATCGTGGAACTCACCCACCAATGGCAGCTCGTGGCAGAGAGCCGGGCGATGAAGCACTGTATCCATACCTATGGCCGGGCGTGCAAGGCGGGACGGTGTTCCATCTTCAGCGTCCGGCAGGAAGAGACGGTCGGAGGGAGAACCATCACCACCAGCCATCTCACCATCGAGGTCGACCGGCGGTCCCGCAGGATCCTTCAAACCCGGGGCCGCAGGAACCGGCTTGTCACGGCCCGTGAGATTCCCATGCTCCGCAAATGGGCGGATGCGATAGAGCTGACATTCCCGATTTAGAATATCGGCCAAAAATAGCCCGGTGGAGTTTCCACCGGGCGATTGTTGTGATTGTGTGAAATCGCTCAGGCGACGGCGGTGCCGAGCACTTCGCGCACCCGCCCGGCGATGACGTCGGCGAGCTGCGCCTCGCCTTCCTCGCGGAGGAAGTCGCAGTAATTCCCCGCGACGGCTTCGAGGTCGTCGGCGTATTCAGGGCCCAGCGCTTCGTAACCGGAAAGGGATTTTTCAAAATGGCGGCGCGCCCACGAGCGGTCACCGGTGTTCAACAGGGCGAGGGCGAGGTTGTTATGGGATTGGGCGGTATCCGGGTGTTCCTCGCCGAGCAGGTTCCGGCGGGTTTCCAAGGCGATCATGTGCATCTCGCGCGATTGCTCGTGGAAGCCCGCGGCCTGGTAGAGCGCTCCGAGGTTGCTGGAGACGGTGGCGGTTTGTTCGTGCTCCTGGCCTAGCTGGGAGTGTGAGATTTCCAGCGCCCTGAGGAAGTGGGATTCCGCGGTGTCCAGATCGCCGTTCGCCTTGGTGATGAAACCGAGGTTGTTCGAGATGGTGGCGATGTCCAGCAGCAGCGGGGGATCGTTTTTTTCGAAGAACTCGATGGCTTTCTGCCAATGGTTCACGGCGCGCGCCTCGATTCCCAGACCATCATAGGCCGCGCCGAGGGCGGCGTGCAGGCGGCCGACCTGGTCGAAGCGGTCGGGGCGATCCTGCAACTGGTCGATCGCCTGCCGGTAATCGTCCCGGGCTTCTTCAAATTTTCCCAATTCCCGCTGGATGTCGCCGCGGATTTCAAGAGCGGAGGCGAAGGCGTCGATGCTGTCGAGGTCGGGACCCAGGCTTTGCTGGGTTTTTTCCACGGCGGCGGATGCGGCGTGCAGCGCCTCGTTTAGATTTCCGGCGTCGCGCAAGGATTCCACGCGGTCTTGCAAAATGCCGATGAGGGTAGCGGTTGGAGAGTCCATGGTTTTTGGGATTGGAGCTAGTATCGGCGATTTTTTTGCTCTGACTAGCTGAAATCTCACAGCGGGCCGAGTCTTTCCAGAAGTTCCTTCCTTGAAGCGGGAAGTGTGCCGAGGGCGTCCCGGAGTGAGATTTCCGCCGGGCTGCGTTCATGGGAAACCCCGAGCAGGCGCGCGAGTTCCGTTTCAAAATGACGCAGCGCGCGCAAACTGGCCGGTGCGGCGTCCAAGTGGTCCAGCGCGCGCCGCAGCAGATCATGGAGTTCCGGTTCGGAATGTTCCGGCTCCACCGCGGATTCCAGCAGTTGGCAGCAGTAGGCGGCGAGCAGGGTGGAGCTGTAGCTTTTCCGGAGTCCCTCACGCCAATCAAGGATGGAGACTTCCCGCAGGGTGTGGAGTTCCCCGCCGCGCGAGCGGCTGAACGAGATCTCGCCTCCGAAAAACAAGTCGAGTTTTCCGGCGAAAGGACTTCTTGACCGTCTCGCTCCCTTGGCCACGGTTTTGACGAGTCCGTGTGCTCCGGTGAACCAATGCACGATGAGGCTGGTTTCGGTCAGGCGGGTGAGCCGGATGGCAATGGCGGCGGTGGTATCCACGGGATAAATTTCAATGATTTCCGGCAGAGCGGCGGGAGTTTTAACAACGGTCCCGGGCTTGAAATGTTACAGTATTGATATACGTTTAATATTGAATTGCTTGCGGGACACAAGCAGTCGCGGATGAAGGATGGGGCGGACTAAAAAGTGCCGAAAAGGTACATTGACCTTCCGGGGTATTGGCCATGAGATTTAGGGTCTTCTGTTTAAGAGTCTAACATTTTGCTAAGGATCATCCGGTCAAACCAAACGTGGCGTGTCGTCGAGTCAAACTCGGGGGAGAATCACTGCCTTGAGCGTCTTGCGTTCAGCAAGGGGTACCGGGTTGCGGACGTGTGCCGGGCGCTCGGTTGCAGCAACCGGTACCTGCACATCCTGTTCGTCCGGGATATCGGACTGCCGCCGAAGCACTGGATGAAGCTGGAGCGGATGGTGGTGGCCCGCAGGAAGTTGGAGGGCGGAAAATCTCCGGAGGAAGTCGCCAGGGATCTGGGATTCATGTCCCTGCACACCTTCTGCCGCCAGTTCTACCTCTATTATCAAACCTCACCGGACAAGTTCCAGCGGGACCGCCATGTGTTCGACCCGTCCAAGGGGCATTCGTGAGATGTGTTGAGGCGTTCGTCAGCGCTTCGGAATGACGAGCGACTGGCCGGGACGGATCAGGGTTCCGGAAATGCCGTTTTGTGCCTTGATGGCCGAGACCGAGGCTCCCGTGCGGCTGGCGATGGCGGAGAGAGAGTCGCCCTGTTTCACGACATAGCGGGTGGATTTGGGTTTGGGTTTTGGCTTGGCCTTGACCAGAACGGGCTTCGGCTTGGGCTTCGGTTTGGAGCTGCTGGCGGAGGGGGTTTCCAAGGGGCGTGTCCTGACCACCACCTGGGTGGGCTTGGCCGTCGTGGATTTGTTCTTCGCGATCTGGGTCTGGCCGATGGTCGGAACGGGCTTGTTCACAGAGGCGGAAGAGGTCACCAACGGCACCGAATTCTGCGGAGGCTGGTCGTTCCGGGCAATTTCCGGGAGCTCGTCGCTCTTGAGTTCGTGAGGCGAGGGGGAACCACCGCTCTTCCGCCATTTCGCGGGATTGTCAGCCCATTCTTCCACGTAATTGCCGTTTCGGTCGAATGGGCCGGTGGAGGCTTGGGGATTTCCACCGCCGCCACTGTTTCCACAGCTGGAAAGGGCGAGCGCGAACACGCAGGATACGAGCGTCCAAAGAACCGGTTTCATGCGCGGGATGATGATGCTTCGGGCGATTTTGGCAAAACATTGTTAAAGTGACCGAATATTTTTTGATGTGAAATCGGAAATGCGACCGCCTGAATTTCTGCCTTGTGCCGGTGGCCGTGGTCTGTCAGTGAATCGGAGGTAAGGACGTGAGGGGCATTAGCTCAGTTGGTAGAGCGCTTCGTTCGCAATGAAGAGGTCAGGAGTTCGAATCTCCTATGCTCCACGTCTTTGAATCCATTGGGATCCAGTGGTTTTTGTTGTTTATCCCATCTTCCCGGGAGACCGGTTGACCGTCTCTTTAGCCTGATCCGGCCAAAGAAAGAGGACGCTTTTCGAGGAGAGCTTTGCGAGGTGGAACCAGCAAAACAAACACCCGAAAAATGACACAGCGTGGAGCGGTCGTTCGGTCGGGAAATGGGCCAACCCCGCGTGCGGCGCATGGATCACAGCCCTTTGGAAAATTTCCAGGACATCAGGCACTTGATCATGTCTCCCTGCCTTACGTAGCGGTGCCACACGTAGGACAGGTCGAAAATCAGGATCGAGAGCCACCAGAGGTAGCAGAAGGCAAGCCAGGACAAGATCATCGGCCACACCGATGGGGTGACATTCAGGACCTTTAGAAAGTTGGCGTAGTCCTGTTGCACTTTCATGTAAGCCTTCACACGGAACTCCTTAGCGGCTGCCGCGGGCACCGCGGCATTCCCTCCCGTGACCCTTGGGGCTGGCACAGCCCTCTCCAGATCCGCCGCATCAGAAGGGGAGGGGGCCGGGTCGCCTTGGGAGGCATCGGCGCCAATATCTTTCTCGGCGAGTTGCTGGATAATTTGTTCGTTTTTCCGCTTCTCAAGATCTGAAAGCTGGATTTTTTCCGCCGTCTTTTCGGGCGATTCTGGTAGAGTCTCTTCGAGACGCCGTTCCACCTCATCGACAAACCCGACGATGAAACGGGGCATCCTTCGCCCTTTCTTGGTTTTCGACAGGTCTCGGATGATTTCGTCTCCATGCTCCTTGGAAGGCTCCGGCAGTTCCCCGGGTTTGTAGGCACCTGCGACAGTTAAGTGGTGGAGGTATTTCGCACTTATCGCCAGGCCCAGGTTCTCCCGATTCCGCCGCACATCACCCAACGACGGGACGAACGCCATGATCAGAGTGATAACGGCTCCCAACAGCACCAAAGGGCGGGCTCCTTTGAACAACCAGCGCAACCGCCGCTCCCGGGGATCGCTCCGGTGGGAAAACTCTTTTGCCGTTTTGGTCTTCTTCGCTTTTTTCCGCGGGGATTGTATCCTCCCCAGCTTGTCGCTCGCCACCATCACGCCGAGGCAGGTTACAATCAGGCCGGTCGTTAGCATTGGTTTCGTCAACAAAGGGCCGACATCCAGTAAGGTAAGAATCATCTTTCCATCCACCAGGGACGCGCCGAGGGAGATCATGACGAAGGAGACCGGCCACCAGATCCAGCGGGGCCCTCCCAAGCGGTGCACCCGCGCTCCTGTCGTCGTACCCGCGAGCATCAGTGCCCATGCGCCAAACTCGAGCAGCAGATAACGCGCCGTGTATTCCTCAGATGCCGAAGAATCGCCCGTCAGCATCATCCTCATATAGTGGTCAACCGGCTCGATCGCCGGGGCGTAGTAAGAGGTGACTCCGCGCAGGAGGATGAACGTGGCCGCGCAAAGGAAGGTGGCGCTCAGCAGGAAGGGCAGGACAGCGCTGATGAAGCCGGTCATCCGGCGTGTACGTGGCGGCTCCACAGCTTCCACCCCGGGGTCTTTGGAGCTCCCGTCCGGAGCATTCACCACGTCCTGGATGAAGTGATTGAATAGGTCGACATCATCCCAGTAGTCATTATGCGCCTTGCCCGGCAGCAGGTAGCGGGTGAAGCCGATGTCGTGATGGGCGTCCTTGAAATCCTCCGGATCCTTGAATTCGAAAAGCTTGCAGACGCGTTTTCGGTAGCGTTCCTCCGCCTCGGGGTTGTTGGCCGGCTGTTTGCTGAAACGGGGGAAAACGAAGGCCTTCCGCGCGCCACCGCCCGCCGCCGGGACCGGTTTATCCGTGAGTTTTTCACCGCGCTCCAGCCATAACCGGATCGTATCCAGCTTGTAGCCCACCGGGTCCGCCAGGTCATAGTAATTGCGCCACTTGATTTGATCGTTGAGCAGCCCCCCGGCGGTCATCAGCTCCGCGGAGCGTCCCAGATCGAACTTTTCAAACAACTTCGGCCACAGGAGGAAATGTTTGTCGATCGGCGAGCCGATTGTCATGAAGCCCTTCACGTTGCCGAGCCACTTCAAAGGCTGGGAGGCGGGGGGATCTTCTTTCGGGTCGGTCACCCGCCTGCCATCCGCATACACCGCCGGATGAACGCGCTGCCCATGCAGCGCATTCAGCAGGCCCAGGAACGCCACCACGGAGCCCTCGCTGTGCGCCACCACGTGGATCTCCGCACCGGGGTGGCTCAGATGGATCGTCTCCATCGCCTCATGAAAGCGGCCGACGATATCGTTCCGGTAATATGAGAACTCCGTCACCAACTGCACGTCGCCCAGATATTCGTCCATCACCTCCCGCACGTCGAAGGACATCAGACCGGCTTTCTCGGCGAGCCACGACAGGTTCTCCAGCACGTATACGGTGTCGATGATCTCATCCAGCACCTCGGCCGCCAGTCCGAAGTCGGGTTCGACCAGCTTCCTGTGTGCCCGGTCCGGCTTGCCCCCGTCCTTGCCGTTCTTTCGAACGCCGTTGCCGCCGTGCGCAGCCTGACCGTGGTGCCTTTCGTAAAGCCGTTGCGCCCGTGCGACCACCGTCCGCGCCCACTCCTTGCTTTCCTCCATCGTGCGGCTCTCCGCCATCACCCCCTGCGGAATGTCCGCCCAGAACACTTCCGAGAAGCCGATTCCGCTCAGCTTTTCATCTCCATCCGGAATTTCATCGAAGGGGGAAACATTTGCCGCGGCGCCCACACCGGATGAGTAAAAATATCCCAAGGGATAAGACGACGACACCACTCCCGGCGCACCGGGAAGGTTCTCCGCGGCCATCAGGGTGACTGAGCGGATGGTCGAATTCCGGCTCTGTTTGCCGATCCCGTGCACCGCTACGATGATCTTCTTGTAGGCCTTTTTATCAGCGGGGGGAGGGTAAGGTGGAACCGGTGCCATGACCCGTGACCCACTACTCTATTGTTAGAGTGGTGTCGAGATATGTCTTGACGATTCGTTGGCGGAGTCCGCCGATTTTTTCGGTCCGTTGTTCCGAGACTGCGCTCCTTGAGCCTTCCGTCCCTCGTAAAGCGATCGCCTTTGCCAAATCATCAGGTTTCACCGGCCGGAATCCAACACATCAGTTGATTTTCCGGATGAAAGTCTGCCAAATGCGGCGAATGACAAGCAAGGCACCCCGTCCGGTTCTGGTTCTCACCACGGCAATTTTGATGACCGGTGCCGTCACGGGCAGCGCGGACATCGTGGACCGCGACGGAGGCATTTCCGCCCGCGATACTTCCGCCGTGCTTCCCTCCGACACTCCGTTGGCCGACGTGGTGGACACGATGATCGGCGTGGCCGGGGGCGCTGGTACGGGTTCGACAGTGCCGGGTCCGTGCCTTCCGCAGTCGTCGCTTTATCCCAGCCCGGACACCGTTGTCGCGGCGGCGGGCGGGTTCGCGGCGGGCAGCGATGTGGTCGGCTTCTCCCAGCTCCATGCGACGGGAGCGGGATCGAGCACCATGTCATATGGAAATTTTCTCGTGTCTCCGAGGATCGGCGCGAACACCGGCACGCTGGAGGATGACAATGCTTCCCCGGTCGCCAACGTGGTCGCCCGCCCCTATTCGTATCGCGGCCGCCTCACCACGCCGGGCATCGACTGCACGATCGTGCCGACCGCGAATTGCGCGATCTACCAGTTCGATTTCCCGGCCTCGTCCGATGCCCGCCTCTATTTCGACGTGGCCCGCAAATTGAACGGTCCGACGGCACTCACCAACGGCTCCGTCGAGGTGGATCTGGCGAAGGGAACGATCAAGGGAGGAGGCGGTTTCGATGGCAACTGGAGCCCCGCCGCCTACAACCTCTATTTTTACGCGAAGGTGGACACCGCTCCAGCCGCCGGTGGAACGTGGATCAACGACACGCCTGCGGATGGCGTCCTGGCCGCCACGACATCCACCCGCCAGCGCATCGGTTCGTGGGTGCGTTTCGACACCCGCTCGAACCGCACGGTGCGCATGAAAATCGGCGTCTCCTTTCAATCGGTGGAAAAGGCGAGGGAGTATGTCGAGAGGGAGATTCCCGCATGGGACCTGGCCGGTTTGGAAACGGTTGCAAAGAGCCGTTGGAACGACGTGCTTTCCGCGGTGCGGACGCCGGGCATCCCCAAGGAAGAGGCGCGCAGGCTCTACACCGCTCTTTTCCACAGTCTCATCCAACCGCGCGACCGCACCGGTGATCCTGCCGGCTGGCCGGCGGACGCCTCGTTCTGGGATGACCAATACACGCCGTGGGATACCTGGCAGACCCTCTATCCGCTGCTGGCCATCATCAAGCCGGAGTCCGTCGCCTCGATCGTGAATTCATTCGGCGAGCGTCATGAACGGAACGGCAGGGCGGAAACGGCGTTCATCATGGGCAAGGACTTCCAGGTCGGGCAGGGTGGGGACGAGGTGGACCGCATCATCGCCGACGCCTGGGGGAAACGCATCCCCGGCATCAAGTGGGAGAAGATCTGGCCGCTTCTCAAATTCAACGCGGGCCGCCGGACGCCCGACTACCTCAAACTGGGTTACGTTTCAACCGATGGCAGGAGGAACGGCTACGACTCGCGGATGTCCTCGGCCTCGTCCACGATGGCGTTCGCGCATGGCGACTGGTGTGCGGCACAGGTCGCCGCAGGCCTCGGCCACACCACCGAGGCGCGTGCGCTGCTGGCCCGCTCGGCGAACTGGCGGAACGTGTGGGACGCATCCTTGGCGGGGGATGGTTTTTCCGGCTTCGTGCGTGGTCGGGCAAAGAACGGGAAATTCAGCACCACCGCTCCCACCGGGAACATGAAGGATTTTTATCAGGGAACGTGCTGGAACTATTCCTTCAATGTCTTCGACCGCGACGCGATGATCGGGCTGATGGGCGGGCGTGCCCGTTTCATCCAGCGGCTGGAGTTCGCGTTCGGCCGGAATGACACCAGCTATCTCGACTTCGGCAACGAGGTGAACCTTCAGGCGGTGCCGCTGCTGGCGCGCGTGTCCCGCCCGAACCTCGCGGCCTTCTGGGCCGACAACGTGCGCCGGCGTTATGGTGCCGATGGCTATCCCGGTGACGAAGATTCGGGCGCGATGGCATCGCTGTATTTTTTCCTCACCGCCGGATTCGTTCCCGCGGCCACCGAAGGAACCTACTACCTGCACGGCCCCCGCGTGCCGCGTCTCGAGTTCGGTGTCGGCGGAGGGAAATCCTTCACGATCACCGCTGAAAACGCGGGTGGCGCGAACATCTACGTGCGGTCCGCCACTCTGGACGGCCAGCCGCTCGACACACCCGTGATCCGGCATTCGGACATCACCGGTGGCAGGAAGCTGGCCTTCGTCATGGGACCGGAGCCCACCACCTGGGGGACCGGGGGAGACTTCGCCGCCCCGGCGCGACGGCACATCGGACATCCGGTCGAGGGTCCTTGGGTTGCTTCGCTTGGCTCGCCGTCGATTTCCGGTCCGTCCACCGATTCTCCGGCATGGGGTGGCGCGGACAAGACGGCGGTCCACTCCGCTTTTCCCCGCGTGACGCTTGATCGTGCTGGGGCTTCCGTCACCCTGGCGGCGGCGGTGAAATTCAGCGGCCTCGCCACCGGCGGGACCGCCTCTTCTCCGCCGTTCTCATGGGGGCTTTTCCACTCAAACGGTGGGAACGGGATCACGGGTTGGGCGGGCTATTCGGCAGGCGGCGGAACGGATGCCTCCGCAGGTCCGTCGATCTGGAGAAGGAATGATGGTGATGCGGCGGCGTATCACTCCCTGGCAGGGGCGACTCCGCTGGGATCCTCCACCCTGCCCGTGCCTGCGTTCAAGGATGACACGTATCGCCTGATCCTCACCTTGGCACGCACCGCCGCCGGAGGGCTCGACTATCACGCTGCGCTCATCCGGGAATCCGACAACGTCCTTTTCACACAGCTCACCGGTTCGGATCCGGCCCCGGCCACTTTCAGCTTCGACCACGTCGGCTTTCACGCGGGTGCCGTGGATTCGATCGAAGTGATCCGATGCGGCATCATCGGCGGCTCCGTCACCGCGGAGGAGAAGGCTGTCCAGCTTCCGGCGGTCGATCGTTGAGCGGGGTGTTGCCGTACCACAAGGGTGGGGTTGTCTCGGGAACCCGCAGGTCCGACCTGAGCTTTTGCAGGTCGCGGGTGAGTTCCTCGCGGGTGGCCGCATAGGCAGGATTGTCAAAGACGCTCAGCAGTTCCCGAGGATCGCTTGAGAGATCGAACATCTCCCAATAGGGAGCCGGTGCGCCTTCATAGCGGATGAGTTTGTAGCGGTCCGTGACGATGCCGTAGTGCGGACGGACGTGATGGGGCGTGGGAAATTCGTAGTACTGGTAGTAGAAGCTCTTCCGCCAGTCGGCGGGGGTGTTTCCGCCGAGCAGGGGCAGGAGGCTGCGGCCCTGCATGTCCGCCGGGACCGGTATTCCGGCGGCGTCCAGCAGCGTTTCGGCGAAATCGACATTCGAGACGATGGCACCGCTGCTGCCACCCGGCTTGGCATGGCCGGGCCACCGCACGAGCAGCGGCGTGCGGAGGGATTCCTCGAAGATCCAGCGCTTGTCGAACCAGCCGTGCTCGCCGAGGAAGAATCCCTGGTCGCTGGCATAGATGACGATGGTGTTTCCGGCGAGGCCCTCGTCGTCGAGGTATTTCAACACACGGCCCACGCTTTCATCGACGCCACGGACGCAGCCGAGGTAGTCGTGCATGTAGCGTTGGTATTTCCAACGGACCAGATCGTCCCCCACGGGAGGGTTTTTGCGGAATGTCTCGTTACGAGGTCCGTAGTAGTCATCCCACGGCTTTTTCTGTTCCGGTGTGAGCCGGGCGGGAGGGATGAGCTTGGTGTCCCGGTCCGTCAGCGTTTTCGCCAGGGTCATGTCCTGGTCGCGCACGGCGGCGCCGCGGCCCTTGTAGTCATCAAAGAGGGTGGGGGGCTCAGGGTAGACCCGGCCGGCGTCGTGATCCAGGTGGCGCAGGGCGGGTTCCCATTCGCGGTGGGGTGCCTTGTGCTGGCACATGAGGAGGAAGGGTTTCGTGCGGTCCCGGTCCTTGAGCCAGCGCAGGGATTCGTCGGTGATGAGATCCGTGACGTAGCCGGAAAGCGGGACGCGCTTGCCCATGCGGATCATCGGCGGGTTGTAATAAACACCCTGCCCGGGCAGGATCTGCCAGAAATCGAAACCGGTGGGGGCGCTTTCAAGGTGCCATTTTCCAACGAGCGCCGTCTGGTAGCCGGACGCCTGGAGAAGCTTGGGAAACGTGGTCTGCGAAGGATCGAACCGGGAGTTCGTGTTGTTCGGGAAACCGTTTAGATGGCTGTATTTCCCGGTGAGCACACAGGCGCGGCTGGGGCCGCAGATGGAGTTGGTGACGAGGCACCGGTCGAACCGCATGCCCTCCCTGCCGATGCGGTCGATGTTGGGTGTCTCGATGAGTTTCTTCGGGTCGTTGTAGGCGCTGATGGCCTGGTAGGCGTGGTCATCCGAAAAAATGAAGACGATGTTCGGAGGAGCCGCCGCCGCCGATCCCAGGCAGAAGAGGAGGAGGGTGGAGATCCGGAGGAATTTCATGGTCGGAAGTGTGAAGGGCAGGACAACGGCTCCGGAGAGATGGATCTTGCTGCGGAATGTCCGCAGGCCTCTCCGGCCTGCGGTCTTGTCCCGCCTGTTGTCATCCTGCCGCACTCTCATCTCGCCCCCAGCACCAGTTCCACCGATTCGATCTCCCCCTTGAACGGAACGGCTTTTTCGTAAGGGCCGACCGGTGCGGCATCGTCGCCACCCACTACCAGGCCGTCCTTCGGTGTGGCGGAAATGAGACCCGCCCGTTTGCCGGAGGCTTGTTTTTCACCGACGGAGAGGGTGGTCGTGCCATCCGCCTTCAGGGACGCGACGGCCGTCACCGTTCCGCCGACGGGTTCGTCCAGGGAAACGCTGCTGATGTTTCCCGGACTGCGGAGGAAAAACGTGAGTTTGCCTTTGTTGATCGAGAGCGAGTAGCCGAGATTCGCCCCGCCTTGGGAGATGATGACACCATCCTCACCGGTGGCGGTGAACTTCGCGGTGAGGTCCAGGCTGCGGTTGGCGACGTCCGGAGCGGCGCTGCGCTGGAGTTTCTCGCCGTTCTTGAGGGTGAAGCGGGTGTTCTTGTTCGGTTTCGCATCCTGGCCGTTGTTTTTACCACGCCATGCGCCGAGGGGCAGGACGTTCGATGCAGAGGCCCAGCCCTGCCATTTTTCGGAAAGGGATTTCACGACCTCTGGCCGCGAGGACGCGAGGTCGTTCTGCTCGCTGCGGTCGGTGGCGAGGTCGTAGAGACGCCAGGGTTGGTTTTCGAGGGCGACGAGTTTCAGGTCTCCGTAGCGGACGGCGCGGTTGCCTTCGTGTTCCCAGAAAAGCGGTTGGGTGCGGGCGAGTTTCTCGTGCTTGAACGCGGGTTGCAGGCTGATGCCGGCGCGCGGGGTGATGGCCTTGCCCTTGAATGTTTCCGGGTAGGCGGCACCGGCCACGTCAACACAAGTGGCGAGGATGTCGATGATGTGACCGGGCTGTTTTTCAAGCGCGCCGCGTTGGTGGGCGGCGATGCCCTTCGGCCAGTGGGCGATGAGCGGTGTCGAGATGCCGCCTTCGTCGGTGTAGTGCTTGTAGCGGGTGAACGGCGTGTTGTTCAGCGTGGCCCAGCACTGGCCGATGAAGACGGTGGAATCCACATCGCCGAGGTTCCTGCCGTCGGACCGGCCTTGCACGCCGGCCTCCGCATTGCCGCCGTTGTCGCTGAGGAAGAGGATGAGCGTGTTGTCGAGCTGGCCGCGCTGCTTGAGGCCGTTCACGAGATCGCCGACGGCGCGGTCCATGCGTTCCAGCACGGCGGCGTAGACGGCCATCAGGTGGTCGTAGCGGTCCTGTTGCTCGGGGGTGAGGCTATCCCAGGCGGGCACTTCCGCAGGACGTGGCGAGAGCGGCCAGCTTTTATCGACGAGGCCTGCGGCGATCTGGCGTTGGTAGCGCTCCTCGCGGAGCTTGTCCCAGCCTTTCTTGAATTTTCCGCGCCAGCGGGCGATGTCCTCGGCGGGGGCCTGCAGCGGGAAATGCGGCGCGTTGTGACCGGTGTAGAGGAAAAACGGCTTTTTGGCGGCGATGGCCTCGTCGATGAATTTCAGGCCGAAGGACGTCCACAGGTCGCTGGAATACCAGTCCTTGGGCAGGGGCTCGCCGTTGCTGCCGATGTCCTTGCCGTTGTAGAAGAGCCGGGCGTTCTTCGCCTCGGGGAAAAAGAATCCGCCTGCGGCCGCGGTGAGCGTGCGCTGGAACCCGCGCTGGTCCGGCGTCACGCCGTGGTTCTGTCCGACGTGCCATTTCCCGGTCATCGCGGTGAAGTATCCCGCTTCGCCGAGCACTTCAGGGATGGTCACGGAGGTGTCGTTCAGGCGGCCGCTGTAGCCCGGGTAGGTTTTCCCGGATTCGTCCTTGCGTTCTTCCGTCATGTGGCCGACGCCCGCCTGGTGGGCGTAGAGTCCCGTCAGCAGCGAGGCCCGGGTGGGGCAGCAGCGCGCGCCATTGTAGAACTGCGTGAAGCGCAGGCCGTCCTTCGCGAGCTGGTCGATGTTCGGGGTTTTCAGTTCGCTGCCGTAACAACCGAGGTCCGACCAACCCATGTCATCCACGAGAAGGACGACGATGTTCGGTTTTTCCGTTTGGGCGAAAAGCGGGCTGAGGGTGGCGAGCAGGGTGCCCGCGAGAAGATGGATGGTTTTCATGAAGATGGAAAAAGATGATGTGGGTGTGAATGGGGTGTCGCGCGGTCAGTCCGCGTCCTCGTTCTGCTTGCGTTTTCCGCCGCCGCCCTTGCCACTGCCGGGCTTGCCGAGACCGGGTTTGTCCTCGGTTGGCAGGAGTTTTTGGAATCCTGCCTTTACGGAGTCGAACTCGCTGTTCTTCGCGAGGTTTTTCCATTCGTAGGGATCTTTCTCCTCATCGTAGAGTTCCTCAGAACCGTCCGCATAGCGGGTGTAGCGCCATTGGCCGGTGCGGATGGAGTGGTTGCCCTTCAACCAGGTCGTGAGAGCGTGGCCGGACCATTCGGCTTCGGGGTTCGCGAGCAGGGGCCGCAGGCTTCCGGCCTTCACGTGTGCCGGGGTGGGGATGCCGGCGAGATCGGTGAGGGTGGGGTAGATGTTCATGAAATCGACGGGCCGCTTGCTGATCGTGCCCGCCTTGGACACACCCGGCGCGACCCAGATGAGCGGCGCGCGGGTCGCTTCCTCCCAGAGGGAGAACTTCCGCCAGTGTTCCTTCTCGCCGAAGTGCCAGCCGTGGTCGCCGAAGAGCACGACGATGGTGTCGTCCGCGTGTTCCGAAGATGCCAGGGCGTCCAGCAGCCTGCCGATCTCCGCATCCGCATAGGAAACCGCGGCGAGGTAGGCCTGGATGGCTTCCTTCCAGCGGCCGGAATCCAGTATTTTTTTGTGATCGCCGTTGGGCTGGGCGATGGCGACTCCGGCAGGCGGGATGTCGGACAGATCATTCTCCTGAACCGGTGGCAGCTTGATGCTGTCGAGCGGATGCAGGTCGAAATACTTCTTCGGCACGAACCACGGCATGTGCGGCTTGTGGAGGCCCACGGTCAGGAGAAACGGCTTGTCGTGTTTTTTCCCAAGCTGGGAGATGCCGTAATCCACGATGCGGTGGTCGCTCAGTTCCGAGTCGTCGGCATTGATCACGCCGAAACGGATGCCACCCACGCCCTTGTCGCCATCCGGCTGCGGGCCGAGCGGGCCTTCGTCCTTCAGGTAATCATCCCATTCCGAAGTCCGGTCGAATCCGCCGTGGTAGAGTTTTCCCGAGCCGAGCGTGACGTAGCCCGCCTTGCGGAACGTGCTGATGAGGGACAGTTCCGGGGCGACGACCTTGCGCCAGTCGTCGCCATTTCCATACACGCCCGTCTGGTTCGGACGCAGGCCGGAGAGCAGGGAGGCGCGGGACGCGTTGCAGACGGGGGCGGCGCAGTGGCTGTTGGTGAAACTGACGCCGCGTGCGGAAAGCTTGTCGATGTTCGGGGTGACCGTCTGCGGATTGCGGCCGGTGTAGGAGACCCAGTGGTTCAGGTCGTCCGCGGCGATGACGAGGATGTTCGGCTTCTTTTCGGTTTGGGCGAACGCGGCCGCCGCGCTGACAAGAAGGATGAGCGGAGAAAGGAATTTCATGGGAGAGAAGGTCAGAATTGTCCCCAGACGGCGGGGGATTTGAATCCGGCGGGCTTGGCCTCGCTCTTCGGGGCGACGGCTTGGGCGGCGAGAGCATCGTAGCGTTCCCGGAGCTGCTTTACCTTGTCAGGATTCGCGGCGGAAACGTCGGTCTTTTCCGAAACGTCGGTGGCGAGATTGAAGAGCTCGATCTTGGTGTCGCCCGCTTTACCTTCCGCTTTCCCGGCTTCGTCCTCGGCGATGCGCGCGCCGCCGTTGACGACGAGTTTCCAATCGCCGATGCGGATGGCACCTCCTTTCGGGTTGGTGTTGATGAGGATCTCCCGGTCCGCGATGGTGCCGCCTTCGGTCAGGACGGGCAGGATGTCGCGGCCATCGACGGGGAGTTTCTGTTCGTTGCCGGATCCCGTGAGCTTCAGCAGGGTGGGATACCAATCCGCGACATGGAGCGGTGTGGAGATCGAGCTGCCAGCCTTGATTTTCGCCGGCCACGTGGCGAACGCTGCCACTTTCACGCCGCCGTCATAGACGCTGCCCTTGCCCGCGCGGAGCCGGCCGTTGTCCGAGAGTTTCTTCGGATTCGGGCCACCGTTGTCGCTGGAGAAAATGATGAGCGTGTTTTCGCGCAGCTTCTCGTCGTCGATGGCCTTGACGATCTCGCCCACGGCGTCATCGAGCGCGGTGATCATCGCAGCGTAGATTTTCCGGTTGCCCGTCAGATTCGGGTAAAGGGTCAGATAGCGGTCCGGCACCTGATGAGGACTGTGGACGCCGTTGAAGGGGACGTAGAGGAACAGCGGCTTGGATTTGTCGCGTTCGCGGACGAGGCGGGCGGCCTCCTTGCCGACGAGCTCGGTGGAGTATCCCTCGTCATGGTTTTCCTTGTCGTCCTTGTGCCAGTCGAACCCGTCGTCGCGCACATGGGTGAAGTAATCGAGCGCGCCGTTGTAGTGGCCGTACTGGTGGTCGAAGCCACGGTTGGTCGGCAGGTAGGGAGGTTTGAAATGGCCGAGATGCCACTTGCCGGTGATGGCCGTTTCATATCCCGCCTTCTTGAGTCCCTGTGGCAGGATCTGTTCTTCAAGGGGCAGGCCGTATTGCGCCCACGGGCGGACGACGCCGGTTTGGAACCCATAGCGGAAAGGGTATCTCCCCGTCATCAGCGCCCCGCGGGTGGGGGAGCAGACGGGCTGCACGTAGTATTGGTCGAGTTTTGCGCCGCTGTTGGCGAGTTTGTCGAGGTTGGCGGTCTTGATTTCAGGGTTCCGCCAGCCGACGTCGTTGCCGCCGAGGTCGTCGGCGAGCAGATAGATGATGTTGGGTTTCACCGGCTCCGCGAACAGCGGAAGCGAGAACAGGAACGATACGAGGATTCGGAATTTCATAAAAGGGATGGTGGAAAGGGACGGTCTTAAACCACCTGATGGCGGAAGAAGTTGCCCTCGGAGATTCAAGGGTGTGGGAAAACCAGACGGCGGTATCCAGTGGACTGGTCTTTCTCCGTCTTGCGCCCGAATGACGCGGTGTGCTCCGGGAGGTCCCGTGGAGCGGTGCGTGATTCGCGTTGATATCGTGGAGCGATAGTGCCGCGCCGCGCTGCGAGCGCAGCTTAAGCGAACCAATTGGTAGGTCAATTAAATACATTATAAAAACAGGTAAATTGATAATGTAATTGCGATTTATTCCTATTTTTCTTGAATTTGACGCTATCGTCCATGATTTAAGTTACTTATAATAAGCGAAATAAAACAAATAAAATTTTCTCATTCGCATACTTGACTATCCTGCTTTTTTCAGGCAAGATTAGCCCGTCGGCACTGCCTACGCCAAGTTAAGGCGCGGTGGGGTCGTCGCCGCTTGCCAGATGTTGAGCCTTACGAGGCAGCCATCCTGGCAAGTCCGCAACCTCGGCTTTTTCACAAGCGCGAGAAGGAAAGACCCGATTCACGGGATTTCAGAAAGCAGGAAGCGATCCACCGGGTTCCTGCCCCCACATCACCACCCTCCGGCGGTTCTGGCTCTGTAAATCATACCAAATTATTTAACTTTCATGCATGCTCCCCGAAATTTTTTCAATGTCCTGACCTTGGCGACGGCGCTGCCGTTCCTCGGCACGGCGGACTCAGAGGCTGAGATCCTGGTCAACCTCACCCCTGCCGACCTCTCCCTTCTTTACGACAGCAATGTGGTGGGTGTGGTCAACGATGGCGGCAGCGGCCCGGCGGATGTCGCCGGCCACCTCTCGAAGATCCCCGTACTCGACACCGCGGAGCATGTGAAGGGATTCACCTTCAATATTGAATTCGTTCCCACCGCCGCGGATCTCAACGGCACGCGGCTGCTGATCGAGGTCGGAGCCACTTCAAACGGCTCTGGCCTCTATCTGATCAACGGTGTGCCGTCCTTCGTGGGAAAACAGGGCGCGTCGGACGCTGCCCTGCCCACGGGGTTGAACGACACCACGCTGAACACCATCGCGGTGCAGAGCTCTTCCGGGAAACTGCTGGCGAACACCGCCTATTCCGTTTCCGTCTCGTGGAACCACGCCGGCACGCTCGAGCTGAAGGTTGCAGAAGAAGGTGGTTCCGCGTTGCTGAACTCCTTCGCAATCTCCGGCACGCCGGGAAACTGGTCGGGAAATGACACGCTTTCGGTCAAGACTCTCGGCAGGGCGAACCTTGGCGGCTTGTCAGGAAACAACGCCTCCAGCGCCTTCGGACCGCCGTTCGATGTGGACGACACGCAGAACCTGCAAGGCACCGTCACCCGCGCGCTGTTCTGGAACGCATACGACGTCACGCCGCTGAAGCTCACCGCTCCGGTGGTGAAAGGTTTCCATGTGACCAAGCTTCCCTCCAGCAACAAGGTCCGCCTGCACTGGAATGTGTCGGAAGGAGGCCTGGCGAATCCCACCACGCTGGTCGTCAAGAACGCCGCCGACGAATCGACGGTTTACACGCCTTCAGGGTTGATCGGATTCGCGGACATTCCGGCCGGTGTCGACGGCTTCAAGCTCGTCGCGGCCAACAATACGGGCTCGGTAAGCGTCACTTCCGCCGTGGAAGCGGACAACTCGTTCACGGCGACGGTGCGCGGGGATTCTCCAACCGCCTGGTTCCGCTTCAATGAATTCGCCGGCTCCACGCTGCTGACGGATTCCTCGGAAAGCGCCGCACCGCATGACGGGTCGTTGCTCGGATCTCCGGTGACGGGCGGCACGAGCTTCATCGACGGCACCGGCGCCTTCGAAGGCGGCAGCGCGGTGACCAGCAACCCGATCCTGAACATCGGCACGCTGGCCGCGCCGGACCTGCGCAAGGGATTTTCGGTCGAAACCGTGGTGCGCCGCCGTACGGGAGCTTCCGGCAACCATGTCCTTGTCTCGCAAACGGATGTGAACGGCGTGGGCCGCGCCATCCTCGGCATTTCGGAAAACGGCACCATCTACAGCCAGGTCGGCGTTGCGACCCCGACGGCGGAAGGCGCGCCGAACGTGCCTGCGGAACGCAAGGAGGCGGATGAAAAACTCGACACCGACCGCTGGGCCCACCTGGTCCTCGTGGTGGACGCCGGCCTCACCGGCACCCCCGGCACCGCGGAAATCCGCTGGTATCTGGATGGTGTGAAAATCGGTTCCTCGCTCGACGGGGTGAACCCGGACGGCTCGTCATTCACCAAGGATTTCATTCTGGAAACCTCCAATGGCAACTGGGTCATCGGTTCCGGCAAATCGCTTTCATCAGAATTCTGGAAGGGTGACATCGACGATGTCGCGATCTATCCGAAATTGCTGGATGATCCGAATGGTGATGGTGACGTGGCGGATTCCACCGTGGCGGGACACCACAGCTCCTGGTATGCGAAAACCTCCGGGATCATTTCGTTCAAAGGATCGTCCCCAACGGTCACCACCGGCGGTGAAGTGGTTCTGACGGTGCGCGCCGGCGCGGATGTGAACCAGCTTTCGATCGATGGCGTGAATGTCGAACTGCACGACGGCGTCGGGACGTATTCCGTGTTCCCCACCGCCACGAAGACCTATCGCGCCACCGCCACCGGTACCGGCGGCACCTACACCCAGGATTTCACGGTGACCTACCAGCAGCTGACCGCGCCGGTCATCCTCGGATTTGAAAAGACCACCCTGCCCGGCACCGGCCAGGTGCGTCTCCACTGGCGCGTCTCCCCAGGCGCTTTCCCAACGCCGACGACGATCACGCTGGATTCCAACGGAACGGAAATTCCCAACAGCGGCGCGCTGACCGGCTTCGTGGACGTGTCCACCGCCGAGGGGGCGAATGTCACGTTGAAAGCGGAAAACTCGATCGATGAGGTCACCAGGACCGCGGGCGCCGCCGCAGAGGAAACCGCCTTTTCAGGACAAGTGCGTCTTGACAATCCGGTCGCCTGGTTCCGGTTCAACGAGCAGTCGGGATCGAACCTCATCGTGGACTCCGCGGAGAATGCCGCACCGCACAACGGAACTCCGCTGACCACCTCCGTGAGCTCCGGTGCCACCGGATTCGTCGACGGAGCCGCCACCTTCGATGGCGCGCAGGGAGTGATCGCCGATCGCATCCTGAGCCTGGGCGAGGTCGACACCGGCTTCACCATCGAGGCGATCGTCCGCGCCGAGCCCGTCGCCGGCGGTTCCGCCAACAGGGCCATCGTCGCCCAGCAGGACCTTAACGGCACGGGACGCCTGATCATTTCCGTGGACGAAAGCGGCACGATCCGTTCGGTGCTGGGCGCGGGTGTCAGGAAGGATGCGGACACGAAGGTCCCGGCCCGCGAATGGGCGCACCTCGTCATCGTGGCGAACGCGATCACCAATGAGATCCGCTGGTATGTCGATGGCGAGTATGCCGGAACCTCGAAGGACGGAAAGAATCCCGATGGTTCCGAGTTCGACCCGAACCTGCTGTTGGAAGCGTCCAACGGCGCATGGACCATCGGCGTCCACAAGACCCTGACGGGGAATTTCTGGAAGGGCCAGATCGACGAGATCGCCGTGTATGACACTGTCCTGGACGAGGTGCCGAATGTCGATCCGGATGCACCGGTGACCATCGATACCTCGCGCATCGTCGCGCACCGGAACGCCTGGTGGAGCGAGTCCACGGGCATCATCTCGACCACGGTTTCCGCAAGCACGATCAATTCGGGCGAGTCTTCCGAGATCAGCCTGCGCCTCGGTGCGGACGCCACTTCCGTGAGCGTCGATCCCTCCGTCGGCAACGTCCTGATCGTCGATGGAAAAGCGACCTTCACCGTGAACCCGACCGTCACGACGACCTATAACATCACCGTCACCGGCACGGGAGGAAGCGTGACAACGAGTGTGACGATCACCGTGAACGCACCGGCCTCGGCCACGCCACAGCTCGTCTCCTGGTCGCGGAACGGAGGGGACATCATCCTGAACTTCTCCGGCGCGGCGAACACGACCTACTACGTCCGTGGCAGCACCGACCTGCTCACCTTCCCGGTGAACCACGGCACCGTCGTGACGGATGGCGCGGGATTGGGCACGGCGACCGTCACGATCGATCCCGGAAAACCAAAAGAATTCTTCCGGGTGCAGACCACGCCTTGAACCGCCCGGCCACGGGCTTGCCTACACCACTCCGCCTTCCATCGTGATGAATTCCTCCGCTTTTCCAACGACACGCCCGCACCTCCGCGAGCAGGGCTTCGCCCTTGTGGCGACGCTTGCGATGCTGATCCTGCTGGTCGTCGTGGCCGTGGGGATGCTGGGCCTGTCCGCCGTCTCACTGAGGACCAGCGGCAGTGACTCGGCCACCCAGCGGGCGCGGGCGAACGCGCGGCTTGCCCTGCAGCTTGCCATCGGCGAGCTGCAGGCCGCCGCAGGGCCGGACAACCGGGTGACCGCCACCTCGGCCATCGGGAAGGCCGGACACGCCCAGAAGAACCTGACCGGCGTATGGGAAGGCTGGCAGTGGAAAGGCGAGGGAGACGCGCCGGACTGGGACAAGGAAAAGGAAAACCGCTTCAAGGGCTGGCTCGTCTCCAGCAACCTGCGGGAGGACTCGAAAAAGGAGTCCTACGTCGACAGCGAGGTATCCGGCGACAAGGTCACCCTGGTGGAAGCCGCCGGAGACGACGCCGGGGTGGACGCGCAGATCGTCAAGCTCTCGGACTCTCCCGGCAGAACCGGCGGAGGAATCGCCTGGGCGGTTTTCGACGAATCCCAGAAGGCGGACATCTCGCTTTCCGCCGAGAAACCGGCGGAGACCTATGAGGACAAGTACGACCGCATGACCGCGGCCCACGAGCTGGGTTTCCAGGCGGCCAAGGATTCCGCATGGAAAACCCTGTCGGAAAAGAAGGACGAGCGGGCGAAGCTGTTGTCCATCGAACAAACCCGGCTGCTCGGTGTGAAAAAGGAAGACGCGTCGTTTCATGACGTGACTTCCGGCAGCCTCGGGTTGCTCGCCAATGTGGTGGACGGCGGACTGGCCACCGATATCTCGCGCCTGTTCGACGAGGACGCGCTTCCGAAGTCATACGAATCGCGTTTCATCTACTCCGGCAAGGACACGCCGCTCGTGCCGCCTCCCGGCCGGTTCACCGGGGCGAATCCGCTGCCCAGCCCGGACCCTTCGTGGGCGCTGCTGCGCTCGCACTACCGGACCTACGATCTGTTCGGTTCTGGAGGCAAACCGGAGATCACCGCGAACGTCTCGAACATCGAGGAACGGCCGAAAGGCGCGAATGCTCCCGCCGGAGACGCGCTGCTGAGGCATCCGTCGTTCAACAAACAGCAGCTCGCGCCCGTCCTGGCGAAGGCGCAGTTCATCTTCAGCCTGAGCTTCGGCTACGGAGGCACTCTCGAGGACATGTGGAAGGCCGGCAGCGCGCGCACCAGCCCCGCCCGGCTGCGGGACAACTACATGACGTGGCTCGCCATCGATCCGGTCATCACGCTCTGGAATCCCTACAACGTGCCGATCCGTTTCAGCGAACAAACCATCGAGCTCTACCGGATCCCGCTCGCGTTCCGCCTTTATAAGAACGGCGTGCTCCTGAATGCCAACTACACGAGGCTGACGAACACCTACACCGTCGGAGACTTCGCCGACCGCAAGGAAAAGAACTACCTGTTGAAGGTCCTGCCCGAGACCGGCCAGCAGAGCGTGGTGCTGGAACCCGGCGAGCACATGGTTTTCACCGCGCACAACTGGAGGCCGCACGGCGACCAGAAAGCCAGCGAGGAGGGGCTGCTCCTGCGTCCCGGGTTCAACCCGCCCGCAGGCGCTGCGAGCAGCCCGGAGATCGGCGGAATCACGACGATGAATCTTTTCGTGGATTCGACCGGGGCGAAGTCCGGCACCGACTATGGAAAGAGCATCCGCACCGTGGCGGTGAAGGCGGGCGACAAGATCGAGGTCGAGGTGAAATCCGAACGCGCCGGCAATGACGTCCTGGCCGAGGCCGGAGGCAAGGAAGTGACCGGATTTCTCAAATACTACATGGGGAACGAAACCAACAAGAAGCTCATCGGCGGCATCGAACTGGACTACGGCGACCGCGAGAAAGAGTTCCTGCCTCCATATTCCCGGCACGAACTGCCGGCCATCGTCATCGATGGATCCATCCCGACGGCCACGCTGGCGGACGGCCTGGCGGCGATGCGATCGCTGCGTTACAAGGAGCCGTTCCTCATCGCGACCTTCCAACAGAAGACCGAGCGCGACTCCAAGTTTCCTTCCAGATCATGGCTGAACAACGCGCCCACGAACCTCTACGCGTCCGCCGGGCTCGACCAGACCGAGGAGTTCGCCCATCAGCAATATGAGCTGAAGTGGGAACCGATGTTCGACTGGCCGCCCGACAGCCCGACCATCGAGATCAGCACCAAGAGGAACCGCGGTTATGGCGGATCGGGCGTGTATGCCCAGACGGGCAGCGAGATCGCGTCGTTTTCCAGCCTGCCCCGTGCCCCGGCCCATTCGCTCGGCCAGTTCACCCATGCTCCTTTGAATTCGGGAGGGCAGCTTCCGCTCACGTCGCATGTCGTGGCGAACTCCTTCGCACCGCCGTTGCTCAAGTCGGACCGCGTGAGGGACACTTCCGGGAGCCGGACCTACCTAGATCACTCGTATCTTGCGAACAACGCGTTGTTCGACGGCTACTTCCTCTCCAGCGCCGCCGATCATCCGGCGTTGGAAGGCGGCAGCGCGCGCAAGGGGAATGACCTGCTGAAAGAGTTTTTCGAAGACAACAAGCGGCTGCCGAATTCGCGCTTCGTTCCCTATCTGGGCACCGAAGCGGCGGACGATGTCGCAGGACGCCTGCTGGACGACAAGGAGTCCCACCTCCACCTCGCGGCGAACCTCCTGCTCGAGGCTCCCTTCAACGTGAACTCCACCCGCGTGGCCGCATGGGAGGCGGTGCTCGCCTCCAACAACGACCAGGCGACTCCGCTCGCGGACGGCGGCCTGGACGAGGCGGAAGGGCTTCCGGTTTCACGGAACCTGCCCGCCACCGGTCCAAGCTATGAATCCGACGGCAGCGATCCGACAAAATGGACGGGTTACCGCAGGCTCACGGAGAAGCAGATCCAAAGACTCGCATTGGAAGTGGTGGAGGAAGTGAAGAAGCGCGGACCGTTCCAGTCGCTGGCCGAGTTCGTGAACCGCCGCCCCGGCAAGGGCGAACTGTCCCGCAGCGGCGCCCTGCAAGCCGCCATCGAGCGGGCCGAACTCAACAGCGGCGTGCTGGATCCGCAGTCGGAATTCGATGCGACGAGTGGTGCGAACACCGAGGCTGGTTCCGGAAACACCGCGGATGGCGCGCCCGGAGTCATCACCCAGAGCGACCTGCTCACTCCCATCCTTCCGCAGCTCCGCGCCCGGGGCGACACCTTCGTGATCCGCGCGTACGGCGAGGCGGTGGACAAGGCCGGCCGCAAGACCAGCGCCTGGTGCGAAGCCACTGTCCAGCGTTTCCCGGAATACGTGGACCCGGCGGATGCCGCGGCCGCCGCTCCCGCCGCCGCTCCCAACATCCTGTTCGGCCGCCGCTTCCAGGTCGTCTCCTTCCGCTGGGTGCAACCTTCCAAACTCCAACCTATCCATTCATGAAAACACTGCTCGCCCTGTTCGCCCTTGTCGTCCCGCTGCATGCCGCGGATGAAGTCCGCAACGTGGAGGTATCATTTTTCTGCCTCAAGTATGTGCCGGGCCTGGAAACCATCCATGTCGCCAATGGAAATGTTTCCTCCCCCGTGCGTCTTTCCACGGCGAATCTCACCGATCCCGTGACCGCGAGCGCCGTCAATGGTGACGTGATCTTGCGCAAGGACGCGACCACCGCTCCCGCCATCGGAAAAATCAAGATCCCCGCGGACATCGACAAGGCGCTGGTCGTGTTGGTTCCCGGAAAATCGGGCGCTGCCGAGCCATACAGCGCGCTGGTGATGGATCGTGGCGAACGTTTCCGGCTCGGGACGTATCGTGTGATCAATTTTTCCCCACGCAAGATCCGTGGCGGGATCGGCCGCAGTTATGTGGAGGCCGCGTCCGGTGCGACGGGCGATCTCGAACTGAAGGGCGAACCCGGTGCGGTGCAGGGTGTGCGCTTCGAGTTCGAGAAGGAAGGCCGCTGGAACCGTCTCACCGAGACGCGTTGCGCCGTGAGGAAGGACCGCCGCTGGCTGCTCTGCGTCTATCAGGACCCGGTCACCAACCGGGTGAACATGCGGAGCATCCCCGACCGCACGCTCCTGCTCACCGCCGCGAACCAGAGCGAGGAGCCGGACCTCACCTCCAACGACCTCTGACAGCGGCCTGACCGTCGCGTCACGGAGGCGTCCTCCTCCGCCAGCCCCGATCCGGGCACCATCAAGACCGAATTTTGTACCAATCCCTTATACCCATGAAACGAAACGCCCTCTACGCCGGCTTTTTTGCCATCCTCTCCCTTCCTGTTTTCTCCGCTGATAGAAAACCGAACGTCCTCCTCATCGTCGCCGACGACCTCGGTTATGGAGAGCTCGGAATCCAAGGATACAACAAGGACATCCCCACGCCGAACATCGACAGCATCGCGTCGAACGGTACCCGCTTCACCAGTGGCTATGTCAGCGGGCCGTATTGCAGCCCCACCCGCGCCGCGCTTCTCACCGGGAAGTACCAGCAGCGCTTCGGCCATGAGTTCAACCCGGGGCCACCGGTCGCGGGCAATGAGCCCATCGGACTTTCACTGGCGGAGACCACCATCGGCGACCGCTTTCGCAAGGCGGGATACGCGACCGGCTGGTTCGGGAAATCCCATTTGGGCAACACCCCGGAATACCATCCGCTCAGCCGTGGCTTCGACGAATTCTATGGCTTCCTCGGCGGTGCCCACAGTTATGTGAACGCCGGTGCGGAATCCAACAATCCCGTGCTGCGCGGGCGCGAGATCGTGAAGGATCCCGGTTATCTGACGGAGGCTTTCGCCAGGGAGGCCTCCGCATTCATCGAGCGGAAAAAGGATGAGCCGTGGTTCGTCTATCTTCCGTTCAACGCGGTGCACGCGCCGCTGGAAGTCACCGAGAAATATGAAAAGCGTTTCAGCTCCATCACCGACACCAAGCGCCGTCATTTCGCCGGGCTGCTCTCGTCGCTGGATGACGCGGTCGGCAGCGTGCTCGGGAAAATCCGCGAGCTGAAACTCGAGGAGGACACGCTGGTCATCTTCATCGCCGACAATGGCGGACCGACCGCGCAGACGACGTCCAGCAACGGACCCCTGCGTGGCTTCAAGTCGCAGACGTATGAGGGCGGGGTGCGCGTGCCGTTCGCCATCCAGTGGAAGGGCAAGCTTCCGGCTGCGAAGGTGGACGACCGCCCGGTGATCCAGATCGACCTGCTGCCGACCGCGCTCGCCGCCGCCGGTGTGGAGGCCGAGGCCGACTGGAAGCTCGATGGAGTCAACCTGCTGCCCTACATCAGGGGTGAGAAGACCGAGGCTCCGCACGACGCGCTTTACTGGCGTTTCGGCCAGCAGCTCGCCATTCGCAAGGGAGACTGGAAACTCGTGAAAGGCCCGGAAGCGAACGCCGCCCGGGGAGGGACCGCCGGCAAGGCCTCGACCGCCGGAGCCCAGCTCTACAACCTCGCCGACGACATCGGGGAGGTCAACGATCTCGCCAGCAAGAACCCGGAGAAGTTCAAGGAACTCGCGGCGCAATGGGATGCGTGGAACGCCCAGCTTGTCGATCCGAAGTGGCTGCCGAACCGTCGTGCCGGCGCGCGCAACAGGAACTCCGCGGAAAATTCCGCCGCACCGGCAAGCAAGTGGAAATCCGGTGACTCGTTCGAAGACGATCAGGCACCGCAGATCGCCAGCCGCGCGTTCACCATTTCCGCCCGCGTGGATGCGGCAGCTCCTTCGGGCGTGATCCTGTCCCAAGGTGGTCCGCAGCAGGGTTACTCGTTGCATGTGAAGGATGGGAAACTGGCCCTTTCCGTACGGGTGGCGAAGCAGCTTTCCACCGTTGTTTCAACGGAAGTCCTGCCCGCCGGGTCGCACCAGGTGGAAGCCGGAATCGCGCCCGACGGCGGAGTCACCTTGAAGGTGGACGGGAAAACCACCGGCGAGGGGAAACTCGCGAGCCTCATCCAGAAACAGCCCGGCGAAGGTCTGCACGTGGGAAATGACGGCGATGCCGCCGTCGGCGAATACACCGCGCCGGCGAATTTCTCGGGTTCCGTCGCCGAGGCTTCCGTGACCCTTCAGTAAAAATCGTTCCCGATCCCCATGCTTTCCAAGATCCTTCCGCAGCCCGCTGTCGTGCTGCTTTCCCTGATGTCGCCGCTTGCCGCCGCACCGGATGCGGCGGATCCCCGGCTCGAATTCTTCGAGAAAAAGGTCCGGCCCATCCTTACGGAAAATTGCTATAACTGTCACTCGGCCGACACCAAGGCTGCGGGAGGATTGCGGGTCGATGATCTCAACGGCCTGCTGGATGGCGGCGACGAAGGGCCGGCCCTCGTCAGGGGGGACGTGGAAAACAGCCTCATCCTCAAGCGGGTGAACCACACCACCGAGCGCCTCAGGATGCCCCGCGAGAGCGATCCGCTGACACCCGGGCAGATCGCGGATCTCACGACGTGGGTCCGTGACGGTGCGGCGTGGCCTGCGGAGAAGGTTCCGGACTACAGCCAGCAGAAGGAGAAATACCCGAAGCTGCGCGAATCCCACTGGGCGTGGCAGCCGCTGGTCAAGCCGCCCGTGCCGGCCTTGGAAAACACCGACTGGCCCGCGGGTGACGTGGACCGTTTCATTCTAGCCAAACTCCGGGAGAACAAGCTCGAGCCCGTGGCGGATGCGACGCCGGAAGTGTTGTTGCGGCGCATCACCTTCGATCTCACCGGACTGCCGCCGTCGGTGGAGGAGATCGCGGAATTCACCAAGGACCCGTCGCTGGGAAGATATACCGGGACGGTGGACCGTCTGCTCGCCTCCTCCGCGTTCGGCGAGCGCTGGGGACGGCACTGGCTGGACATCGCACGCTATGGCGAGTCCACCGGACCCTCGCGGAACATCCCGTATCCGCACGCCTGGAAATACCGGAACTATGTGCTGGATGCGGTGAACAAGGACATTCCCTTCAACCGCTTCGTCACCGAGCAGGTTGCCGGCGACCTGCTGCCCGCTGCGGATGATGACGAGCGCGACCGCCTCCTCACCGCCACCGGATTCCTCGCGCTCGGCGTGAAGGACGTGAACCAGCGGTTCAAGGTGCGCTTCCAGATGGACAACGTGGACGAGCAGATCGACACGGTCACGCGTTCGGTCCTCGGCGTGACGGTGAGCTGCGCGCGCTGCCATGACCACAAGTTCGACCCGATCCCGACGACCGACTATTACTCGCTGGCCGGGATCTTCACCAGCACCGACGACCGCGCGGGAGTGCGCAACAAGATGGGTGGCAACGGCCTGGATTATTATGATCCCGGCATGCTGGTCCGGCTTTCCTCGGACCTTCCTCCGCCGGACCCGGTGGAGGTCGCAAGGCTGCAGAAGAATGTGGAGGAGACCAAAAAAGAGTGGGATGCCATCCGTGGCACGCCGGAAGGCCTGAAACGTGCCGCGAACGGCCAGCCCACCCAGCGTCCTTTCCGCCTGAAATATGAGAAGGCCCAGGGCGAGCTGCTCGAACTCACGGACTCCGCCGCCCGTGGCCTCGCGGTCCATGGAGTCACGGATTCCAAGCGCATCGGCGACACCCAGATCCGCATCCGTGGCGAAGCCGAGCGCCTCGGACCGGAGGTGCCTCGCGGTTTCCTCTCCGTCTTCGACGTGCCCGGCGCGCCTGCGGTGAATCCCGCGCAGAGCGGGCGTCTCGAGCTGGCGCAGTGGCTCACCAGTCCGAACAATCCGCTCACGCCCCGCGTCGCGGTGAACCGCGTCTGGCAGCACCTTTTCGGCGAGGGCATCGTCACCACGGTGGATAACTTCGGCGTGAAGGGGGACATCCCGTCGCATCCCGAACTGCTCGACCACCTGGCCAGCCGGTTCATTGAAGACGGCTGGTCGGTGAAAAAGCTGGTGCGCGAACTCGTGCTCACCCGCGCCTACCGGCTCGGCTCCGAGTCCACTCCCGCCCAGGTCGGGGCGGATCCTGCGAACCGTTTGGTATGGCGTCACTCGCCGCGCCGGATGGAAGCCGAGGAGGTGCGCGATTCCATCCTCGCGGTTTCCGGCCGCCTGAACCTCACCGCCCCGGACGAGGCCGCGGTGAAAAAACTCCGCATGGTGGAAATCCGTGACAACGGCAAGGAAGCGGCGGATCTCCTCAAGGCGTCGAACCAGAGCACGAACCGAAGTCTCTATCTGCCGTTGCTGCGGGGAGTCACTCCGAAGTCGCTCGAGGCCTTCGATCCCGTCACCCAGTCGTTGGTCACCGGCAAACGCGACGCGACGACCGTCCCGACGCAGGCGCTCTTCATGCTGAACTCGACCTTCGTCCTCGAACAGTCGCTCGCGTTGGCGGAAGATGTCGCAGCGGAGAAAAACAAGAGCACGGATGAAAACATCGCGGGGCTTTACCTCCACTCGATGGGTCGTGAGGCCACCCCTGCGGAAATCGAGCGGGCGCGGCAGTTCCTCAGCGATTTCGCCGGAAGCTACGACGCGCCTGCCGGAGCGGACGAAACCCTCGCGGTCAACACCACCGGCAATGACGAGGCTCCGGGCGACAACACGCCCGTGAATCCCGACGACATTCCCCGTGACGACCAGACCATCGAAAACCGCAGCATCGTGGCGAAAGACAACAAGACCGCCGCATGGATGGCGCTCATCCAGTCGCTCTTCGCGTCCGCCGAATTCCGGTTCATCCGGTAAGACGACCTTATTTATCCACAAATCCTTTGCCACCAAGAGGCCGTCCGGAGTTCGCGCATTAGCGTGCTCTTCGCGAAGACAAGCTGAAGCTTGAACTCCGGACCACTCCAAGGACTGACACGCTTCGATCCCTTCATTCACACAAAAACCATGTCATTTCAGCATCTCAATCAATTTTCACGCCGCTCGGTCCTGCGCTCCGCCGGAGCGGGCTTCGCGCACCTCGCGCTCACCGGCTTGCTCGGCAACCAGTCCCTGCTGGCCGCGCAGGCTCCCGTCAATCCGCTGCTCCCCCGGAAGCCGCATTTTCCGGCCAAGGCGAAAAAGATAATCTTCATCTTCATGGAGGGCGCGATGTCCGGCGTGGATACCTTCGACTACAAGCCGGACCTCCAGAAAAACGACGGCAAGACCGGTCCCGGCGGCGGCACGCTGGTTGCCTCCAAATTCGCCTTCAAGCAATACGGCGAAACCGGATCATGGTTCTCGGAGCTGCTGCCAAACATCGCCACGCATGCCGACAAGTTTTGTTGGTTGCGTGGTCTCCACACCGACACTCCGGCCCACCCGCAGGCGGTCGTCCAGCTCCACACCGGCAGCGCGAACGCCGCGCTGACCCGCCCCAGCATGGGATCGTGGCTGCTCTACGGACTGGGCACGGACAACCAGGACCTGCCCGGCTACATCACGATCAACCCCTCGCCGAATTTCGGCGGCGCGGTGAACTACGGCAGCGCGTTTCTTCCCGCGCATTTCCAGGGAACACGCATCACCGACCAGGGTTTCCTCTCGAATCTCAAGGCCTCCGCAGCGGCGGACGCGCAGCGCAGGCAGCTCGATCTCATCCAGTCGATGAACCGCGACCTCGCCGCGAAATCCGGCGCGCCCGATCCGGTGGACGGCATCATCGCCTCCTACGAACTCGGCTTCCGCATGCAGGACAAGGTGCCCGCGCTGCTCGACATTTCCAAGGAGCCCGAGCACGTGAAGACCGCCTACGGCATCAAGGACGGTCCGGGCGGAGCGTTCGCCCGCCAGTGCCTCATGGCCCGCCGCCTCAGCGAGGCCGGCGTGAGGTTTGTGGAAATCTGCCAACCCGGCTGGGACCACCACAACAACCTCCACAAGGGGCTCATCGAGCGTACCGGAAACGTGGACCAGGCCACCGCCGCGCTGCTCACGGATCTAGACCAGCGCGGATTGCTTGAGGACACGCTCGTGCTCTTCGGCTCCGAGTTCGGCCGCCAGCCCACCTCGCAGGGCAAGGACGGCCGCGACCACAACATCACCGGTTATTCCATGTTCATGGCCGGAGCAGGCGTGAAAAAAGGCTACACCCACGGCGGCACCGACGAGTTCGGCATCCAGGCCGTCGATGGCCGCATGCACACGAACGACCTGCACGCCACACTCCTCGCCCTGATGGGCCTCGACCACGAGGACCTCACCTACCGCTACGCCGGTCGGGATTTTCGGCTGACGGATGTGGCAGGCAAGGTGGCGAAGGAGATATTCGCGTAAGGGGATGGTTCAAGGAAATCGCCGGAATGGGAAGTTTCAAGGAGTGGCGGGCTCGGATCCGCCGCAGCCCATGCGAGGACGATAAGAAGGGCCAAGGCGCGATTCATCGGCGGATCCATGAACGATGGCGATTCGGAGATCGCCGCTCCTTGTTCCTTTCGACGCGACCGGATCATCTGAAAGAGAAACCCTCTTTTTGGCGAACCCGCACCGTCCCGCCGGCTCGCCAAGGAAGATCCGGAAGGGACGTTCGACCCTCTGGAGGCTGGGAACATCCGGGTGTATGGGATGGAGAACCACTACATCTTTGTCGACGGGCTGCTCCAGACATGGGGGAGATGCGGATGGCGCGGCGGTCATGCGGCGGTTGCAAAAAATGAAACGTGGAGGTTCCCAACAGGACTTCTCCCTGCGTTTCAGCAGCTGTTGGACGAAGATCGACCCCGTCGCCGCCGCGGAAAACTTCGACGATCTGATCTACCTGAGGAACATGCAGGATCAGGGGGCGATGGTTTTCACCGGGAATGCCTACTCCGGGGAGATCGTCAGATCATGGAAGAGGAAGGATGAAAACGCGATGGGGGCCTACATCACGGCGCTTCCGGCGGGTGAAAAAAGGGTGACCTTTGAAAAGGCGGTGGGGGAATTGGAAGAATCGAAGTGGTTTCCACCACCGGAGATGGCACTTGAATGTTCCGCCCGACCGGACTAGTTGGAGGCCGCATGCATCCATACCAACTTCTGCCACTCTTCGCCACCGGTGTGGTGCTGGCCATCTGGCTCATCGGCGTTCACGCACTGATGCTTGCGAAGCCGGCCGCCGTGCAGGGATTCCTGAAAAAGTTCCCACGGGACCAGGCGTTGGGGCAGATCCTGCTCGGCATCGGCCTGGCGTGGTTCTGGCTGCTCATCGCGCCGGATGGCATGGGCAAGCTCAGCGCTCTCGCGATGGATCTCGGTGAGTTCAACGGTGTGAAAGGCCTCCTGAGGATACTCGTTCCGGCGTCGCTCATCCTTGTCAGCATGAGCGTGCGGGATTTCCTGGCGGTCCGCGCCTTGGGACTGCTCGGCCTGATGGTGGCCGCTCCCTTGCTGGGTGCCGCGTTCCTGAAGGATCCCCAGTCCCGTCTTCTGATTCCCATTTATGCCTACGCCGTGCTGACGGCCTCGCTGTTTTTCGTGGGAATGCCCTACCTCTTCCGGGATGCCGTGACCTGGGTGACGGCGGACCAGAAACGCTGGACCCTGGTGTCCGTGGCGGGCCTTGTCTATGGGATCGCCACACTTGTTTGTGCGTTCGCGTTCTGGCGCGGATATTGATATTTTGTTCTCTCCCCGGACAACAAAGCGGCGTCCGCCCCGATGAGGGGAGGACGCCGTGATTTTTTCAGGATCTTCAGTAAACAGGAGCGCCGGATGTGTCTCCGGACGAGGAACCGCCACCGGAGACCTTGTTCGCGGAGTTTTCCAAACCTTCGCCGCCGATGCGCATGTCACGGCCGAGGCCGATCATGGTATTGCAGGAGGTGAGCAGGACCGCCGCGCCGGCTACAGTGAGTAGTAGGATTGATTTCATCGGAATTTTTGGTAACGGATATTTCCCGGGCTGGGAAGGCATATTGTAAGGATTTCTTAAATTCCAGTGTCTTATGAACCGGTGGAAATGGTCACAAGTTGCGTGGAATTCGCGAGGTCTGACGGTGCGACGACTTTTTCATTCAATGGAATTTTTCCCATCCCGCCGTAGCGTTCGTCGATGATTTTCCTCACGCTCGGCTGCTCCAGATCGTAGTCGCGGAACCGGCGTGGTTCGCACAATTCCACGCCGGCGTGCTGGTAGATTTTCCAGACCAGTTCGGAGCAGTAGAGCTTGTCGTCGCCCCATTCGAAGCGGACATCGTAGTTCTTGCCGATCTGGGCCATCGCCCATGAGCGGGCCTCCTTGTATTTCCCAGGTGCCGGCGGTGTTTTGGGACGGCGGGCGAGGAAGGGGCCCGGACTGCCGGCGGCCTTGAAATCCGCCAGCGGGATGACGCCCACCGGTTGCACCGCCTCCAGGACCATCAGCCTGCCGTTTTTCTCGAAAACAATCCCGCAGTGGGTGTAGGGGGAGCCGGTTGCCGCGATGATCGCCCCGCCTTGTCCGCGCTTCGCGCCGGAAAAAACCACATCTCCCTCACGCAGCTTTTCCGCGGTGGCGGGCAGCACGGCAAGCGGGAGGATGGCAAACACCGGGAGGAGACGGGCCATTTTCATCAGTTGGAAACATGCGCGGGTCCGGAGTTATTTCAAGTCGGGGCCTTCGACCTCTTCCGCGGCGGACATTGCGGCCCGTTGGGCGCGCAGCATGGCGTTTTCCGCGCTGAGCTCCGCCATCGCACGGACCCACCGGTTCCTCATCATCTGGCAGTGCAGCCAGACCCCCGTCTCGGCCATGCCGAGGAGTAGGAGCCAGCAGGACCACGAGATGATCGCTTTCTTGGGGTCATCAAAATCCAGACACCACCCCAGCATCACGAAAAGCGATTCCATGCCGAGGATCAGTCCCCATGTCAGGTGGCCCGTGCCATCATTGACGAGCACCCAGATCAGCATGATCGCCAGGAAAGCGATGTTGGGAATGAGCCAGACATTGAACAGGAGTAGGGGGCTGTAATAAAATGCTTCGAGCAGACCCCTGACATCGGAAAGGTCCCAGTGGGTTTCCATTCCGACCATCCATGACAGTCCGCCGATCAGGCCTCCGATCCACAACGCGCTGATGAAAAAGAGCGCGGTCAGGACGATCCTGCCAATCGAACCTGCCAGCACGTCTTCGAAATCCAACCGCATGACAGGGTTCTAACAGGAGAGATGTTTCCACCACAAGAGTGGAGTTTCAGCCGATGCGGCGTGAGGTTTGGAATCTTGAGGAGATGAATGCCCACCACGGCCTTGGGTCCGGACGATGGACAAACCACGCGGTGCCGGGCCGCCGGGAGGAGGGGCTTTCACTTTTCATCCGGGTGGGCCGTAGTCCCACCCTCCTTATCGCGCCCCGGATGGCAGAGGTTGGAGTGAGGAGGTGGGACCGTGGATTTGAAGGATGTCAGGACCTCCGGCCGGATCCGGGACGAAGCGGACGCGGTCGATGGAAAGCGCGCGTGGCTCGGTTTCCTTGAGACTGCTGTGGCGGTGATAGACGATGAAGGTTTCCTTCCCATCCGGGGACGGGATGAAGCAGTGGTGCGCGGTGCCGTGGGCGTAGGCGGTGGATTTCATCACCGGGTTGAATTCGAATTTTTTCCACGGGCCGAGCGGGCTGTCCGAGGTGGCGTAGCCGACGGCGTATTCCGGACTCTCGAAGTGGCTGCCGGAGTAGGTAAGATAGTAGGTGCCCTTGTGCTTCAATATCTCAGGTCCTTCGGTGACGGCACCGTGGTGGCGTTCCCATGGCTGGTCCGGCTTCACCATTTGTTTCAAGGTGGAGGGATCGACCGTGATCATGTCGTTGTTCAGTTTGCCACCCCAGATCTCGTTTCCGTCGCCGAAGGTGACGTAGTAGAAGTAGCGTTGTCCGTCCCCGTCCTCGAAGACGTGTCCGTCGATCTTGATGCTGGACGGCTCCATCGGCTGCTCCTTCTCCTGCTTGAACGGGCCCGCCGGTGACTTGGCGGTGGCCACGCACATCCGTTCGTCGGCGGCGTAGTAGAGGTAGAAGGTGCCGTCTTTTTCGACGATGTCCGGCGCCCAGAATCGCGAATTGCCCCAGGTGTCCTGATTTTTCAGTACATATCCCTCGTCCTTCCAATCGACGAGATTGCTGGAAGTGTAGAGGCGGATGCCACGGGGCATGCGTGGGAAATCGGGAGTGTAGGTCGTGTAGGCGTAGTATTTCCCGCCGTGGTGGAGCACCACCGGGTCCGCCGCCCCCGTTTGAACGGGATTGGTGTATCCGCCGGTCAACGCCGGAACCCGATTGGGGGTGATCGTGAGATTGCGGAACGAGGCCGCGCCGTCCAGCGCGCGCAGGGCGACGCCGCCTTGGGCGAATGCCGTGTCGATGCCGTCGAATACCGGCCATGTCAGATCCGTGATCGGCACGTCGTCCACGTAGAGCTTGAGATTGTCCCCCTTCACGCGCAGGCGGAGGTGATACCAGGTGGCGGCCTTGATCTCAACCGGACGCACGGCGATGGCCCGCCACTTGGGATCATTCGCGCCCCACATGACGAGATTTCCTCCGGCCTTGATGCCGGTGAAATAACCCCGGAACGAGTCGATGCCCTCCGCGAAATCGCTGCCACGGATGACGACACCCGCCTGCGCGCCGTCGGTTTCCGGCCGCAGTTCCACATCCAGTTGGAAATCACCCGCCGCAAGCCCGTCGATCACCACTTTCGGACCGCTGCCGCCGCTGACCTTGAGAACGCCATCCGCCGCCGACCAATCACCACCGAGGGATTTCCAGGAGGAGGCGGGGAATTTCGAGAAGTCGGCCTTGAAGGGGAGCGTGGGCGCGGCGGAGGCGATGCCGACGGTCGCGATGAGCAGGGCGGTGATGCGGTGGATCATGCCGGAGCTTGGGACAGGATTCCGCCAGCGGCAAGCCAGGTTGGAGAAGAGTGTTACCAATCCAACAGGTCAAATAGGTCAATTTGATTGACTAACACTTTTACGGATAACGCCTTTATAAGGCTCACTTACATTTCCTTTCACCGTCAAAATGCCCGCACCTTTCAGTGTTTCCACTTTCTGAGCTGTGGTCATCGAGTGCAAGGTCTTGCGCGCCGCTTTCCAGATTTCTGCCGGGGAGGCGTCCATGCGGGTTTCTTTTCCTTGTCTGGCCACGCAACCATCATGGTCTGAAAAAGCCGACAATGCAAGTCGGTTCCCTCACTGCAATCTGGATGTGGCTCTTTTGACGAATAAAAGCACCTGGGAAAGCTGCTTCCCCTTCTTGAAATACTCCCCTGACGGTATCGATAGAAGTTCCCATCGCATTTTCATAGCGGTCCAAGGTCCAGTTGATAACCGCGCAGTCTCTCCGACGAATGAGCATGTCCGGATCTCCTGGAGCCAAAGGGAGGTTGACCGGGATTGTTTTTCCAGAAGAGCTGAGCACGCTTTCGAATTCCGGGTATGCCTCCCCAAGGACTTTTGTGTAACGAACATCCAAAAGGTCAAAGCAATGCCCAAGATTGATATAAGCTCCTAGAACGGAGGGGGTGTCGATTCTACCCCGCGCCTTCAGTTCCTCGGCCCACTCCAATGCTCTCTCCGGTCCAAATTCCCAAAAATAGAGTCCCCTACCAAGCCAGTCGTATTTGTTGTTACTCTGTTTGAGCGACATATCGCCCAAAAGGACGCGATCACGAAGGCCCCGATCACATCCGTGATAACCCATGACCAAGCGTTGATAGGGGGACTCCATGAAAAAATATCAAGCCACCAGCGCCTTCAGCCTGCGGCAGACTTCCTCGACATTCGCGCGGGAGTTGAAGGCGGAGATGCGGAAGTAGCCCTCGCCGGCGGAGCCGAAGCCCGAGCCGGGGGTGATGACGACCTGGGCTTCGCCGAGCATCTTGTCGAACATGTCCCACGAGGTGAGTCCGGCAGGGCAGCCGACCCAGACGTAAGGGGCGTTCTCACCACCGAAGACGGGAAGTCCGGCGGCGGCGGCGGCTTCGCGGAGAAGCTTGGCATTGCCCATGTAGTGCTCGATGAGCGCGCTGACCTGTTGTTTCCCTTCCGGGGAGAACACCGCGGCGGCGGCTTTCTGGACCGGGTAGCTGGCACCGTTGAACTTGGTGCTGTGGCGGCGGGACCAGAGCTGGTGGAGCGGCACGCGGGTGCCGTCGTCCGCCTTGGCGGTCACGGTTTTCGGGATGACGATGTAGCCGCAGCGCACGCCGGTGAAGCCGCCGTTCTTGGAAAAGCTGCGGAACTCGAGCGCCACGTCGCGCGCGCCTTCGATCTCGAAGATGGAGCGGGGGATGGCGGGGTCCTGGATGAATGCCTCGTAGGCGGCGTCGAAGAGGATGATCGCGTCGTTTTCCTTCGCGTATTTCACCCATGCCTCGAGCTGCGCGCGGGTGGCGACGGCTCCGGTCGGGTTGTTCGGGAAGCAGAGGTAGATGATGTCCGCCTTTTCCGCAGGAACGTCCGCGACGAAGTTGTTGGCGGCGTTGCAAGGCAGGTAGAGCAGGCCCTCGTAGGCGCCCTTCTCATCCGCGTCACCGGTGTTGCCGGCCATCACGTTCGTGTCGACGTAGACGGGGTAAACCGGGTCGGTGATGGCGATGACGTTGCCCTTGCCGAAGATGTCGAGGATGTTGCCGGTGTCGCACTTCGAGCCGTCTGAAATGAAAACCTCGTCGGCGGAGATGCCGAGATCGGCGAACTGGTTGTCGACGATGGCCTGGCGCAGGAATTCGTAACCCTGCTCCGGGCCGTAGCCCTTGAAGGTGGCGCGGTCCGCCATTTCCTCCACTCCTTCGTGCATCGCCTTCACGACGGCGGCGGGGAGGGGCTCGGTCACGTCGCCGATGCCGCAGCGGATGATGCGGGCGGCTTTGTCGGGATTTTCCTCGGTATAGACCCGGACGCGGCGGGCGATTTCAGGGAAAAGGTAACCGGCTTTCAGCTTGAGGAAATTGGAATTGATCGTGGCCATGCGGGCGGACGTTTAACGAGTGACGCGGGATCGTGCAAGTGGAAGAAGCCCCGGGGCGCGGGCAAGGTGCCGGGCGGAAGATCTTGTGAACCGGGAAAAGGGGGGGAACGGGTGGGGAATCCTCGACTCCATCTTGCCCGCCGGGCCGCCCAACCGGCGAAAAATCCATCCGCCCGGCTCCGTATGGGTGTTGTCTTCCTTCGCTTCCCTACCATGCACCTTGCCATTTCCCGACTTCTTCTCTCATCTCTCGTCCTCCTCATCTCCCGCGCGGAGGCTGCGGAAACTCCTGTGAAGCAACGCGCTGAGCACGTCTTCATCATCAGCTTCGACCAGGGCGCGCCCGCCGGCATCGCCAAGTCCGACATGCCGCTTTTCAAGGAAATGGCCGCGCAGGGAGCCCACACGTGGGAAGCCTATACCATCGTCCCCAGCATCACCCTGCCCTCCCACACCTCCATGCTCACCGGTGTGGGCATCCAGAAGCACCAGATCGATTGGAACAACTACAAGCCCGAAAAAGGCAAGGTCGGGGTGCCGACAATCTTCAGCCTCGCCAAGGAAAAGGGCATCAGCACCGGCATGTTCGTGGCGAAGGAGAAATTCCAGCACCTCAACCTGCCGGGCAGCGTGGACGTGTTCGATTTTCCTAAGGACGACGTCACCTGTGGCAGCGTCGCCCGCGAATTCGCCGCGAACGTCGGCACGCTCAAGCCGGGCCTGTGCTTCATCCATTTCGGGGATCCGGACGTGAAGGGCCACGAATTCGGCATGGATTCCCCTGAGAAAATCCAGGCCTTCGCCGATACCGACAAGGCGCTCAAGGTCATCCGCGACTCGGTTGACAAGGCGGGCCTGACGTCGACCAGTGTTTTCATCCTGACCGCGGATCACGGCGGCCACGACATCAAGGACAAGAACGGCATCACCCGCGGGACCCATGGCGACTCCACCCCGGATGACGTCACCATTCCCTGGATCGCCTGGGGCAAGGGCGTGAAGCCCGGTTTCACCATCACCGCGCCGGTCGTCCAGTATGACACCGCCGCCACCGCCCTCTGGCTGCTGGGCGTGCCGGTGCCCGAAGGATTCTGGGGCAGGCCCGTCACCTCCGCTTTTGTGGACTGAGCGATCCGGCCGGTCTTTGATTTTGGGACAGTCTCCGAGGGGGACTGTCGTCGGAATGGCGGCGCTCCTTACCTCATTTGGAAGCCTTGACCGTGTGGAAAAGAAACGGACACTCGTTTCCCATCATCGGATGAAAGCCTTCGGTCTCACGTTCCTTGTCCTAGCGTTGGTGGTTTCGCCGCCGCTGCCCGCCGCGGTCATTTCCTTCGCGGAGCGGCTGGACTCCACCGGAGCGAATCCGACTTTCCTCCTGACGCATTCGGCGAACAACTTCCGTCCGCACCTTCCGATCTATTACGATTATTCGTTCATCTACCGCAATGTGCCCGGCTACCTGCTCGGGGCGGATTCGGTGAAAACGCGCTATGGCGACAGCCAGGATGCGAACTACAGGCTTCGGCTCACACTGGATGTCCCGGCGAGGCTGTTTCTCATCATCGACGACCGGATCGAGGACATCGCGGCGACCATGCCGTGGCTGGCGACCATGGGATTTGTGGATACCGGGGACAACGCCGACTATCTTTACTCAGGCACCTTTGTCAGGACGCTCTCCATCTACCGCGCGGATTTCCCGGCGGGTGATGTCGTGCTGCCGGAACAAAACAGCCCGCTGGTGGGGACGGAACGGGGCGGGATGTACGTGATCGGCGCCGTTTCAACCATCCCCGAGCCGTGTGCGGCCCTGCTCCTTGCCGCCGCCGGCGCGATGTGGGTGCGGCGGCGGGTCAGGTGAAATCGATACCGTCCTACGGCACGAACAACACTTTCCCCGAACGCTCCGGAGCGTCCAACCGGGCGAGCGCGGTTTGGAAATCCTCCAGTGGAAATGTGGAGTCCACGGGTTGCACGAGTGTCCCGGCCGCCACACGGGCGGCGAGGTCTTGGTAAACCGCACGCACTTCCTCCAGCGGGGCGTTTTCGATCCAGCGGGTGACCCACAGGCCCCGGATCTCGATACCACGGAAAATGAGCAGGCCGTTCGGGATGGTAACGGGTTTGCGGCCCATCGCTCCGTAGGTGATGTGGGTGCCTCCCTCGCGAAGCAGTTTCATGAGGCGCAGGGCGCTTTCCCCGCCGACGGCGTTGAAGGCGAGGGCGGCATTCGCTCCAGCCATGACTTCCTTGGCGGCGACAGGCCCGGATTCGTCATCGAGGAAAACATGGTCGGCGCCGAGGGCGGTGAGTTCCCCGAACAATGACTCGCGCCTGACGAAGGAAATCGTGCGGATGCCGAGATCCCGCGCGAGCTGGATGACGCAGCGGCCCACGGCGGAATTGCCCACGTTCTGCACGATGAAATCGCCCTTTTCCAGGGCGGTGAAGCCGTGCAGCAACTGCCAGGCCGTCGCCGGATTCACCTTCAGCATCGCCGCCTGGAGCGGATCGATGGCGGAGGGGAGCTTGAAAAGCACGTCTCCCGGCACGCTCGTGTGCGAGGCCCAGGTCGACGCGCGGCGCAGGAAGATCACGCGGTCGCCTGGTGAGAAATCCGGGGAACCGCTCGCCTCCACCACACCACAGCCCTCGATGCCGGGCGTAGCGGGCAGGGGTGGTTTCACGCCGTAGGTCCCCTCCACGGTATTGAGATCCGCCGGGTTCAATGGTGCGGCGAGGATGCGGACGAGGACATCTCCCGGCTCGGGAGAGCGGGAGATCAGGATGTCCGTTTCCATTCCCAGGACCTCGGCGGGAGCTCCGGTCTCTCTGAAGACAAGTTGTTTTCCCAAGCTCGTGGAGTCGTCATCTTCCATGGAAGGAAGACTGCCACAGGAATGGTCCGCGCCAAGCGGGAAGTTCCGCCAACTCCGTTGGAAATCATCCGGTCATGGCAGGGTGGATGGAATATCGCCGTGGCTTTCGAATTGCCATTTCTAGCAGATTTCGTCAGAAAGCCTCTCATGTCACCTCCCCGTCATCGCATGACTCCGGCAATCCTCCTCGCGTGCTCCGCGCTGGCCACGACCGCGATGGGCGGGGAATTGCTGACGGTGGCCGACCAGAAAGGCCGTTCGCTGGTCATCGAGCTCGTCAACCTGGCGGATGAAACCGTCACGTTCACCCGCCAGGGGGACGCGAAGGAATACAAGCTGCCGATCTCGCAGTTCGACCAGGGTTCGCAGGACCGCATCCGCAAACAGGCGGAGGAAACAGCCGCCACCGGATACAGGCTCCAGCCGAGCGTGGTCATCGGCAAGCGCCGCCGCGACAAGGCCGGGAGCTACTACATGGAGATCCAGGAGATCACCTGCACGGTGAAGCTGGCGAACCTCAGCACCACGGTGCGCGCCGACGGCTTGAACGGAACCATCGTTTTTTTCGGGAGGAACACCCGCAAGCCGGATGTTTACAACGTGCTTTCCACGCAGAAATTCGAGGCGGCGGTGGACTCCAGCGGATCCTTCAGCAAGGACATGGAGCCGTTCAACACCACCTACGACAGCGACAACAAGGGAGCGGGCAATCTTGGCGGCTACCAATACTATGGATATGTTTTCGCGCTTTACGACAAAGCGGGAAAGCTTGTCCTTACGGAAACCGCGGCGGGCAACTTCCGCATGGCGCTCGCCGCGAAGGCCGGCCTTCTCGACGCCGTGCTGAAATACGCCAAGGGTGCCACCGTCTCGGACAAGCTCGAACCGGTGCCGAACAGCGGTGCCTACTAGCCCCCTTCATTTTTCTTGAAATAAACACCAGCCGCCGCACTCTCACGGCGTCTGATGAAATCAATCCTCGCATGGATCATGGTCCTTTGTGTGATGGCCGGGCTGAACGCCCGCGTCCTCGCGACGAATGCCGCCCATGCCGCGACCTGCGCGCATGCCGAGGAGGTCTGCTGCGACCATTCTCATGACGGGTCTTCCAAGGAATGCCAGCATGAGGGCGAGGACTGCCCCAAGGACCACCACCACCATCATCACAACTGCTGCTCCGCCGCGCAGCCGCTGACGGTGGGCAACGACCATTTTTTCCCGATGTGCCTGGCGGGTTCATCGCTTTCCGGCATCCGCCATGAAGGTGACATGCTGCCGGAAGAACCGTTTCTCAGTTCGGAGAAACCACCGTTGATCTGAGCGCCTGTACGCCGCGCTCCGCCGTGTCCTGAAGACACGGCGTCCTGTCTGCCTCCGGCCCGTTTTGCCGGGGGAGCCGTCCATCAACCTGTTTGGGGCGCCGGCCTGTTGCCGCGCCCGAGTTCCACCCGATCATTCAATGTCACGATTATCATTTTTAGCCGTGCTGGCGTCCGCCTGCATGATTCATCCGGCGCTTGCGGAGCCCGGAGTCGTCGTATCCCTCGCGGGTGTCGGCGATCGCGTCCGCGCCCAGAATCCCGATCTGGCGGCCGCCCGCCTGCGCATCCAGGAGGCGAACGGGCGCCTGACCCAGTCGGGCCGCCTGCAGAATCCCGAACTGGGATTCGAGCTGTCCCACGATCCCCGGTTCCGTGCCCGCACGGCGGAGGTTTCGTTTTCCCAGCGCTTCCCGCTCACCAACCGCCTCCAGTTGGAGAAATCGGTTTCCGCCACCGAGGTGAAGGTGGCGCAGGCCGAAGTCCGCGAGGTGGAGCGCCGGTTGATCTCCCAGGCGAGGGAGGGCATCGTCAATGTGCTGGCCGTCCGCCAGCGCCGCGAGCTGCTCCGTTCACAGGTCGAGGTTGCACAGCGTTTCACCGACACCTTGTCCGGAAACGCCGCCAAGGGCGAGGCATCCGTGCTGGATGCCGGACAGGCCAGATTGGAGACCGCCGGCATCAACCTGGAACTGCGTCAGCTCGACGCTGAGGAAGTTGCGGCGGTCGGCTCCATCAAGCCATTGCTGGGAATGCACCCCGGCGAGACCCTGTATGTCGGTGGCTCGCTGCCGGAAATGGTCCTGCCGGCGGATGCCGTCTCACCGTCCTCACGCCCGGATTTCCAAGCCACCCGGTTGGAGGCCCAGGCTGCCGGGCAAAGCGTCGCTCTCGAGCAGGCGAAACGCCGCGAGGATGTGCAGGGAGGGGTGTTCCTCAGTGTCGACCGCTCGGAGGACGAGCCCGGCGGCTATGACCGCGAGGGCATGGTGGGTGTCAGGTTCTCGCTGCCCCTGCCGTTCTGGAACAAGAACGAAGGTGCCATCCAGGAAGCGAAGGCCCGCGAGCAGCGCCTGAAACAGGAGACCGCCGCGCTGGGGCGCGGCATCCGTCTCGAGGCGGAGGCCGCCGTCGCGGAGATGCGGCAGTGGCTGACGCTGGCGAAGGAAACCGAGAGCACGCTCCTGCCGCTCGCCACCGAGCAGGCCGCCGCCGCCGAGGACGCCTATCAGAAGGGCCTTGGCGAACTGGTGACCGTGTTCCGCGCCCGGGAACGCCGCCTCCAGCTCCAGGCCTCCCGGCTTGATGCCGTGAAGCAGTTCCACCTCGCCCGTGTCCGTTACGAAACGGCCGCTGCCAAACCTTGAACCACTTTTTCAAAGACCACATGAAATTTTCCAACATCGTTTTTTCCTGCGTGGGAGCACTGCTCGTTTCCCACGCATCCCTACAGGCCGCCGGTGAAAGCGGGGCCGTGATCCTGACCGAGCAGGGCGTGAAGAACCTCGGGATCGAGACGGTCACGGTCGAGGAGTCCGACTTCGAGGATTCCGCCTTCGCGCTCGGCAGGATCGAGACCATCCCGGGCAGCACGGGTGCCGTCAGCAGCCGGATTTCCGGGCGTCTGGTGGAGCTTCCCGTTTCTCCCGGCGACACCGTTTCCAAAGATCAGGTTGTGGCCCAGGTGGAGAGCCGCCAGCCGGGTGATCCGCCGCCGGTCATTCCTCTCCGCGCACCGGTGGGAGGTCTTGTAATGCACTCGGACGCCCGTCTCGGAGATCCCGTGGAGCCTGACAAGGCACTGCTTGAGATCGCCGACCTGTCCAAGGTTTATGCCGTTGCCCGTGTGCCGGACTACCAGGCGGGATTGCTCAAGCCCGGAGCCAAGGCCCGGATCAGGATTCCAGCGCTCGGGGAAAAGGTCTTCGAGGGAGAGCTGCTCCGCTTCGGCACCGCGGCGGATGCCGAGAACGGCACGATCGACGCGTTTTTCCACATGCCCAATCCGGAAGGAACCCTGCGCCCCAGCATGCGGGCGGAGTTCACCATCGTGAAGTCGATGCGTGCGGGAGTGCTTTCCGTGCCGAAGGAGTCCTTGCAGGGAAATCCGGCCAACCGTCACGTTTACGTGAAACACGCCAAGCTGCCGAACGCCTTCGACAAGGTGATTGTCCAGACAGGTGCGACCAGCAACGACCGGGTGGAAATCGTCGATGGCCTCCTGCCGGGAGACGAGGTCGTCACCCGTGGTTCCTACTCGCTCGGCTTCGCCGGTGGCGGCGGAGGGGTATCCCTCAAGGAAGCGCTTGATGCCGCGCACGGCCACAAGCACAACGAGGACGGCTCGGAAATGAGTGCCGAACAGGCGGCCGCGGCCAAGGCCGGCGGTGGTGATGACGGCCACGACCATGGTGCCGGGAAAGGATCTTCCTCACTGAGGGAGAAGTTCTTCATGGCCACCACGGCGCTGCTCTTCCTCCTCCTCGTCCTCACTTCCATTTTCCGCAAGGGCGGGAAAAACGAAAACTCCGACTTCGCCTGACCCATGCTCAACAAACTCATCCGCTGGGCGCTGCGGAACCGGGCGATCATCCTGTGCCTCGCGGTGCTGATCCTCGCGCTTGGTTTCAAGACAGGCCGCGAGCTGCCGGTGGAGGTCCTGCCGGATCTCACGAAACCGACGGTCACCATTCTCACGGAATCTCCCGGCCTCGCGCCGGAGGAAGTCGAAGCCCTCATCACCCAGCCGATCGAAAATTCGCTCATGGGTGTGTCCGGACTCACCCGGATGCGCTCCACCTCGGACATCTCGCTCTCGCTCGTCTTCGCCGAGTTCGAGTGGGGCACGGACATCTATCGCGCCCGGCAGTTCGTCCAGGAGCGTCTTCAGGGGGCGAACGAATCCCTGCCCGAGGGGACGCAGCCCTATCTCACGCCCGTGGCTTCGCTGATGGGGGAGATCCTGCTCATCGGTGTCAGGAGCACCGACGGCAGCACCTTGCCGATGGACGTCCGCACCCTCGCGGACTGGACCATCCGCACCCGGTTGAAGTCCATCCCCGGCATCGCCGAGGTGCTCAGCCAGGGTGGCGGCGTGAAGCAGGCACAGGTCCAGCCGGATCCCTTCCGCATGCAGGCCAATGGTGTCTCCATCGAGGAACTGGAACAAGCCGTGGCCGATGCCGCGACGAATTCCACCGGCGGCTTCATCGACAAGGGAGCGCAGGAGATCATGGTGCGGAACCTCGCGATGACCGTCGAGCTGGATGACATCGCCCGCACCATCGTGAAGGTCACGAACGGCCGCCCGATCGCCATCTCGGATGTGGCGAAGGTCGCCTGGGGCACCGAACCGAAGCGCGGCGACGCCAGCGTGAACGGCAGCCCGGGGGTGATCATGAGCGTCACCAAGGCCCCGGGATTCGACACCATCGCCCTCACCGGACAAATCGAGAAAGCGATCGAAGGGCTCAAGCCGTCGCTGCCGAAGGACGTGGAGGTCACGGTGTTGTTCCGCCAGCGGGATTTCATCGACCGCGCCATCGGAAACCTGTCGAACGCCATCGTCGAAGGGGCCGTCATGGTGACCGTGGTGCTGTTGCTCTTCCTGCTCAGCATCAGGACCACCTTCATCACGCTGATGGCGATGCCGCTGAGCTTCGCCATCACGCTTCTCACCTTCAAATGGATGGGGCTGAGCGTGAACTCCATGACCTTGGGCGGGCTCGCCGTCGCCATCGGCATGGTGGTGGATGATGCGATCGTGGACGTGGAGAACGTCTTCCGGCGGTTGAAGGAGAATGCGAACCTGCCGGAGCCGCTGCCGAAACTCGAAGTCATCGCCCGCGCTTCCGGCGAGGTCCGGAACTCGATCCTCTACGCGACCATCCTCATCGTGCTGGTGTTCCTCCCCCTGCTGGGCCTGTCCGGTGTGGAGGGACGGCTCTTCGGCCCCATCGCCATCGCGACCATTGTCAGCATGATCGCCTCGTTCGTGGTGTCCCTGACGGCCATACCGGTACTTTGCTCGCTCGTGTTGAAGGTGAGGGCGGGAGGGGATCATGGCCATACGGACGGCAGGTTTGTCCGGGGGCTCAAATGGGTGCTCAAGGTGACCCTGCTCAGACTGAGCCTGAGGCAGCCGGTGATCGTCATCGCCTCTGTTTCGATCCTGTTGGTGCTCGCGCTCGCGCTTTATCCGCAGATGAGCAAGGATTTCCTCCCCGCCTTCCATGAGGAGACGGTCATCGTCACCACGGGGGCCGCGCCGGGTACCTCGCTGGCGGAAATGGAAAACCTTGCGAAGTCGGTGGAGAGCCAGATCCGGCAGGTCCCGGAGGTCCACAACGTCGGCCGCCGGATCGGCCGGGCGGAACGCAGCGACCACGTCGTACCGATTTCCAACGCGGAATTCGACATCGACTTCAAGAAGGGCGAGGGAGGAAGAGGCAACAAGGAGATCCTGGACGACATCCGCGAGCGCATCCGCACCGTGCCGGGAACCTTCAGCGTGCTCTCCGGGCCGCTGTCCCACCGCATCAGCCACCTGCTGAGCGGTGTGACGGCGCCCGTGGCGGTGAAGATCTTCGGGCCGGACCTGGACACCATCACCGACATCGGGGAGAAGGTGCAGGCGGTCGCCAAAACCATTCCAGGTCTGGGGGATGCCAAGCTCGACCAACAGGCGGCCATTCCCCAGCTCCGCATCGAGATCGATCGCGAGCGCGCGCTGGCCCACGGGGTTTCACCCGGTGAGTTGAACTCGGAGCTCTCCACCCTGTTGGGCGGCACGGCGGTCGCGCAGCTCCGCGAGAACCAACGTACCATCGACCTCGCCATCCGCCTGCCGGAGGAGTGGCGCAGCGAGCCGGAGAAAATCCGCGAGTTGCCCATCCACACCAAGACCGGACGGAACATCCCGCTCAAGCTGGTGGCGGACGTGAGGGAGGCCTCGGGCCCCAGCTCCGTGCATCGTGAGAACATGCAGCGGCGCTATGTCATCTCCATCACGCCGACGGAGCGCAACGCGGGCGAACTCGTGAGACGGCTCCAGGAGAAGGTCGCCGAGGAGATCAAGACTCCGGACGGGGTTTTCATCAGCTACGAGGGCGAGTTCCAGGCGGAGCAGGCCGCCGCCCGGCGGATCGCCCTGCTCTTCGCGGGCATCCTCGTGGTGATCATCATGCTGTTGTGGTCCTATTTCAAGAGCCTCACGCTCGCGATCCAGGTGCTGCTGAATCTCCCGCTGGCCCTCATGGGCAGCCTCGCGCTGACATGGCTGCTGGTCGGAAACATCAGCGTCGCCACGCTTGTCGGCTTCATCGCCGTGGGCGGTGTGGCCGCGCGGAACGGCATCATGATGATCTCCCACTACCTGCACCTCATGCGGCACGAGGGGGAAGGGTTCACCTATTCCATGATCGAGCGCGGCACGCTGGAGCGGTTCGTGCCGGTCACGATGACCGCCTTGTCCGCGGGCATCGCGCTCATTCCCTTCGTCCTTTCGCGGGGGGAACCGGGCAAGGAGATCCTCAGCCCGGTGGCCATCTGCATCGTCGGCGGCCTCATCACCTCCACGCTGCTCGACTTCGCGGTGACGCCGGCCGTTTTCCGCCTTTTCGGCAGAAAGGCCGCCGCCAGGGCGCTCGAGCTGAACGCCCCCGCCGCCCAATGATCCATCCTGTTTCCAACAACCAAACCATAGAAAAACACCATAGATGAAATTGAAACTGACGACCCTGCCCCTGCTCATCGCCCTCATCGGAAGCCCGTTGGCCTCCGCCGAGGAAAAGCACGACCACTCCAAGGAGGAACATGCCGGACACGATCATGGCAAGGAGGACGACGACCACGACCATGACGCCAGGAAAGGACCGAACGGAGGTACGGTCGTGGAATCGAAAGCCGGGTTCACCATCGAGGTTTCCGTAGGCAAGGACCGCAAGGCCCGCGTCGTCTTCCTCGACAAGGAACTGAAGGCGGCGGCCCTTGAGGCGCAGTCGATCACCGGTATCGCCGGCGAGCGTTCGGCTCCCGTGAAGCTCACCTTCGCCAAAGGCAAGGATGCGGACGCCAACGTGCTCATCTCCGACCAGGCCCTGCCCGAGGGAGCCCACGTGCCGCTGAACCTCGTCATCAAGACGACGGCCGACGCCAAGGCGGTGAGCGAGAAACTCGAACTGCACATGCATTGATCCCGACCCGCCCGCGCCGCCGCATCAGTGGCGGCGCGGGTGGTCCGATCCCGGTTTCCCATGCGAAGACGAGGCCGGATCCGGAAGCCGTCCTTTCTTCGCGGCATTTTTCATTCTATCATCCCCACCGATGGCGCACCACGAACATGACCACACTCCGCCACCGGTGAAGAAGTCCGGTTGCACCAGTTGCGAACATTGCCATGAGGACAGTTCCCTGCCCCAAGGAACGCTCGTCGCGGCGGCGGGGGCTTTCACCGGCGTGGGTCTGCTGGTGGACTGGCTTTTTCCGCATCTGGAATTGTTCGGCACCATCGCCTTCGCCGCCGCCACGGTGGCGGGCGGGTTACTGGTGTTTCCCGCCGCTTGGGGTGCGCTGAAGGTGCGGCGGCTGGACATCAACGTGCTCATGGCCGTCGCGGTCGTGGGGGCATGGCTCATTGGCGAGGGAGCGGAGGCCGCGAGCGTGGTGTTTCTTTTTTCGCTCTCCGAGCTTCTCGAATCATGGGCGTCCGGCCGCGCTCGGCAGGCGGTGGATTCGCTGCTCAAGCTTTCGCCGCCGACGGCGATCGTGAGAAATTCGGATGGTTCGGAGCAGGAGATTCCGGTGGGCGAGGTCGCCGTGGACCGGGAGATCCTCATCCGCAGCGGCAGCCGCATTCCGCTGGATGGCCAGGTGGTTTCAGGAAATTCCGCGGTCAACCAGGCACCCATTACCGGGGAGTCCGTGCCGGTGGAAAAGAAATCCGGCGATCCGGTTTACGCGGGCACGGTGAATGCGGAGGGATCGCTCGTCGTCCGGGTGACCAAGCCGGCTTCGGAGTCCACGCTCGCCCGCATCATCCAGCTCGTCGGCGAGGCGGAGGAGAACAAGCCGCCGACGCAGCGTTTCATCGACCGCTTCGCCAGGATTTACACTCCCGCCGTTTTCGCGATCGCGATTCTTGTGGCGCTCGTTCCTCCCCTGCTGTTCGGGGAGCCGTGGTTGTTCTGGATCTATCGCTCGCTTGTGTTGCTGGTGATTTCCTGCCCGTGCGCCCTGGTGATCGCCACGCCCGTCAGCATTGTTTCCGGGCTCACCGCGCTCGCCCGCCGGGGTGTGCTGGTGAAAGGTGGCGTACATCTGGAGGAGGTTGGAAAGCTCCGTGCCCTCGCGGTCGACAAGACCGGTACGATCACACAAGGAAAGCCACAGGTTGTCGGGATCATGCCGCTGGGCGGGTTGTCGGAAGAAGAGGTGCTTCGCACCGCCGCCGCGATCAACACGCATTCGGAGCATCCGCTCGCCCTCGCCATTGTGGAGGCCGCCCGCTCGAAGGGTATCTCGTTCGAGCCTGCGGGTGACTACGTTTCGGTCACCGGCCAAGGCGCGCGGGCGACGGTGGAAGGACATCCCTATTTCATCGGCAACCACCGCATGGCCCACGAAACGGGGATCTGCACGCCGGAGGTGGAGGCCGTTCTCGCAACCGTCGAGGCCAAGGGCCAATCCCTCGCCATCCTCGGCCACCTGCCGCACGAAGGATGCGCGGGAAGGATTCTCGGTATCGTCGCCATCGCGGATACCCTGCGTCCGGAGGTTGTCGAGGCGCTCCGCCTCATCCATGCGGCGGGCATTGAAAAAGTCGTCATGCTCAGCGGGGACAACCAGCGCACCGCCTCCGCCATCGCGAAGCTGGCGGGCATCGACGAAGCCATCGGCGATCTCATGCCGGATCAGAAGGTCGGGCACGTCCGCGAACTCGTCAGCCGGTATGCCCACGTCGGCATGATTGGGGACGGGGTGAACGACGCGCCCGCGCTCGCCGTGGCCGGCGTCGGCTTCGCCATGGGGGCCATCGGCAGCGACACGGCCATCGAGACCGCGGACATCGCCCTGATGAAGGACGACCTGACGCGGGTCGCGGAAACCGTGCTGGTCGGCAGGCGCACCCTGCGGATCATCCGCTTCAACGTCGCCTTCGCGCTCGGCATCAAGGCGGTGGTCCTGGTCCTCGCCTTCATGGGAGTAGCGGGCCTGTGGCTGGCGATCCTCGCGGACACGGGGGCGACCCTGCTGGTGATCCTGAATTCGTTGAGGTTGCTGGGGCGTGTGAATTCCGAGTGAGGGGAGTCATGCCAGCCTCGGCAAATGAGGTGAGGAGATGCCGGTCGGATTTTCCTGTTCGTAGTCCAGCCATTTATGGCGTCTTTCGTGCGCTTGGAAGACGCCATAAATGGCTGGACGACATACGAAGAATCTCCTGTGACCCGCCCGTTGTTTCACAACTCTGCGAGATCCGGATTCCAGACAATCTCCCACAGATGTTTGTCGGGATCCTGGAAGTAGCCGGAGTAACCTCCCCAGAAGGTGTCATGCGCTTCTTTCACGATGGTCGCCCCGGCCTGCTCCGCCTGCCGCATGACCGCGTCCACTTCCTCCTTCGAGTCCACGTTGTGACCCAGGGTGAAATCCGTGGGGGCGGCGGCGCTGACAGGGATGCCGGTGTCATGGGCGATGCTTTTCCGGGGCCAGACGGCCAGCTTGATTCCTTGTTGCAGGTCGAAAAACGCGACCGCTCCATGTTCGAACTCGGTTCCGATGATGCCTTTGCTCGGCAGACCGAGGCCGTCCTTGTAAAAGGAAAAGGCCCTTTCGAGGTCGTCCACGCCGAGGGTGATGACGGTGATGTGGGGTTTCATGGAATGTGATGGCTATTCGCCTTGTGCCTCGGATCTGTTTCTAAAATACAGGGCCACCTCGTCGAGGTTGTGGAGGTAGCGTTTCTTTCCCTCCTCCGGAATGAATGCGATATACATGTCTTTCTGTCGATCCAGCGGAACCTTGACCACAAAATAGGCTGTCTCTCCATGAATGGAGAGAGGTCTCAGCCAGCAGACGAACAGCGGGAACACAGGATCGCCTGACATCAATCTCACGCCTCTGTTCAAATCGGGGTGCCGCAATGCTTCCTGATACACTTTCGAATCCATCTGAAACTTGAAGGTCTGGCTCTTGCCTGCGACGCCCGCGTGTGAGGCGACATTCGGAGGGGACCAGCTGATCAATTTGGAATCGGACGCTTCACCAAGTTTCACCATCACATCGTCATATCTGTGGACCTCGGCAAAGTCGTATTCCGATTCTTCGGTTTTATCGCCGGAAGCCTTGCCCTCTTCGAAAGGACTTTTGTCCTGTCCCATCAGGATGCCGACAGGGAGGAGCCAGAGCAATGCGTGTTTCATATCGACAGAGGACGTTGGAAATTTTTCCGGACCATCGAAGCCGGTTCAAGCGACGCACTCATTTCTCCCGGACGATGTTCGGTTGGGACGTCAGGAGCTGCCAGTCGTAGCGGCATTTCAGGGCTTCCTCGCGGGCGCGGGTGTCGGTGATCCGTTCGATGGCGCGGTTGGCTCCCTGGATGTCGCCGCGGGCCCACATGCGGCCGAGGGTCAGCTCGACCAGCCCCCACTCGCGATGCCAGGAGCCGGCGGGGAGTTTTTCGAGCCACGCCTGGCCGGCGGCGGGGTCGTTGAGGAGTTTTTCCGAAATGGCGAGATTGAACACCGCGCGGGTTTCCTGCCGTTCCGGGAAGGTGAGCGCCCATTCGGCGAGGGCATTGCGGTCGGTCTGGAAGCCTCGCAGCTTGTTGGCGATGTCCTCTTTGGCAAAAATATCCCATTGTTCCGCCTGGATCGCCCGGTCGATGGCGAAGAGGAGGGCGGGGGAGCGGTTGTCCACCTGGGCGAGAAGGAGCCGGGCGGCCTGGGCCTGGTCGGCGGCGGGGATTTTTTCCCACTCTTCGGAGAATTTGGTGACTTCCAGTCCGCGCATGGAGTTCGCCCATTCAGCCATCCGCACGGTGCGCTGCGGGCCGGGGGGCAGGTCGTTCCACTCCCCGGCGAGTTTGGCGGGAGCATCGGTCGAGGGAGTGCGGAGGAAGATTTCCGCGAGGCGGCGTTCGATCTGGTCCGGAGATCCGATGCCTGCGAGCTTGGTGAGAAGTTTGGCGCGGATTTCCGGGGTGAGCGGGTTCTCCCGATCGAAAATGCGGTTCATCGCATCGAACCGGAAATTGACCGGGATTTCGTTGAGGATCGAGAGGGTGAATTCCGGGTCTTTGGTGGCGGCGTTCCTGACCCAGGTTCCTGCGAGGAGCGCGCTGGCCATCGGGTTCCGGCTGAGAGCGGCCCAAGAGGATTCCGGGTGCTCGTGGAATTCGGTGGCGAAGGCGGATGCGAGTGCTTCACGGTGGAAGGGATCGGGCGAGGGGCCGTCCCATGCTTCACCGAGGAAGGCTTGCAGCGCTCCATCCAGATCCACTTTCGCCCAAGCGGTGAGAAGCTGTGACTGGGCGGCGACGCGATCCACCGTGTTGAAAGGTTTCTCGGCGAGGGCGGCCCATGCGGCGCGGAAAGCGGCGGACTTGCTCTGGCCGATGGTGGTGCGTGAGGCGGGTTTGGTGGAGGTTTTTCTGGAATCCGGGGAATCGACGGCGGTTTGGCGCCGGTCGCCAGTTTCTGGTCCTGTCTGCCCCTGCCGGGAGAAATGCGGGAGCGCGTTGGCCGCGAGCGCGACGCCCAGGGCGATGGCGCCGAGGTGGGTGATGATTTTCAGGGCGGGTTTCATCGGTGGCTGGCGATGCGTTTTTTGAGTTCCGGATCCGAAACCTGGCTGCGGAGATCTTCCGCGAGCCCGGGGTTTTTCGCATTCACGGCGCGGGCGAGAGAGTAGAGGGCCATTTCCCGGTCCAGGCCGGGAGGGAGGGCCCGGACCCATTCGACGTAACCTTCCTGCAGACGTTCGTTATTCTTGTAGCCGCGCAGGTTCCACGCGTCCAACCTGTCGTCCCACTGTTCCGGTGTGTCGCTGGGAATCTGTTCGAGGAGTTCGAGGAACTTGGAGGGTTCGACGTTATCGAAATGGGTGCGGGACACGAGCAGGGCGAATTCGCTGCGTTTGTCGTCCGGCATGTCTTTCAGCAGGACCATGGCTGCGGCCGGGTTTTCTTCGGAAAGCTCGCGGAATACGAAATTCCGCAAATCATCGGGCTGGCTCCTTGCGAGTTCGGGAGTGCCCGCGCTGACGACCGTCATGATTTTCTCCGCCGTGGCCTGGCCGTTGCGGAATGCGAACGCCCAGTCCCGGTCCTCGGAAAGCAGCCTGCCCACATCACCGGAAATGATCCGGGCGAGGTCCCCTCCGTTTGCCAGACGCATATCGAGGGGGAGAGAGGAATCCCCGATGATCGAGTTACGGGCCATGGGATTTTCTGAAATCTTCTTTCTGAAATCTTCCGGCAGCGATTCGTCCGCGAGCAACCCGGCGATGTAGCCGCCGTGTCCTTCGATGTTTCGTCTGTGGGTCGTGAGCAACATCGGTTCGTCCATTTCCACCGCGAGCCGGATCAGGGCCGTGGTCTTGTCAGCGGGCCAGTTCTGCCCGATGTTGATTACAAGGCGCCGCCAGTCCTCCGGATTGGAGGCGTGGGCATCCGGGATGAGCAATTGTCTGGCTTTCAGGATTCCCGCGATGTCCCCGCTTTTCGCAAGCGACCGTCCAAGATCGCCGGAAAGCTGGTGTTTGCATCCCTCGGCATGTACCAGTTGTGCCAGCACCCCCTCCACTCCCGAGCGCCGGTAGATTTCCGGTTCCAAGCTGAACAAGAGCGAGACGCCGAGGCCGACGCCGCGCTTTTTCGGGTCCGCGCGCAACCAGTCGAAGAATGCCTTCGAGTCATGGTTCATCCAGTGGAAGACCAGGGCGGCCATCTCCACGAATTTTCCTTCGTCAGGTCCCGCTTCCACGGCTTCGAGTTCCTTGGCGAAATCCGCCGGAATATCGATACTGGCGATGCGGTCGAGAATGTTCTGGCTCGTTTGTCTGATGGTATCGTCCGTTCTCTGATCGTAAACCTCCCGTCGGTTTTCCAAGAATGCCAGGATGGGCGCGAGGATTTCCTCCACCGCCTTTGTGTCTTTCGGCGTCCGGTCCGTCGTCTTTGTGTCTTTTGACGTCCTGTCCGTCGACTTGGTCCGGGCGGCGGGAGGTTCCGTGGTGGAGAAACCGGGGCCTTGGAAACCAGAGGCTTGGTAGGCCGCCCAGCCCACGGCGATGGCCAAGGCGTGGGTAAGTGCGATGAATCCGGTGCGAGGGATGGGTTTCATGGAGTCCAACGGATTTGGGATATCGGTTTCCGTTGTTCCGAGAAATCACATTGCGGGGCGGGAGCCAAGGAATCTGTTAGGAATTGCGGGATTCCCGGGAATTTTAAAAAATTCCCGTTTTTCGGGTTGCCAGTGGCGAAACTGGTCCATAGCTTCCGCCTCCCGCGATTTTTAACCTCATTCCGAGATGTCCAAGCACAACAGCCTCAAGTCCAATGCCACCGTCGGCGGCAAACGTTCCGTCCTCAAGCGCTTCGAGCGCGTCAAACTCCTCAAGGAGCGTGGCGAATGGAAAGACGGCAAGTCCCCAGTCGGACTTCCAAAGACCAAGCACGAGGGTTAATCCTCTGACTTCCAATATTTTCTAAATCGCGCGGAGTCCCACGGGCTTCGCGCCTTTTGCATTTCCTCCATCACCACCACCATGGCAACCAACGACGGCACCCGTCTCAACAAATACCTCGCGTCCTGCGCCGTCGGTTCGCGCCGCGCTTGTGACGAACTCATCAAGGCCGGACGCGTGGAGGTGAACGGCACGCCGTGCCTCAACATGGGCACCCGCATTTCCGATGGGGATCACGTGAAGGTGGACGGCAAACGGGTTTCCCCGCGTGAGACGATGATCATCGCCTTCCACAAGCCGCGTGGATTCGTCTGCACCCGTGAGGACGAGCTGGGCCGGGATACCATTTATTCGCTGCTTCCGGAATCCCTCCACTCGCTGCACCACGTCGGGAGGCTGGACATGGACTCGGAAGGGCTGCTCATTCTCACCAACGATGGCGATCTTTCCCAGCAGCTCATGCACCCTTCGAAGTCGGTGGAGAAGGAATACCTCGTGACCTCGAACCAGGCGTTCGAAAACTCCCACCTCGACCAGTTTCTGGAAGGGGTTTACACGGATGAGGGGAAACTCAAGGCGAAGGCCATCGAGCGGCTTTCCCCGCGCCGCCTCAAGGTGGTGCTGGACCACGGCGCGAAGCGCCAGATCCGGGTGATGTTCGAGTCTCTCGGCTATCAGGTGACCAAGCTGCTCCGCGTCCGCATCGGCGCCCTGTGGCTCGGCGATCTGGAACCCGGCGGCTGGGCCATGCTGAACGCGCTGGAAGTGCAGATGCTCCTTGGGAATGAAAAGCCTGCGAAGAAGCGGGCGGCCGGACAGGACGAGCGGAAGAGGCGGTAGGGCTTTTTCCTCAAGGTCCGCACCAGGGAAAATCAGACCGATTCCTGCTGGTTACGGCGGACTGGCACTGCGGATGGCGTCACAGGGAGCGGCGGAACGCGTCCGCCGTGCCGATGAAGGGCTGATGAAACGAGGGAATTCGCTTGTCATTGGTTTCTCAGGAAACGGGCGATCACGTATCGCCCCTCCCCGGGCTGGATGAGCCGCATGATCTTCGCTCCTGCGGGTCGGAAATTTCACGACAAAGAGCGGGTGGGCAAGCGCCCCGCTCCCTTGTCATACTCCAAAAATCCCGGTCCGACCGGTTCTGGGGACTTGCCGGGCGCGGGATGGCTTCCTAGTTTGCGGAAGTAACGCGGGAAATCCACTTCTCCCGCGGCAATTTTCCCAACCCATGAGCGCCAAGAAAGCCACGCCCGATCACGACCACGACGCCATTCACAAGCCGTCCAAGGAATTCTCCGTAAAAGCCCGCATCCCTTCGATGGCGGCCTACAAGAAGCTCTACAAGGAATCCATCGACAAGCCGGACAAGTTCTGGGCGCGCGAGGCGAAGGAGCTGGTGTGGCAGAAGCCGTGGAGCAAGGTGCTCAACTGGAAAGCCCCGAACGCGACCTGGTTCGAGGGCGGAAAACTCAACGTCTGCGAGAACTGCGTGGACCGCCACGCCGCCGGCCCCCGGAAAAACAAGGCCGCGATCATCTGGGAGGGCGAACCCGGCGACAAGCGCACCATCACCTACGGCCAGCTTCAGAAAGAGGTCTGCCGTTTCGCCAACGTGCTGGTGAAAAACGGCGTGAAAGCCAAGGATCGCGTGCTCATCTACATGCCGATGGTCCCGGAGGCCGCCATCGCGATGCTCGCCTGCGCCCGTATCGGAGCGGTGCACACCGTGGTTTTCGGAGGATTCGCTTCCGAGGCGATCGTGGATCGTCTCGAGGATTCCGGCGCGACGGTCATTCTCACCGCCGACGGCGGCTGGCGGCGCGGCAAGGTTGTCCCGCTCAAGCCGGTGGTCGATGAGGCCTTGGTGAAATACAAGAGCGTGAGGCGCGTCATCGTGCTGAACCGTTGCGGAAATGAAATTTCCATGGATGCCGACCGCGACGCGTGGTGGCACGAGGAGGTGGCCGCCGCATCGTCGAAGCACGTCGCCAAGGCGTTTGATTCCGAGCATCCGCTGTTCGTGCTCTACACTTCCGGCTCCACAGGAAAACCCAAAGGTATCCTCCACACTTCCGGCGGCTACCTCACCGGTACCTACTCCACCTGCAAATACATTTTCGACATGCGGGACGAGGACGTCTACTGGTGCACCGCCGATGTCGGCTGGATCACCGGACACTCCTACATCGTCTATGGTCCGCTCGCGAACGGCGTCACCCAGGTGATGTACGAGGGCGCGCCGAATGCCCCGGATTTCGGGCGCTTCTGGAAAATGATCGAGGAACACGGCGTCACCATTTTCTACACCGCCCCCACGGCGATCCGCGCCTTCATCAAGGCCGGCGACCATTTCCCGGCGGCACATGATCTTTCCTCGCTGCGGTTGCTCGGCTCTGTGGGCGAACCGATCAACCCGGAAGCCTGGAACTGGTATCACAAGCATATCGGCGGCGGCAGGTGCCCCATCGTCGACACCTGGTGGCAGACCGAAACGGGTGCCATCCTCATCTCACCGCTCCCCGGCGCGACTCCGTGCAAGGCGGGCACCGCGACGCATCCGTTTTTCGGGATCGATGCCGCCATCCTCGACGACGCGGGGAACGAGTGCAAGCCGGGGCAGGACGGTCGCCTCGTCATCCGCAAGCCATGGCCTTCCATGATCCGCACGATCTACGGTGACAAGGAGCGTTACAAGAAGACCTATTGGTCCGACTATCCCGGTCTCTACACCGCGGGCGACGGAGCGCGCCGCGACAAGGCCGGGAATTTCTGGATCATCGGCCGTCTGGACGACGTGCTCAATGTCTCCGGCCACCGTCTCGGCACGGCGGAGATCGAGAGCGCCCTCGTCTCGCACCCCGCCGTCGCGGAGGCCGCCGTGGTCGGCCGCCCGGATGACATGAAAGGCCAGGCGGTCGCCGCGTTCGTCACCTTGAAGGGCGGTTTCAACGAGTCGCCGGAACTGCAGGCTGAACTGCGGAACCACGTGGGAAAGGTCATCGGAGCGATCGCCAAACCGGACGACCTCCATTTCGCCCCCGGCCTGCCGAAAACGCGCTCGGGAAAAATCATGCGACGGCTCTTGAAAGAACTCGTCTGTACGGGCAAGATCTCCGGGAACATTACCACCCTCGAAGACTTCACCGTCATCGAGTCCCTCCAACGAAAGATCGCGAAGCCGGTCTAACGCATTCCTAATGACGTCCTCCCGCTACTACATCGCCCGGTTCGCCCAAGCGTTCGGCTATTTCAGGAAAAACCAGCGGATGTCCGACGCCGCGAGCGAAATGCACCTGCTGCGCGAGGCCGAGGCGCAGCTGGGCTTCCTGATCTGGGAGCGGGTTGAGAATATCGAGGAACTTTCCGTGGAATATTGGAACCTGCGGAGGTTCATCAAGGAGAAGGAGGACGTCAACAACCGGCTCGCCGAGTGCCAGACACGGCTCGACCAGGCCCATGAGGAGCGTGCGACCGTCCTGAACAGCATCCCGGAGGTGCACCAAGAGCTTGCCGAAGAGCGTGTCACCCTGCTCACCGAACTCGAAAAGCTCGCGCACAAGCGGGATGAGATCGTCGCGGAAGCCCGCGAGGTCCGCCGTTCCTACGACGGACTCAAGATGAAGCTCGAGGTGCTCACCAAGGAGGCTCCCAGCGCGGCATTTGACAAGGAGCAGGTGAACAAGCTGAAGACCCGCCTTGGTGAACTGAAAAACCGGTTTGCCGACCTCAAGCAGCAACGGATCGACATCGGTGCCGAGATTGAAGCCGGTGACGCGAAGGTGGACGCCGTGGATGCCCAGCTCGCCGAGAAGAAAAAAGGCCGCCGCATCCATGCTTCGGAAGCGTTCCAGGTCATCGGGGACGGCAACAAGGAAATGTCCGTCCTCCGCGCGGAGAGCGCCGTCCTGGACACCCAGATGCGGCAGCTTTATGCGGAAATCGGGCGGTTTGTCAGCCGCCACGCCGGGCAACACGCCCCCTGCGCCGAAGCCGCGTCGCCTCACCAAGGGCTCGTCGACGTCATGCGAGCGCTCCGCCGCTCCATCGCGCTGAACCACAGGCTGGCGGGGACGGCGTGAGGCGGTGGCTGCCATCACGCTCGGTTCGGAAGCTTTCCCGGCAGAGCTTGATCCGTATTTGACGCAGGAGCCTGTAATTCCAGATTCCCCTGAGATGACTGAAACGCCTACTCAACCGCAGACCAAAAAGAGTTGCTCAGTCCTCACCGCGGTTTTGGTGGTCTTCGTGTCCCTGCTGCTTGGTGCCTTGTTGTTAGGGACGGAGTTTTCACTGACTTTCGGCTCGCTGGCTTCCCTTCGGATTGTTCGTAATGTCGTCCTGACCGTGCTCTGGCCTCTCAACCCGTTCGGGACGATCGGCTGGCTGCTTTGTGTGAAGAGGATGGCGGGCCTGCAGGCCTCGATTTGGATTTTCCTTCTGGGATCGGCGTTGTCTGGTGTGATGTGGGGCCATGTGGCAGGAGCCATCACACGCTGCCGGGCCGGGAAGAGGGATAGGAAAAAGCGCTGGTGATGCGGATGGGCACGCCCACCGCCTCTCTTCCCGCTTCTCGCCGGAACCGGGAAAAATGACGATCTCCCTCACCCCCGCTTCCAGATCCCATGCTTCGGCGCGAAGAGCAGGGAGATAACAAATACCAGTGCCTGGACCAGCACGATGCAGCCGCTGGTGGAGGAGCCTTCCATCTTGAAGCTGATGAGAATGCCGGCGACCGTTGAGCATACCGCCGCCGTGACCGCGATGACCAGCATGCGGTCGAAGCGGTCCGTCCACAGGTGGGCGATGCTGCCGGGGGTGACGAGCATGGCGACGACCAGGATGATGCCCACCGCTTGCAGCGAGACGACGATGGCGAGTGAGAGCAATCCCAGCAGGAGGTAGTTCAGGAAACGCTCCGGCAGGGCCAGCACGCGGGCCTGGCCGGGATCGAAGCAGATCAGCAGCAGGTCCCGGCGCAGCACCAGGGTCACCGCGAGCACCACACCGCCCAGACCGAGCGTTTCCCATACCTGTTCCCGCGTGATACCGAGGATGCTGCCGACGAGGATGTGATCCAGATGCATGTCCGACGGCGTCCTGCTGAAAAGCACCAGCCCGAAGGCGAACAGGCCGGTGAAGACCACCCCCATCACGGTGTCTTCCTTCACGCGGCTGTTTTGCTTGATGAATCCCGTGCCCACCGCGCAGGTGAGGCCCGCCGCGAAGGCGCCGATCGAGAGCGGCAGCCCGGCGATGTAGGCCAGCACGATGCCCGGCAGCACCGCGTGGGAGATGGCGTCTCCCATCAGCGACCAGCCTTTCAAAATGAGGAAACACGACAGCACCGCGCACATGGCGGCGACGAGCGACCCGACAAGCAGGGCGTCCCGCATGAAGGCGTATTGCAGGGGTTCCAGCAGGGCGTTCATGGTTGCGGGGCCGCGAGGCGCAGGCGGCGTTTGGCGGCGAGGATGCCGTGTTTCGGTGCGAAGACGAAGGCTGCCAGGAACAACAGCGCTTGGAGCGTGACGATGCAGCCGCCGGTCGCGCCGTTGAAGTAGTAGCTCGAATAGGCCCCTGCGAGCGAGGTGAGCACGCCCATGGCCGAGGACAGCCACAGCATTTTTCCAAAGCGGTCGGTGAGGAGGTAGGCCGTCGCTCCGGGGGTGATGAGCATGGCCACCACGAGGCAGGCACCCACCGCCTGCAGGGCGGCGACGGAGGTGGCGGCGAGCAGCGAGAGAAGGGTGATGTGGAGAAGCCCCGCCCGCAGCCCGAGGGTGCGGGCCTGGTTGGCATCGAAGCAGAACAGCATGAGATCCCTCCATTTCAACACGAGCACCCCCACCGTCACCGCGCTGATGATGGCGACCTGCCAGATGTCCGGATCCGAAACGGCGAGGATGTTTCCCAACAGGATCACCTTCAGGTCCACCCGTGCGGGGAAAAGCGAGATCAGCAGAAGTCCGAGCGCGAAGTAGGCGGTGAAAACGATGCCGATGGTGGCGTCCTCGCGGATCCGGCTTCTCGCCTTGACGAAGGCCATGGTCCCCGCGGCCAGCAACCCGGCGACGAACGCGCCGAGCGCGAACGGCAGGCCGAGGATGTAAGCCACCGCGACGCCCGGAACGACGGCGTGCGAGAGCGCGTCCCCCATCAGCGACCAGCCCTTGAGCGTGACGAAGGAGGAAAGGAATCCGCACGTGCCGCCGACGAGCGCGCTGACCCAGATGGCGCGCAGCATGTAGTCATACTGGAAGGGTGTCAGGAGCTGTTGAAGAAACTCACTCATGCTCTTCGCGGCGTTTTTTCAGCAGCTCGCCGTGTTCCTGGCGGTCCTTGTATTCCAGGTGGCCGTCCTTGCCGAAGACCAGGGGCCGCTCGTCATCGGTCAGGACGCGGACCGTCCGGCCGTCGTGATCCTGGATGGTGGACTCCTCGAACTGGAACTGACGCAGCACGCCACCGAAGGCGGCCGCCAGATTCTGCTCGGTGAAGACATCGCACGTGGGGCCGTAGGCGAGCACCGTGCGGTTGATGAGCACGACCTGATCGCAGAACTCCGGCACGCTGCCGAGATTGTGGGTGGAGACGAGGATGATGCATCCCGCCGTGCGGAGTTCGCGCAGGAGCTGGATGATGGCTTCCTCGGTTTTCACATCCACCCCGGTGAATGGCTCGTCCAGCAGGATCACACGCCCGCCCTGGGCCAGCGCGCGGGCGAGGAACACCCGCTTTTTCTGCCCGCCGCTCAGCTCGCCGATCTGGCGGTCCTTGAACTCCCACATCGAGACACGGCGCAGGCTTTCCTCCACCTTCGCCTTGTCCTCCGCGCGGGGGATGCGCAGGAAATTCATCGCGCCGTAGCGGCCCATCATCGCCACGTCCCACACGCTTACGGGGAATTGCCAATCCACCTCCTCGGCCTGCGGCACATAGGCGACGATGTGTTCTTTCAGCGCCGCACGCACCGGCCGGCCGTTGATCTTCACGCTGCCGGACTTCGGTTTCACGAAGCCCATGATGCTCTTGAACAAGGTGGACTTGCCGCTGCCGTTCACCCCCACCAGCGCGCAGATGGTGCCCGCCCCGAGTTGGAACGAGGCGTCGCGCAGGGCGAGGTGCCCGTTGGCATAGGCCACCGACACGTCATCCACGACCAGGCGCAGAGGTTCGTTCATGGCGGGTTGAGAAATCCTTTCACGATGGTGTCGGCGTTGGTTTCCAACAATTTCAGATAGGTAGGTGCGGGTCCTGCGGAATCCGTCAGGGAGTCCACATACAGCACTCCGCCGTAGCGCGCGCCGGTTTCCTTCGCCACCTGGCGGGCCGGTTTGTCACTCACCGTGCTTTCGGAAAAAATGACGGGAACCTTGTTGGACCGGACCCCGTCGATGACGGCCTTCACCTGCTGTGGCGTGCCCTGGGCATCGGCGTTGATGGGCCACAGGTAGAGCTGCCGCAGTCCGTAGTTCGCGCAGAGGTAGGAAAACGCGCCTTCGCTGGTGACGAGCCAGCGCTGGTCCTCCGGGATGGCGGCGAGCTTCTGCCGGACAGGCTCGTCCAACGCCTTGATCTTCGCGGTGTAGGCGGCGGCGTTCGCGTTATAGGTGGCCTCGTTCGCCGGGTCCATTTTCACCAGGGCCTTGCGGATGTTTTCCACATAGATCACCGCGTTGGACGGGGACATCCAGGCGTGGGGGTTCGGCTTGCCGGTGTAGGGACCCTCCGTGATGCCCATGGGCGTCACTCCCTCCGTCAGCACGGCGCTCTGGACATCGCGCACGTTGGTGAAGAATTTTTCGAACCACAGTTCCAGGTTCAATCCATTCCACAGGACGAGATCCGCCGACTGGGCCTTCAAGATATCCCTGGGCGTGGGATCGTATCCGTGGATCTCGGCACCGGGCCGGGTGATGGAATCGACTTCCGCCGCATCCCCGGCCACCTCCCTCGCCATGTCGGCGATGATGGTGAAGCTCGTGACCACCCGCTTTTTCCCGGAAGTGGATTTTTTTGGATCGCCGCAACCGCTGGCGAGAAGGGCGCACAGGCCGACAGCGAGACAGAGCACGCTTCGTCTGGAAAAGGGCCGCAGGGCACCGGATTTCATGGGAATCATCATGGCACGTTTCATATTCGCTTCAATGTAGAATTTTAGATGAGGCTAAATTTTTGGTCAAAACTTCGTGCTGGCTCCCAGGAACGGGGTGAAATCGGCGGATGCGTCCGTCAGACCGAGGCGGATTCCTCCGTCGAGCTGGCAGGTGGATGTGACAGCCCATGTCATGCCAGTGTTGAAATAAGCTTCATAGGCCGAGCGGGATCCGGCGTCCGCCACGCTGACGAGTTCGAGAAAGATGGCGGTGTTTTCCGTGATCCCATGACTGGTGGTGGCGGAGGCCACGCCAACCAGATGGTGGCCGCCGCCGTCGTCGTCCGCCACCAGATCCAGTTCCGCCATGACAGCGCAGGACCACCCGGATGGGCCGTCGAAACCGAACGGAACGATCAGTCCACCTTCGAACTCGTCATTTCCGAGATCGCCGTTCGCGGTCGGGATTTTGACAAACGGCATGATCGCGAGCGCGGTGGAACCCGAATCATTTCCCCAGAGATTGCGTTTCAGACGGATTTCCACGTCTCCGAAGCCTTCGCCTCCATCCCGGACACGGGTGTAGAATGGCGTGACGACTTGCAGGTCCGTGGAGGCATCGAGGCCGATTTTCGAATTCAGTTCCGCAAGGGAGAAGCCGTCGTGCGAGGCGTTCGCCACTTCCATTTCAAATTGGAAATGCCCGGCGTCGACGGTGCGGGGGCTTTCGGTGGTATCCGGGCGGTCGGTGCTGAGGGGGCGCAGTTCGGCGGCGGATACGGAGGCTGCGGAAAGACCGCACGCGAGCAGGTGTAGGGGATTCATGAATAAAAATTAGTCTAGGCTAAGTTTAGTAATCAAGCCTAAATTTAAAATTAGAGCCACGATGATTGAAAGGTCTTCCGAAAGCGGTCGATGAAGGGCGTGAAACCGTCACCCGCGGAAGCGCTGCCCGGAGTTCAAGCTCCAGCTTGCCATCCGCCGGGGCGGGTGAAAGAGCACGATGAATCGTGAACTCCGGACGGTCGTCGGGCCTCAGGCGTTTTCTTTCGAAGGCTCACGCTTCCGGAGGCCCGGGGAAATGCGAATCATTGCCGTCAGGCTTGGCCGTCTATCCTCGGGAGGCTGCGTTAACAGGCACCGCATCGGTCAGGAAGGGAGGCCGGTGGTGTCACTCGTCATCGATCTGCAGCCGCCGCGGACGGGGCAGCGGGATGCCATCTTCGATGTCGGTAAGGTCCAGGCTGTCGAGCACGTTCGTGCGGTGGCGGACGAAGCCTCCCTCGGCGGAGGTGGCGGCGAAGCTGGGGACCTCCGTGTGATAGGGATCGTCGCCGATGAGGGTGGGTTCCTTCGGGCGGACGGGGACGGCATCGAGCGCGGGCAGGTTCAGCGCGGTTATGTCGGGTGCGCCTCCTTCGCTGGTTCCGCCGGAGTGGATGGAGCAGAAGGGAAGCTTCTCGGTGCCCCTGCGGAAGTATTCGCCCACTGCGGTGGAACGGGACTGGATCATGCCCGTGTTCACGTTTTCCTCGTGCTGCTGGCAGAACTGGGTGGCCCGCTCGCCGGATACGGTGCAGACATTCACCTCCACGACGCTGTCGGGCGGGGTGAGTTGTCCGCCGCCGAACGAGGGAGCGGCGGCATTCATGGTTTTCTGCCAGACGGGCATCGAGAGATCCCGGCCGAAGGCACCGGGGTAGATGGCCCCGTCATTGCCCAGGAATCCCGTCCAGACGCCGCAGGTCACGCGCTTGTTGTAACCGATGAACCAGGTGTCCGCGAAGTCATGGGTGGTGCCGCTCTTGCCCGCGCCGCTGAAGTTCTTCTCCAGCATCCCGTCGAGCACGCCCTTCGAGCTTCCACGGAAAAGCGAGCCGACCATCATGCTGTGGACCTGCCAGGCGGTGGCCTCGTCGATGACATCGCGGGTCGGCTGCGGCTGTCTCTGGCGGCGGTAAACGACGCGGCCTTGGGAATTCTCGACGCGGTCGAGATAGACCAGTTTTTCAGGTCCGGATTGTCCGCCGCGAGGGAAGGTGGTCATGGCGCGGACGGCCTGCTTCATGGAAACCTCTTCGAAGCCGACGGCGAGGCGGGGCAGGAGTTCCGCTTTTTGCAAGGGCAGGCCGAAGGAGACCGCGGTGTCGACGACCCGCTGGAGGCCGGTCGCCCCGGCGAAGCGCACGGTGGCGGCGATCTTGGAATTTTCCAACGCCTTGCGCACCGGGATCTTTCCTTCGTAGACCGGTGAGGAAACCTCCATGCCCCACTCTCCGAGGATGCCCTCGCGGCCGCCGACCATGACGGCGCGGTTGTCCATCGGCTCATCCTCCACCAGAGATGCGGGTGTCTGGCCGCCGCTCAACCCGGCCGCGTAGATGTAGGGGAAAAACGCGGTGCCGAGCGGACGCTTGCCAAGCTCGATGAAATCGTAAGGGACCTGCGCGTAATCCCGCCCGCCGACGTGGGCGAGGACCTCGCCCGTGTCATGGTCGATCATGAGCACCGCGCCCTGCAGGTATTCGGCGGGTTTCGGGCTGCCCTTGCGATAATCGCGGTACTTGGGATGGGTGTAGCCCGGCTGGGCTTCCGCTTTTTCCAGGCTGTCGAGCAGGGCCTGTTGGGCCGCGTTCTGGGCCTCGGCGAGAATGGTGGTGTGGACCTTGAATTTCCCGGACGCCAGCGCGTCCTCACCCAAAGCGAGACCGACCGCTTCCGCGATGCGTTCATACAAGTGGGTGGTGCCGCGGCGCAACGGCTGTGAGTTCAACCGCAGCGGCAGGGCCCTGAGGCGGGCGAGCTCGGACGAGGAGATAAAGCCCTCCTCGCGCATCCGGCCGAGCACGTAGTTCCGGCCGGTGCGGTTCACCTCCGGATTGTTCAGCGGGGAGCGGGCGTTCGGGTTCTTGATCAGGGTGACCAGCGACGCGCATTCCTCGGTGGTCAGCTTCATCGGCTCCTTGCCGAAATACCCCAGCGATGCCGAGCGGATGCCGTAGAATCCGCTGCCGAAGTAGATGCGGTTCAGGTAGAAATTGAGGATCTGCTCCTTGGTATACCGGTCCTCGATGCGGCGGGCGAGGAAGGCCTCCACCAGCTTCCGCTGGATGGTCGTTTCCTTGCGCTGCTTCGCTTCCTCCTTGAGATTGTAGGCATTCCTCGCGAGCTGCTGGGTGATGGTGCTGGCCCCCTGGTTCCCGCCCTGCGCGTTCAGGATTCCGGCCCGCACGATGCCGATGTAGTCCACACCATGGTGCGTGAGGAACCGCGAGTCCTCTCCGGCCCGCAGCGTCTTGATGAAAATCTCCGGCACCTGCTCGATCGGGATCACGCTGCGGTTCTGCACGAAGATGCGGCCGATCTCCTTGCCATTCCGGTCCAGGATGATGCTCGGCTCTTCCAGCTCGTTGATGCGCTCCAGATCATAGGTGCCCGCGCGGAGGCGGTAGTCGCGGGTATAGGCCTCGGCGAAGATCCCGCCCGAGACGGCACCGATGATGCCCAGCAGGATGAGCGTGAGCCAGAAGCCTTTACGCATGAAGAACCAAGGCTTACTGTTCTTCCTCTTCCGATTCGAATTTTGAATTTTAGCCATGCCTGATCCTGATTCATCACCGCCACTTCGAGCGGTAAAGCGTGCGACACCCTACCGGAACGAAACGCCGCCCGCAACCCCTTCGTTGGAAGCGGTTCTGCATGAAAAGATCGCGGACGAGGGGCCTCTGCGGTTCGTGGATTTCATGGCACTCGCCCTCTACGAACCCGGGCTCGGCTATTATTCACGCGGCACCCGCCAGGTCGGGCGTGGCGGGGATTTCTTCACCAGCGTCAGCGTCGGACCGCTCTTCGGCCGCCTGCTCGCCCGGCGTTTCCTCCGCGAGTGGGAGAAATTGGGATCGCCCGGCCGCTGGCGGATCATCGAATGCGGCGCACACGACGGGACCCTCGCGGGCGACGTGCTCGGGGAGATTTCCCGGATCCATCCCGTGGCGTTTTCCTCGCTGGAATACGTGATCCCCGAGCCTCTCGCGCGGCTCCAGGCGGCCCAGCGCGAAACGCTCGCGGCCTTTTCGGAAAAGACGCGCTTCATTTCAGACGCCGGAGAGCTTGCCACCGATCCCCTGCCGGGCATCGCCTTCGGAAACGAATTGCTCGACGCGCTGCCGTTCCACGTCGTCGAACGGAAATCCGGCGGCTGGCGCGAGTGCCGCGTCGCCAAGGGGCCGGACGGAATTTTCACCTGGGGGACCGACCATGAAATCACGGATGCCACCCTGCTCACGGCGCTCGCCGGACTCGGCACGGATTTCCCGGATGGCTACCGCACCGAAGTCCGCACGAACTTTCGTGACTTCCTCGCGCCGCTCGCCCGCGGCCTTTCCTCCGGCCTCATGATCTGGCCGGACTACGGATTCGCCCGGCCCGAGTATTACCTGCCGGAGCGGAAAGCCGGCACGCTGCGCACCTTTTCCAACCACCGCGCCGCGGAAGACCCGTTCGAGAGGCCCGGGGAAATCGACATCACCGCGCACGTGGACTTCACCGCCGTCGCCGAAGCCGCGCTCGACCTGGGCGGCAAGCCCCTCGTTTTCAAGAACCAGGGATCATGGCTCACGGAAAACGGGCGTGACTGGCTGCTCTCGCTGGAAGGAAACCCGGATCTCGCGGCGCTCCGCCAGTTCCAGACGCTCACCCACCCCGCCCACCTCGGCGGAAGCTTCCACGTGCTGGAGATTTCGTGGAACCAGCCGGCGGACGAAATCCCCCGGGACGCCCGCCACCGCCTCGCATTGAGTGCTTGCCCCGCGCCCGCGTCCCGGTAGAGTCGCCCCGCAAGCCGGGATGGCGGAATTGGTAGACGCGCCAGATTTAGGTTCTGGTATCGAAAGGTGTGCAGGTTCGAGTCCTGTTCCCGGCACTTTTTCCGAGATGGGGAAGCTTCCGATTTATTCGGTGATAAAGAATAAGTTGCATGTGGTCTCGGCTCAATTTCCAACGCTCGTAATTTCCACGTGAAACGTCTGGCAGGTGGCATGCAGGAAAGCGATCGCTCCCCGTTTTTCGACAATCACGTCAACCCGGGAATGGGCGGGGAGGACGGAGCCGCAGGTTTCAAATACCACTCCGATGGGCGGCGTTCACGTCGATCTCGTCTTCATGTTTCCCGGGGGCGGGTTTCGAGGCATAACATTCACGGGAGCCTATTGGCATATCTTGGTTTGCGAGGGTCTGTGAAGGGAGAAGAGCTCTGGAAATTTCCGAATTGGAATGCGGAGGTCGATGCTCGGGGCCATTGAGACTCTCGGGTGTTGCGGACGATGAGGGCGCCGGCATCCTGCCTTTTTGACGGAAAAGTTTTTTTTCATATCCGTTCCGATATTGAGAATGGATGTCATCTTTCAGGCGGTACAATCCACTCAACTTGAAACTTCAAGAAATCGATGGTTAGTCAAATGTTCGCAATAGTTGTGACCAAATCGGAACTGTTTTTTTAAGGCGGCAACGTCGCCAAAAAAAGATGTTGAATCCCCACAAACGTTGATTCAGTGACCTGCCCGCGTTTGCAAGCACGGGCGGTCGCCCGGGTTCATCCAATCGGACCGAAAGTTGTGCTTCCGCCATCCAACCATCGTTTTCCCCGATCTCAATCACCGCCATGAAAATCAACCTCAAAGCCGTTCTCGCCTGCTTTCCGCTCAGTGCCGTTCTCATATGGTCCGCGGCGGCGCAATCTTCCAACGAATCCTCCGAGGCCTCCCAGGATGAACCAGTGGTGTCCGGAACAAGCGCCGAAATCGTCGCGGAAATGGAGCAGGCTGCCTCGGAGATCCGGACGCGGCTTCACATGCCCGCGTTGCTGGACGTCACTGAGGATCCCGAGCGTGAGGCGGAAATCGCGGAGCTTTACCGCTCCGGATGGATCATCAAGGCGACCGTCGAGGAAGTCGAGGCAGCCATCGAGGCCGCCGCCGCAACTCCCGATCTCGAAGATGACCGGGCCGCGCAGGTGCTGGCGCACCGCGCCTCGTGCCGCTATTTCCTCGAAGAGTGAAAACAATTCAGCCCAAAGACATTTTCCAGATCATTATGAAAATCAACAAACCTTTCGCCGTCGTTTCCGCTGTTGCCCTGTTATTGGCGCTGGTGGCCTGGAGTCCGCCAAGCAGCGAGGATATCGTCGTGGGATCCACCGCGCTCACGAGTCCCAACGGCGCGATCATAGTGGTAGGATCGGGCAGTTCCGGAAAGTCCCGGGGCTCCGTGATCGTCGGCAGCAATCACCTGGTGAGCGACGATCCGGACCGATCCGACCGATTGGGAACCATCATCAGCGGCACCGCGAATACCGTCGACGCGACCGCGTCGCTTGTTTCTGGTACCAACAATGTTGCCAAGAGGCCGGGAACAACGGTTGATGTCAAATCCAGCGGGATAATCGGAACCGACAACAACATCAGCAACGCCCACGGTTACATCATGGGAGGATTCAACAACGTTTCCGGCGATTATGGCGTCGCCCTTGGTGTTTCAAACACGGTCACGGGTGCCTATGGCAGCGCCTTGGGCAGCGGGCTGAGCGCGACACAGAACAATTCCGTGGCGGTTGGCGTTTGGAACGCACCCATGGTTTCCGGTGATTTGTTCGTGGTCGGAAACGGCAGCTCCACCACCCAATCCACGGCGTTCCGCGTTACAAAAGCCGGAGATGTCATGGTGACAAAGGCCCAAGGGGACATCTCCATGGGCGCTTACGGCAACTGACAGGGTTCCGTCCAAGACCCTTGTGTGTGAATGAGGCGGCTCAGGCCCGTCGTGGGCCGTCGTTTTTTAATTTTTCGTTTTCCTGCAGAATTATGTCTGATCATGTTTCCCTTCCGAAGAAGGCTCTTGCCGTCTTTTTGAACTTCGCTTTCCTCCTCAACCAGGTTTATGCGGCCGTGCCTTCCCAATGGCGGGTCGTGCAGCCGGACTGGTGGAGCGACAGCGATACATTGGTGGTCGATCCAGGTATGGGCGCGCCGGTCAACTACGGCCTCGCCAACATCGGCCAGGCGAAGTGGATGGTGTCGCAGGCGTTGAAGGCTTTGGAAGCGACCGCGCCGGGGACCGCCACCGCGATCCGGGCGGATCTCTCGGGGATCGTCGATCTGGCCGTCCCGTCCCCCATCACACAGGAATGGCGGGACAAGCAGAATTCCGTGCTGCTGGTGGGGCAGTTGAAGGCTCTGGCGACGCCGTTCTACACCCGGCTGAACCAGGTGGCCCCCGCGTGGTTGGACAAGGAAAGCGCCTCGCCTTCGGAGCTGGGCCAGTTGCAGTTGAACGGGACCAAGGATACCGCCGCAGGGGCGGAGAACCATTACCTGCCATGGAGCCTCGCGAGCGGGGACGACAAGAACAAGGCGATCGCGACCATCGGCCAGCTCAAGGCGGTGTTTTCCCTGCGGTTCGAGCACCTGCTCAACATCGACAGCGACGGGGACGGCATGACGGACCTTTGGGAGGTGGGAAATGGATCGAATCCCAATCTTTATGACCGGAATTCGATCAAGCCCGGAACGTCGGATTCGTTTTATAACCTGTATCTTAGGTCTTTGGGTGTCGGAAGCGAGGGATACGCCAGCGCTCCACCTCCGGGACTGGGAACCATTCCCGGGCTCACCCTTGAGGAGGAGGCTCCCCACAGGCCGGTGACGGCTCTCAAGGGATCCCTTTCGGTCGGTGCCGACGGCTCGGCGAATTATTCGATCCCGATCGATATTCCGAAGGGCACGGCGGGCATGGAGCCAAAGCTCAGCCTGAGCTATTCGAGCGGCGCGGGCAACGGCGTGATGGGGGTGGGCTGGAGCCTCGGCGGCCTCCAACGGATCACCCGCGGGCCGTCTTCGGTGGCGAAGGACGGCTTTTATGATCCGATGAATTTCGACGTACAGGGCGACGGCGGCACGAAGGACCGTTTCTTCCTCGACGGCGAGCGCCTGATTTGTGTGGAGGGCGTCTATGGTGCCGCGGGATCGGTGTATCGCACGGAGATCGATTCGTTCGCCCGCATCACCGCGGTCGGGGCCGGGCCAAGCTCCTGGAAAATGGAGACGAAGGCGGGCCTGATCGTCACCTTGGGTGCGACGACGAACTCGAAGCTGTCGTTGGGAAGCGGACCGGTGGCGTGGTGTGTGGACAAGGTGTCGGACACGCTTGGCAACTATTACACGGTGGACTACCTGCGCGATGATCCGCTTTCGGCGAATTTCGATTTCACCGACCACCGTGTGTCGACGATCAAATATACGGGGAACGCGAACGGCCTCGCTCCTTACTGCAGCATCGATTTCACTTACGAGGACCGTCCGGACATCAGCCGTTCGTTCAGCGCCTACTCCGGTTCGCGCATGACCCTGCGGCTGGCGAAGATCAGGGTGAAGACGGGAGGATACGTCAACCACGACTATGTTCTGGAATACGAGGTTTCCGATCAGAGCCGCAGGTCGATGCTGACAAACGTGATGAAGTTCATGAACGGCGGCAGATGGGTGGAGCCCACCCGGTTCGTCTATGACGGCCTGCAGGACTCCGATCCGCTCTGGAAGAATCCCGGTGCCACGAGTGTCCCGACCTACAGCGACGGCCTTGACGCGAGCGACGAGGTGAATTCCATGGTCTCGACCTATGATGGGAATACCTCCATCAGGCTTGCCGGAGACGCGGCGAGGGCCTACAAGATACCGGATACCACGATCTACCCTGACACCCGCATCACTTTCGAGGTGAGTTCCGGCGGGCTGGATACCGGTGCCTTCATCGGGCTTGATGGGGACGCCACCTACCAGAGTTCGGATGCTGCCGCCTTCTGCAGGATCGGCGGCGACGGCTCCACGGTCAAGATGGCGGACGGCGTCAACTTCCCCGGCAACGGGCAGTCCAGAACCTACAATTCCAGCGAGAATTGGAAAACCATCACGCTGACGCCAGGCGCTGACGGAGTCACCGGCGTGAAGAAATACCTCGTGCTGATGTGCGTGGACAATGACGTCGACAACGGCGTGGATTCCGTGGCGTTCCGGAATGTGAAGATCTACCGTTCCGGCTCACAGACGCCGGCGAACGTGGCTGCGGTCGCGTTCGAGACGGACACCCAGCTGCCCCGCTTCACGAACGAGGATGGTGAGGATCTTGGAGTCACCTCGCTGGACCTGGACTCGGACGGCCTGCCGGATCTGGCGGACTGGCGGGTGGTCGACTATCTGAGGAATCCGGATGATTCCCTGACAGCCAAGACCTATGGCAGGGTTTACCGGAACACGGGCGACGGGTTCGTGGTGGGAGAAGGCAACCGTCCGCCGGGATACCTGCCGCTGGGCACGCGCCATGACGATGGAGATGGCTATGACTACAATGAAAAGCACCACCTGCTGGCGCAACCCACGGACATCGACGGCGATGGAGATCTCGATCTCATGGGCTCGGTGAATCTCAAGACAAGTTCGGACGAGAGCTACCTGAAAAACGAATACACGTTCTATTCCTTCGACGGCACCGCATGGATTGAAAAGACCGGATGGAAGCTCCCGTTCTACATGGACAACACCTCCTCGTCCGCCCCCGACGGCGGATCGAAACGGGACGAGCATTTCCAGTGGGTGGACCTGAATTCCGACGGTTATCAGGACCTGGTCGTGCACACGACGGACAGGGGCCGCCTCTACGACCTGGCCACCGGCACCCAGTTGCTTGATCCGGATTCCAATGATGACCTCGGAGAAAGCTTCGCGTTCATCAACAACGGCAAGGCGGGACCCGGGTGGACCCGCGACAACAAACGCTACCTTCCGGTGCCGCTGATGGAGGATGGCAAGGATGTGGGACGGAGGATTCTCGATCTCGACGGCGACGGGATCCCCGAGATCGCGCAGTCGCGGTACGAGAGCGGAACCCTGGTGAGGCGCAATCATTTCCTGATGAGCAGCGGTTCCTACTTCTGGACCGCGGCGACCACCTCCCACCTCAAGGATCTCCCTACCGGCCTCGTCCTCTCGAACGACAATCCTTCCGACGCGCTGCTGGTGGATCTCAACGGCGACGGCCTGACCGACATGTTGCGTTCGTGCGAGAACAAGGATGGGTTCGACGCCCGGGCATGGATGAACCGGGGAACACGCGCGTGGGACTCGGAAACGGATCCGGGCGGCGACGCATACGCGCAGTTGAGCAGCTACCGGTTCCCTTACCCGCTCCATTTCGAGAGCGACATGGACAACAGCAACTGGCGCATTCCCCACGGCTTCGAGATGGCGGACCTCAACGGCGACGGGCTGGTGGACGTGCTTTATTCGGACGAGAACAATCCGGAAACCAGTGGCAGCGACAACCTCGCCTTCCTGAACACGGGCGATGGTTGGAAAGCGAAGGAAACCTGGGGCGTGCCCTCTTCCGTCCCACGCATCTACACTTCCGAAAGCGAGCGCAAGGACCGCAAGCGCCATTGCAGGCTCCAGGACGTCAATGGCGACGGTTTCCCGGACCTCATCACCGGACTGCTGGGCGGCACGCCGCAGGTCTGGTACAACAACTGCCGCCCGGAGGTCCTGATCTCCGTCACGGATGGTCTCACCTCGGAATTGAAGGTGGATTACAAGCGGTTGAACGACCCTACGCCGATCGCCGGATTCGACAACCACCGCGTCTATGAAAAGGGCGACTCAGCGCTGCCCGCCGGACAGTCCCGAGTGATCGACTCGCGCCTCGTCGTTTCCTCGTATTCCGAGCCGGACGGCAGGAATGGCAGACGCGTGAGATACCAGCGCTATGGCGACCTGCGTTACGACCGTTACAACGAAAGCTCGCTTGGATTCGGCTGGATCGAGGCCAAGGACGGCTTGAACAGCCAGATCACCCGCACGGAAACCCACAGGTCCTTCCCGTTCGGCGGTTCTCCCATATGGACCCAAACATGGGCACTCGTAGGAGCCGGGGACATGGCCCCGACTGTACCGGCGATCGGCACCGTCCCGACCGGCAAGAGGTTGCTTTCCGAGGAAACGGCGGAATATTCCCAGATGCCGTCCTCGTCCGGTGTCGGCGGCACCGTCCGCCGTCCGGTGCAGACCAAGTCGGTGAAAACCTTGTATGATCTCGCCGGGACGAAGGTTTCCCAAACCACCACCACGCAAGCGGTGGGGGACTTCGATCCCTACGGGTTCGTGAACAAATCCACCGTGGCGTCGCTGGACGGCACGCAGGTGGTGACACAGAGCGCCTACGACAACCTCACCACCTCCGGCCGCTGGTACCTGGGCCGTCTCCGGACCACCACCGTCACCAAGTCCGGCGGGGGCAGGCCCACGCTCGTGAAGAATTCCGCCTTCGACTATTACGAGACCACCCACGGACTTCTGAAGACCGAGACCATCGAGCCGGGCAGTCCCCTTGCTTCCACCAAGACATACACCTACGACACCTCCGGAAACATCACTGCCACCAGTGTCACCGGCTCCGGCATCACCCGCACCAGCACCTCGGAATACGACTCCCGCAGGCGGTTCGTAACCAGCGAGTCGAACCAGCTCAATCACACGGTCAGATACCGGTATGACCAGCAGAGCGCGCTGCTGCGCTCCACCACCGACATCAACGGCCTGACCACGCGTTTCGAGTACGACCTGTATGGCACCCGGGTCCTGACCCGGCATCCGGACGGGACCAAGACCGGAGAGTCCACCGGTTATTATAACAACGATCCCGAAAAGGACCCGACGCCCCTCCCCTCCACGGTGCTGTCCTACCTCAACGCCCCCGGCGAGATCAACCCTGTCGGCATCCGGTATTACCGCGCCACGCAGACCTCCGGCAGCCCCGTCGCCATCGTCTATCTGGATCCCTATGGCCGGGAGGTCGCCACCGCGACCACCATCCTGCGGAGTTTCGTTGGCGGCCTTTCCTCCTACTCCAAGATCTACACCGTCACCCGTTACGACAGTCTGGGGCGGAAGGTGTACATCACGGAACCCTTCGCTGCTGGCGAGGTTCCGCGCTTCACCGCAATCAGGTATGACGTGGTCGGTCGCGTGTTGAGCACCACCCACCCGGACCTGACGACCGACCAGGTGGAGACATTCTCCACGGTGGCCGACCTCGTCAATCCGCTGAGCTATTCCCTATCGAAAACCTCCGACGGCCGCTACCTCCAGCGCTGGGAGGACCAGCACGGGCGCATGGTCCAGAGCTGCGATGCCTCAGGCTTGGTGACGAGGTTCATCCACGACCAGGAAGGCAGGGTCGCCACCGTCGAGCTGGGCGGCACCGAGGTCCTGCGGAACCAGTTCGATATCTTCGGCAACAAGTACCAGGTCTGGGAAACCAACTCCGGTACTTCCTCCTCCGCCTACAACGCCTTCGGCGAGGTCACCAGTTCCACCAATGCGAACGGCAAGGTCACGAACTACTTCTACGACGTGCTCGGCCGCGTCGAACGGGTGCAGAAACCGGATGGGGAAGGGGACTATTACACCTTCTATGACCAGGCGCTCGGCGCGGGCAAGGGCAAGCCGTGGAAAACGACCGGACCGGACCACTATCAGGAAACCGTCGCTTACGATTCGCTCGGCCGCCCCGGCGTCGCCACCAAGACCCAGGTCGCCCCCGGGCAGACGCTTCCGGAAACGTCCTCGACCATCACCTATTATGACGCCCTCGGCCGCGTCTCCAGCGAGACGGACGCCGGAGGCCTCACCATCGTGCACACCTACGATTCCACCTGGTCCTTCCCCACCAAGCTCACCATCGGCCCGGGCATGCCGGGGGCTGGCAAGGACCTGTGGAAGGCGGGCGAATACGACTCCAGGGGCCGCGCCACCTCCCAGTTCCTCGCCCAGGACGTCGCCACCACGTCCACCTACCATCCGGTCAAGGACCAGCTCGCCACGCTCACCGCGAGCCGTGCGGGAACCAACCTGCAATCGAAGGCCTACACCTGGTATGACAATAAAAACCTGTGGACCCGCACCGACGTGCTCAAATCGCTGTCCGAGACGTTCGAATACGACAATCTCAACCGCCTGACCAAGACAACCAGCTCCGGTTCGGGAGTGCCCCCCGTAGCCATCTACGGATATGCGGCGAATGGCAATTTGGAATCCAGGCCCGGCGCCACGCTGACCTATGCCGGCACCAGGCCCCACGCGGTCTCCAGTGCCACGATCAAGGGCTTCACCCGGAACTACGTTTACGATGACGCCGGCTACGTCAAAAACGACGGCAGGCGGGAATACAAGTGGACCTCCTTCGGGCAGTTGAAAGAGCTGAAATACGCGTCCGCCCCCGCCTTGCAGGATTTGAACGGTGTCCAGATCTACGCCGCCGGCGGCCAGGTCGAGAGCAAGTTCAGTTTCGACGCCGGAGGCAACCGTGCGGGCCAGCTCAAGGAACGCCTCGCAGCGGACGACAGCCGCCTGTTGGAGGAAACCCTCTACCTCGGCAGCTACGAACGGGAGATCCACAGCAGCAAGGCCAGCTCGGGTGCGACACCGGTCATCACGCGCACCGTGCACCGGCACAACATCGGCGGCTTCGCGGTCTACACCCGCACCGTCAAGCCGGGCATCCCCGTCGAGACGAAGCTAACGACCATCCTGAAGGACCACCTCGGATCCACCGATGTCCTCCTCACCGGCACCTGGAACGGCACCGACTTCGCCAGCCAGACCATCGAGGAGCAATCCTTCGACCCATGGGGCGAGCGGCGCGCCGCCGGAAACCTCAACAATTTCCGTACCAGCGACAGCAGCGCCTTCCGCACCAGCGCGAGGGACTACGACCGCGGCTACACCGGCCACGAACAGCTCGACGACAGCGGCCTGATCCACATGAACGGCCGCCTCTACGACCCTGAACTGGGCCGCATGCTCAGCCCGGACCCGTACGTGCAGGTGCCGGAGTATTCGCAGAACTTCAACCGCTACAGCTACGTGATGAACAATCCGCTGAACATGACCGACCCTAGCGGCTTCAGCTGGCTGAGCAAGGCGTTCAAGAGCGTCGGCAACTGGCTCAAGGAGAACTGGAGGACCGTGGTGGTGATCGTGGTGGCAGCAGTTTTGACCATCGTCTCCGCCGGAACATTGAGCGGATTCGGGGCCGCGCTGTATGCGTCGGCAGCGGGTGTGGCGGCAACCAGTACCGCGGCTACTCTGGCAGGCTACGCTTTCGCTGGAGCGGCGATAGGAGCGGTGACCGGAGGGCTGGGAGCAGCGCTGGCGGGCGGGAATTTGGGAGATGTCTTGCGCGGGGCCATGATAGGTGGTATCTCCGGAGCGCTCACAGGAGCGATGCACATGGTGGGAGGAACTGCAAATCTGGATGCGCTGAATATCGCAGGACATGGCGTCATAGGCGGAGCATCCAATGTCGCCATGGGAGGTAAGTTCGAAGATGGCTTTCTTTCCGCCGCCGCCTCGGCCGCGACGACCGTCAGCGGTTTGACCGATCCCGGGAGCGAAGTGGGCGCGAATTTAAAATTCACAGGCCGAACCGCAGTCGCATCGATTGCTGGAGGGACGGCTTCAGTCCTCGGAGGAGGGAAATTTGCGAATGGAGCGACCACTGGGGCAATGAGTCACCTGTTGAATGCCGAAGCTCCACGCATAGGCGCGAGGTTGACATATTATGTAAAGGAGCGCATGCTTACGTTCTATAATCCTGAAAATGACGATGCGGCTGTATTCAGAATGAACTCCGGAGCAGGGGACTACAGGACAGGCCGGCTTTCGACTGAAGAGTATCCGGATATGACAAATGACCCTGACTATGAAGGCTTCAGGGCGTTGGGAAGTACCGGGCCGGCGGGGCCCCTGCCCCGCGGTGAATACAGAATAGGCGCCAACGATGCAAAAAAGGCCGGATATAAAACATTCGCGCTGTATCCACAGGATGACACTCCAAGCGATCTTTTCATTAAGGTCAGAAATCCGAGAACCGGGCTTATGAATTCCCGGTCGGAGTTCCTGATTCATCTGGGAACTCCCGGGGGGATAGGATGTATTGTTGTCCCTAATCCGGGCGGGACAGGAGCTCCAACTTTTGAAAGATTTTTGAATTATATGGAGCGCGTCAAACCTAGCGGATCTACGTATGGTTATGTGAAAGTTGTAGGAAGCATGTATGATTAAAATATCAATAATTTTTACTCTTTTGATTTGTTCATGTGCGTCTGTTCATCCGATTGGTGGCGATAATGTCGTGCGAAGCGAGGTTCGTCTGATTTTGAATAACTTCGAATTATATCGAAACAATCCTCTAAACGAAGGAGGAAATGAAAACTCCGTTTTTGAGCCCTCATTTTACCCTGTGGAGTCAGATCGCCCCAGTTGGATGCGGGGTGGCGAAGGAGCGTGGCTTGTCCTGACGGCATTGATAGGATCAGACCCCGCATTTGATGAAAATAATTGGATTTCGTTTTTTCATGGTTTGCCACTCGAGGGGAGGGATAAGGTGAGAAACAAAATGCTCATAGTAACTGCTAGGGAATACTCGCGCATTTGCAGTAGGTATGGAGTGCCGCCTTTTGTTGATTATCAAGAATTTAAGAAAAAGATAAGGACTTATTCAAAATGTGACAACCACCCGCAGTAGACGTGTCACCCGGATTTCGTGCCAAAGCCGGACGGGCTTCTTCGGAAACGGTCCGCGGCGAAGGTGGCTTGGCTCCCATTTGATCAATCCTGACGCTTCAACCCAAGGTCCACCCGCTCCATGAGCTGTCTTGCCAACCGGCGTCCGCATACCCGGCGTCTTTCAGCCATGGGGAACGCCGCACATGATCGCAGCGTCGAGCCCTGCCCGATCGGCTCCCGTCCGACCTGAGGACGTTGTATGACGCCGGCTACCCTCTGGTTGTCGGAATACCCGGGAACACGAGCGACCGACATGCGATTTTCACATCATGAGGATCAACTCCTTTTATGATCAATAGGCGACATGTTATTATTGGGATCATTCTGCCGGTGCTTTTCGCCTTGGTGTATGTTGCCAGCTCCCTCAATGAAAGGTCACCGGAGAAGCTGCTGAATTGGATCGATCAAAATGACGCAAATCTGATGGACTCTCGAGATCCGAGCTTGCCGTCAGCGGTCCCATGGGACCTGGACAGACAATATTATCGGATTGAAAAAGGACGTCTCCATGAGGCTCAAGTGAGGTTTCCCCAGATCGTCCAAATTTACGTCGGATTGAAAGAGGGGAAGGATTTCCAAATCGTGATTGTTACAAAAGGTCCTTGCTACGTGATGAAAAGATCAATGTTCCTTGAGAAATTCAAGGGGTTCAAAGAAATTCACAGTCTGAATGACTATGTTGCGCTGGACGGGGCTAGGGATTGACTGTCGTTGATCCTGGAGCGGTGGACCGAAATTCGAAGCGCGCGAGAAGTCTATGGACAACGCAATGGAACGATCGTCTTGCACCGATGGTGCGGACCTTTTCGAGGTTCGATAGATTCAGGCCCATGCCTGGCCTCTGCGTTGCGTTCATGGGGTTGCCATCATGCGGGTCAATCGGCGTTATGGCGGGATTGTTCTGTCGCGCGGAATGTCATTTCTCATGCCAACCGCATTTCGCGGGACAGCAGGCGGTCGGTCATGACGCGGGGGCGATGAGGAATCCGCTTTTCACGGAAAAGCGCCTCTCCCCAATCTTGAGCAGTGGATCCGTCGATTCTGAATTGAAAATCAACCCATTAAGAAAAATGGTCGGGCTGGCGGGATTCGAACCCACGACCCCTTGCCCCCCAGGCAAGTGCGCTACCAGACTGCGCTACAGCCCGTCACAAGAACGGACGGCGAAAGAATCAGGCCAAATGCGGATTGGCAAGCACGGAAAATCATGAGATTGCCTCCCGCATGAATCGCATCAAGACCGCCATCGTCGGAGCCAGTGGCTACACCGGCATGGAATTGCTCCGCCTGCTCCTCACCCACCCGGGGGTGGAACTCGTCGCCGTCACATCCCGCGCGGAAGCCGGGAAGTCGCTGGACGAGGTGTTTCCGCGTTTCACCAAGGCCCCGGGGGCGCGGCTTGAGTTCATCCTGCCGGATCCCGACGCCATCGCGGCGACGGGAGCGCAGGTCGCTTTCCTCGCGCTGCCCCACGGCGTCGCGGCGGACATCGCGCGGGCGTTGCTGGAGCGGGGGTTGAAGGTCATCGATCTCAGCGCGGACTTCCGGTTGAGGGATGCCGCGGTTTACGAGGAGTTCTACGGCCACGCGCATCCCGCGCCGGACCTCCTTGGCGAGGCGGTTTACGGTCTGCCGGAAGCCCGCACCCCGGAAATCCAGGCCGCCCGGCTGATCGCCGCGCCCGGTTGCTACCCGACGAGCATCCTAATGCCGCTGCTGCCCCTGCTCAGGGAAAATCTCATCGATCCCGCAACCATCGTCGCCAATTCGATGAGCGGCGTCAGCGGAGCCGGACGCAAGGCGGATCTCACGCTGCTCTATGTGGAATGCAATGAAAGCGCGCGGGCATACGGCGTGCCGAAGCACCGCCACCTGTCCGAGATCGAGCAGGAGCTCGGCTTCGCGGCGGGGGAAAATGTCACCATTTCCTTCATTCCACACCTCATCCCGGTGAACTCCGGCATCGTCACGACCACCACCGCGAAGCTGCGGGACGGTGTGCCGCCGGAGGCGATCGGCGCGGCTTTGGAAAAGGCCTACCAGGATGCGGATTTCGTCCGGTTGCTCGGTCGCGGCGGTTGTGCGGACACGAAAAACGTCACCCGCACCAACTTCATCGACATCGGGTGGCAGCATGATCCGCGCACCGGCCGGGTCATTCTCATGAGCGCCGAGGACAACCTCGGAAAAGGCGCGGGCGGGCAGGCGGTGCAGTGTTTCAACCTCATCTTCGGCCTCAGCCCGACTGATGGGTTGCAAAATTTTTAACAGGGACCCAGTCTCGCCCGCTGTTCCCCATCACCTCATGGATCATCCCTTCACCAAAATCAAAGGCGGCGTCGGCGCGCCCTTGGGTTTCCTCACCAGCGCGGTGAGCTGCGGCATCAAGAATCCGGACGCCACGCGGCTCGACCTCGCGCTGATCTACTCGGAAAAACCATGCAGTTCGGCGGGCACCTTCACCACGAACCGGGTGAAGGCCGCGCCCGTCCGTGTCTCCCAGACCCACCTGCGGAAGGGGAATCTCCGCGCCATCATCGCGAATTCCGGGAACGCGAACGCCTGCACCGGCGTGCAGGGCATCCGCGACGCGAACGCCATGTGCGATGCCGTGGCGAAACCGCTCAAGCTCAACCGCTCCGAAATCGGCGTCGCCTCCACCGGTGTGATCGGCCTGCCGCTGCCGATGATGCGGCTGGAGCCGAAATACGACGATCTCATCGAGCAGCTCGGCCCGAAAAACGGCTCGAACGTGGCCGCCGCCATCATCACCAGCGACACCCATGCGAAGGAGGTCGCCATTTCCTTCGACCTCGGCGAGCACCGTGTCCGTCTCGGCGGTTGTGTGAAGGGTGCCGGCATGATTTCTCCCAGCATGGCCACCATGCTGTGCTTCATCACCACCGATGCGAACATCCCTGCGGAAAACCTCCGCAAGACCGTGCTCGAGTGCGTGGAAGGCAGCTTCAACCGCATCACCATCGACGGTGACATGTCCACCAACGACACCGTCATCGTGCTTGCGAACGGAGCCTCGAAGATGCCCGCCATCCGCCGGAACAGCACGAACTGCAAGCTCTTCCGCCAGGCCCTCCAGTGGCTCATGCTCGAGCTCGCGAAAGCCGTCGTCCGTGATGGCGAGCGCGTCACCAAGTTCGTCACCGTGAAGGTGGAGGGCGCGAAGACCTACCTCGATGCGAAGAAAGTCGCCGAAGCGGTCTGCAAATCCGCGCTGGTGAAATCGTCCTGGAACGGCGGCGATCCGAACTGGGGCCGCATCATCCACGCCGTCGGCTATTCCCGCGCCCGTATCCGGGAGGAGCTCGTGGACATCCACATCGGTGGAAAAGCCGCCTGCATCGGTGGTCTCCAGGCGGACACGCCGATGGAGCTGCTCCGCGAGGCCGTCTCCCATCCGGAGTTTGAAATCGTCATCAACCTCAATCAAGGGACCGCCGATTACACGATGTATTCCAGCGACCTCTCGCCCGAATACATCGACTTCAACCGCTCCGAATACGCGTATTGGAAACAGGCGCGGAAGGACGGGCTGGTGTGAGCGGCGGGGGCCGCGTCGCGGAACATCAGCCGAGGGCGGACCGCACCTCGGCGACGAATTGATCCGCGAGTCCGCCGTCCATCCACCAGGCGATTTTCTCCACGGTGTCACCGGCGATGAGATCGACGCGTTTCATGACTTTCGCGTTTGAGGAACCGCTGACCGACGCGCGGATGCCGGTCACCGAAGCACGCGGGAAGGTGCGGTCCTTCACCACACGCCCGTGCCGGTAGCTGCGGAACGAGATTTCCAGCTCCGTGCCCTCCAGCCGCTTCTCGATGCCCCGGGACCGGAACTCGATGACGATCATGGCCAGGCCGATCAGGGAGAACACACCGCAGGCCAGGATCAAGGCGGTTTGGAAGCCACCTGTCGACAGGTTGAAAATCTGATCGAACCAATGCTCCGGGTTTCGTGGCACGGGGTGGAATCCATCTGAAAGGGCTCCCCATACGAACGCGAAAACCGGGCCCATCGAAAGCAGTGTGATGCCCATCGGAAGGAGCTGGCCACGCGAGCGCGGGAGCGGAATGGAAAAGTATGACTGCCTCCCCGCGCCGGCGTCCGTGGATTCCGCCGGCTTTGCCGGTTGCTTCAGCAGGACACGCCGCAAGTCGGCGGCCATCCAGGATTTTTCCGCATCCGTGAGGGCGGAGCCGAAGCGGAGCTTGCCCTTTTCCGCACGGATTTCGATGCCGAAGACCGGCTCGTAGTTTTGTTGGTAGAACTGCACCTGTTCGATGGACCGGATGGATTCCAATGGCAGGGATTTCTCGGAAGACCTGCCGAACAATTCACGGCGCAGGGTCAGCCGGCCATTTCCCGCGGTGATGCGGTGGCGGGCGTATTTGCTCCGGAACCCCGCGTAGAGCATGCCCAATCCCACCAGCCAGAAAACCGTGAAAAATGGAATGAGCCACCATTGGGGGATATCTCCTCCCTCGATCTTGTTTCCGCTCAGGATGGTGATCAGGAATCCTCCGCTCACCACCGCGGTGATGGCGGACCATGCGATGCCGAAGAACAGCAGCCCGCCCGAGCTTCCGGACGCGGGAATCTGCCAGGCAACCCCGCCGGAGGCGTCCGTGTCGCGGGCAATCTTCGACTCCGGAGGCGGAGTGGGGGATGCGGCGTACGCAGCCGCAGCAGCGTTCCGGCCCGTACTGGAAGTCCACTCCGCGATGGAGGCCGTGGTTCCGCAGGACCGGCAGCGGACCACCTGACCCGAGAGGTCGCCGGATGCCGCTCCACATTCCGGGCAGGCGGCGAGGCCTTTCGCCGACATTTTCCGGAATCCCGTGGATTCGAATTTTTCAAATGACCGCTTCCACATGACTTGTCCGATGGAAGCGAGATTCACCCGGGCGCGGGCCGGGCGTCGAGTGGGAACGTGCGGCTTGTTTGTACTGGCCACCCGGCCGTTTTCGAAAATTCATCCCCCGACCCGTGCCGAAGGAGCCCTCATTCGCAGTGCCTCCCATCCGGTCCACAAGCCGATCGCCAGGAAGGGCAGGGGAAACAAGGTGAAAAGCGCCACCCAGCCCGGCGATGTCAGCAACACCGCCCTCTCCGGCCGGGTCGGGTGGACATGACAATGGGTCCGCCGACCCACTGCAAACAACCGTAAGATCTCCGTAGCCGCCGACCGGCCGGACTCCGGCGTTTCTCCCGCGCGGACCCGGTTGTTGCGCCACGTCCTTCCCGCCGCCTCATACTCGTAGCAGACGTCCGCGCGATAGCTCGTGGATTTCGTGCCGTGCGTCACCCTCAGCTCGCTCCACACGATTTCCGCAGGCGTCTCATTCCAGCCCAGCACCGCGATGGATTCGATCCACACCGGCAGGGAGAGGTTCAGAAAAAGAAGCAACCCGGGAATGCCGAAAAGCAGGGCCACCGGAGGCAGCACCCGTTTCATCACCTCCTCTTCCGGCAGGTCCCTCGTCCGGTCTCCTTGGAAGAGGAGCCAGGCCATGCTGGCTCCGAATCCGATGATAAACAAACTTCCCCACTTGGGTGCCGGCCGGAGGAGCACCGCGCTTTCCGACGACCCATCCGGCAGATAGCAGACGGTTTTCGGGTTTTCGGAGAATTTCCTCGCCAGTTCGAGCGGCACACGCGCGTCCTTCCAGCCCCTGATGCCGACATGGCCGGATTCATGCGGCTTGCCATTCCAGTCGAAACGATAACGGGCTTCGGCGGAAAACGGCGGATCCTCGTCCGGGTTGTCATGGATTTCGAACTCCAGCACCTCACATGGGGTCGATTTCCAGAACCATGGCGCGATGGATGGGAGGAACCCGGACAATCCCGCTCCCGCGAAGATCAGGCAGAACAGAATGCCGGCGTAGACCGTCGGCTTGCCTGCCACACGCACGCCGCCGCGCTTGGGAATTTTCTTTCGGGAGGAAACGAACCTTCTCTCGCTCATCAGGATGATGGGAGTGATAGCGGCGGGGAGGGTTTGCAACAATCCGGCATTCTTAAAAATTTTGTCCGCCATCGGCTCCCGGTGGTGTCTTCTTCGTGATGATGACGCAAGACACGAAGGAACTCCTGCGGGACTACACGCGCAACCGGTCGGAAGATGCCTTCCGCGTGCTGGTCCGCGAGCACTCTCCCGTGGTCTATGGCACGGCCTTGCGCAAGCTCGGAGGGGATCGCGCCGCCGCGCAGGATGTGACACAGGAGGTGTTCACGCTGCTGGCCAGGAAGGCCCATCGGTTGGAATCCGTGGTTCTCGGCGGCTGGCTCTACCGGCAGGCGTGCCGCCGGGCGGCGAACCATGCCCGCTCCGAAGCCCGGCGGAAAAAACGTGAATCCATCGCCATGGAAAACCAGAACCATCCTTCTCCTGCCGACGGGTTTCTTGCCAAGGAACTCGACGACGCGCTGCTCGCCCTCCCTGAAAAAGACCGCGACGCGCTGATCCTGCGGTTTTTCGAGGACAAGGAATTCAAGGTTCTGGGAACCACCCTCGGCCTCAGCGAGGAAGCTGCGAGAAAACGGGTTACCCGCGCCCTCGAACGCCTGGCGGAAAATTTGAAACGCAGGGGCGTTCCGGTGGGAAGTGTTTCGCTTGGCACGGCCATGCAAGGCTTCGGAGCGACGCCGGTCCCGGCGGCGGTCATTTCACAGGTCTCCAGAACCGCATTCCAGGCGGGCGCGGGTGGTGGATGGACGGTTTGCATTTCCCTCCTGAAACCGATCGCCGCCGGAGTCGCGACGGTTTCCCTGGTGGCGGGCTCCACGCTTGCTTTCCGCTCCGGGAATGCGGACGAGGCATCCGCGGAAGCCGTCGCGCCCCAGGTGGCGGCGCGTGGTCCTCGCTCCTCGCGCTTCGCGGAAAAGCTGCCGGAGCATCTCACGCTGGAACAGATCATCGCCGAGATCCGCCGCATCCGGTCGGGACCCGGCACGGTGCTCACGGAGTTGCGGATGCAGGTGGTGCTCGGGAAAATACAGGTTTCACAGATCCCGGAGTTCGTCCTGTTGGGAAACCGGGAGCTCAACCAGGACGAGCGGGAGGAGATCTACCGGCCGTTGCTCACGCTCTGGTGGGATCGGGATCCGGAGACGGCGATGACATTCATCCTCAAGGAAAGGATCGACGCAAAGACGTCGGGACAAGACAGCCATTATCTCGTCGGAGAACTCTACCGCCGCTGGGCGGAGCGGGACCGGAAGGCGGCCGAGGCATGGCTGGCACGGAACTGGGAAGATGAGGTGCTGGCGAAAAAACACGGAAACGGGAAATTCAGGAACTTCCTCTCCATGTGGATCACGGGTGAGTTCTTCTCACACGGAGACATCGACGGACTGTTCGCATTCTCCAGACGGATGCCGACCATCGATGATCAGGCGGGCGCGCTTTTCAACATCGTCGGCATGGCGCCCATGCATTCCATGTTCAACTACTCCGGGAAAAACCAGGACCGGTGGCGGAGATTCCACCGCGGCCTCGAACAATTCCCGGACGACCGCTGGCGGAGCGAACTCGTCCGGCAATTTTGGAAAAACATCGGCGAACACCACGCCGACGACGTGCGGACGATCCAGGAGTCGTTCCAGCCCGCCGATCCGTTCGCGGCATCCCTGGGTCTGCTCAGCGTGAAGAAAAGGCTCGCACGAAGGACGGACTCTTCCGGCATGACCTCCTATGAATCCACTCCTGTCAGCGACCGTTCCGAACGGGAGGCGGATTCGATGGCGATCGGCCTGGCCCAGGGCCTCACCCGCGGGCAGGTCCTCACGGCCATGGGCAGGGCGTTGCCGGAGGGAATGAAAAAGGAGGACTATTTCGCATGGGTGGACTCCCATCGGGACGAGCTGGAGCTGGATGATTTTTTCCTCAGACAGGCGATGGAGAAGGGGATTGACGGACAGGTGAGGGGACGGCAGCCGGAAGCCATCGAATGGGCATCGAGAATCACGGACACGGAACTCAGGAGGAAGGCATGCCGCGCCATTTTCAGAAGATACAGGGCGGGAAACCCGGAATGGGCGGCCAAATATCTCGCGGAAGGGAAGATGCCCCAGGACCTCGCGGAGGAATTCCAACTCATCGCCAACTCCGCACCATGAAACCCTCCCGACGTGACCTTGCGGTTTTCGGCCTGACGTGCCTCGCCACCGCCGCGGCTTGGATTCATTTCCGACCGATCGAAGCTCCTGCTGCTCCGGCCCCTGCTCCGCCTGTCACCACGCCGACCGGCTGGAGCGGGGAGCGGCTGGACCAGGCACTCGCCGCGGTTGGAAAAGCAGGCTCCGCCGCAGCCAGGCTGGACGCTTGTAAGGATCTGCTCCAGATCCCCCCCACCGACATTCTTGCCACCCTTGAACAGCAGGTGGCGGAGAGTGACAGACAGCTCTCGCTCGTCGCGAAGACACTCTTGATCCGCTGGGCTGCTGAAGATGGTGAAGCGGCGGCCCGTTGGGCGTGGAACCGGCTCCGCTCGAAGGAAGCGTGGGAAGAGGCGTTCCGGCAGATCGGCCCGGCATGGGCCGCGCACAACCCCACGGGCTTGGGACGGTGGGCGATGACGATCGATGCAAAAGGAACGCCGCCTGATGATGCGCCGGAAGCCGGGACCATGGAAATGCGGGTCGCCTCAAGGGGATTGCACACCGATATCTCACGATGGCTGGTGACCGAAGATCCCCGGTTGGCTTATGAAATCCTGATCAAGCACGGACGCATGTCGTCCGAGGATCCGAAAATCGCGCTCGCCCTGTCGTCCGTGGAACGGGTGCGTGAGGCCGTTTCGGCATTCGGTGATTTCAAGATCGGCAACCCTGTCCGTCTCACCGGAAAAGAGATCCATTTGTATTATCTTTTCCTCCGGTGGTCCGAACTGGATCCGGACGATTTCAACCGGTCGAGACATGCGGGGACCATCGCAATCGGTGATACCGAGAAAGCCGCCGCCGCCCTCGAGCGCTTCAAGTCGCTCCCCGCCCGGGAGAAGCCTGATGCCGCGGAAAACCTGATGGCGGGCATCGTTCCAGCCGCGCGGTCCGGGCGGATGCGGTCCATCGCGCAAACATGGGCGGACACGGATCCGTCGGCGGCCATCCGTTGGCTCGACGCACGGCCTCCGGAAGATCGCCCGGCGGCGAACACCGCCAGAGCCTCCGCGATCGCTCCGCATGACCTCACCGTCACCTTGGACTGGATGGATGGCTTGCCGGAAGAGCAGCGGTTGTCGCTGGTACAAATTTTCGATTCATGGACAAAGGCCCATCCCGGACAGCGCGCGGACCGGTCCGGGTGGCCCGCCGGACGGGTGGAGGCGTGGGAGGATCTCGAGGCGTTGCAGGTGGAATGAAGGCAAATCGCCCGGCATTCCGGAAAGCCGCCGGGATATGCGGATCATTCCGGCCCTGCCGGAACCACCAGCGTCGGCACCAGAGCTTTCCGGACCATGCCCTCAGCCACGCTTCCGAGCAGGAACGACGCGATGACGCCGTGACCATGCGAACCGAGCACGACGAAATCCGCACCGCCCTGTTTCACATGATCGATCAGCGAATGCAGCGGACTGCCTTCGGTGAGATGGGACGTGGTGTCCGGGATCTCGAGGCGCACGCGGGAGAGAAGTTCCTCCAGCTTCGCGGTGGCCCGGCGTTTCGCTTCTTCCTGGAACGCGTTCATCGCTGGAAATTCGTCCGGTGTGAAGCCGTAGGCGGTGTAGCTGGGTTCCGGCTCGATGACGTGGAAAAGCTGCAATCCCGCTCCGAAGGACTTCGCGAGCCGGATGGCCATTTCAATCACGCCGGGCGTGGCGTTTGAAAAATCGACGGCGACTACGATGGTTTTCATGATCCTTAGCAGATAGTCCTGTTTTCCCCGGATTGCAAAGACTCATCAGCCGGTGCGCGGAAAATGAGGAAATATGCGCAATCCCGGTTTGGCAAACCCGCGGCCTTGCGCCAGAATCCGCGCGCCATGATCCGTTTCCTCCACACCCGCATCCGCGTCCGCAGCCTGGACGCGTCCATCGCCTTTTATCAGAAACTCGGCTACACGCTGGACAAGTTCAAGGACTCGCCGCAGGGCAACAGCCTCGCATTCCTCGCCCTGCCCGCAAACGAGGTCTTTCTCGAGCTCTGCCACTCGCCGGAATACACCGCCACCTGTCCGGAAGACCTGATGCACACCGCCCTCGGGGTGGATGACATCATCGAATACTGCGACGGCGTCGAGAAGGCGGGCATCGAGATCTGGCCATCCGGCTGGCGCGAGAAGTTCTCCTCGGGCGGCCAGAAGATGGCGTTCGTCACGGATCCGGACGGCTACGAGGTCGAAATCCTGGAACGCTGAGCGCGTTTTACCTGCCCGCCAGTCCCGCGGCCACCGCGAGGACCGCTTCATGAGTCGCGAACGCCCCTGCGGTGAGCGCGACTTTTTCATTTTTGAAATCCAAAGCGGCCAGGTCGTCCGCGGAGGTGACGAGGGTGGGGGCCTTTCCGCGGCGCAGCGTGGTTTCCACCAGCGCCTCACACGAGGCTTCTCCCGCTTCGCCGACGATGACCACCCTGTCACATGCTACCAGAAGGCGTTCGAGCGCCTCCTCTCGGGCGGCCATCGCCGGCGAAACCGTGTCCAGGAACGTCACCTGCGCATCTCTCCAACGCAGCCGGAGTTGCTGGACCAACCACGACACCCGGCGTGGTGAGAGAGTTGTCTGGCACACCACGCCGAAGGCCGGGGCGAACCTCAGCCGCGAGGTGTCCGTGGTATCCTGGAGGATGCTGCCGGAGCGTCCTCCGGAAATGGAGATGCTTTCCGGGTCGTCGTGACGGCCGATCACCAGCGGTTGCGATCCCTCCATCTTCAACAATCCCAGGGCCACCTGCGCCCTCCGGACGCGCGGCGAGGTCAGGTCTTCCAGCGGATGACCTTCTTCTTCCCATTCCCGCCTCTGTCTCGCCGTGGCACCACTGAAGGGGATGATGATGCGGTGGTATTTGAAAAAATCCGCTTCCTCCACGTTTTCCATGACACCGAGCGAGGCGAGCCGCGCGCTGACTCCCGCATCCGGCATGAACCGGCCCGCCACGGCGATCTTCCGTGACCTGGCCATGCCGCAGATTCTTTCCAGGGCCTCCCCGGCCTCGGCGTCCATCCCGAGCTCCGTGGCGATTTTCAAATCCACCCCCCCGCGTCTGCGCGGGTTTGGTGAATGATCCGTATCCGCTTTGTTCTGCAAAGTATTTTGGCGCGAGGGATTGATGAGGGATCGCATGGCGATTTGCTTTGTATCGCAAAGTAAGATCCGGGCAAGTCAATTATTTGCCCAGTCCCAAAATCTGTTCCAGCACACCGAGATACGCGACGAACGCAGCCCGCCCGGCTGTGGTCATCACGTACAACGTCTGGGGTCTACCATCTCCCGTGAGCTTTTCCCCGGAGATGAAGTCCACCTTTTCCAAGGTCCGCAGGTGGGTGATGAGATTGCCGTCGGACATGTCGAGCTGCGCCTTGAGATCCTGGAACGCCCACGGCTCGATCCGCGAGGCGAGCAGTGTCATGATCGACAGCCGCCCTTTCTCGTGAATCGTTTTGTCCAGTTGGGAAAAATCAATCATACCGGAATCTCATCTCGCCGCCCGGTGGTGACGATCAACCCTCCATAAATCAAGTGAAAGCCTCCGAAAGCGATGGCCATCAGGCGCGAGCTGTTGAGGTGCATCATCCAATGCTGTTCGAGATGAATGACATCCGCCACGAAGGCGAGACTGGCCACTCCGAAAACCACGAACGCCCAGCCGAGCCAAACCATTGACTTCGGTGCGAATTCCCGGATCGCCAGCAGAGCCAATCCGTAATGGATGACCCACATGCATGCGGCGACCACATCGTTTCCGCCGCGGACGAAAAGCAGACCGAGAAATCCTCCCGTGATCAGCGGAGGCAAGGCTCCCCGCAGTGCGAGACGGAGGCCGGAACCCCAGAAGGGACGGTTGTCCACCGCCTTCATCCGGTACGACTGGAACGCGTAGAAGCAAAGGACCACCAGCAGCCCGCCGATCCACCATGCCGACCACGGCCAGCCGTGGCGTTTTTCGGAAAACCACGCAACGGTCATCGAGATGGCTCCCCCAACCAACGCGGTTTCTCCGGACAAGGCGCGGAAAACCGTCGCCCGTTCCATCATCGAGCGGATCACCCGCAATTGTTCAGCCGCTTCTTCCTGCGTCGTCATGCCCTGCTTTGCCATACAAAGCCGTTGGAGCACAAGAGACAAACCATGAGAGCTTGAGAAATCGGGAACCTTCCCTCACTTCTCCACCAAAGCGATGATCTCCCGGTAAACCTCCACCTCGCTTGTCGGCACGCGTTTCAGTTCAGGGTCCTTGTCGAGATCGACGAAATAGAGGCCGAAGTCGGTGTTCGGGTCGAACGCGTGGCCCCACTCGCGGTTCGAGGTGATGGACCAGAAGTTGTAGCCCTTCACGGGCACGCCTTTGGCCATCGCCTTTTGCATTTCGGCGATGTGGGAGCGCAGATAGTCGGTGCGCGGCACCCCGTTCGCCACGGGAACGCTGCCGTTTTCCACGATGAACAGTTCCTGGTCCGGGAACCAGCGGTGGAATCTCCTCAGCGCGTGATACAGCCCGCGCGGCCAGACGGGGGCCTTGAGGAATTTCCCGCGCGCGGCATCTTCCAGCGAACGGAATTTCCCCAGTTTCCATGTAGGCAGGCCCCAGTAGTAATCCAGGCCCACGAAATCCTGCGCGCCTACCGCCTCATCCGGGCAGAGTTCCACGGGAAGCCTGCCGGAGGTGCCGAGGTACCACCAGTTCGCGTTCGCGATCATGGTGGTGGTGCCCCAGAACCGCCACGCCCAGTTCAGCCAGCCCGCTTTGGTCTCCAGCACCTTGAGCCGTTCGCTCGGTTCCAGAGGAACGATCTCCAACCGCTTCTCATCGTGGAAAATCTCGTAGGCGATCCGCCGCGCGAGCCGCATTTCCAGCCCCTCTTCCGAGCAGCCGTTCGTCATGTCCGGAGCGTCCGTGCGGATTCCGATGCGGATTTTCCCGCGCCGCCGCACGCGTCTCACGTCGTGGCTTTCCACCAGCCATTCCGGGCTGTCATCCTCGCCGGTCAGCACCTCGCGCAGCGAGACGGGACGCTGCGCCTCCTTCGCTTCGGAATCGGCGGCTGGAGATCCCGCCCGCTCCGCCTGGAATGCCGCCACCGCGCGGTTCACCCGCTCCAGCAACTGCTGGTGTCCGTGGGGCGCGACGACCACGTAGGCTTCGTCGCTCAGTCCCTTGACGAGGAATTTCAGGCGGTCCTTGGTTTCCTTGGATCTGAGGAAAAACGCGTCGCCATACACGGCGTCCAGCTTTCCTGACAACAATGCGCGGCGTGCCTCGTCGTAGTTCGGGAAAATCTTCTTCACGCAGTCCTGCGGCAGATCCCGCTGCCAGGACTCCGGTTGGTTCCCCACGCCGATCACTCCGACCTTCTTCCCCGAGAGTGACGCGATGGCTTCTCCCTGGTAGTCCGTGGAGACGATGACCGCCTTGCTGGTGCGCAGATACGGGTCGCTGATCTCATAGCGCGTCTGTTCGCCGATGGTCACGCCGCCGATCACGAGGTCCACGTCGCCGCGTTCGCTCACAAGGGCGCCTTTTTTGGTAAACTTGAAAAGCGCCTCGATCAACCCGCGGTGGCAGGCCCCGAAGTCCATCAGCATCTGCAACCACGTCGGGAAGCCCGTCACCAGGGGATTCACGCCGACCTGTGCGGACGGCTGTCGGGCCTTGATGGATGCCCGCGCCCGGCTGTGGGCGAGGAAAAGATTCGGAATCAGCTTGCCCACCGCTTCCGCCTCCACCTCGACATCCGTCCCGCGTGGCAGGCCGGGTGGCATGAAATAGCGGTTCTGCCACCAGGGCTTGATGTAGCCGAAGGTGAGCTGGCTCGGTTCGTTGAAGGTGATCCAGTAGTCCACCACGTCCCCCATTGCCTCCTCCACCCGCGCCGCGTAGCGGGCGAAGAATTCCGGGAACCTCTCGCCGATCATCCCGCCACGATCCCGCTCCAGCCATACCGGCCAGACGAAGTGGTGCAGCGTGAGCATCACCTTCATACCGTGGCTCCGGATGCACTCCGCCACTTTCCGGTAATGTGCCAAGGCTTCCTGGTCGAACTCCCCTTCCGCGGTTTCCACCCGCGCCCAGGCGGTGGAGAACCGGAACAGCCTGCAGCCGAGACCCGCGGCGGCGGCGATGTCCTCCTCGTAGCGGTTCGCGAAATCCGTCGCCCTGCCGCGTGGCGTGAGCCCCTGGCAGCGTTCCCAAACGTCCCACACGTCCTCCCGCGCGGGATCATGCGCCTCCACCTGGTGATCGGCGTTCGCGGTGCCGAAGAGGAATCCTTTTGGAAAAGCCATGGGCGCTCCCCTTTGCAACCGTTCCCATGGGCGTGGTCAAGGTTGTTCCGGTCAACTTTTTGTCAGATCATCGGAAATGACAACGTTGTGTCCCGTTCATACCACCCATTGATGAAAACCCATTTCCTCAAGCCTCTTCTCGTCATCGCCAGCTCCGGCGGGCTCGTCCTCGCACAGGAGCTGAAACCACCGGTGATCCGCGCACAGGCGGACGGTCTGCCTCCCAAGGAGGCGCTGGCGAATTTCACCACCTATGAGGGGTTCCACATCGTGCAATCCGCGGCCGAGCCGGAGGTGCGGCAGCCCGTGGCGATGACCATCGACGAACGCGGGCGCGTCTGGATCGCGGAGGCCTACGAGTATCCGTTGCGGGCGGAGGGGGACACGGGGAAGGACCGCATCCTGATCTTCGAGGACAAGGACGGTGATGGGGTTTTCGACAGCCGGAAGGTTTTCACCGAGGGGCTCAACCTCGTGTCCGGGCTGGAAGTGGGCTTCGGCGGGGTATGGGTCGGCGCGGCTCCCTATCTGATGTTCATCCCGGATGCGGATGGAGATGACAAGGCGGATGGCAAGCCGGAAGTCCTGCTGGATGGCTTCGGCTGGCACGACACGCACGAGACGTTGAACTCCTTCGCCTGGGGGCCGGACGGCTGGCTCTACGGCTGCCACGGGGTTTTCACCCACTCCCTGGTCGGCAAGCCGGGAACGGCGGAAAAAGACCGCCAGCCATTGAACGCGGGAATCTGGCGGTTTCATCCGACGAAGAAGGTTTTCGAAGTTTTCGCCCAAGGGACATCGAATCCATGGGGGATCGATTTCAACGACCACGGCCAGGCGTTCGTCACGGCGTGTGTGATCCCCCATCTGTTCCATGTGATCCAAGGGGCGCGTTACCAAAGGCAGGCGGGGCGGCACTTCGACCCGCACACGTATGACGACATCAAGACCTGCGCGGACCACCTCCATTATATCGGCGACCAGTGGGCGAATTCACGCGACGGTTCGTCCTCGGACTTCGGCGGTGGTCACGCGCATTGCGGGCTTTCGATCTATCTCGGCGACAATTTCCCGGATGAGTTCAGGGGAAAACTTTTCTTCAACAACCTCCACGGCCACCGGATGAATCAGGAAGTCCTGGAGCGGAAGGGGTCAGGCTTCGTCGGGAAACACGCGCCGGATTTCCTGTTCTCGAATGACAAGCAGCACATGGGCGTCTCCCTGCGCTACGGGCCGGACGGCGGGATGTTCCTCACCGACTGGTATGACAGCCAGACCTGCCATAATGTGAATGGGGAGATATGGAACCGCAGCAACGGGAGGATCTATAAAATCAGTTATGGCGAATCGAAGGCCGTGCAGGTCGACCTGAGGGAATGTCCTGACATGCAGCTGGCCAAGTATCAGCTGCACAAGAACGAATGGTTCGTGCGCAACTCGCGGAGACTGCTGCAGGAAAGGGCGGAGAAAGGAAAGCTGAAGGACACCAGTGTCGTTCCCTATCTTGAAGAAATAATGACGATCAACCCCGATCCGACACGCCGCCTGCGGGCCTTGTGGACTTTGCACGCCATCGGTGCCGATCGCCCCGTGAGGATGGCTTACTGGTTGCAGGATGAAAACGAATACGTCCGGGCATGGGCGGTCCAGTTCCTAACAGAATCAAAGACGGTGGATGCGGCGGCCGCCGGCGCGTTGCAAAAGCTGGAGGCGGGCGAAAAATCCCCGGTGGTGCGGCTGTATCTGGCGTCGGCATTGCAGCGGATGGAACCCGCCACCAGATGGGATCTGGCGGCGGCGCTTCTCTCCCATGGGGAGGATGCGGGGGATCAGAACCTGCCTTTGATGATCTGGTATGGTGTCAGTGATCTCGTGCCGCTGGACCAGGCACGTGCGCTGGATCTGGCCGTGGCGTCGGAGATTCCGCTGGTCCGCCGCTACATCCTCCGCCGGATTTCGGAATCACCGGAAGGGCGGGCGGCGGTGATGGAGAGGGTGACGAAAGAGTCCGGCGATTTTCCGGCCGATGCCTTGTCCGGCATCGCGATGGCGGTGGCGAACGAACAACAGCTGGACGCGCCTCCGTCCTGGATCGCCGCTTCCGGGCGGTTTGAAAAACTGGTGGGAGAGGGCAGCCGTCATGATTTCGAGTTGCTCGCCACCCTGTTCGGAGACCAGCGGATGGCGGATCGTTTTGAGAAAAGTCTGGCGGATGTCAGCGTCGCGAAAAAGACCCGCACCGCTGCGCTGGGGAATCTTCTGCGGATGAAAAACCCGAAGCTCCCGGACCTGTTGATGAAGCTGGCGCGCGACGACCGGGACGACCAGAGGCCGGAGATCATCCGCGCCCTCGGCATGGTGCCGGACGAGCGGACCGTGCCTTATCTGGTCGGGCTGTTTCCCGGACTGAAGCCCGCCGAGAAGGAGGCGGCGGTCCAGACACTGGCCGGCAGCCAGGCGGGAGCACGCGCCCTTGCAAGCGGACTGGCGGACGGATCGGTGAAACGGGGTGACATCAGCGCGTTCTCCGCCCGCCAGATGCGGAACTACAACCAGCCGGAAATCACCAGCGCGGTTGAGAAATATTGGGGAGCCATCTCCTCCGGCCAGGGAGGGGACAAGACGCCTGAGATCAACACGCTCGCGAAAGCGCTTCATCCGGACATCCTCGCCAAGGCCGACCTGGGGAAAGGCCGCGAGCTTTTCCAAGCCACCTGTTTCGCCTGCCACCAGTTGTTTGGCGAGGGCATGAAGATCGGACCGGATCTGACGGGATCGAACCGCAAGGATCTGAAATACCTGTTGGAAAACATCATCGATCCGAACGCGTTGGTCGGAGTGGATTACCAGCTCCAGATGATCACCAAGAAAGACGGCCAGATGGTCACCGGCCTGCTGCGGGAGAAAACCCCCACCGCCCTGACCATCGCGATGCTCGGTGGCGCGACCGTGCCGGTGTCCGTCGCCGAGATCGAGAAACAAGAGGTGTCCACCACCTCGATGATGCCGGAAGGGCTTCTCGCCAATCTGTCCCCCGAGCAAAGGCGCGATCTCATCGGCTACCTCCAGAGTCCGAAACAAGTGCCGCTGCCGGTCGAGGGAGAGATCGTCGTGGGGGATGACCGGATCAACGTGGCCGAGGTGAACCGTGGCAGCGTGCAACAACAGCCGATGCTTTCATTCAAGGCGGACACATGGTCCGGCAACTCGCAACTGTGGTGGAAAAACGGAGAGAAGGGGGATCGCCTGGTCCTGCGGTTCGAAAGTCCGTCCGCGGGAGTTTTCGACGTTCATGGTGTTTTCGGGATGGCCCCCGACTACGGGCGGTTCCGCATTCTCCTCAATGGAAAGATCGCGCTGGAGTCGATCGATTTATATAACAAGGACGTCGTCATCACCACAGGCGAGATCAACCTGGGAAAACATGAGATTAAAAAAGGCCTCAACCAGTTGATCCTGGAAATCCTTCCCGCGAACCCGGAAGCGACGCCCGGGAACATGGCGGGAATCGACCATCTGCGCTTGCTGCCGGTGAAATGAACCGGAACCGTGACGGGTGGTTTCAATCCTCCGTCTGGATCCCGACAATGAAGCCCTCGGCGCCGTTTTTCAGATTCGCGGCATTGGCTTCGTCGGTGTCGATGTGCATTGCGAGGGCGAAATGGGGATCCACCCGGATGCGCACGTCGCCGAAGAGCAGTTCCCTATCACCGGCCACGCGGACGCGCACCGTGGACTTGTCCTTGATTCCATAACGCAGCGCGTCGGCCGGAGTCATGTGGATGTGGCGCAGCGCACAGATCACGCCCCGGTCGATCGTCACGCTGCCGGACGGTCCTTCCAGCGTGCAGCCTGGCGAGCCGTCGATGTCGCCGGACTCGCGGATCGGAGGATGGATGCCGAGCTTGAACTGCTCGGTCATCGCGATCTCGACCTGGGTGGCTTTCCGCACGGGGCCGAGCACCCGCACCCGCTCGATGCGGCCTTTCGGGCCGACGATGGTCAGCTGCTCCTTGCAGGCGAACTGGCCGGGCTGCGAAAGATCGCTGTGGTGTGTGAGCTGGTGGCCGGCGCCGAACAGCGCTTCCACGTGCTGCTGGGTCAGATGGATGTGGTGTGCGGAGACCTCGATCGGGATCGGCTCCGTCCGGCACGCCTCGCTCGTGCGCACCAGGTAGTCGCGGCTGAGGGTGCGCAGGGTCTCACGCGCGATCATGCGCTCTTCATCGGTCGGCACCACGAGCACGGTGACAGGGGAGGTGTCGGAGGAGATCCGGGTGATCTCGGTGCCGCCGCTCGCGGCCCGGTTGCGCTCTTCATCAAGAAGGATTCCCATGCATCGCAGCCCTTGCAACGCCGTGGCGCGCACCCCGGCGCTGCCTTGGCCGATGCCTGCCGTGAAGATGAGCACGTCCAGCCCGCCCATGGCGGCGATGTAGGCGCCGATGTATTTCCGCACGCGGTAGCAGAACGTCTTGAGAGCCGCGAGCGCCTCCGCATCCCCGGCATCGGCCTCCTGTTCCACCTCCCGCATGTCGCTCGAAATGCCGGACAGCCCGAACAGGCCGCTTTGCTTGTTGAGGAGATCGTCGATCTGCGCCGCGCTGAGGCCCTCGGTGCGTGCGAGGAACGCCAGCACTCCGGAATCGATGTCGCCGCACCGTGTCCCCATGATCAACCCTTCGCCGGGGGTGAAACCCATCGATGTGTCCACCGAGCGTCCGTGATCGATCGCGCAGACAGAAGCTCCGCTGCCGAGATGGCAGCTCACGATCTTGAACTCACGCGGACGGCGCTTCAAGAAGCGTGCCGCCGCGAGCGAGACGTAGTTGTGCGACAGGCCGTGGAAGCCGTAGCGGCGTATTCCCTTATCTTCGTAATATTCGTTCGGCAGGCCGTAGAGATACGCGTGGCTGGGCAGAGTGGCGTGGAATGCCGTGTCGAACACCGCGACATGAGGCACCGCCGGGAAAACCCGCCGTGCCTCGCGGATGCCGGCCGCGTTCAACGGATTGTGCAGCGGTGCGAGGGGGCTCAGCAATTCGATCCCGGCGAGCACCACGTCGTCGATGAGCACCGCTCCGGTGAATTTCCTGCCTCCATGGACCACCCGGTGGCCGACCGCGCTGATCGCCGAAGCCTCGCGGATCACCTGGGCGTGGGGGTCCATGAGTGCGGAGAGCATCGCTCCGAAGGCTTCCGCGTAGCCGCCCTGCGGGAGCTCGTGCGCGAGCACCCCCTTCGGTCCGCGCTGGACCAGCCGGGTTCCGTAGGTGCCGATGCTTTCGATGTGACCGTGAACCGTGTCGTCCGGATTCCTTGTGTCGAAGATGCTGTATTTGAGGGATGACGAACCACAGTTCAGCACCAGGACGCACTCGGGGCGTTCGCCCTTGAGCTCCAGCAGGCCGCTCACGTCCTCCTTGTTGGTCAGCGCCGCGGCCGTGGCCGGGTCCCCCATCGCCCGTTGGAACCGCTGTCCGATGGTGCGGGAGATATGGCGCACGGCGCGCGGCTCCGCCATGATGTGGGACTGGAAAAGCGTGAGCGGCACGAGCAGCACGCGGCAGGCGGACTCCGCCGTCAGATCCGCCAGCATCGGATCGCCGCTCAGCAGCGCCATCTCTCCGAACGTATCGCCGGGGCCCAGTCGCCCGAGATCCTGCCGTCCTCCATCCGCCGCCTGCACGGAGGCGGTGATGGTTCCATCCATGACCACGCCGAGGAAATGGAATTCATCACCGGCGTCCGCGATCAGGGTGCCCTGCCCGAAGAACTCGATACGGGAACCCTTGGCGATTTCCTCCCGGCGCGCGTCCGAAAAATTCGCGAACAGTGTGACTCTGGATTTGAGAAATTCGAGATCGGTCGCGTTCATTCGGTGGCAACCCAGGCCGGGGCGGATTCGTGTTCGGGCGCGCGGATCACGCCGGTGGGGGTTTGGGGGAACCGGCGGGTCCGGAATCCGGATTCATCCCGCCGGGTGTCCGGGCCGGTGTTTCGCATCCACATCGGAAGCGGAACACGCGTCACGAACGGGCCGGAGGGTGCCGGAATCCGGAAAGCCTGCGGTGTCAGGTTCATCAGACTTGTCTTGGATGGGTCATGTTTTCGGGTTTGAGCAGGTCATCCAGGCGCTCTTTCGTCAGCCAGCCCTTTTCGAGCACCAGGTCATAGACGCTGCCGCCGGTCTTGAGCGCTTCCTTGGCGATGGAGGCGCTGCGCTCGTAGCCGAGGACGGGGTTGAGCGCCGTCACGAGGCCGATGGAATTGCGCACGTAGTCCATGCAGCGTTCGCGGTTCGCCTCGATGCCGACGATGCACCGGCTGTGCAGCATGATCGCGGCGTTGCGCAGCAGCGTGAGGCCGAAGAGCAGGTTGTAGGCGATGACCGGCTCGGCCATGTTGAGTTCCAGCTCGCTGGCCTCGGATGCCATCGCGACGGTGACATCGGCGCCGATGATCTGGTAGCAGATCTGGCTGACGGCTTCGGGAATGACCGGGTTCACCTTGCCGGGCATGATCGAAGATCCCGGCTGCATCGAGGGCAGACGGATCTCATAGAGGCCGCAGCGCGGACCGGATGACATCCAGCGCAGGTCGTTGCAGATCTTGGAAAGCTGGACGGCGGCGGATCTCATGGTGCCGCTCATCAGCGCGAAGTCGCCGGAGTCCTGCGTCGCCTCGACAAGGTCCTCGGCGAGGGTCACGGGGACCCCGCTGACCTCGGCGAGCCGCTTCGTACAGAGCGAGGCATAGCCGGGAGGACTGTTGATGCCGGTGCCGATGGCGGTCGCACCCATGTTGACGGAGTGGAATTCCTCGCCCACCCGCGTCAGGTGGCGGATGCCGTCGCCGATCATCACGGCATACGCGCCGAATTCCTGGCCCAGCGTCATCGGCACGGCGTCCTGGTTTTCGGTGCGGCCCATTTTCAGCACGTCGGAGAATTCCAGGGCTTTCGCGCGGAGGGCCTCGCGGAGTTCCCGCAGTGCGGAAAGCGTGTCACGCAGCGTGAGCACCACGCCCACCTTGATCGCGGTGGGGTAGGCGTCGTTGGTGGACTGCGAGCAGTTGACGTGGTCGTTCGGATGCAGGTGTTCGTACTGGCCTTTTTTATGGCCGAGGATTTCAAGCGCGCGATTCGCGATCACCTCGTTCGCGTTCATGTTCGTCGAGGTGCCGGCACCGCCCTGGAACATGTCGATGACGAACTGGTCGTGCAACTTCCCGGCGGCGATCTCGTCGCACGCCTTCACGATGGCGTCCGCTTTCACCGCGTCGAGCACGCCGAGCTCCTTGTTCGCGAGCGCGGCGGCCTTTTTCACAAAGGCGAACGCGCGGATGAAATGCTCGAAGTGGAACATCCGGATGCCGGACGTGCGGAAATTCTCCACACCGCGCAGGGTTTGCACGCCATAGTAGGCATGGTCCGGAACCTCGCGGTCGCCCAGCGAGTCGTGTTCGTTCCGCACCGCCGAAACGATGGCCGAGATTTTCTCGCCCGCGATCCGCTCGTTGGCCATGTGCAGCCGCTCGTTGAGCCTTGCGGCGATGCGGCCGACGATGCGGTAGAAGATCTCCGGTTTTTCCTCCCGCGCCTTCTCCAGCTCCGCGCGGCTGATTTTCCAAACCTTGGCACCCAGACGGGTCACCGCGCTGGAAGCATGGGGCGAGTCGTCGAGCATCACGCCTTCGCTGAAAACCGCTCCCGGCACCAGGGTGGCGAGCGTGATGGTCCGGGCCTGCGCCCCCCGGAGGATTTCCACCTCGCCCTCGAGGACGATGCCGAGCCATTCGCGCGGCGTGCTTTCGTGGAAAAGGTAATCACCCGCCTGGTAGGAGGCGTCGGCACCGGACTGGACGATGGCGGCCAGGTCTTCGGTCGGGATGCCGATGCGTTTCGCAGTGGCGGCGATGGTTTCGAGTGGGAGTGGCATGGTGCGTGGATTTACTTGAAGAACGAGCCGATGATCAGGCCGATGGTGACGGATCCGATGGTGCAGATCATGCCCGGCAGCATGAACGAATGGTTCAGCAGGTACTTGCCGATGCGCGTCGTGCGCGAACGGTCGAACTGCATGGCGGCGATCAGCGTTCCATAATTGGGAATGAAGAAGTAGCCGTTCACCGCCGGGAACATGGCGATGAGAAAAGGCGCGGGAATGCCGAGCGACAGGCCCAGCGGCATCAGCGCGCGCGCCGTGGCCGCCTGGCTGTACAGCAGCATCGAGGCGAGGAAGAGTCCGATGGCGAAGGTCCACGGCGCGGCGGTGGCCATGTTGGTGAGGCCGCCGATGATGACTTCGCGGTTCGCGTTGATGAAGGTGTCACCCAGCCACGCCAGGCCGAGGATGCCGATGATCGCGGTGACACCCGACTGGCAGGTCTTGCTCTTCGGCACGTCGTTCACCGGGGCCTTCGACACCGCCAGGATCACGGCGGCGACGGCGAGCATCACGATCGCGATGGAGATCGGCATCGTCAGCGGCTTGTCCGGCAGGCTCGGGACGGTGCGGAGGGCTGGGAAAATGCCGGCGAGCACGACCAGCGCGACGCCGGTGAGGAAGATGAAGGCGCTCGCCTTCGCGCCGGATTTCAACGGTGGAGGTGTCCCGCCTTCCGCCCTGCCGGGTGGTTCGATTTCACCGGAGGCGAGCAGGCGTTGGTATTCCGGATCATCCTTCAGTTCCTTGCCCACCCGAAGCTGGACGAACGCCGCGATCAGGACCGCGAGCAGCGTGGAAGGCACGCAGATGAGCAGGATCTGGACAAGTCCGAAACCATGGGTGGAAAGCAGACCGATCATCGCCGCCGTCGCCGCGGACACCGGGCTCGCGGTGATGGCCTGCTGGGAGGCGATCGTCGCCACCGCCATCGGACGTTCGGGACGGATCCCGTTCTCATGCGCCACTTCGTAGATCACCGGCAGTAGGGGATAGACGATGTGTCCGGTGCCGGCGGCGAAGGTGAACGCATAGGTCACCAGCGGAGCGACGACGGTGACCTGCTTGGGATTCTTGCGGATGATCTTCTCCGCGACGCGCACGAGGAAATCGATCCCGCCCGCCACCTCCATCGCGGACGCCGCCATGATCACCGTCAGCACGATGAGCAGCACCTCGCCCGGAATCGCCGAGGGGGCGATGCCGAAGCCGAGGACGAGGATGAGCAGGCCGACCGCCCCCCACAGGCCGAGGCCGACGCCGCCCATGCGGGCTCCCATCGCGAGGGCGCCGAGAATGACCAGGAATTCGAGAATGAGTTTGATGTCCATGATGGATGCCGGTTAGCGGACGAGATCGTAGCGGACGACGAAGTTCAGGCGGTTCGCATCGCCTTCGGAACCGTCGAGCGTTTCCTTGTGACCGTAGAGATATTCGAGACCCATCCGGAAAGACGCGGTCGGATGCCACATCAGGTTCACGCTGCTGTAGAGCGTGTCCTGGATGGCGAAGGGGCCGAGCGAGTCGGGCGCGTCCGTATGCACGTAGCCGCCGGAAATCGTCGAGCGCCACCGGCCGTTCCAATGGTGGGTGTATCCGGCCATCGCCGCGAAGACGGGAATGGCTTCGAAATCACCGCCGTCGAAGGCGGCATCCAGATTCTCACCGCTGAGGTCGTTGATGTAGCGCGAGATGCCCTCGCCATAAGTCGCCTGGGCGGAAAGCTTGTCCTTTTCCCCGATGTTCAGCGAGCCCGAGAAATTCACCCCCCAGCCCAGCACGTCGTCATCCGGGCCGTGGTCGCTTTCATAAGACAGCTCGCGGAAAATCGCCGCACTTTGGATGTGGCCGGTGTCTCCCTCCCAGCGCGCTCCCACCACGCTGTCGGGGAGGCGGCTGACGGTGGAGGAGCCAGGGGCGAAGTCGGGAAGCACCGTATCGATCTTTGATTCGGGTTGCTCCACGCTGGCGAAGAGCTGGACCTCGCCCACGTCGTCATAGACCGGCAGCGTGTAGCGGATTTGCGGCTGGCGGCGGTTGACGATGCCGTTGGGTCCCTGGTAGTCGACCACGTCCGGGAAGGCGTCGATGTCCATGAACGCGGAGAACGTCTGGCCGATGAGGAAGTTCCACGCCTGTCCGTAGAAGTGGCGCGTGCGGAACTTCATCGCGCTCGAAGCCGAGTCATCGAAGAAATCATACTCACTGTAGATGCGCAGCGTGTCGTCGTTCGCGACGGGGCGGCGGAGCTCGAGGCTGAGGCGCGTGCCCTTCGCCTGGAACGCGGTGCGCTCGCCGCCGTCCCATCCGGACTGGCCTGGCACCGGGATGCTCGAAGGCACGAACTGGTTGGGATTGCCATTGTCCTCGAAGTCCAGGATGGAGTCGATGCGGGCGGAGCCGCCGATCTTGAACAGGGTGTCCGTGCCGGGAATAGGGATGAACCCCTTCAGCTTGGGATCCAGCGGGGCATTGTTCACACGTGGCGCGGCTTGCTGCAGGTCGGCAAAGGTATCCGCGTCACGGATGGCGGAAATTTCCTTCGGCTCGGCGACGACCGGGGGGGCTCCAACCGGCACGTCGATTCCGGCGGCCGCCATATCGGGTTCCTTTTCGGCGGGTTTCGGGGATTTCCGGGCGGTGGTTTTTTTTGAAGGGGCCGCCTTCTGGTTTTCGAGCGTGGCGATGCGCGCGTTCTGCTCGGCGATGGTTTTCTGCATCTCCCTCACCATGGCCTTGAGCTCCTCCACATCACCGTTTTCCGCGGATGCGCAAGGTGCCTGCGCGAACAAGGCGAGCGCGGCGAGCGATGACGGCAGACGGGTTTTCATTTGCGTTGGGAACGGCGGGATTGAAAGTGCCTCATTCCTCACCGCGCCTGAGCTTTACCAGCGCGGGATACGAAAAGATGGGAAAGAGACCGGTTATCGAATCGTTCGGGAGAATGCACGTCGTGCAAAACCGGGTCAATCGGACCATGGTCGTATCCGGCCGGGGAAGGGAGTGCCGTCCTCCGATCCGGGGCTGACATCGCAAGCCGGTAGGACCAAGGTCCGATAGACCCGGGGCGGCACAGGCTCCAGCATGCATGCTCCATGAGCTGGCTCTCAGAACTTCACCAGACGCAGCCCGTCGCGCATGCGATCGGGGTGCTTTCCTTCGTCTGTGTATTGGGCATGGCGTTCGGCAGCATGAAATTCCGCGGCATCGGCCTCGGCACCTCGGGAGTCCTGTTCGCCGGGATCATCGTCGGCCATTTCGGCGAAGCGGTGGACCACCAGACGCTGGATTTTGTGAAAGAGTTCGGGCTGATCCTGTTCGTCTTCACCATCGGACTCCAGCTTGGCCCGGGCTTCTTCGCCGCGCTCAGGGAGCAGGGGGTGAAAATGAACCTGCTGGCCTTTGTCATCGTCGTCCTCGGCGCGGTGGGCGCTCCGTTGGCGGGGTGGATCGCAGGCTTTGATCCGGCGGCCGTGCTCGGAATTTTTTCCGGAGCATCCACCAACACCCCTTCGCTCGGCGCGGCGACCCAGACGCTCGGCACCATTCCCGGCATCGCCACGGACCGCCTGACGCTGCCCGCGCTCGCCTACGCGGTGACCTATCCGGCCGCGATCATCGGCATCATCGGCACGCTGCTCCTGCTCAAACAGATCCTGCGGATCGATCCGGTCGCCGAGGCCTCCGGGTTCGCCGCGAAAAGCAGCCGCCAGGTCGAGCCGCTCGAACGCCGCACCCTTGTCGTGACGAACCCGAACCTCGAAGGGGTGGCGCTCGGAAGCATTCCCGGCCGCCTGGAGGCGGGTGTCACCATCTCCCGCATCTGCCATGAAGGGGAAACCCGCATCGCGGGCGAAACGTCCGTCCTCCATCTCGAGGACCGGCTGGCGGTCATCGGCACACCGGCGGCCCTGGACCAGTTCGCACGCGTCATCGGCCGCACCAGCGATGAAGATCTCGTGTTGCGTGATGAATCGATCAGCTATCGCCGCGTGGTCGTCACCGACCGCGGGGTGCTCGGAAAAAACGTGGGCCAGCTCGACCTCGGCGAGCGCTTCGGCGTGGCGGTGACCCGCGTCACCCGGGCCGATCTTGAGATGTCGGCGGTTCCCGGACTGCGCCTGCAGTTCGGCGACCAGCTCCAGATCGTGGGGCGGGACAAGGATCTCGACGCCGCGGCGAAGTCCCTCGGAAATTCCCTGAAGGAGATCAATGAAACCCATTTCGTCCCGTTTTTCATCGGTCTGGTTCTCGGAGTCATGCTGGGCACCATGCCCATCGCGTTTCCCGGCATTCCGCAGCCGGTGAAACTCGGTCTTGCGGGAGGGCCATTGGTCGTCGCGCTGATCCTCGGTCGTGTGGGGCGGATCGGCCGCCAGGTCTGGCACATGCCGGTGAACACGAACCTCGCCTTCCGCGAGTTCGGCATCGCGCTGTTTTTCGCCGCGGTCGGCCTCACCGCCGGTTCCAAGTTCTTCGCCACCGTATTCAGCACCACCGGCGTGCAATGGCTCGCCGCCGGGGTGTGTGTCACGATGGTGCCGTTGCTGGTGGTGGGCGTCTTCGCCCGCGTCGTCTTGAAAATGAACTTCATGGATCTGAGCGGCCTGCTGGCCGGCAGCATGACCGATCCTCCCGCGCTCGCGTTCGCCTCGAACATTTCGGGATCCGACGCGCCCGCCGTGGGTTACGCGACCGTCTATCCGCTCACCACCCTCATGCGCATCCTTGCCGCACAGATTCTCACGATTATCCTCTTCCAGTGAACTCCACGCATCCCACCCTTCTGGGCGACGCCCTCCACCCGTCGCCCCTGTCATTCGCCATTTCGGAAAACCTCCTCGTCCCTGCACATATCGAATGGCCCGGAGGAACTCCACCGGACGACCTGCTGTTGTTCGAGAAAGCGGGGCCGAGAGGACGCCTGTTCTTCGATCCCGCCACGACGGTCGCCGCCATCGTCACCTGCGGCGGGTTGTGCCCCGGCCTGAACAACGTCATCCGCTCGGTCACGCGCGAGCTGATCCGTGGCTATGGGGTGAAATCCGTATGGGGGATCCGCAGTGGTTATCGCGGACTGGATCCTTCCATAGGCAAGCCGCCGCTGGACCTCACCGAAGATGCCGTGGAGGAGATCCATCAGAAGGGCGGCACGCTGTTGGGCACTTCGCGCGGGCCCGTGGACGTGACCCGGGCCGTGGATTTCCTGATCGACCGCGGAGTGAACATCCTCTTCACCGTGGGCGGGGACGGCACCCAGCGCGGTGGTCACGCGCTTTTCACCGAAGCCCAGAAACGCGGACACCCGCTCGCGGTGGTCGGCATCCCCAAGACCATCGACAACGACGTGCTCCACGTCACCCGCACCTTCGGCTTCGGCACCGCCGTCAGCGAGGCCGTGCGCGTGATCGACAGCGCGCACACCGAGGCGCGCAGCGTGGAAAACGGAGTTTCCGTGGTGAAGCTGATGGGCCGCCATGCCGGGTTTATCGCCGCCGCGGCGACCGTCGCCAGCCAGGACGTGAATTTCTGCCTGGTGCCCGAGCAGCCTTTTTCCCTGGACGGACTTCTTGCCGCGCTGGAGAAGCGTCTCGATAAGAAAAGCCATGCCGTGGTGGTGGTGGCCGAGGGCGCCGGACAGGAATTGCTCGGTACCGGCGGAGGGACCGACGCCTCCGGCAACGCGAAGCTCCGGGACATCGGCCAGTTCCTGAGGGATGAGATCAACGCCCATTTCAAATCACGCGGGCTTGAGATGACGATGCGCTACTTCGATCCCAGCTACCAGATCCGCGGTTGTCCGGCCAATACGGAAGACGCCCTGCTCTGCGACCGGATGGGCCGCCACGCCGTGCACGCCGCCATGTCGGGCAGGACGGGACTCGTCATCAGCTATCTGAACGGCCATTTCGTCCATGTCCCTATCAATCTCATCGCCGCCGGCGGCAAACGCCTTGATCTGGAGGGTGAACTCTGGCGTGCCGTGATTTCATCCACCGGCCAACCCGATCTCTCACCCTTGGCAAGCGGCGGGTCCGCAAGTCCGCCAAAGGTCTGCTAATATCAATAGGTCTGGAGCAGGGCCAGAATGAGCAAGCCATAGCACGCGAGCGTCACGCATCTCACCCTGGAGCGCCTCCATCTTCCACCGGCCAGCCACTTGTTCAAAAACAGGGCCGATTTGACCAAAATGTAGCCGATGAGGGTCAGGAGCGCGATGATTCCTGCCCAGATCATCCAGCAGTGATTGACGCACTTTTCAAGAAACAGCTCCCTGCAGCTCCTTGATTGTCCCTCCAGATTCTCCCTGTCCTCTTCCATCAGATAGTGGATCATGGACTGTTTCGCCGCATAATCATCCAAGGCGGCGCTGTGCTGGCCTGTGACGAATTTCGTCTGCAGCATGAATTTCTTCCAGTTTTCCTCAGGCATCTCCGCCGGTTTCTCAAATCCATAATACCCAGCCGCGCCGATGTCCGGATTGATCCACGAGGTCAGGCCGGACTCGAAGAAGTGGGGGAAAATGCCGACCACCCAGTCGGAGCTGCCGACATAGTTGCGGATGCCGCCGACCCTTCCCTCCAGGGAGCTTCCGACATTTGCGAAATAATCCTGTCTGACGACGCTTCCGGCGAAGATCACCTTGTCAACCTTCAGCGCCTTATACTTGGTCAGGGCGCTGGCCAGAACATAGGTTCCGTTGCTATGTCCGACAAAATGGATGGTCTCCATGTTTGGATACTTCGCCATCAGCTCCGTCAGCTCGTCCATGAACCATCGGACGTTTTTCTGCCGCTCCTGCCAGACAAGGAAGGAGCCCATGGGAAAGTAACCGTAACTCGGGCGGTAAACGAGGAGCTTCGGCGTGCGGACCTTTCGCTTCAGGATGGCCAGGTCGGCCTCCGCTTCTTCCTTTTCCTTCAGCAGCGCGGGGTCAGAGTCCTGCCGCAACCGCTCATCCAGAGTCCGCAGGGTTTCCTCAAGTACGATCCTTTGCTTTTTGTCGTCGGCCTTCTCCTTCTCCTTTTTGGCGATGAATTTCTCCTGCAACGGCGTGACGAAGTCCGAAGTCCATTGTCCGAGATCGCGGATGCCGTGGAGGACGATCACGCCTTCCGTAACATCATAATCCTCGGCCTCCGGCACGCCGGGACTCATTCGTTTGAGAACCCGGATCTCATCGTCATCCCCGAATGATCTGAGAAACAGGTCCCGCCTTGCCCGCTTGATTTTCCCCTCCGCGTCCAACCGGCTCACCGGAGTGCATTTGTCGCCAAGATCAACGATGTTCTGATGGTTGGTTTGATTCAGCTGCACCCAAACGAAACGTTTTCCGGAAACGTTCACATCCCGGCTGTCATCCTTGTCCACCAGGTCGTCGGTGTCGCCGAGAAGCTGCACCACTGTCGGGCGCAGGATCTTCCGTTCGTCAACCGGCTTTGAACCGGTTCCCGCGGGCTGGGGCGGGCTTTTCATCACATTGAGCCATTGCATCCGCAGGTTGGAGACGAATGGTGATCCATTCTCAGTCTGAAGAATCAACGAGCCGGTGCGGGTGCTCGTGGCGATCCATTTACCGCACCACATTTTCGTCAACGAGCCGATGCCTGCGGCGGACGGTGGCTTGCGCAGCGACCAGCCCCGGTTCATTCCCGCGAGCAGGACGAAGCGTTTGACATTCCGCGTCCATTCCTGCGGAAACTTCCCGGAGGCATCCGTTGTTGTCGAAGGCGGCACGTCCTGGAGCTGTCCGCATCCATATACATAGGCTTTCCGCGCCAGCAGGGCTCCCATGCTGTAACCCACGAATTCTATCTTTTCATAAGTCTTTTCCTCATGCCGGCGGTTCACCTCATCCCGGATTTCTTTGGATATGCTGAAACAATCCGCATTGGAAAAAGGATCGGAGGAATATGTCATCAGGATGACATCGGCGTCCTTGCGCGCGTCTTTCACCGCGCACAAGACATCATTCATTCCGCCCTCCCTCCCCCTGTAACCCTGCACCACCACCACCAAGGTCCGGGCGTTGGGAACAATCTGCCATTCCTTTGGCGTCACCCAGTTTTTCGGAACCGGCTTTTCACGGTAATGAAGGTAGATTCCGCCGGACAGGGCGCCGGCTGCCAGCAACAGGAATATCACCGCAACGGTTTTCCTGAGGTATCTGAACCAGACGGTTTTCGTGACGGGGGGATGGGTGGTGTCCTGCGTGCTCATGGGAAGGTGGGGAGGGGGTTGCGGAGATGGAATTCCTGCGCCGGAGTCATACCGATCAAACACAGTGCTAACAGATGGCCGCATGCGGAGAAGAAGAATCCCAAATCCCTATCAGGAAATTCAAGGGCGGCGGGAGGTGCGGTCCATGGATGGGTTTGAATCGAATTCCGGCACACCCGCCGGTGGTATGACAGTGAGGAGGCATATGGCGGGCTCTCACCGCCGGTTGTCTCCATATTTCTCCACCGCTTCGACGAACTCCCCCAGCCGGGTGACCACGGAGGCATAGGAGGAGATGGCCTGGAACTGGTTGATGACCAGCGAAAACGCCCCAAGGAGTGTCGCGAACGCCATCGCCGACTGGCCGATCACCCCGAACTCCACCTCCCGGCTGATGAACATCGGCGCCACGATGAGGACCGGGATGAGCTGGATCATGTAGTTGTAGCCGGTCGTGAAAAAGCTGAGGTTCCGGTTGATGGAAATCACCCGGCGGAAGTTGTCCACCAGTCCGTCAACCCGCGCCATGAGGCGTTCGCGCACTTCCGGCTCCCTGCCGTCCCGCGAGATTTCCCGGGCGTGCGAATGGGTTTCGATGAGCGAGGCGCGGAAGTTCGCCTCGAAGTCGGCCTGCCGGTAGTTCAGCCGGATCAGCGGACGGCCCAGCCAGATGGTGAGGACCGAGCCCGCCAGGGCATAGACCACCGCGATCATGAAAAGCCTGGGGCTGATCGTCCACAGCACGCCGGAAAACGAGATCACCGTCATGGTGCCGTTGAGGATCATCAGCACGAACGACAGCGTGCTTGTCGTCAGCTGCCTCACGTCCTCGGTCATCCGCTGGTCAGGATTGCTGACGGTTCCGTCCCCGCTCATGTGCAGGTAGATCCGGCTGTCCATGTAGAGTCCGGCGATCCGGTGGGTCAGGAAATCCCGCCACAGGAGGCCGAGCCGTTCCTCGGTGAAACGGAACATGACGCCGACAAAGGTGGAACCCGCGAAGACACCGATGTACAACCAGGCGAAGTGGACGAAGCCCGCGGAATCACGCCGCTCGATGGCGGACATGAAGTAGCGTCCGACGAAGCTGTTGGCCACGTTCATGCCGTTGATGCACAACATCAGCAGGAGCAGAGCGGCCAGCAGCCACCGGGCCCTGCCTCCCACCGGCGATTTCAGGAACATGCCGATGGCCCCCAACAGGCGGCGGAAGGTCCTGCGGCTGAAAGGTGGGTCGGATTCACTCACAGGAATGCGGATTTCTCCAAGGGGTCAGTGCTCGGGATGCTGCGTGATCGTTCTCCTGAGAACGCGGGAAAGCAGGTGATGGACGATGGTGAAAAGAATTCCGGTGCTCCAGCCGAACATGAGCACGCCGGTGACCGCCTCGACCGCTCCGAGGATGCGCCATTTTTCATCCAGCAGCACGTCGCCATAGCCCAGCGTGGAATAACTCGTGGCGGAGAAATAAAACGAGGTGGCGAAGTCCGCGAAGCAGCCCTGGAACTGGTAGAACGCCGCCCAGATGGTGATCTGGATCAGGTGGAGGAGCAGCAACCCGTAAACCACGCGGACGATCAACCAGAACGTGTGGCCCGGTCTGTAGTCGGTTTCATCCCGCGGCCACAGCCGCCACAGCCAGCGCACTCCCAGGATCATTCCCCCCGAGTGGGTCGCGACGCAGGCGGAAACGAGCAAAAGGAGGTTCAGCAGCAGTGCGAGCATCGGGTGTGGCGGGTTGGCTCACTTCCAGCCGCCGCCCAAAGCACGGTAGGCCTGGACCACGGACAGGAGGCGGTCGCGCCGGGCGTCCGCGAGTTCCAGTTCGGCATCGAAGAGGCTGCGTTCGGCATCAAGCACTTCGAGGTAGCTGGATGAGCCGCCGCTGAAGCGTTCCGAGGAGACCGAGGCCACGTTACGGTAGGAGTTCACGAGGCGGGTTTGCTGTGTGACGATCTCCCCGGTTTTCACATGGGCGTTGATCGCGTCGGCGGCTTCGCGGAAAGCCTGCACGGCGGCGCTCTTGTGCGCGGCCTGAGCCTCTCCCGCGCGGGCCTTGGCGGCATCCACTCGCGCCTTGTTGCGGCCCGCGTCGAAAATCGGCCCGGTGAGGTTGGGGCCTATCGAATAGGTGCCGGACTTGCCTTCCAGCAAATTGTTCAGATCGCTGCTGAGCAGGCCGCCGCTTCCGGTGAGGGAAAGCGTGGGCAGGCGCAGCGCCTCGGCCACGCCGATCTCCGCCACCGCCGCCTGATAGGCCTGGTTGGCCGCGGCCACATCGGAGCGGCGTTCCATCAGGCCCGAGGACAGGCCGCCGTTGATCCGCAGCGACGAGTCGAGGTTGTCCAGGCTGCCCTTGCGGGCGATGCCCCCGGGATACTCGCCCAGCAGCGCGCGGATCTCGTTCTCCTTCTCGAAGATGGCTTTTTCCGTGATGGGGATGGCGGTGAGCGCCTGGCCCACCAGCGCGTCCGCCTGGCCGACCTCCAGATCCGAACTCACTCCGCCATCGCGGCGGCTGGTGACAAGGTCCAGCGATGACTTGCGGCTGTCCGCGGTCCTGCGGGAAATGGCCAGACGCTCCTCGAGGTTTTTCAACTCGATGTAGGCGGAGGCCACGGACGCCACCAGGCTCGTCTGCACGGCGTCCCGCAGGTACTGGGACTGGAGCAGGCGGGAGCGGGCCGCTTCGTTGCTGCGGCGGATGCCTCCCCAGAGGTCGATTTCCCAGCTCAGGTTCGCCGTGATGTCGTAGGATTCCGAGTGGCGGTCGCCCCCGGGTCCTACCTGGCCGGCGTTGGGCGAGGCATAGTGCGCGGTGGCACCCGTGCCAGCACCAATGGTAGGGAACCAGTCGGCACGCGAGACCGCTTCCAGGGCGCGTGCCTGTTCGATGCGGAAGGTGGCTGCGACGAGATCCGGATTGTTCGCGATCGCCCGGCTGATCAGGTTGCGCAGGTCCGGATCCGAAAACACCTTGTGCCAGGACTTGTCTCCGAAGGAGCTGCCATGAGGGGCGGAGTCGCTTCGTATCGCCCCGGGGAGATCCAGTTCGGGAGACCCCGGCTGTGGTCCGAGAACGCAGGAACTCAGGAGGATGGAAACGGAAACAAGGGCTATCGGATCGAGCGGTCGCATCTTGAGGTGAAATCTGGGAATGAAGGAACGCGGAGAGTAAGGTCCGGGCCCTGTTCCGGCAAGCCGGACGTATGGGAACTGGGTGGCGGGAAGAGTATCCGGTTCACTGTTTTCTGAGGGAAGGCGGGGGTGGTTGCGAAGCGTTCCGGATCTCCTTCCCGGAAATAGGCAGGCAATTCACCGTCCAAGGAAGTCCATCTGGTTTGCAACCATCTGCCCAGTCGGACCAAGGTCGTATTGACGTTGGGACGCGGTTTATCCTAGTACCGAGGCGGTTATTTTCGCAGGCCGGTGACGCGTCGTGTCACCGCTTCCGGGGCGAAGGGAGGATTCCGAACCTAGAAAACCATAATTTGAAAACGAATTTCCGAATTTCCAGACAGTGGCCCGACCACGTTTCGAGGACCGGCCTCCTGACCCTGTCCCTGGTGGCGGCCGGGTTGAGTTCCTGCAAGAAGCCCGAGGCCGTCGCTCCGCCGCCTCCCGTGGTCGAGGTGATGGAGATCAAGCCTTCCGACGCGCCGCTTTCCACCACGCTCATCGGCCAGCTTGACTCGCCGCAGAACGTCGAGGTCCGCGCCCGGGTGGAGGCCTTTGTCGACGACATGAATTTCATCGAAGGCGCGGAAGTGAAGGCGGGCGACGTGTTGTTCAAACTCGACCGCAAGCCGCTGCTCGAAAAACTCGATGCGGCGAACGGAGCGCTCGGCGAGGCCGAGGCGGCGCTTCACAAGTACCGGACGGACGTGGCCCGGCTCACTCCGTTGTATGAAAAACGTGCGATCCCCAAGCAGGACCTGGACAACGCCCTCGCCTCCGTCGATGTCGGGGAGGCGGGTGTCGTCACCGCCAAGGCGCGTGTCGAGTCCGCGAAGATCGATCTGGAATATTGCGAGGTGAAGGCGCCCATCACCGGCTTGATCGGCGCGAAGCAGGTTTCCATCGGCGAACTGGTGGGCAAGGGCGAACCGACGTTGCTCGCCACCATGTCCACGCTCGATCCGATCTGGTTCTACTGCAATGTCAGCGAGGTGGAATACATGCGCGCGCAGGTCAAGAGCCAGGAGACGGGCAAGGAGATCTCCAAGCTGCCGCTGTCCCTTTCCCTCGGAGACGGCAAGGTCCGTCCCGATCTCGGTAAATTCGTGTTCATCGACCGCGCGGTGGATGCCAAGACCGGCACCCTGCGGATCAGGGCGGAGTTTCCCAACAAGGACAAGCTGCTCAGGCCCGGCATGTTCGCCCGTGTGAACGTGGACCTCGGAGTCCGCAAGGACAGCATCCTGATCCCGGAGCGCGCGCTGCTGGAGCTTCAGGGAAAAACCTTCGTCTGGGTGGTGGGCCAGGATGCCAAGGCCAGCCAGCGGCCGGTCCAGGTAGGCGAGCAGGTGGGATCCACTTTCGTCATCCTCGAGGGATTGCAGGTCGGCGAGCGCATCATCGTCGAAGGGCTTCAGAAGGCCCGCGAAGGAGCCGCGGTGAACCCGAAGACCGCGGTGCAACTGGCGGAGACGGCATCCGCCGCCCCTGTGGAAAAGGCCCCCAGCAAATAAACCATCATGGCCGAATTCTTCATCCGCCGTCCCATCGTGGCGATGGTCATCTCCATCGTCACCTGTATCGTGGGCCTCATCTCCCTGAAACGACTCCCGATCGCGGAGTATCCGATCGTCAGTCCCACGCTGATCCAGGTGACGTCCACCTATCGTGGAGCGGCCGCGGAAGCGGTCATGGAATCGGTGGCCACACCCATCGAATCCAAGGTCAACGGCGTGGACAAGCTGCTCTACATGCAGTCCTACAATGCCAACGACGGCAAGCTGACCCTCAACGTCACCTTCGACGTCGGCACGGACGTGGACATCATGCAGGTGAACACGCAGAACCGCGTGGGCCAGGCGGAGGCCCAACTGCCGGACGCGGTGAAACGCGAAGGCGTCATCACCAACCGTTCCAGTCCGGACATCCTGCTGGCCATCGGATTGTCCTCGCCCAAGGGCACCTACGACGGTGTCTTCCTCGGCAACTACGCGGACATCAACCTGGTGGACCAGATCAAGCGCGTGCGCGGCGTGGGTGATGTGAAGAATTTCACCGCGCAGGATTATTCCATGCGCATCTGGCTGATGCCGGACAAGCTCGCCTCCCTCGGCGTTACTCCCACCGACATCGGAAACGCCATCAAGGAACAGAACGCCCAGTCGCCCGCCGGCCGCATCGGCGCCGAACCCGCACCCCCGGGGCAGGAAGGCCAGTTCAACGTCCGCGCCCAGGGACTTCTGAAGGATCCGAAGGAATTCGAGGAAATCATCATCCGTTCCAACAGCGACGGGTCGCAGGTGAAGATCAAGGACGTCGGCCGTGTGGAACTCGGCGCGCAGACCTACGACCTCCGCGCCCGGATGAACAAGGCCCCCGCCGGAGCGCTCGGCGTCTATCTGGCTCCCGGTGCCAACGCCCTGGAGACCGCCGGCAACGTGAAGAAGATCCTCGAGGAGGCGAAACTGCGTTTCCCGCCGGACATGAATTACGAGATCACGCTCGATTCCACCCTGCCGATCAAGGCGTCGATGGAATCGATCGTCCACACCCTGTTCGAGGCCATCGTGCTCGTGCTCATCGTGGTGTATATCTTCCTCCAGAGTTTCCGTGCCACGATCATCCCCATGCTGACCGTGCCCGTGTCGCTGCTCGGTGTGTTCATCGCCTTCCCGATGCTCGGCTTCAGCGTGAACACGCTCACCATGTTCGGGCTGGTGCTCGCCATCGGCATCGTGGTGGATGACGCGATCGTCGTGGTGGAGGCCGTCCAGCACCACATCGAGCACGGGCTCTCACCCGTGGATGCCACGCGCAAGGCGATGGCGGAAGTGTCCGGCCCGGTGGTCGCCATCGCGCTCATCCTCTGCGCGGTGTTCGTCCCCGTCGCTTTCATGGGTGGTGTCACCGGCCGCCTTTACCAGCAGTTCGCCATCACCATCGCGGTCTCGGTCATTTTCTCCGCGATCAACGCGCTCACACTCAGTCCGGCGCTTTCCGCCCTGCTGCTGCGCAAGCCGACTCCCGGCCGTGGTCCGATCGCCTGGTTCTTCAAGAAGTTCAACGCGTTCTTCGACTGGATCATCGAGAAATACGGCAACATCGTCGGCGGCCTCACCCGCAAGGCGACATTCTCCATGCTGCTGCTCGTCATCGTCTGCGGCGGCATCTGGGGCCTCGGCAAGGTGGTGCCGGGCGGATTCATCCCGGATGAGGACAAGGGATATCTTTTCGTCGCCATCGAGCTGCCGGAGGGCGCGTCGTTGCAACGCTCGGACGAAATCCTGAAACAGGTGGAGGAAGTCGTGAACAGCACGCCCGGCGTGCGCTCCGCCCTCGCGCTGAGCGGCATGAACATTCTCAACAACCTGAACGTCTCGAACGCCGCGCTCATGTTCATCGGTCTGGATGACTGGAAGGAGCGCGCGTCCCCGGGGATGCACGCCAAGGCGCTCGCGGAAACGTGGAACAGGAAATTCGCCGGCATTCCCGGCGCGCGGATCTTCGCCTTCGGGCCTCCGCCCCTTCCCGGCTATGGCAATGTCTCCGGTTTCACGATGCAGCTTCAGGAGCGTTCCGGCGGCGACATCGCCCAGCTCTCCGAGATTGTCAGCCAGGTGCAGGCCGCCGCGGCGAAGCGCCCGGAAATCGGCCGCCTCACCACCACCTTCAATCCGGCCACCCCGCAGGTGAAGGTCGAGATGGACCGCGAGAAAGCCCGCACGCTCGGCGTGCCGGTGGACAGTGTTTTCCAAACCCTGCAGGCCTACCTGAGCGGCCTATACGTGAACGACTTCGTGAAGTTCGGCCGGGTCTACAAGGTCTTCCTGCAGGCGGAATCGGAATTCACCAACACACCCGACGACATCGGGAAATTTTACGTCCGCAACAATGATGGCGGCATGGTGCCGCTCAGCACGCTGGTGAAGGTCACCAAGATGTCCGGCCCGAACTTCGCCACCCGCTTCAACCTCTTCCTCTCCGCTGAAATGATGGGCGCCCCCGCTCCGGGATACAGCTCCGCGCAGGCGCTCAAGGCGATGGAGGAGGTGATGGCGGAAATGCCTTCCAATGTCGGCTACGAGTGGTCCGGTCTCACGCTCCAGGAAAAAAAGTCGGAAGGGCAGGCGGGCGTCATCTTCGGCATGGCGGTCGTCTTCGTCTTCCTGCTGCTGGCCGCGCAGTATGAAAGCTGGTCGCTGCCGTTCGCGGTCCTGCTTTCCGTGCCCACCGTCATCCTTGGAACGATGGTCGGGCTGTTGCTCAACAAGTATGAGATGAACGTCTACGCGCAGGTCGGCCTGGTCATGCTCATCGGCCTCGCGGCGAAGAACGCCATTCTCATCGTCGAGTTCGCCAAGATGAAACGTGACGAGGGTGTGCCCACGCTCCAGGCCGCGCTGGAGGGTGCGAAGCTGCGGCTGCGCCCGATCCTCATGACATCGTTCGCCTTCATCCTCGGTTGTGTGCCCCTGATGCTTGCCAAGGGGTCGGGTGCCGCCTCGCGCGCCACCATGGGCACCGGAGTGGTTTACGGAATGACGATCTCCACGGTCATCGGCCTGTTCCTGATTCCGGTCTGCTATGTCTTCGTCCAGAAGTTCACCGACCGGAGACAGAAGAACAGCCCCCGGCCGCCCGCCGAACCTGTCGCCGGTCACTGAATCGAGGAAAGTGGCTTGGCGTAATTGGCGCAATCCCTTTGTCCGGCGGCGATGGCGTTTCGCAAAATGCTGTGATCCAAGTGGCGACGCCTTGAATAACACACATTCCTGAAACGAAGCATCGGTTTGCGATCATCCGGCGATCATCCGGCGATCATCCGGCGATCATCCGGCGATCATCCGGCGATCATCCGGCGATCATCCGGCCCGCATCCGGCCCGCATCCGGCCCGCATCCGGCCCGCATCCGGCCCGCATCCGGCCCGCATCCGGCATTTTCCACAGCACCAAAGGTGCGGAATGAGACAGCCCGGGGCAAGCACCGCGCAGCCCCGGTTGGATGTCACATCAGACTCCAAGTCCTACAGGGACGACATCCATGGCACGCCGCACCACCGGATTGCGTCCTTTCAGGACTTCATACTTCGGGGATCGTGGTCCCGGGGTTGCGCTTCGCTCACCCCGGGCTTTCACATTCCGCACCTTTGGTGCTGGGAATACCGCCGTGCCGGACACTCAAACTGTCCCGTCGTGGATCCATGTTTTGTAGGTCCATGTTTGGAAGAGTGCGGGGAGGTGTCCTTCCGCCGGATGCGGCGGAAGGATTGATCTCAGTTCATTTGATGGTCGAACCACTCGTCGGTCCTTTTCTGCCGTGCGTCGGTGCGGATTTCATGGCGTTCGGTGTATTTCGTATACCTTTCATTGCGCCTGTCCATGCGCTCCTGGAGTTGTTCGTTGCTCGCGCACGATGTGCAGAAAGGAATGGCTGCGATGGCCGCCAACAGGAAGGGGATGTTTTTGATTTTCATGGTTTGCTCGTCGGGTTGATTTGCTCGCGTATGCGAAAGATGGCCGGGGAAGATGAAAAACAAGGAAACCCTGTCGGGAGAACCCTGTCGGGAGAACCTGTTGAAAACCTTCACCCCCCGGCAGGAGGCGTCACTCCTTCGATGGCGTGCCTCCGGCGGGAGGCGGATTGTTCTTCAGCCATTCCTCGCGGGCCTTGAGGTTCTCTTTCAGGGAGTGGATATTGGTTCCCTCCCGGTCGAGTTCGGTGAATTTGCGCATGATCTCGGCCATGTCCCGCGCCAGGTCGGCCCGTGCGTCATCCAGCATCGCTTCGCCGTCCCGGGCCTCGTCCCGGCCGATTTCCCTTGTCGCGCCCACGCTGGGCAGGGTGAGTTCGCGCTTCTGCGCACGCAGGTCGTCGATGATGGCATCCGTCCGCCCGAGCTCCTCTTCCATCGCTTCCTTGCTATTTTCCGTCTGCTTGCCGGTCGCCAGGTTGCTGGCGAGGGATGCCCTCCGGGCCTGGTTCCGTTCCAGGGCCTTGTCCAGTCCCTCGACCAGCTCGCGCCGGATCTTTTCGTCCGAGGTCGAGTCCCGGCGGTTCTGTTTCCAATCCTCGCTGATCCGGGTGTTCTCCACCGCCCAGCCTCTCCAGTAGTGGCCGCCGTCGGACTCGTATTTCTCGATGTCCACATGACCGGGCTGGGAGCGCGCGATTTCAACGATCTGCTGGATCCGTTTTCCGACGCGCTCGTCGAAGATCGCGATTTCCCGCTCAAGCATTTCCTTCGGCGCGCCGGGGTCCTTGCGGATGCGCTCGAACGCCTCCATGCGCTTCTGCCGGTAGACGCCGGTCGTGCGGACCAGCGCGTGCATGACGTCGGCCTTCACATTGGCCACGCGGGTTTTCGATTCGTTGGAATCCCTGAGGGACGAGAGCCTCGTCACAATGTCGGAGATCTGCTTCTCCACCCGCTCATCCAGCGCGTGCAGGTCTTTTTTCACCGATTCGAAGCGCACCTCCCTTTGGGCGATGTGCTCCTTCAGGTCGGCCACCGATTCGACACGTGCGGCATAGTCGATGGCCGGAGGTGTCTGTGACAGGCAAAGGGTGGGCAACAAACCCGCCATCAGGATAATTGGGACTTTTGACATGATTCGAAACAAGGATATTCCCCATACCCCATCAAGCGGAGAGTGCTTCGGGGGAATGGGACGTTGGTCTGATCTCGCGGATCCTTTTTTCGCTGGTTTCTTGTCCCGGTTCTGCCGCCTGTGGTGCGGGCATGCATGGGTGGACCGTGGGTCAGGGCCTGCCCAGATTCTCTTCTTTCCGCCGCAGGATCGACTCCCTGAGCTGCGCCACAGGCGGGCTTTCCGTTTCGATATCAAGCAGGGCGATGGCCGAATCACAGGCGGAAGCCGCGTCCCGGTACCGGCCCGCGGCTTCATGGATGTCCGCCCGCAGCAGCGAAAATTCAACCGAAGGTCGATACCTGGCAACCAATGTGTCCACCCGCCGGAGCGCGGCATCATGACGGCCTAGCGAACATTCCAGGCGGATCGCGCTCCGCTGGAGTTCGATGACATTGCCGAAGAGGCCGATGCCGCGGTCCAGCAGCGAGACCGCCATGTCGGCGTCTCCGGAGCCCGCCCGTTGGACCAGCCACGCGGCGGCGTTGAGAAAATCGACGGGAGCCGGCTGGTCGTCGGTTTCCAACTGGCGGAGCTTGGCGGTGATGGCTCCGTCGGTGTTTCCCGCCTCATGTCGCAGGCGGGCCATCAAGGCCCAGGCATCGGCGAACCGGGGAAATCGCCGGTTGATTTCCTCCAGCCGGGTGATGGCGTTTTCCGGGTTTTTCCGTGCGACGCTGACACGCGCCTGCAACAGGAGCGTGGCGGGATCGTCCGGCGAAATGGAAAGCGCCTTCACCGCGACAGGGATCGCCTGCCGGACGTGGCCCGTTTGAAGGAACAGCTCTGCCTTGCGTCTCAATAGTTCCGGATCATCCGGAGACTCCGCGAGATGACTGTCGATCTCCGCCAGGGTGTGCCCCGGGTCCGGATGGGCGGATAGCGGCACGATCAAGCAGGCCAGGCCAAGGGCGGGAAGAGGAAATCTCATGCTCCGGAAATGTCAGGGGCGGACCGCCAGCCGCAGGTGGAACGACGCCGGCAGGGGACCTGCCGTGATCGTGGCCTTCGCCTCCAGCGTTTCAGGATTCTCATCCGGAGAAATCACGCGGGTCGTGATGACCGCGGTCTGGCTGCCGTTGCCCGCACCGGAGAGGTGCCAGTTTTCCAGATCCGTGGACCACTCGATGGTGGCGGTGACATCCACCGCTTCCTTGGACCGCTTGAAATGTGCGACAAAAACCCCATCGCCCGCGTCGATGGCCCTGATTGGATTGCCGCCATCCGCGACGTCGCCACGGCCTCCCGTGTAATACTCGATGATGTTCGGCACGCCGTCCTGATCGTGATCGTCCGAGGGGCCTCCGAAGTCATGTTGGTGGAGCCAAGCGCTGAAGGGGCGGTCGCCGATCATCGCTGTCGCGGAATTCTGAACGCCCAGCTCATAGGATGGCTTCGCCACGAGGGTGACCGTCAGTGTCTCATCGCCTTCCGAAAGGTCATCCGTCAGGACGGTGGTGCTGACGACCGCCGATGTCCGGCCGTCCGGAATGCTGACGCTCCCGGGCATGGTGGTGAAATCGGCGCCGGCCGTTGCGGTGCCGGACAGATGGTAGTCCACCTCGAGAGATCCGTCCGTACCGCCATCACGGCTGAAGGTGAAGGCGAGTGTCTGATCCTCGCCGAATTCACCGGCAGCCGCATCCGTCGCGAGGATGGAAACCTTTGGTTTCGCCACGACCCGTACTTCGGTCGGAAGGGCGGAACCCTCGAGACCCTCGTTGTCGATGGCTTTCACGAAAAGGGTGTGTGTCCCGACGGGCGGGTTTTCCCATAGGAAGGCATGGGGCGGAGTGGTGGATTCGCCCAACAGGGTCGTCCCGGAAAAATAGCGGACCTTCGCGATCTGCCCGTCAGGGTCGGAAGCCGTGGCTTGGAGCGTGATCGGCTGGCCTTCCGTGAAGACGGCGGCATTGGCCGGAGAATCCAGCGAGACGGTCGGCGGGTATTGGGTGCCGGTGGTGGTGAAGGTCCGGACGTCGGTTTTCGCGACGCTCGTGCCATCGCTGGTCTCCGCATACCACTCGTATCGTCCTGCGGGATCAAGGCCACCCCAGTCCATCCCGGTCTCGCCGGGCGGTCCGGCAACCGTGCCGATTTCCTCGAACGGATGCCCCCTGCCCATCAGGTCGACGGAGAGGTTGAACTGGCTGTCCGCATCCGTTTCGTAGCGGTTCAGGGTGGGGGAATAGGTTTTGATTTCGATGCGGTTCAGCGAGGGGCGGAATTTCAGGATCCGCAGCCAGCCATCCCCGCCATTGGTCCGTGACTGATAGTCCGCCAGCAGCGAATGGACCGTGCGTCCCTGCCACGTGTCCGAGCGGCGTCCTTCTCCCGCGATGTGACCGCCATGCATGAGGATGAGGTTGGGATTGTTTTTAAGCGCCTCGTAAATCGCCGAGCCTTGGGGGCTGAATGCGGCGGGATTTCCCGTATTCACCGTCCAGTGGGTGATGATGATCCCGCAGCGGGTCGGGTGGGCCTTGAGCAGCGCGTCCGCCCACGCCAGGTCATCGTCGTCGGGGGTGTTGTCGAATTCGAAGCTGATCACGATGAAATCCAACCCGCCCGCGCTGAAGAGGATGTAATTGTTGTCCGCGCTGTGGGGGACGGAGGTGCCGCCGTAGTAAGGCTTGCCCGCGAAATGATTGACCCCGGTCGTGGGGTGGACGCCGAACCAGGTGTTGAAGCCCGTCGTGGTTCCATCGGCGTTTCCAATCGGCGTCTGGTCATGGTTTCCCACGGCGAGGACGTAGGGGATCCCGTGGGGCAGCAGGGTGGTCAGGGGATTTTCCAGCCGGTACATGGCGTCCGATGCGATGGCCCATTCGCTCGCCGCGGTGGCCGGCTTGTCGCCATACTGCGTGATGTCACCGAGGTGGAGCACGCCTTCGATGCCCAATGTCTTCCTCTGCGAGACGATCCAGTCCGTCTGCGCGGAGAAGATTCTCCCGAGATTGCCACCTTCGTTTTCAGAATAAAACTGGGTGTCCGGCAGGGCGACGAGCGTGAAGTCGCTGAGCGGACCGCTGGCCGTGTCTCTCCCGAAATAACGGACGGTGAGTGACGTGTCATCCGGATCTTCCGTGAGGACTTGCAACCTCGCGTTGCGGGGAACGCCGGATTGCCCGGCCGAGGGAGAGGTCGCCGTGATGGCGGGTGGCACATCCAGATCGAACGGTGCCCCGGTGGTCCTGGACACCCCGTTGGTCAGGATGCCGGAGGCCGCACCGGCCACGCTGCTTTGGATGTCGCCGGAAATTTCGTTCATGTCGTAGCGGGCCACCAGTCCGGATGCCGTGGGGATCCCGCTGTTCAGACCCGAGCGGATCTCGGCGGAAGTGCGGGCCCTGTTCCATACGCGGACCTCGTCCATGAAGCCGGAGAACCACCCGCCGGGTGTGCCGTTGGAATCCAGGCTGGTCCCGAGCGTGGTGTGGAGAACGGAATCCGACCTCGGGGTGGAACCCTTCACCTCAACGGCCGCTTCAAGATTTCCATTCAGGTAAAGGCGGAATTCGTCGCCGTCACAGGTGGCCGCGGCATGATGCCAGACGCCGTCCGGCAGATGGGTTTTTCCGACAAGCGGATGGTACCCGCCCGTCTCCCTATCCTTGAAATTCGCGGCGATTTTTCCTGTAGCCTCGTCGATCCCGAGGAAAAAATTGCACCCGATGTCCTCCGTCCTGCCCTTCGCGACGAGCGGGATGGCTTCGATCCCTCCCACATGGATTGCGACTCCGCCCGGCTCGCGCCGGAACCAGCACTCAAGGGTGAAATCCACCAACCGGAATGCGGGACTGTTGCCGAAGGTGACGAAGTCATCCGTCCCGTCAAAGTAAAGTCCGCCGCTGCCCGAGGCGGGAACGACGTTGATCGTGGCCGGAGCGGAGCGGGTGACGAATCCCCGGTTGTCGGTGACACGGGCGTTCAATGTGTGCGTGCCGAGAGATGCCGCGTTCCAGGTGAACTGGTAGGGCGGCGAGGTATCGGTGCCTAGAAGAACCTCGCCATCGTAAAACCTGACCGCGGAGACCGCGCCGTCGTCGGACGCGTTCGCCGCCAGGAGGATCGGGGAGCCTGCGGTGTGGGTGGCTGCGTTTGCCGGAGAGGTGAGGGAAATCTCCGGAGCATTGCCGGTGGCGGTGATCCTGGAGAAGAAGGCGAAGCTGAAGGCGTCTTCCGCCGCGGTGTCCATGTTCTGGAGCCCGACTCCGGGGAGGTCCCGGCTTTCAACGATCCAGCGGCCGTTGTCCTCATCCCACTCCGCGGAAACGATATTGTCCGCATTGTTTGTCGCTCCCCCCTCGGCGCTGATCAGAAGAGTGCCCGTCAGATGGGTATGACCGGAAATCGACAGGAGCCACTGCCCGGTACCGCCCTTCCTGACGGTGAACGAACCCGCCGCGACATCCGTGGTGGCGTTGCCGTTCACCCGCCCGATCGCCACCAGATTGTTCGTGCCGACGGCGGATTTCGGAAGATAGGAGAAAGCGACCGGGTCGTTTTCGTAAGAGGCTCCGTTGGATCCGTTGTCGTGGCAGAAGATGGAGAAGCTGCCATCGGTGTTGGCCTGGGAAAGCGCGTGGTTGTCCTCGTTTTTCGCGCCAGTCACGAGCAGCACTCCGTTTTGTGAGGCGGCGGTGACGAGAGGTGAAAGGTTGAGCCGGTAGATGCCTTCCGTCGTGGCGGAGTCGATGAAATGGGTCCCCCGCACAAGGCCGGGAGAGCCTGTCAGGCTGGTGATGGGGCCTCCGTTCTCGGCATTGACCGCGACACCGCCGGCCCAGGTGTTGTAAGGCAGGAAGGCGAACGAGACATTGATGTTCGCCTCATCTCCCTCCGGCGCGCGGAAGACGGGTACATAATACCGGGCACCGGAGATCTCAACCGCCGTGGTGGCCTGGTGCGCACCGATGGCGGGACCGCCGACGGCGCTGTCATCACGGCTGTTCTGGGATGGCGAGGTGATGAGGACGCCCGCCGCCGGATCGCTGGTGTTGCCGAATGAGAGATTGTAGTCCCCGCGGTTGCCACCGGTGATGGAGACGCCGGTGGATGCTCCGGCCTGAAGCGCGAGCGAGACCGACGGAGAGGCGCTTGTGAGCGAGTTGTTGGTCCCGTTGAGCTGGCGGACGAGGAGGTTGCCGAATTCGGTTCCCGCAAGGGAGGCCGGATTGAGGAGGACGAATGGGAGCAGCCCGATGGCGGGCCGGATTGGGAAGAAGGACATGCCGCTGGAAATCCTGGTGTGGATGATGCGAGGGAGCTCCAGGTCAACCGGGTTCCTCCAGTTGGAGCACCTTCACCGGCATGCGGGCATCCTTGACATCGGCGGCGTAGATGATGATGCGGTGGAAATTCCCCCGGTTGAATTCCAGGGAGGATGAGTGACAGCTTTTCAGTCCGCCGGAAACGGGATAGGAAATGTCCAGCGGCAGGGCGGCGGCGCCGGGAGCCAGCTTGCGGTCGAAGGTCTTGCCCGGTTCCAGGCGGATTTTTTCGGTCCCGATCACAACCGCCATCGGGGCGGCCGTGAGGTTGGTGAAATGGACGCTGCCCTCGGCGCGCGCCACGGCGTCGTCCGGCACCACGATGGCACGGGGTTCGCTCCAGTCCTTGCCGCCGCGCCAGACGAGCGCGAGGCTTGCTCCGCACGCCTGGAGCGGAAGGTCCAGCCATTTCAAACCCTTGTCCGACCGGAGGCTGAGTTTTCCATCCTTCGGCGCCGTGAAAGTGGCGGGGGCGGTGGTCTGGCCCAGGCGGACCTTGATGGAGGCCCCTTCTCCTTCGCCGGGCGTCCCGTCTTCCGAAAGCGCCGGCAGTTTCACGGCACGGGGCGGGATCGTTCCCTCGGGCGCGGGAAGCTCGTAGCGGACGCCGTCGCGGATTTCCTGCTTGAAGGGCGGCGGGTTGCCCACGGCCAGCAGCCGCAACCGGTGCTGCGGAACCTCGGCCGCCATGGAGAGTCCGGCGAGCCCTAATGATAACAATAGTCGGAACATGCTTTTTAGAAACGCGTGATGACCCGGAATGACACGAACCCGTTTGTTACAATATCGGAACACAATCAGGGGAGTTATGTGACTTTATGTAACAGGATCGATGTGGATTTTGCATGATGGGAATCAAGTCACAGTTTCGTCTCACAAAATCTTTTCGCATCAGGAGGGTTTCAGGGTGTTCTCCGCCAGATCCGCCAGCGCGGTTCATGTTTCCCCTTCCCTTCATACCATGAAATTCAAACATCTATCATCTCTCCCTCTCGCGATCTTCGCCGCGTCCTGCGCGCAGACATGGGCCGCCGAACCGGTGACAATCGTCTTTCAAAACGGCTTGAAACACCCCGCCGACCCCTCGGAGCTATACAATGGAGAGGTGGACCGCCAGATCACCCTGACGGGCGGAAGCTCCGGGACCACGATGAACATCGATGGCGGTGGCGACAAATGGGGGGATTCCGCTTATTCCAACGCGCTGCTCCGGTTCAATGACATCGAAACCATCATCCCGCAGGGCGCGAAGATCATCGAGGCGAAGCTGACCGTAGTGGCGGGAACGGGAGGCAATGACCATAGCGGAGACATCTTCCAGGTCTACCGCCTGACAAGGGAGTTCGACTCGTCGTCAAGCATGGCGACCCGTGATGGCGTCGTGGGTTTCGGTGATGACGGGGTGATCGGTGATTCGGACTGGCTGCTGGGAACCTTCCGGCCACCGAACGTGACCGGCGGCTTGAGCGCTTCCACCGACATCACCCGTGCGGTGCAGTCATGGGTGGATGGATCGCCGAACTACGGCATTGGAATCAACCCGAACCGGGGAACCAACGCGTGGATCTTCAATTCCTCCGGAGCCACCAACCCCAGCCTGCGCCCGAAACTCGAGGTGACCTATATCCTCGGGGATGACGCGAAGTCGGTCGACTATCAGCAGGGACTCAACGGATACACCGGCGCGGCGGACATGATTCTCAACCGGAACGGCGCCACGAGCACGACGCCGGGGAACAGCGAGCTGGGACGCAACTTTCCGAATGAGAAGGGTCTCGACGGATTGAATCCCGCCAACACCAATGAGGCGGACATTCCGGGCCTGTTGCGCTTTGACGGCATCGAGCAGAGCCTCACGGGGCGCAAGATTGAAAAGGCGACGCTGAAATTCGTCACAGGCGGCTTCGGCACACTCAACGCGGACAAGAACCTCGTCTTTGTGGATGACAGTTCGCATAGCTCGGGTCCGTTCACCGTGCACCGCCTGCTGGTTCCATTCACTGAAACCACCAAATATGGCCCGACCGGCAGCTTCACCGGCGAAAGCGGCAAACTCCTCGCCGCAGGGAACATCATCACCCCCGCCGTCGCCACCCTCAGGGACATGGCGAGGACGGAAGTGGTGGATGTGGATGTGACCGAAGCGGTGAAGGCGTGGGCGGCCGGTGCCCAGAACAACGGTCTCTACATCGGCGCGGGCACGCCGGATGCCTGGGCGTTCTATTTTTCCGGAGCCACGAACGCGGCCCGCCGTCCGGTCCTCAACATCGTCTCCAGCGAAATTCCTCCGGTCACGATCACCAGCCCGGTGAACGCCTCGCGCCATACGATCGGCACGCCTTTCGACCTCCAGGCGACCACCACCTCTCCAGCCACGAAGGTGGACTTTGTTGTCGATGGTGAGACCTTCCAGTCCGACGAGAGCAATCCATTCTCGGTGTCCTTCCCTGCGGACAAGTTTGGCAATTTCACCCTCCGCGCGACGATGACCCGCCCGGATCTGACCACCGTCTCGTCGGAGGACGTCAAGTTCTCGGTGCTTCCTCCCGCCGGCGTCGGCGGTCTTTATTTCGACGGAGCGGCGGATCACGTCACCCTGGGGAATCCGGCCGCATTGAAGCTTTCCACCTTCACCTTGGAAACCTGGTTCCGCCGTGAAACGAAGGGAACCTCCACCAACACGGGAGGCGTGGTCGCCATCCCGCTGATCGCGAAGGGTCGCGAACAAGCCGACTCCTCCGCGCTCGACATGAACTGGTTCCTCGGAATCCGCGAAAGCGATGGCGTGCTCTGCGCCGACTTCGAGGGAACCGGCGCCAATGCGGCGGCCGGAGGCGGAGTGAACGCTCCGGTTGTCGGCCGGACTCCCGTCCCATTCGGCCAGTGGCAGCATGCCGCCGCGGCCTTCGACGGCACCCACTGGCGTCTCTACCTGAACGGCAACCTCGAGGCCGTGGTCGAAGCCCCCAAGATCAATGGAAATCCGATCATACCCCGCGCGGACAGCGTCCAGCATGCGTCGATCGCCTCGGCATTGAATTCCGGTGGTCTTCCCGAAGGAGCCTTCGGCGGCTTCATCGACGAAGCCCGCGTTTGGAACGTCGCCCGCACACAGGTCCAGATCCGCGAGACGATCAACTCGGAACTGGAAACCGCCGGGGGCCTCGTCGCCCGCTTCGGCATGAGCGAGGGATCGGGAACTTCAATCACCAGCAGCGTCGCCCCGAACCTGGTGGGAACCTTCGTCAGCGCTCCGGTCTGGGCCACGGGCCAGACCTACAACGGCAGCGCCAACCCGACGATCCGTTTCCTCAGCCCTGCGGAAGGCCTGTCCATCACCAACACCACACCGCTCACCTACACGGTGGAGGCGAGTGATCCGGACGGCACGATCTCCAAGGTGGAATACTACGATAACGACATCCTCGTCGCCACCGTGACCACTCCTCCGTATTCCTTCACCTATGCCACACCTCCTGTCGCGATCCGCCGCATGGTGGCGGTGGTTTATGACAACCTCGGCAACAGCAGCCGCACGGACAACATCCTCACCACCTCTGTGAACTACAATTCACCGACGGTCCCGGGTTACTCGGCGGGAATCATCGACGGCAAGGATGTCGACCTCGCCACCGGAACCGAGCTTGAAACAGAGGCGGCAAGTCCCGCCCCCTGGACCGTGCTCGCCTCCACCGCGGCTCCGCGCGCCTTCACCGGCCTTGGAACGGACTCGGGTGACATCGCGGTCAACATCAATGGCACGGCGGCCCCATTCAACGCGGGCGTGCTGCTCACCACCAACACGAGCCTCAACGGCAACCTCGCGCCATACGACAACGTCGTCGCCCCCTACAACGCGGATGGCGTCTATCACGTGAGCAGCCGCGACAACAGCGGTCCGGGAGACGCGCATCCGACGACCGCTCCGGAGTCCTCGTCGTTCTCGCTCGGTTGGTTCCCGTTCGCCCAAGGCTGGACAGGCGCGAACATCGCCGCGGATGGAACGGTCATCGCCGGCAGCAGCAACCTGCCCGCCACCGCGAGGATCACCCGGCCAACGAACGATCAAGGAGTCATCGCGGGAACCTACCACATCTACGGTCTGCCGATGACAGGCAACGTCATCGTCGTCTCGGCGGGCAATGACTCGGACAACGTGGCCTCGGTCGTCCGCTCCGGAGACAACTGGATCGTCACCACCCGTGACAACTTCCAAACCACCGAGGACAGCGACTTCACGATCCTCTACATCCCGAGCACGGCCACCCGTGTCCTCAGCGGATGGCTGAACCAGAAGACTTCGACCAGCGGGGATTTCGAGACCACCGCGCTCAATGGCGACCTCGCCACTCTCGGGTTCACGGTCAACCAAACCGCCCGGGGGTATGAACTGACCTTTGGTGACGGCAGCGCGATCAATCCCTCGAACACCGCTCTGTTCATCTGTGCGGACAACAATCCGGGACAAAGCAACAACGGCGGTGACAACATCTATCACTACTCCGCCGCGGGGAACAGCTTCCTGATCTTCTCCCAGGATCTTCCCGGCCTCAACCGCGCCAACCAGGCGAGTGGTTTCCGCTTCCTGGCCACCCCGATCAATCCAACCTTGCCCGGTGCGAACGAGGTCTCGATCACTCCGATCAGGAATTCCACCGCCGAGGACGACGCGGATGCCACGTTGAAATTCCAGGTCTCGCGCTCCGGCGCCACGACCGGGGACCAGGTGGTCAACTACACCGTCAGCGGCACCGCCACCTCCGGCAGTGATTTCACCCCGCTCACCGGATCGGTGACGATCCCGGCCGGAGCGGCATCTGCGGAAATCGTGGTTTCCCTCCTGAAGGATTCCACCTTGGAACAGGATGAAACCGTGATCATCACGCTTGCCGCCGGACCGGGTTACACCCCGGGCTCGTCCACCTCGGCAGCCGGTGTGATCCAGGATTCGAGGCCGGTCTTTCCGACGACCACCCTGGTCTTCCAGGAGGGCAACAACTACACCGGCCAGTTCCAACTGCAGATCAGCGACCAAGGAACCACCCGACTCGGCTCCACGATCGAGGTTTATGGTGTCGACGGCGGCATTCCGGATGTGAACGACCTGATGCGCTTCGACAACATCTTCGGCAATACCGCCGGCAGGATCCCTTCGAATGCGAAGATCCTCGATGCCTCCCTCACGATCACCGTCGGCGGTTCCACCAACGACACCTCGCCAGGGCCGTTCGTCGTCGACCGCCTGACGGTGCCTGTCGATGCGACAACCACGCATGACAGCATCTCGAACGGCAACAGCGGACCGCTGCAAGGCGCCCGCGGGGGATCCGCCCGCACACCTGTCGCCGGCTTCCCTCGTCTCGCCCTGAACGCGGTCGGCAGCGCCAATGTGACGAGCATCCTCCGGGAGTGGGCGTCCGGCATGCCGAACTACGGGTTCAGCATCTACGATGGTGGAACGAGCGATGCGCTCAGCTACGGCACCGTTGGCCACAAGACCCTGTCGAAACGGCCGAAGCTGACGGTGACCTACACCACCGTGCCGGTCCGGGAATACACCCTGTTCGGCGATCGTTCCTCGGTGATCAGCTACAAGTCCGGGACCTCCACCGTGGATGGTGCCACGCTCGAGGGCCACATCGGAACAATCGTTTCGGATCCGTTGGCAACCAAGGAGGCCTTCCTGAAGTTCCCGTTCGCGTTTGATGGAAGCCCGAACTCCATTCCTGCGAATGAGGAGATCGTCAGGGCCGAACTGCTCATCCACACGAACGGCGAAGGCGATGGCGAAGGCGAAGGCCAGAGCAGCACGCCGACCGAGATCCACCAGGTGCTGCAGGATTGGACCCCTGCGACCTCGTATGGGCTCAATGGCCCGGTCATCGGCGAGCACGTCGCGGAGAGCACCGCCGCCCTCACGGGTCTCGGACAAAACTCCACCACGGCGGTGGATGTCACCTCGATCATCCGCAACTGGCGCGCCGGAGCCCCGAACTTCGGCTTCTACCTGAAGCCGAAGGGTGGCAACGACAACTGGACATTCTACTTCCCGGGTGCCGCTGCCGACGTCGCTCCGCGTCTCCGGATCTTCACCATCGGTGGCGATGCTCCGGAAGGGAATTCTTTCGAAGCCTGGGCCGCCTCGTTCGATGCCGCCGGGATCACGATGGATTCCGACAACGACCATGACGGCATCACCGCCCTGGTGGAATACGCGCTCGGCTTCAATCCGACCACCCCGAACGTGTTGCCCACGGCCTTGCGCAACGGGAATCAGTTCAGCCTGTCCTTCCCCAAGGGCACCCTGGCTGCGAATGATCCACGGATCAGCTACCGCATCGTGAGCAGCACGGACCTGGGTGTTTGGACCGCCGAATCGTCCGCGGTGAACGACCCCACCGCCATCTCGCTGACCCACACCCTGGGAGCGGACAAGAAATTCTTCCGTCTGGAAGTCGTCCACACTCCTTGATCCACCCGCTCGGGGCGCGTCCGGGTTTCCGCAAGGTCACCGGGCGCGCCCTTCACCTTTCTCCCCCCCAATTCTCAAAAATTCGTTTTTTATCTCTTTTTCCTCCGCCATGAAATTCACCAAACGCAAGAGACCTTCGGGATTCGCATTGGTCGCCACCCTGATGATGATGCTTCTGCTGGTCGTCATCGCTGTCGGACTGCTGGGACTCTCGACCATCGAACTGCGCAAGACCGGCAATGGCAATGCCATGGAGCGCGCGCGTGCGAACGCGCGCATGGGACTGATGATCGCGCTCGGTGAGCTGCAGAAGAATCTGGGACCGGACCAGCGCGTGTCCGCCGACGCGCGGATGGCCAGCAACGGCGTGAATGATCCCGAGCATCCGCACTGGGTCAGCGTTTGGAAAAGCACACAGAAGAACGGAAAGCCATGGATCACGCGTGACGCGGAAAAAGGAGGCCTCAGCGACCAACGCCAGGCCAATGGCTGGAACGCCCGCGACGAGCGGCTCACCACCTTGGTGAGCGGTAATGAAGGCAATGGGGATGATGATGGCAACGGTGGCACGAACAAGATCGTCCATGACGACGACGGTTCCGGCCCCTCCGCCGACCTTGTGGCCCTCGTGGACGTCGGCAGTCTCGGCCAGGGTGCCCCTGACAGGGGAAATCAGAAAGCGGATGCCGTGTATGCTCCGCTGGTGGAGGTCAGCAATGAACCCAAATCCGCTCCGTCCAAAAACAACAATCCATCCAAGCACCGGGGCGGCTATGCATGGTGGGTCGGGGATCTGGGAACGCAGGCGAATGTCGCCACCCGCGACGGCACCCCGGACACGACCGTGGGGCAGTACAAGGCGCTCATGCTCGCGCAGGATTCCTCGTGGAAGGCCTACAAGGACAAGGGTGTGAAAATGGGAAATAAGGAATTGGCGAACGAGGAACGCTCCAAACTCGCCAGCGACCGCCAGCTCGCATTGGTCCAGCCTGGCATGGATGACCGCCGTTTCCATGAGTTCAACGTCTGGTCCGCAGGGCTGCCCGTCAATGTCCGTGAGGGTGGCTGGAAAAAGGATCTCACCGCATTTTTTCAAAGCGAGGGCTCCATTGGTGACGAGAGAGGGGAAGGCTTCACCCTGAAGGGCGTCAACGATCTGGATAACATCATCAGTTCGGACGTCGCATCCTCCCCGTCCGGTTCGGGCAAGCGCCTGGACCCCCTTTCTCCCAAATTCGGCCTGCTCCGGACATGGGCGAAGCGCGCGGACGACGCGCCTTTCGGCAGCTATTCGCCCAAGCTCGATGATCCTGAGTTTTTGAACCTGCCAACCGGCGGAAACAGTAAAAAATCCATCGACTACAACAAACGGGTGAAATCCTATTTCATGCCCGTCCTGGTGGAGGGATCGATGTATTACAACCTGAGTTATTACGAACCCACCACGCCAAAGCCGAACGCCCCCTACGGCCTCCGTCTCCATCTCTATCCGCGCGTCGCTCTGTGGAATCCCTACAACTTCACCATGCGGGTCCCGGCGTCCACCATCTTCATGCACATCAACGGGGCCAAGCAGGTCGAGGTCACCATGGAGGGCGGGATCAAGCGGAACTACCGCATGTTCTGGGGGCTCAACAACGGCGGAGAGAAAGGCGGGGCCACCCGCGGCAGCATGTTCTTCAAAATGGACGCCGCCACCCTGGAACCGGGTCAAACCCTGGTCTGGTCTCCCTCGAAAAACGCGGATTACCAGGAAACGGATAGTTTTGGTGGCAATACCCTCACCACGTCGGTGGCTCCGAGCCCCAGCAGGGCCTTCTACATGGACGCGCATGAAAAGGCGAACCTCTTCACCCCTCTCCAGTACCCCAAGGAGGATCTGACCACCGCGGTGATTGTGGTGAACCGCGCGCAGAGTCGTCCGATCGAGTGGCGCGAAGTCGTTCCCGCACGGCCTGCGGCGGGGGCGAATGTGCAGGAGGACGGATACACCCAGGCCGATGACTATCTCATGTCGTGGAAAATGTCCTCCACGGACACCCTCCTGACATTTCAAGATGCGAAAATGGGCCGTTTCGTGTCCTGCGCCTATCAATATGGCGACGAGGACGAAATGCCCGTCGAATGGACGTCCCTTGATACCGTGCCATTTGCCAAGACCTCGGTTTCCAATACCACGATCAGCCAGATTCCCGACCGCCGCACCCGTGACGGCTTCCGCCTCCGCTGGTCCCAGGAAACGGAGTCCAACCTCATCGGCTCGGGCAAGCTCGCCGGTACCGGCCACCTTGAAGACTCCGCGATCGGCAACTGGAACATGCGCGCCTCGTGGGCGTTCCGCAATCCGTTCGACAACGTGAGCAATCTCGCTCCCAACTTCTTCGGCATCTATACCCGGGACCTCTTCGATGGCGATGTCGACTGGAACAGCATCAGTCCGCGCTCGTCCGGAGGCAAGGCGCTCGGGGATCCCTTCGATCAACCGGTCCGTGGAGTCCCGCAGCGCATTCTTTTCGATGTCCCCCGCAAGGGAACGGAAATCGCATCGCTCGGCGCGCTCCAGCACGTCGGTTTCTCCGAGTTCATCTGGCATCCCACCTACGCCTTGGGGAATTCCCTCGCGGATCCCCGCGTGCCGATGGAACACACCGAGCCGGACCGTTCCGAAAGCATCAACAAGGACAAGGGCGGTTGGAACCAGAGAAGCATCGGTTACTCCACCGACGGCCGCTCGGACAACAACGGAGATGAGACCCGCACCAATGAGGACAACTGGGCTTACACCGCCCGCAACTACATCCACAAGGTGCCGGAAAAACAAAGCGTCATCTACGATCTCAGCTATGAGCTCAACCACAACCTGTGGGACGGCTATTTCCTCTCCAGCGGCACCAACGAGGAGAAAGAAGCTTTCCTCGATGCACCGGACAAATCCCCGCTGCCGAACGGCCGCATGCGCCCGAACAAGATGGGGGGGGAGATCCCACCGGATCATCTCACCGTTCCTGGCCTCGCGTACCACCACGCGGCGTCCCACCTGCTCATCGATGGAGCGTTCAACGTGAACTCCACCAGCGTCAGCGCCTGGGAAGCCCTCCTGCTTTCCGGCGTCGATAAGAAATACGGTGACAAGGTGGCCTTCCCGCGTTTCCTCAACGCTCCCGGTGGTGACTGGGACGGAAGTCAGGCGGGCAATGTCGCCGCATGGTCCGGCCAGCGTGTCTTCGATCGTGGGGAGATCACCAAGCTTGCCGAGCAGATTGTCAAACAGGTCCGGGAACGCGGTCCGTTCATCAGCCTCGCCGACTTCGCCAACCGCCGCCTCTCGAAAGAAGAGGATGGCAAGAAGGGCGCGCTGCAGGCGGCCATCGATCTCTCCGGGGTGAACGATTCATTCAGCAAGGAATGGCCGCTCGACAACACCAGCAAGCTGCCGGACTTCAAAAGCATCGACAACATCGAGGACTCCACAAGAATGGAACAAACCCTGAAGCCGGACACCACCGCATGGGGCGCGCTCGGATTCCTCACCCAGGCGGACCTGCTCCAGTTCATCGGTCCTGCGCTCAGCGCCCGTTCCGACACCTTTCGCATCCGTGCCTATGGCGAAAGCCGCGACGGCGCGGGAAACATCGCAGCCAAGTGCTACTGCGAGGCCGTCGTGCAGCGTTCGCCGAATTATGTGGATATCTCCGACAACACGTTGACGCCCGAATCCTCGCTCAACGAGACGAATAAAAAATTCGGACGCCGCTTCGAGATCGTCTCATTCCGCTGGTTGAAAGAGGAAGAGATCTGATACCGGTTTCCGAAAATAAAGTGATGATTGGAGCCGGCGAAGCTTCCGGAATGCGTGCGGCCCGCCGCGGCTTTCCGTCGTCAGGTTGCTGACATGGCGGAACCACAGCGGATCATTGATTGCTCCGCAGGCTGTCGCACAATGGGAGGCGGGCCTGATGAATTCGAACCTCCGTCCCGGCCAGCGAGCTGGCAGACGAAAGCGGCGGCGGGCCGCACGCGGTTCACGGAGCCGCGACCCGGGATCAAAGTCACCTTATTGATGAAAAATGGTATGACGGGTGACGTTCCGCTTCACATCCATCGCAGCGCGGCAGGTCCCGTGCACCGTGGATTTCTCCCCCTTTGATGACTCCAAGCAAGTCGCCGGGAACCGTGTGATCTGTAAAAGAGAATACCCCGTGGCCAAGGGACGCCAGCGGGGTATTCCGGTTTGTAGGGGAAATGAATTTCACCGGGTCCTGTTGCGGCGCAACAAACCAAGACCCACGACACTGACCAACACGATGGCTCCCGGCTCCGGCACCACGGTGATGGAAGTGAGGTTCTGGCCCAGCGTGCCGACGGACGTGGCCAGACCGCTGGTCAGATTGACCGTGTAGAAATTGTTTCCTGAAACCAGATAGCCCGTGCCGTCCGCGGCGATGTCGAAGCCTACGTCTCCCGCTACTGGAATGCCGAGCGAGCCGACCGCGAGCATGTTGTTGAACGTGGGAGCTCCGGCCATGGGGTGGCTGTAAAGCATGCCATCCGAACCGATGCTGAAGAGAGTGGTCCCGGCGGCGCCGTTGAAAGGATTCGTGTAGGCCACGTCCAACACCGAAATGCCGGGTGCCACGCTGAACAATCCATCCCCTCCCGTCGCCCCATTGACCACCGTGCCGGCGGTCATCCCCGGGATTCCACTGGGAACCATCCGGAAATTGTTCGTTCCTCCCACGGCGATGCGCATGCGGTCCGCGGCCGGATTGAAGTCAAAACCGCTCACATTCCCCCCGAGCGTATGGGAGGGGCTGAATGCCACGGTCGCGGCACCGGTGAGGGTGTTGATGGTGGAGGTGGTACCTGTGGCGGAGAGTCCGTAGAGCCTGTTGTCAGACCCGCGGAAATCGATGTCCACGATTCCACCGACGGTGGCCGCTCCCACGGCGTTGACGGTGCCGGGTGAGGCGGAGTCGAAGCTGTAGAGCTGCCCACCCGGGCCGAGGCCGTAGATGGTGATGGCGTGTGAGGAGCCTGCGAGAATACCCGAGGCGATGGCGGCGGTGATGGTGCTTTTGAGGGACATGGCGGAATTTGGTTGGAAAAGGAAGCCGTTCCCAAAATGCCAGAATCCCTCAATCGCACGATTCCCTAACAATACAAAAATCTTATAGGGTCATATCGGTTTTTGTATTTCCTCATTCCCGCTCCATCCACGGTTGCCGGTTTTCACGCCTTTTGCAAACCGGGGCGGTTGTTCTCCACGATGAATGATGCGGGCGTGAGCACCGGCGCTCCGGGACGGCTCACATATTCAACGGTCCGGAAATCAGACTGCCATTGTTTCGCATCGATCCGGCAGCTGACGTAGCCACGGTGATCGCTGTAGTAACGGACGAACGGATTCTCCGCCTGTATCTCACCCTCCTCCCTCGACACATCCTTGCCATCGCCTTTGGAGGTGATGGAGGAACAGACGAACTCGGAGCCGATGGCGCGGGAGTCCTTGCCATCGTAGTCCATGACCAGATCATTGGCCCAATGGGTGTGGATGTCGCCTGTCAGCACGACGGGGTTGGTGATTTTCCGTTCATCGAAGGCGTTCAAAATCGAGCGACGTTCGATTTCATAGCCCGGCCACTGGTCCATGCTGCATTTTTCGTCAGGGCCGCGTTCGCGATCCACGCGCGCCATCATCACCTGCTGTGCCAGCACGTTCCACTGCGGGCGTGAGTTCGTGAGTTCGTCCAGCAGCCAGGTGCGCTGCGCTTCACCGAGGATGGATGCCTTGGGATCGAGTGCCGCGGATCCGGGGGCCTTCATTCCGTCGCCGTTCGGTTGGTCGCTGCGGTATTGGCGGGTATCGAGGAAATGGAAATCCACGAGTTTTCCGTGACGGATGCTGCGGTAGAGACGCATGCCGGGACCGTCCGGGATGGAGGTGGTGCGCAGCGGCATGTGCTCGTAATACGCCTGGTACGCGGCGGCGCGGCGCTTGAGGAATTCGAGCCGCTCGGTGGGGGACTTCTCCTCGGGAATGTCTCCGGCATAGTTGTTGTCGAACTCGTGGTCATCCCAGGTGACGACCCATGGCGCGGCCGCGTGCATGGCCTGCAGGGAGGCGTCCGTCTTGTACTGGGCGTGGCGGTTGCGATAATGTTCGAGGGTGACCGTCTCCGGGCCGACGTGCGAGCGGACCTGTCCGGTGCGGCTCGGGCCTTCGTAGATGTAGTCACCCAGGTGGAACACCAGATCGGGAGACTCCGCGAGCATGTGGTCGTAGGCCGTGTAGTATCCGGCCTCGAAGTGCTGGCAGGACGCGAACGCCATTTTCAAAGCTGTGGTCTCCGCCGCGGGACGGTTGCGGTGTTCCAGCGTGCGGGTGCGCCCTTTCTGGCTGACCTCGCTGCCTGCCTTGAATTGATACCAGTACCACCGGTCCGGCCTGAGGCCTCCCACTTCGACGTGGACGGAGTGGCCGAGACCCGCGGTGGCGATGGTTTCCCCCCTGGCGACGATCTTGGTCATGGCCTCGTCCTCGGACACCTGCCAGAAGACCTGGACGGATTCAGGCCCCATCCCGCCGCCCTCGAGAGGCTTCGGGGCGAGGCGTGTCCAGAGCACGAAGCCGCTGGAATCCGGATCTCCGGAGGCGACGCCGAGCTTGAAAGGGTAGTCGGGGAAATGAGGTTGCGTGAGGATCGTGCCGGATGCTCCGAACACGCGTTCGGCACCGAGGGCGAGAAGGGCGGAGACCGATCCTACGATACAGGAACGGCGGGTGAGATGAAGGCTCATGAATGGTTGGTCGGATCAGTTGTGCTCCAGCGCTTCACGCAGGAAGGCCGGGCGGTTCGTGGTGATGGATTGGGCTCCGAGGTTGAGGAAGTTTTCCGCAACCTTGGGTTCGTCGATGGTCCAGCTGTGGTATTCGAAGCCCGCGTCGCGGATACCCTTGATGAATTCCGCGGTGAGCCGGGCGTCCGCCTGCGAGCTGAATCCGTCCGCCTTGATGGCGCGGAGGGTGGTCAGCACATCATCCAGCGAAGGTTCCAGTGGTGAGGATTTTTCAAACGAGGAAAGCCAATAGGCTTTGAACTGTGATGCTTTCTCCTTCATCTCGCGGATGACGGGAGCGTGGAAGGAAATGATCACGATCTGGTCGGTCTTCAACCCGGACGCCTCGATGCCGCGCAGGAGTTCCGGCACGATCTCCGGCCCGCATTTCACCTCGATGTAGAATTTTTTCCCCGCCGGCACGGTGGCGGCGACTTCGGAAAACGTCGGCAGGCGCACGCCCTTCCACTGTGGCTGGAACCAGGCACCCGCGTCCAGCTCTTGAAGCTCCTGGAGCGTGCTCTGCTTCACGCTCTTTTTCGTCCCGGACACCCGTAGGGTGTCGTAGTCATGGATGCAGACGATCTTCCCGTCCGCGGTGAGGTGGAAGTCACCCTCGATGGCGTCCGCGCCCTGCTTCCAGGCGAGTTCGAAAGCCGGGATCGTGTTTTCAGGCGCATCCTTCGACGCGCCGCGGTGGGCGACGAGGAACGGCCCCGCGAACAACGGCGTGGCGCACAGGAAGAGCGCGAGAGGCAATAATTTTCTAACGGTCATATTCTATCGGTTTGGGACAAGGGCTGGCTTGCCGCAGCGTTCGGCATGGGCTGCGGACGGGGAACTGTCGGGAAGGCGGAGGCCGGTGATCTCATCCATCTGGAGGAGCAGTGTGGTGTCGGCGTCGCTTTCAATACGCTCGGGCACGGCGATTTCCTCACCTTGATAACGTGGGACCTTCGAAAGGCGGACGTAATCGATGAGGCCGCTGAAATAGGATGTCGCGGTGCCCGCTCCGTCCACATCGCCACCGATGACGAGAGGGAGCTCGTTGCGCTTGCGGACACCTTCGCCAGCTTTGGCCGCGATCAGCTTCCCGTCCAGGTAGAGACGGGCTTCGCGGCCGTCGTATTGACCGGCGAGGTGGTGCCACCGGCCGGGTTCGAGCACCGGTTGGGACGCCGTCACACTGAGGTAGCGCTCGCCGATGAAGGTGTTGAAGGTGGGCTTCCCGTTGCTCACGAAGAGCCCGTAGTCCGAGCCCTGCGCCTTGGTGACGAGGCCGGTGCGGCCGTTGAAGTGATCCGCCTTGAAGCGGCATTCCAGGGTGATGGTTTCACCGGGATCGAAGCTCTTGGACGGAACCCTGAGGAAATCTTCCACACCGTCGAAACGGAGCGCGCGGTTCGGCGGGCCGGCTCCGTCGTTGGGGAAGTCCACCGGCACGGCGATCTCGCGCTTCGGAATGGTGTAGCGGAATCCCGGTGCGAGATATTCCGCCTCCAGCGTAAGGCGCGGATCGCGGAACGATTCGTCGATGGGCGAGGCGAGGCGGGTGACCTGGAATTCCAGGGTCTTCTTCTCACCGGGCTGGAGTGTTCCGTGACGGTGGTCCGGCGAGAACGCCCAGCGGCTGTCCTCGCTGTCCGCGTTGAGTGTGAAATCGACCGGGCGGGTGGATGGGTTCGCGATTTCCAAATGAAAGGACGCGTTGGCGGAGGCATCCGCCGCGAGCGACACCACCGGGCCGGGTGTGAGCTCCTGCTCGCCGAAGAGTTTGGTTTCGGAGATGAGATTGCCGGTCATTTCCCGTGGATCGAGCACCTTGCCGACCGGGATCGCCGCGAGGGAGATGCCATCCTTGCGCACCGTCACCACGTCGTAATGGTGGAGGAACCCCAACGATTCACCGTAGCCGGGCACATGCCCGCCGGTGGTGGCGAGGGTGATGTATTCGATGCCGTCGCGGGGGCCGTCGCTACGCATCTGGTGCACGTGTCCTGCGAATACGGCGGAGACGTTTCCCGCGGATTTCAACAGTTCGTGCACGCGGTTCCAGTCGTCGCCGTAGCCTTTTTTCCCCTGTGCGCCGAGCCAGCGCGGGTGGTGGAGGAAAAGGAACACGTGATTGGCGTCCTTGGCTTTTTTCAACGTCTCGGCCAGCCAGTTGAACTGCTCCGGACTCATTTTCTGGGTCTCCGGGTCTCCGAAGTCCTTGGTGTTGGTTTTCGGATTGCTCTCATCCGAATACAGCACGATGAACCAGGAATCCTTGTGTTCGAAGGCATACCACAAGGGGCCGAAATGTGTCTCGAACAACGAGTCGTGCTCGCCCGGCGGACGCACCTCGTTTTCCTTTCCGCGCCAGTAGGTGTCGTGATTTCCCGCCACCGGAAACCATGGACTCGCCAGCTGGCCCATGATCTCCTTGTATTCGTTGGCCTGGGTGACCCATTTGTCGCCATTGTTGTAGCCTTGGATCAGGTCCCCCACCGTCATCACCATGTCGGGTCCGAGAAGATTCACGTCGCGGACCGCGTCCGCCAGCACGCTGACCCCGTCAACAGGTCCACCGGTGCGGTCGCCGAAGACGACGAACTGGAACGCGTCCTTTTCCTCGGGCAGCATCAGCGCGGCCGCGCCTTCCCGCGAGGTGATGAATCTCTGCGGACTCGCCGCTTCCGTAGGAAGTTTGGCGCCGTGACGGTGGTGGTGGCGGGTGTGTCCGATGTTCGGGTTCACCTCGATGATCTGGGCGCTCACGGGCTCCAGGCTCACCAATATCGCCAAGGCAAGGGGAAATCTCAATCTCATGTCTGGCGAGTTTCCTTCCATCCATGAACGCGACACGTTCCGAACTGTTTCAATATCGTAACCGATGTCTTGAAAGACACCGGGCGGAGAAATCATTCCGACCGGTTTCTCCCGAATGACGGCACATCACGTCCCTCCACCAGCCCGCATGGGGACGTGGCCCCGCACACGGCGCGATCCGCACAGGCGGCCGGCTCTCGTGAAAACGGGCGGCATGCACCGGAATTCGTGGAATCCGGTGAGAAACAGCGGGGGAAATCAGCTTTCGAAATAAGTATATCCCGCAAGGCCCTCGCGGAACAGATCAAGGATCTCGCGGCGTTCCTTCGGTGAAATACGCCCTTCGGTGACGGCCTTTTCGGCAAAGGTCCGGAAGCGGGTCACGAGCTCTTTCGGATCGAACTCCACGTAGCTGAGCACATCCGCCACCGTGTCGCCCTCGACTTCATGGGTGTAGACGGGCTTGCCCTTTTCCAAGTGCACGCCGACGACGTTGGTGTCTCCGAGCAGGTTGTGAAGATCGCCGAGGGTTTCCTGGTACGCGCCGACGAGGAAGACGGCGAGGTAGTAGGGTTCGCCAGGCTTGAAATCGTGCAAGGGCAGGATTTTCGCGACGTCTTCCTTGTCGATGAAGCGGTCGATCTTTCCGTCGCAATCGCAGGTGATGTCCGCGAGCACGGCGCGGTTGCGCGGCTTCTCGTTGAGCCGGTGGATCGGCATGACCGGGAAAACCTGGTCGATCGCCCATGAGTCGGGCAGGGACTGGAAGAGCGAGAAGTTCCCGTAGTAGAAATCGACCAGCGTGGAGGACAGCTCGCGGAGGTCTTCCGGAATATCGTCGTCCAGCTCGGCGATGATGTGGGAGATGCGGGTGAGGATGTGCCAGAACCACGCTTCGGCGAGGCCGCGCTCGCGCAGGGTGGCGGCACCGTAGAAGAACTGCGCGCGCATCTGGTCGCGGTAGTACATCGCGTCGTTGAAGCACTCCTGGAGGTTCTTCTTGTTGATCACCTTGTTCACCTCGATGATGTTCATGAGGTTCTGCGGCGCGTTCTCCGGAATCGGAGGGGCTTCCTCGCTGGTTTGCGCGCTGGTGACATCCAGGATGTTGAAGACAAGCACCGAGTAGTAGGCGACGACGGCCCGGCCGGACTCCGAGATGAGGTTCGGGTGGGCGACGCCGGCCTTGTCACAGATCTGGGAAATAACCTCGACGATGTCGGTGCAGTATTCCGAGACGGAGTAGTTGCAGGACGAGTGGAAATTCGTGTGCGAGCCATCGTAGTCCACGGCCATGCCGCCACCGATGTCGAGCACGCCCATGGGCGCGCCTTCCTTGACCAGGTCGCAATACATGCGGACCGCCTCCGTCGCTCCCTCACGGATCGCCGCGATGTTCGGGATCTGCGAACCCTGGTGGTAGTGCAGCATCTTCAGGCAGCCCATGTAACCGGACTCCTTGAGCTGATCGACCACCGCGATCACCTGGGACGCGTTGAGGCCGAAGACGGATTTGTCACCTGCGCTGTCCTGCCAATGGCCGGATCCCTTGGTAGAAAGACGGACGCGGACGCCGAGGTTCGGCAGGATGCCGAGCTTGCGCGAGCGCTCCAGGATGAGGTCGAGCTCGCTGGGCATTTCCAGCACGAGCATGATGCGCAGCCCCATTTTCTGCGCTTGCAGCGCGAGGTCGATGAACTCCTCGTCCTTGTAGCCATTGCAGATCAGGTAAGCCTCCGGGTCGTGCATGTGCGCGAGCGCGGCGATGAGTTCCGGCTTGGAGCCCGCTTCCAGACCATAGTGGTATTTTTTACCGAACTCGGTGATTTCCTCGATGACCTGGCGCTGCTGGTTGACCTTGATAGGGTAGACCCCGCGATATTCCCCGCGATATTTGGTTTCCTTGATCGCCTTGCGGAACGACTCGTTGATTTCCGCGATGCGGGAATGGAGGAGGTCCCGGAAACGCAACAGGACGGGGAGGTGGGTGCCCCGGTCGCGGAGGCCGTCGATGACTTCGAAGAGGGAAACCTCCGCCTTTGCCTCGTCATCCTCGAGGCGCACGGTGACGTCGCCCTTCTTGTTCACGCCGAAGAAGCCGTGGCCCCATGTGTCGACGCCATAAAGCTCGGAGGATTTCTCCGAAGACCAGGATTCGGCCTTGCGTTTGGCGGGTTTCGAGGGTGATGCGGTGGAGGCTGGAGGAATCATCTGCGGGAAAAAAAACAGGGATCGGTGGAAATGATAGGAGAAAAATCAGGACTTCGGCGCCTTCCAGTCAGGAAACTCGGTCTGGAGCTGCTGGCGGTATTTCTCCGCCTCGGGTTGGTCCGCCTGTTTTTCGAGGGCTTGGATGAGTTTCCAGAGCGCGACAGGCTTCAATTCCTTGTCGTCCACATGGAAGAGTACCACAACCTGATATTTCGCCGCGGCGGGTCCGGGATTTCCGGCATTCATTTCCAGGTCGCCGTAGAGGATGTTCAGTCCCGCGGCGGTGTGGCCCTGCGGGTGAAGCGAGAAGGCTTCGTCGGAGGATTTGCGGGACTCGTCATAGCGCTTGAGCATGAAGAGCGCGCGGCCGCGGTCCACCAGGCTGTCCGCCTTCAGAGCGGGATTGTCCTCAACCGCGAGCACGTTGTTGACGGCGGTCAGGGCTCCCTCCGCATCGTTGGTCTCGAGGCGTGCCTTGGCCAGGTGACGCCAGATCTTGTTTGCCGTCTCGCGGGGTTCCTTCGGGTTGGAAACGAGGGTGAGGAACTTGGCGGAAGTGGCATAATCCCCGGTATAGAACGACTGCATGCCGGCCCACTCGATCGTCTGGTTCGGGATGTCGCCCTCGAATTTCCCCGCGATGGCGAGATTGATTTCCCCGACGAGTTTCGCGGTGTCCTGCGCGGCGAAGTAGCTGAGCGTCAGGATGAGGCCCGCGTGCTTGCGATAGGCGTCCGGCCGCAGCTTGCGGGCGCTTTCGAGGTAGGGGATCGCGTCCTTGGCGGTGTTGTTTTTCCACATTCCCCAGCCGATGTAGTAGTTTGCCTCGGCCTGGAGGTTGTCGGTGAGATCCTTGTCATTCTGCAACAACCCCTGGTAGCGGACGATCATGTCCGCGAAGTTGCCCTCGGTGCGGCGCAGGCGGGCGGATTCGAGCCAGCCGAAAGACTTCAAGTCCGCCGGAGTGGCGGCATTGGTGGTGAGGCGGTCAAAGTCCGCGATGGCTTTCGCGGGTTCCGCGCTTTCGGCGTAGGCCTTCGCGCGCTTGGCGAAGGCGGACGGAACGCGCGGGTCTTCGGGATACTTGGAAATGAACTCGCTCAGCGAACGGATGGCACCTTGGGGATCACCGGATTCGGAAAGGCACCAGCCGCGTTGGTAAAGGAGTCCGGGGCGGTTTTTCTCGCTGATGATGGCGGCGTTGATCTCGCTGTAAACCGCGGCCGCGGCTGCGGTGTCCTTGTTCGAAAAGAGGGCTTCCGCTTTCATCATCAGCGCGGTATGGATGCGCGCGTCGTCAGGCCGGGACTTCCGGTAAAGCTGGAGGAACGCGTCCACCTGATCCGGCAGATGGCGGCCTTCGATCTGGAAAAAGCAAAGCAACCGGTAGTAGGCGGCCTGGAATGCCATGTCGGTCTCGGGTTTCACGAGCTTCTCGACATCGCGGAAGAGCTGGAGAGCCTCGCTCGGTTGCTTGAGCCGCATGTAGGAGCGTGCGGCCAGCATGAGGCGGCCGGCTTCCTTGTCGCCGGTGGCCTTTGCCGAGCCCCGGCGGAAAATCTCGACGACCTCGCGGTATTGCTTCTTCGCGAACAGGTTCCCCATCAGGGCGGTCTGGGCATCGGTCCGGAAGTCGTCCATTCCCGGATTGTTGAGAATGAGCTGGAGATACTTGTCCGCTTGGTCGGTCAGTCCGAGTTTGGTGGCGGCGAGGGAGGCGTTGAGCGCCGCCTCTCCACGGATCTTCGGGGTATAGGGGGAAGAGACGACTTCCTCAAACTGGGCGAGCGCGTCCTGGAGTTTCCCGGCGGAGAGGGCCAGGTGCCCGAGGGCGACCTTCGCCTGCGGGGCATAGAGCGCGCCCGCGGGATCCTCGACGACTTTCCGGTAGACCGCCGTCGCCTCACGTTCCCGCTTCAGGAAACGGTAGCAATTTCCCGCATAGTAATTGCCGCGCGAGCGCTCTTCCGGCTTCGGGGCGTTGGCGGCGAACCGCTCGAAAAGCGGTGCGGCGAAGGCGTATTCGGACTTGTTGTAATAATCCGCCGCCAGCGTGTAGGCGGCGAGTGCGGCCGATTTTCCGTTGGGGTAACGGTTCATCAGCGTGCTGAAACAGCGTTTCCCGTCATCCACCTGGCCGGACAGGTAATAGCAGTTTCCCAAATACCACCAAACGACCTCCGCGTTCGGATGGTTGGGAAACGCATTCAGGTATTCGGAAAAAATCTGCGCGGAACGCTGGAAGTACTCCATGCGGTTCTCCTGCGTGGTGCTGGCCTGCGCGGCGTCATAGAGATTTTTCCCACGGAGGTAGAAATCGTTCCCGGCATCCGGGTTCAACGCGGGATCGATCGCCTCCGCCCGGGGGATCTGGGCGACCATCGGCTCGGAAAAAAGGAGAAAAAGTGCAAGCGCGCGTTTCAAGATGCGGGGAGGATGGTCCGTTTTGGTGGATTTGCCAAGTGAATCACTTCGGCGGAGCGGGCGGCTCCGGGGCTTGGGTGGCGAAGGAGATGTTCCAGATTCCCGCTTTCTGGCAGGTGTCGATGACTTCCACGATTCGCTGGTAGGCCACCGCCGCGTCTCCCCGGATGCGGACGGGCTGGTTTTTATACTGCCTGGCGATGGCGGAGAGCTTTTCCAGCAACTGCTGGCGGTTCACCGTGAGGCCCTCGACACGGATGCCGCCGTCGGCGAGCACGTTGATGATGATTTCCCCGCGGACGCGCTCGGGTTCGGCTCCCTCGTGCGCGGTCGGCACGGAGACGTTCAGCTCGGTCTCCGATTTGCTGAACTGGTAATTGATGATGAAAAAGCTCAGCAGCAGGAGCAGGATGTCGATCATCGGGGCCAACTGGATGGACACCGGCGGTGGCTGGCGTGTGGAAAATTTCATCTCCGGAAAAGTTAGATGCCGTGGATGTCCGGGCGCTCGCCGGCGTGCGGAGACGGAGAGGACTTCTTGTGTTCCTCACGACCGGCGCGGCCCGGCGCGGCGTACTGCGGCTGGCGGTCCATCTGGGTGTGGAGAATGGCGATGAAGTGGGTGGCGGCGGCCTCCAGTTCGGAGGTGTACTTCTGCACCTTCCCCCGGAAAATCGAGTAAAAGGCGAGGGCCGGGATGCTGATGGCAAGACCACCCGCCGTGGCGATGAGCGCCTCGGACACGCCTTCAGCGAGTCCCATCTGGCGGACACCCTGCTCGACGCCGCCGGAGGAGATCTCCAGGAACGCCTTGATCATTCCGATGACCGTTCCGAGCAGGCCGACCATCGGTGCGATGCCGCCGAGGTCGGCGAGGTAGGAGATCCGGGACGTGAGCATGCTGGCTTGGTGCGAGCCTTCCACCTGGGCCACGTCCCGCACGTCCTCGAAAGAGGCGCCTGGATTCGCGTTCATGAATTCCAGCGTCTTCTGGGTGATGCGTGCCATGCACTCGTTCCGGCGGTGGCTGAGGGTGATGAGGCCGAGGAAATCCCGCTTCCGGATCATCGCCTCGGTCATGTTCATGAAGCGGTCGCTGACGATCGCGTTGCGGCGGATGGTCAGCAGGAACACCAGGATGAGCAGCACCGTGATGATGGACATGATGCCGAGCGGATACATCATGACGCCGCCCTTCAGGAGAATCTCGAGGAAATTCATTTCCTTGGCCGCCGGAACCGGAGTCTGAGCGGAAGCGGCGAGCGCGGAGAGGAAAAATCCCGCGACTGAAAGGTAACAGCACTTCATGAATGGGGGTAGTCTATGGATCTGCCGCCCGAACGCAAGCCCGAGCAACAAGTGGGAACATTACCGCTCCCCCCGTATGATTCTTTCCACGGCGTCCGGAAAGATGGCCGCCCGGAAGTGCCGGACCCTACGCATTCCCACAGGATGGCCCGGCTGCCCCCATCCCCCCGGGGATGGCATGGCATCCCGGCGATCCCTCAGATGCTCGGTTTTTCCTTCGTGCCGCCTCCGGTGTTCAGGAAGCGGTAGTAAACCTCCAGCATGAGCGTGCAGAGCGCGGTGCGGTAGATCCTGCCCTGCTTGCTGTTGTTGACGAAGGAATCCGCCGCCACAGCCCGCAGTTCCGCCGGCCTTTTGCCGCCGCCGGGCACTTTCCACGAACCGTCGTCATTCTGGTTGTCGAGCAATTGGTCGCGGAACATTTCATTGTAGAATTTCCACTCCGCCCCTCCGCGCTGGAGCATGGCCTGGGACTCGTAATAGTGTCCGTAGAGATCGCAGAACTCGGAGTTGTAGTCGAATTTCGACTCGTTCATCACGTATTTCGCCGCGCTGCGGACCTCCTCGCGGTTGCCCTTGCCCCACATCTGGTTGCACAACATGCCCACCCCGGTCAGGGTGTAATAGGACTTTCCTCCGTGCAGATCCTTGTTTTCATAGCCGAAGCCGCCGCTGTCGGCCTGGCAGGAGGTGAGGTATTCGAGGCCCTTGCCGATGCATGAGTTCAGCCCCTTGTAGCGGATGGGGGTGTGGCTGCACGCCTTGAGGGCCTGGATCTGCCAGCCGGTGACGGAGACGTCGGTGTGGGCCTTCGATCCTCCTTTCGGATCCTCCGTCATGTAGTGGTAGGCCCAGCCACCGTTCTTGTGCTGGTTGTCGATGATCATCTGTCCGGCCTTTTCGGTGACCTCCATCAGGTTCGGGATATCGATCTTCAACTCCTTGCAAAACGTGGCCGCTTCTCCCAGCGCGTAGGTGGCGATGGCGTGTTCGTAAACCCAGCCGTTGCCGTCGTTGACGGCCATCTTCCCATCGTTGGCCATGCCGAGGCCCACGAGATAGACGATTCCCTTCATGCACGATTCGCCGAACTCTTCCGAGGCCGGGGTTTCGCAATGGCCGAAATAGGCGAGCAGGGCCAGCCCCGTGATCCCAGCCTTGTCACCATCTCCCCATGAGCCGTCGCTGCCTTGCTGGCTTTTGAGCCATTTCAGGGCCTTCGTGACAGCCTCCTCGCAGGCGGGCGTGCCGCCGTTCTCCCTGAGACGGGCGAGGCGGTCTTCCTTGGAACAGCGCTTGCGCATCGTTTCCGGGATGAGTCCGAAAAGCTTGCCCATGCCGGCACCCATTCCCATGCCATTGCCGACGCCGGACCCGCTTCCGAAGCCCTTGCCACTGCCTTCCCCGCCGAGGCCGCCGGACATGCCGCCGCCGCTGAGGGAGCTGAGAGTGGACATTTCACCGAAGGTGTCGCCCTGCTCGGGGATGGAAAAAGTGGATTGAGCACCTTCGGCGAAGACCCGCTTGACGTTCGTGGTGGGGGTGATCTGGGCGCGTTTCTTGTTCTGCACCTGGTGCTCGGCACCGCGTTCTCCGCCCCCGCCGCCGGCGGGCAGGAAGTCCACCTTCTCCTTCGCCGGAGTGATGATCTTGAAGACCCACAAGGCGCCCACGACGAGCAGGACCGCGTGGAACAGGGCGGCGATCATCAGCGAGCCGCCGCCCAGCTTCTGCCAGAGGCTTATCTTGGGTCTCTCGGCGTGAATCAGGTTTCCTTCTTCATCGTAGAGTTCCATGGGTTTTTGGGTTGGGTTTGGGTTTTTGTTTTCCGGGGGAGAAAAACGGGGCCGGAGCTTATTCGGGGTCTCCGGCTTGGAAGCTCACATTCTTGATTTTCGCCCTGCTGAGGGCGTCGAGCACATCCACGACCCGCTGGTAATGGGCGAGCTCGCTGGCGTAGATGGTCACGAGAACCTCGGACTTGGAATCCTCGCTGGATTGGCGGAGGGCGTTGAGATTGCTCGCCAGCTCCGGGAGGTTTTTCGTTTCCGGCGCGTCGAGCGGATCGTCGTTGAGATACACCTGGCCATCGTCATCGATGCGGATGGCGATTTCATCCGGTGTCGAGGTGGCGGTGTCGGATTCCACGGTGCCCGGCAGTTTGGTGACGTGCGAGTTCTCGACCTGGATGTCACCCGCCTGGACGATGAAGAACAGGAGGATGACGAAAACCACGTCGATCATCGGCGCGATCTGGAAGCCCAGGTTCACTTCAGCGGAGGCTTTCCGGCGGCGTTTTCTTCTCATGGGCGTGTTATTTGTTTGAGGCGGCGAAGGCGATGTCCGCGATGCCCGCGGTGCCGATGAGGTTCATGACACGCTGGATTTCTCCTGCGGGCACGGCGGCATCCGCCCGGACGACAACGCGCAGTTTCGGGTCACGCTCGAAGCTGGCCTTGAGGCTCGGCACCACGTCCTGCCAGTTGCTCACGTATTCCACGTCGTCCACCACGACGATGCCCTTGTTGGTCGAGGCATCGAGACGGACGTTCACCGCCATCTCGTGTTTCGCCATTTCCGGTTCGCGCTTGTTCGCATTCGGCGAGACGGGAAGCGTGAGGTTCTTGTCCACCTTGAGCACTTCCGCGGAAGTGATCATGACGAAGAACACGAGCAGCACGAGCAGCACGTCGATCATCGGAGCGATCTGGAACTCCGGTTCCCCATCTCCACTACCAGCACTGGCCATAGGATTGTTTGTTAAACGGGTTTGTTAGGAAAGAAGCCGGCACGGGGCTCAGCCTTCGGCTTGGACCCAGTTTGGGAGAGCCGCATAGGTCTCTTCCTGGCCCACGTCGGCGTCCTTGAGGTAATCGTACGGAGCGTTGCGGAAGAGGCGGTCCGACTCCTCATGGAGGTGGTGGATGGCGCCTTGGAGCTTGTTCCGCAGGAAGTAGAAGGCCATGAACGCGGGGATGGCGACGAGCAGTCCGGTGGCGGTGGCGACAAGCACCTCACCGATGTGGCCGGCGAGTTCGCCGACCCCGCTGGAGAGACCGCCGGAGCCGAGGCTGCCGAAGGCTCCCTTCATCCCGAACACGGTGCCGAGCAGACCGATCATGGGAGCGCAGACACCGATGACGGAGAGGTAGTTGATGCGGGTTTGCAGGGTGGAGTTCACTTTTTCCACGGTGGCGTAGAGGGCGTCCTCGGTGGCTTCCTTGCCGTGGCCGACGGAGCCGAGTCCGGCGCGCACCACTTCCGCGAAGGGGCTGAAGCTGGCCTTCATGGCCTGGTAGGCACCGAGATAGTCACCCGCGCGGAAAAGTTCCTGGGCGGTGGCGACGTCCTCCGTGGGAGTCATCTTCGGGTTGTTCGTGCGGAGCCAGACGTCGATGATGAGCCAGACCATGGCGATCGAACAGACCAACAGGATGTGCATGACCCATCCGCCTTCGGAATAGACATGGAGCAGGCTTTGCTTCTTCACGCCGGCAGCGGGTTCCGCTGCGAAGACGGTCATTGGGAGGAGGACGAGTGCCGCATAGACAGCCTGTTGGATGGTTTTTTTCATGGCTTTTTGATAAGAGGTTTAGTGAGGGAAGGGTGATGGTTTATTTCAGGCTTTCAAGACGCTTGTTGGCTTCGGCCGCCACGAGCGTGCCGGCGGAGTGGCTGACGGAGGAATTGAGCAGCGCGACGGCTTCGTCACGCCGGCCTTGTGCGGCGAGGATGTCCGCGGCGTTGAATGATGCGGCACCGTTGAGGACCATGCCGCCGGAGGGGAAAAGGCCGGTCACCGAGAGGTAGCCTTCGAGCGCGTCCTTGTCGTTCTTGGCACCCTTGAGCAGTTTCGCGCGGAAAAACGAGGCGTAGGCGCAGACGTCCGCCGGCAGGTTGTCCGTCGTCAGGTCCCTCAGGGCGGTTTCCCTGTCGGCCAGCGGGGTGCTGATGGGAAGGAGCAGCGCCTTGCCGAGCGCGACGAAGGGGTCGTTGCCCTGGGCGGGTGTGGCATCGGAGATCGCCTTGCCGATGTCGGTGCACTTGGTGGTGTTGCCGCTCACCGCGTAGGCGACGAGCGCGGCGCGCGCGGCCTCCAGCCAGTAATTTCCCGGAATGGCGGCGGTGATCTGCTGCGAGGCGAGCACGGGTTCCAGCAATTTCACCGCGTCGGCGGGCTTGTCCGTCAGAAGCAGGGCGATGGCCCCGTTGATCTCCGATGGTTTGTCACCGAAGATGTGGTCGGCCGTGGAAAGCGGGAAACTCTGGCCCGCATTGAATCCCTCGGCCGCGGTGGTGACGTTCAGCTTGTCGCCCTGGAGCGAGACGGCGGAGAGAGGCACCGCACGGCCGTTCTGGAAAACGATGCGGATGGGCTCCTGTGCGTTCGCGAGGGGCAGGGCGGCGACGCAGGCCAGGAAAGCCGAGCGTAGGGTGGACGATGAAAGTGACATGGGTTGGATTTTCACTTGGCTAGCTTGAGGGCTTCTTGCGCGCGCTTGGTGTTCTTGAGCTTCGGATCGTTCGCCAGTTGCTTGAGGGTCTCGTCCGCCAGGGCGGTGTCACCCAGTTCCTTGAGCGTCTCGTATGCCTGCCATGCGCCCTCGGCACAGACTTCCGGGCTGCTCTTGTAGGCGGTGTAGACCCGGCCGTAGATGCCGTGCGCCTGCTTCAGCAGTCCTTCCTTCTCCTTGCCGGAGGCTTTCGCGGCCTGCAGGCGGTAAACCTGGCCGATGAAAAGATAGGCTTTCCCCGCGGATTCACCCCGGAACATCTTGTCCCCGGCGATCTGGAGGGCGATTTTCTGCGCTTCGTCGATCCTTCCGACCTCGATCAGGGCCTGGACCTGGCCGAGTGTCGTCTCCTTGAAGCGCGACATGCCGGGGTTGTCCTTCAGAGCGGTTTCGAAAATTTTCAGCGCTTCCTCGGGCTGCTTGCGGGCGAGGGCGATGTAGCCGAGTCCGACAGGTCCGGCATCGGCGAACATGCCTTCCTTGTAGCGGTCCGAGAGGCGCTTGAACATGCCTTCCGCAGCGTCGAGGTCACCCAGCTTGAGGAGGATGTCGCCGGAAATGCTGAGCAGAGCGGGGCTGAGGATCGCAGGATCCTTGGCATTGATGGTTGCGATGCCTTTCAGGTAGAGCTCCGACTTGTCCGGACGGCGGAGCAGGCGGGCGAGCTGGGCCCGCGCGTAGTAGAGGCGGGCGTTCGTGGTGGCGTTTTCGTTTTCGCCGATGGCCTTTTTCAGGACTTCCTGCAGTTGGGCGTCCACCGCGTCGATGTCCACATCGGCCGGCTTTTTCTTGGGAACGAGGGTCTTGACGAGCTCGTCGATGAGAAACTCGACCCTCTCGCTGGAAGGGTCTCCGATGCGGGACTTGAGCGCGTTCGCGAGCATGTCCGCCGCTTCCGGGGACTTGCCTTCGCGTGCCTTCATCTTCGCGACCTGGATGGCGGAAAGCAGCGAGAGCGGGCTGTCCGGTCTCTTTTGGAGGAACTCACCATGCAGTTCGGCGATGGCACTCCAGTCCTTCTTGCCTTGGAGCAGCGAGGTGGCGGTATCCAGCGCGTATTGAACGACATCGTCCGGGCTTTCCGTCCAAACAGCCTTTTTGTAGGCCTCGAGAGCGAGTTTTTCGTATTTCGCGACCTCGTCCGTCTTGTCGGACTTTTCGGACATCTTCTTGTAGGTGTCACCTACGAGGCAGAGCATGGAGCCGACGGAAGCATCGTCCGGGTGGGACTCCACGAAGGTCGTCAGGTCCTTGATGATCTTCTCATTCAGGTCCTCTTCTTTGTTGTTGAAGTCGATGAACGCGAGGCGGTAACGCATGTCCCCCGCGTAGCGACCGTCCGGGAATTTCGAGAGATAGTCCTTGGCGGCCGCCGTCGTCTTGATCGAGTCGTTCGAGAGGAAGCTCGACATCGCCAGGTAGTAGAGCGAGTTTTCCACGAGCGGGCTGTTCGGGAAATCCTCGGGGAATTTGGTGAGAATCGGCGTGGACGAGTTGAAGTCCGCCTTTTGGAACAGGGCGACCGCCTGGAAGAACGTGTAGCGGTCGCGGTGCTCCGAGTTTGGGAATTTCGCGAGCAGGTTGCGGTAGAAGCTTTCCACCTCATCCCAGTTTCCACTCTGGACGAGGACCTCGCCGGCAAGGGTGGCGACCTGTTCCGCGTTTTCCGCCTCGGGGTATTTCAGCAGGTAACGGTCGCAGAGGCTTTTGATCTCCGCGATGTTCTTGAGCTTGTTGAGAAGGACGATTTCCGCATAAGCGGCGGGCTGGGCGTCCGCGGCGGAGGCATACTTGGTGCGCAGGGCGCGGAAGCATACCAGCGCTTCCTCGTTGCGGTTCAGGTAGTAGAAGCAGCGACCGCGCCGCATCAGCAATGCGGCGTCCAGATCCGCCTTCGCCTCGACGGCGGCCAGCGCGGTCTCCGCGAGTTCCACGGCGGGTTTGAGATTGTTCAGGAATTCCGAGGCGGTGGAGCGCTGGTTCAGCGGCTTGGTTTTGTCCGCGTTCGCCCGGGTTTCCAGGAGCTTCACCTCCTTGTGCTGGGCTTCCAAGGCGGTCTTCTGGATTTCCAGAATCTGGCTGCGCGGCGGGACGGATTGATAAATGGCGAGAGCGGCTTCGTAGGACCCCGAGGTGACCAGCTCGTCGCCCCGGACGATCACCTGGTTCGCGTACCAGGCGATGGCGTCGCGCACACCGGCCTGGTTGCTCAGGCGGTCGAGGTAGGCGATGAGGTCGTCGATTTTTCCGGTATCCGCCAGGAGTCCGATGACCTCCACGGCGGCGGTGGTCTGTTGCGGGGAGCGGATGTCCGAACCCATCAGGCTCTTGAAAACCACCATCGCCTCGTCGTGTTTGCCGAGATCGGTGTAAACTTTTCCAAGGTAGAAACCGGCTTCGGAGCGATATTTGGGATCCTGTGCCGCGAGTTTGAGAGCTTCGAGGGCTTCCGCCTTTTTATCATCGCCCCCTTGCAGGATGCAGGCGCGGCCGATACCGAGGTAGCAGCGGCTGGCGTATTCGCCTTTCGGGAAACGCTTGAGGCATTCCCTGAACCCCGCCTCCGCTTCCTGCGGATTTTCGGCCAGCAGGTTTCCGAGACCGATGTTGAAATAGAGCAGCTCGAGCGGGGCCTCCTTGCTGGTGCCCAATGCGGTCAGGAGTTCCTGGATCTTCGCGACCGCACCGGTGTAATCCTTCGCTCCGAAGGCGTTTTCCGCCTCAGTGAAGAGCCGGTTCAAGGTCGCAGGGGCCGCCGGAGCCGTTGGTGCGGCGGGGGGCGTTTCCTGGCCATGTACCCGGGTTTCCGCGGCTACGGCAAAAAGCGAGAGGGACAACGCGAGAAGCGCGGGGGTTTTTTGGGTCTTTCGCTGCATACGGTCTGATTGGAAAAGGGAGAGCCAGTGCTGGGGGTGTGTCAAGCCAGTTAGTCCACCCGGATCGGGAGAAACGATGTTGTCATATTTCCGGAATGGTCGAATTTCGTGAAAACAAACCTCGGATCGTCCGCATGGTTTCAATTGAAATTTGAAATTCCGGTTTTTCCGTCCAGACTTCATACTGCTCACATGTCCACCCCGGATTTCAAATCAAAACTCCGCGAGGTTCCGCACCTGCCCGGTGTTTACCTGATGAAAGACCGCCTGGGCTCCATCATCTATGTCGGAAAAGCGCGGGATCTGAAGCGCCGGATGTCGTCCTATTTCATGGCGTCGCAGAAAATGCGGGCGAACGTGAAAACCCGCGCGCTCATCGATTCCATCCACGACTTCGAGTTCCACACGGTGCGCAACGAGGAGGAATCCCTGCTGCTGGAAGGCAAGCTGATCAAGGACTACCGCCCGCGTTACAACGTCTCGTTCCGGGACGACAAGCGTTTCCTGCTGGTGAAGATCCGCCTGGCGGATCCATGGCCGCGCTTCGTCACCACCCGGATGAAAAAAGACGACGGCTCGCGCTACTTCGGCCCTTTCCCCCACTCCGGCGCGCTCCACAGCACCCTTGAATGGCTGAACCGCAGCCTCGGCCTCCGCGTCTGTCGCCCGCCGAATCCCGGAGAGGCGGACTACAGGCACTGCAATGCCGACATCATCCGGAACTGCTCCGCGCCGTGCATCGGGCGCATTTCCCGGGAGGAATATTTCGCCCGGGTGGAGGAGGCCTGCCGCATCCTCGAAGGGAAGGGGAAGCGCGGGGTCTTCGACAGCCTCCGCGCCGAAATGACGACGGCGGCGGAGAACCTCGATTTCGAAAAGGCCGCCACCCTGCGCGACATCCTGCAGAATCTCGAAAAAACCCTCTCGCCCACCCGCCAATTCGCCCGGGGGCGTGGAGTGCAGACGACCGTCAAGCCGACCGAGGACCTCGCCGAACTCGGTGAGGAACTCCACCTCGCCGGTCCGCCGCGCGTCATGGAGTGCTTCGATATTTCCAACGTTTCCTCGAACCACATCGTCGCGTCCATGGTGCGCTTCACCGATGGCAGGCCGGACAACCAGAACTACCGCCGCTACCGCATCAAGACCGTCAGCGGGCAGGACGACTTCGCCTCCATGGCGGAAGTCATCCGCCGCCGTTATTCCCGCATCCTGCTGGAAAACAGCCAGGCGAATCCCGATGCGGAATTCTCGCAGGAAAGCCTGATCGACTCCCAGCGCCGCCTCGCCCGCGAGGGGAAGGCGAAGATCATCCTGCCGGACCTCGTCATCGTGGACGGTGGCAAGGGCCAGCTCGGCATGGCCGTGAGGGAGCTCCAGGCCCTCGGCCTCCACGACCTGCCCGTCGTCGGCCTCGCGAAACAACACGAGGAGGTCTTCGTCCCCGGTCGGGAACAATCCATCCGCATTCCGCATGACCGCGGCGCGCTGAAGCTCCTCCAGCGCATCCGCGACGAGGCCCACCGCTTCGCGAACGGCTACAACTCGCTCCTCTACCGCCGCCGCATGAAGGAAAGCCTGCTCGACGACTGCCCCGGCATCTCACCGAACAAGAAACGCCAGCTGTTGGAAAAATTCGGCAGCGTGGCCAGATTGAAAAAAGCGGGCGCGGATGAGATCGCGAAGCTGCCCGGCATCTCCCAGAAAACCGCCGCAGGCATCCTGGAGTTTCTGGGGCGGGATGATTGAGAGGGGTGGCATCCGATTCCCTGTCCAGGCGCGGAGGGCATGTCGCGGCTCCGGAACATCTCTTGGGTCACGCCCGATGCAGGCGCCCTGGTCCCGATCAATCTGAACGTCTCGGGGGAGTTTTACCATACCCATGCATCGCCACCCCGAATAGTTCACCCACGCTTCCCCACAATGCTCGATTCCGCGCCGTCATGATTGAAGGGAGAGGTGTCAAAAACGGACATTATAAAAATGATACCTCATAATGAATTGGTTGCAAAGTTCGGAATGGTGGCGCGCGATCTCAAAAATGTACCGATTCGGAACCAATTGATGAATATCTAACAAATGAATCAATGCATTTGTTAGATTTCAAATATGATTTTTTAAAAATGATATTGACGAAGACGGGGGTGGGCGGAGTAAGCGTGTTGTTACTGCGATAAAACGATGTGTTTCGATCTGATTCCGCATGCTGTTGATCTTGGATATTTTTTTTCGGTGTGAATGTCGGTAAATGCCGCGCCGCCGGGACATGTGGAATACCGACAGGAATTTGATGTACCAATCAGGCATTTGAAATTATGACCCACAACTCCTCACCAGGGGCGGACTCTTCCGCTTCAGTCATCCGTTCAATCTTGGGCTGTTTGAAGGCTGTCGCCAGAGCGACGTCGCGACAGCTGGCGATTTCCCATGATGCTCCGGGGCATTCGGATGAGTTTGATAACACTCCGCGCGCCGTATGGATTGTTAGAACATCCGGATTTCGTTCCTATGGGTTTCACCTGTTGGTGATGTCGGGTCTGTCAGCCGGCTCCGTGCTGGCGGTGCAGCCGATGATCTCAAGCGGAAGATCGCATTCGATAGCATTGAAATCGGATGGTACGGTGTGGTCTTGGGGGATGAACAGTTACGGGCAGCTTGGCAATGGAACCCAGGCTCTCCAACCCGCCCCAGTACAGGTCACCGGTCTGACAAATGTGGTTTCCATAGCTTGCGGATCATCTCATTCGCTGGCGTTGAAGTCGGATGGAACGGTCTGGACGTGGGGTTGGAACAGCGCGGGTCAGCTGGGGGACAACACGCTGACGAACAGGAAAACCCCGGTGCAGGTCAGTGGCCTGACGGGAGTTGTTTCTTTGTCCGCCGGATATTCGCATTCGATGGCATTGAAGTCGGACGGGACCGTATGGGTATGGGGTGAAAACAATTTCAGCCAGTTGGGTGACGGCGGGACAACCAATCGGAAAACACCGTTGCAAGTCAGCGGCCTGACCGGAGTGGTTTCCGTTGCTTGCGGGGCGTATCATTCCCTGGCTGCCAAGTCCGATGGCACGGTCCGTTCCTGGGGACGAAACAATTATGGGCAACTTGGAGACGGCTCCACCACCACCCGGACGACTCCTGTGACCGCGACTGGATTGTCAGGCGTGATCAAGCTTGCCGCCGGTGACAATCATGTGTTGGCGTTGAAATCGGATGGGACTGTCCGGGCCTGGGGATATAATAACAGGGGCCAGATCGGAGATGCCAGCAACACGAACCGCCCGACTTCGGTGCAGGTGGGCGGTTTGACGGGAATCGTTTCGGTGGCTTGCGGAGGTAGTCACTCGATGGCGCTCAAATCGGACGGAACAGGATGGGGATGGGGTATGAATACCAATGGGGAACTGGGACTCGGGGATACGTCCGGCAGCACAACGCCTGTGCAGATCACCGGGATAACCGGCGCGACCATGGTGGCCGGTGGCGCCAACTTTTCGCAGGCGATGTTTCCGGACGGGGTGGTCAGGACATGGGGATATAATTATAACAACCAGTTGGGAAATCCGGCCGTGCGTTACCGGACGGAGCCTCTGCAGATATATGCTCTTACCGACGTGGTTTCAGCCTCAAGCGGAATGTTTCACGCGGTGGTTGCCAAATCCGATGGCACGGCATGGGCCTGGGGTTCCAACAGCAGCGGATTGTTGGGGGACGGTACCGTGACGACACGGATGGCTCCCGTCCAGGTGAGCGGACTGACCGGTGTGCAATCCGTATCCACAAAGGAGTATCATTCGTTGGCGGTGAAGTCGGACGGTACCGTCCAGGCATGGGGCGACAACTATTACGGTCAGCTGGGGGATGGCACTGTCATCACCCGGAGAACTCCGGTCGCGGTGAGCGGGCTGACGGGAGTTCTGTCGGTGGCTTGCGGCAGCTTCCATTCCCTGGCTGTCAAGTCGGACGGCACGGTGTGGGGCTGGGGCAACAACACAAGCGGTGAGCTGGGGGATGGAAGCATGACCTCCAAGCAGACCCCTGTGATCACGAGCGGGTTGAGCGGGGTCAAATCAGTGGCGTGCGGTCGTTCATTTTCGCTCGCCCTGAAGTCGGACGGCACGGTTTGGAACTGGGGTGCGGGTTTGTCGGGCACTCCCGTACAGGTTGGCGGTCTGACAGGAGTGGTTGAGATCGCATGCGGGTTTTATCATTCGCTGGCGCTGAAATCGGACGGAACGGTGTGGGCCTGGGGTGAGAACACCCGTGGCCAATTGGGAGACGGGAGCGGGATCAACCAAGCCTCGCCTGTGCAGGTCAGCGGCCTCTCAGGAGTGGTCAGCATCGCGGGTTCTGAGCGGGGCTCCCGTGCTTCCAAGTCGGATGGGACGATATGGGCCTGGGGGGCCAACGAAGTTGGGCAGGCGGGGGATGGAACGACTGATTGGGAGAAATACACACCCGTGCAGACCACCGGTCCCGCCGGGGGGATCTGGACCGTCGTGGATGGCGGTCTCACATCCTTTGCCTTGAAGGAGGATGGCTCGTTGTTCGCATGGGGATACGGCACGGAGGGACAGCTTGCGAACGCGTTTAGAACGATCGTCACCAATCCATCTCCCCTTTTCGGACTCAATCTGGCCGGACCTTCCCCCGTGGTGTCCATCACCTCTCCGGCCGACGGCTCCGAGGTGCTCATGGGTGGAAACGCATCCGTCGTCGCAACCGCGACCATAACGACCGGAACCATTGACAAGGTGTACTTCTATGCGGATGGCATTTATTTGGGGGAGGATAACTCCACTCCCTTCACCTATATCTATACTCCGACAACCTGGGGCAATCTGGATATCAACGCGGTCGCGGTGAGCGCGGCCGGGGCGTTTTCGCTTCCTGCCAACATACGTCTTCAAACTCCTTACGACAGTGATTATGACAGCCTGCCGGACTGGTGGGAGGTGGCGAATGGCTTGATTGTGGGAAACTGGGATTATTATGATGACACGGATTCCGATGGTGTCATCAACTACTACGAATATCTGTTGGGCTTCGATCCCTTGAGCGCGTCCACAGGCGGCATCCCTGATTCCACGAGAGACAGGGACGGCGACGGGATGCCGGATGCTTGGGAGGCACAGAATTCTTTCGACTGGAAGACCGCGGACGGTGCGGGAGATTTCGATGGGGACGGCCTGATCAATTCGGCTGAATACACGGAGGGAACGGATCCCCGCTCGTATGACACGGATTGGGACGGAATTCCGGATGGCTGGGAGGTCGGACATGGCTTGGAGCCGCTGGAATATTGGGATGCAGGCGAAGATCCGGATGGAGATGGAATCATCAATCTGCTGGAATTTGTCCTGGGATTCGACCCGCACGATGCCACGACAGCCGGAACCAACGACAATACGAAGGATCGGGATGGTGACGGACTGCCTGACGCATGGGAGGCTTCATACGGCCAGTTCGAGTGGAACAGTACGTTGGAACACTACGTTTGGGTTTCTATAACCGACTGGACGGTGGCCGACAGCAGCGTGGATGTGGATGGAGACGGTTTGAGCAACACGGCCGAATATCTGGCAGGAACATCGCCGGTGGATTATGATACGGACGATGACTATCTGCCGGATGGATGGGAAATCACCCACGCCTTCAACCCGAAATCCGCCTCCGGAGTGAACGGGGCATCCGGAGATGTGGATGGGGATGGAGTGACGAACCAATATGAATTCCTTTTGAATCTGGATCCTCGGGATTCAACCACACACACGGTGAACGACGGTGTCCGCGACCGTGACGGCGACGGCATGCCGGATCGTTACGAGGCATCTTTCGGCACATTTGAAGGAGGTTCCGGCCTCGGGAACTATGTCTTTACGAGAAAGCTGGACTGGGAGGTGGCTGATGGAGTTTTGGATCCCGATCTGGACGGCCTGAACAACCTGGGCGAATACGTTGCTACCACAGACCCCTTTGACTATGACACGGACAATGACGTCCTTCCTGACGGATGGGAGGTTTCCAAGGGGCTCAACGCCAAGTCTTCCACGGGAAATCAGGGACGGGATGGAGATCCTGACGGAGACGGAATCAAGAACCAGCACGAATATGTCCTGGATCTCGACCCGAACGACTCCACCACGAATTCCACGAACGACAGCACCAAGGACCGAGACGGAGACGGGATGCCGGATGGCTGGGAGGCGAAGTGGGGGATCTGGCGCAAGAACGTCATTCCTTATGTTTACCTCAGCAAGCTGAAATGGAATGTCAACGACGCGGCCCTGGATGCCGATTACGACGGACTCACGAATCTTCAGGAATACGCCACAACCCATACCAATCCTGTCCAGCCTGACAGTGATGGCGACAGGATGGATGACGGATGGGAATACAGCGTCGGCTTCAATCCCAATCTTCACAACCTGAACGATTCGAATCCGAACAACGATCCTGATGCCGATCCCGACGGTGACAACCTCACCAATGAGGAGGAGAGCGTTTATGGAACAAAGCCGTTCGACCCTGATTCCGACGGCGACGGCGTGAACGATGATGTGGAGGTGGAGCAGGGTTCGAATCCGAACGATCCCAACGACAGCGATCCGCCTCCAGGCGGCACCGTGGCGGTCAACATCAGCTTCGGCGACCACAGCGGAAGCCACTCCGAGAAATATCGGGTGTTGCTGCAGCCTACGGAAGGCGACAGCCAGGTGAGGAAACGTACGAACAGGGCTTATGGAGAAGTCCAGACTGATACGGTCCACCTGCCGAAAGGGGCTAAATATACGGTCACGCTGAGCCACGCCGGAACAGACCCTGAGTTCGAGAGCGATGACAAGCCGGACTATGACTACACTCTCAATTTCAACGGAGAATGCATTGTCTTGAAAGATGACCAGGGTATTCTGGGCGGACACGATGAAAGTGATCCCTTCTTCGCCGAAGGCAAGACAGCCACATTATATGTGCCTTTGTTCGAGTGGATCACCCCCAAGGAATCTCCCGTCACCAAGCCGGATGATAGCGGGGACGGACAGAACGAATTCACGTATAGCACGGCAAACACCGGAGTCTTGGAAATCGAGCTGAAAATACGGGTCAAGCCTGACGGCACGGCAGGGCTGACCGGGCACGACGGTGTGAAGTTTTCCGATCGCTGCATCTACAAGCTGCCAGCCATCAGCGGATCAACCTTTGAATGGGATCCTTTGAACACCGACGGGAAATCTTCGGTTTCAGGAGAGCATTTGATCGCGAAGGCGAAATATACGGCGTTGCCTACCGACAACACGGGTTTCGGCCTCAAGCAGGCCGAGTTCGAATGTGATGGCCATGCGGACACGCTGGAGAAGGGGGATTTCGAGGTATTCTTTCCAAAAGAAGCGACGAATCATCCGGGAGTCGGAGCAGGGGTGACGCCGAACTGGTATTTCTATTGGGCGGGAACCGCGGTTCCGGGGTATGATCTTACCAGCGGCACTTATAGTTACGCACCCGGAGGGGCGGACCAATATGCGGAATACAATTCAAATCCCAGCGCTCCGCATTACACCATCCACGGCCCCGCATCAGCGGGCCACGAGGTTTACAACGCTGCGGGCCTGTCGGTGGATCGCAAAGGAATAGACACATTGGCCGCCACCCTGGTTCACGAAAAAACCCACAGGCAGGTTGATCTGAACAATCTTTCCGGCGGGACTTGGCATGGAATGCTTGACAGTGATCTGGATGAGCTGCCGGACCAATGGGAGACCAGCAATTCCAGCCTTGGATTTGATAAGAACAACGACACCTCGTTTCCGGGGTTTCCGTATGGTGACGACGAAGAAGTGTATTGTGAGCGTGCTGCTTACGGGACTACCGGTGATGCGTCAAAAGATTGGGCCAATCCGGGCAAACAGACAAAAAACAAATTTTAAGAAACAACCGATGAAAACATTTCTTTTATTGGCCTCTTCGAGCATTCTGATGTTCTCGGCCTGCAAGGCTGAGCCGGCAAGTGAGGAAACGACCGCCACGTCGCGAACCCTCACCCGTGAGATCATCAGTTTGGCCAAGGGACAAAATACGGCAGAACTGGCGAAAAAAATTCTTCCTGCGGAGGAATCCGGCGTCAAACGACACGCGGCAACGGAGGAAGGTGTTAAAAAAATCCTCGCAGGGGTCGATCCGTTGACGGTCGAGTTCGGGCCTACCTACTACAGCAAGGAAAAAAGTGTCATAGTGGTGAAAATAAAAGCACCTCTACTGATAGATCTGGAATATTCGATTGATCCGAAGACAGGCAAACCGGCGAAACTTCAAGCGCTTCATCCGTAGATAGCATTTTGAAACGGATATTCCGACTTCAAAATCGAACAATGACCCACGGATAAATCGTGGCAGGATGGGGGCGGCGATCCCCGGATCGAGCCCTCCGCCCGCATTGTCCGCTCGATCGGCGGGATTTTGGCATGCAAGTGTTGAAATGCAGCTGCTGTTTCCCCTCGCAATGCTGTGATCCGGAGGCGGAGATGATCACGCCATCACGGGTTGGGCGGGTCGCCTGACCAACCCAATCCGGTGATGGGCCATCCGCACCGTAGTGGATTCCGTCCGGAAATTTCCCTTGCGTGCCTCCAATTGTTACTTTATAAGTCACATCAATGGCAGCCAACAACCAATTCTCGATCGCGGTGCACCTGATGGCCGGGCTCGGGTTTTGCACGGCCACGGACCGGACCTCGGCCCAGCTCGCGGCGAGCGTGAACACGAGTCCGAGCTTCATCCGCCGGACTCTGGCGAAGCTGTCGAAGGCCGGACTGATCGAAACCTCCAAGGGCAAGAACGGTTTCTGCCGCCTTGGCAAGAAGCCGTCCGAGATTTCCCTGTTGGATATTTACCTCGCGGTCGAGGCTCCCAAGGCGTTCTCCATCCACCACTACGAGGAAACCAAGCCTTGTCAGGTGAGCTGCAACATCAAGTCCGTCCTGGAGGACGCGCTGAACAAGACGCAGAAGGGCATGGAAGACAGCCTCGCGAAGATCTCCCTCTGCGACCTCCTCTCGGACATCAAGAAATGCTGAGCTTTTTTTAACAGTTATTGTTACTTAAATAGTCACATTAAAAACACCACCCCTCTCATGAGCACCATCACACGCAACCAACTCCTCGATCAACTCAACTGGCGCTACGCCACCAAGCAGTTCGACCCCTCCAAGAAAATCAGCGCCGAAGACTGGGACACGCTTGAAGAAGCGCTCCGGCTCTCGGCTTCCAGCGTCGGCCTCCAGCCGTGGAAATTCCTCGTCGTCGAAGACCCTGAACTGCGCGCCACATTGCAGCCGGTGTCCTACGGCCAGTCACAGATCGTGGACGCTTCTCACCTCGTCGTTTTCACCACGAAGTTCAATCTCAGCGAGGCGGATGTCGATGCGCACATCGCGAAAACCGCCGAGGTCCGGGGCATTTCCGTCGAAGACCTCGCGCCGCTGAGAGGCATGGCGGTCGGCGGCATCATCGCGGGAAAATCTGAAGAAGAACGCCGCAACTGGGCGTTCAACCAAACCTACATCGCCCTCGGTAACCTGCTGACCAGCGCGGCTTTGCTGGGTATCGACGCCTGCCCGATGGAGGGATTCTCCCGTGAGGAATACGACCGCATCCTCGGCCTGACCGAACAGGGCCTCGCCTCCGCCGCCGTCGTCACGCTCGGCTACCGCTCCAGCGAAGACAAGTACGGCAACGCGCCGAAAGTCCGCTTCGACCGCGACGAGGTCATCCTGCATCTCTGAAATTTTCCACACCCTCTCACCAAACCAAACGTATCCATAGCATGAGCACATCAAGCAAACTCGCGGGGAAAACCGCCATCGTCACCGGAGCATCCAAAGGCATCGGCGCATCCATCGCAATCCACCTCGCCGCCGAGGGCGCGGAGGTCGTCGTGAACTATTCCTCCGACCAGGCCGGGGCGGACAAGACCGTGGCGGAGATCACCGCCGCCGGTGGCAAGGCGGTCGCGGTGAAGGCGAGCGTCGCCGTCCCCGCCGAGATCGAACACCTTGTCGCCGAGAGTGTGAAAGCCTTTGGCAAGGTGGACATCCTCGTCAACAACGCCGGAGTCTATCAATTCGCCCCGCTGGAGGAAACCACTCCGGAACTTTTCCATCGCCAGTTCGACATCAACGTGCTCGGTCTCATCCTCACCACGCAGGCGGCGGTCCGCCATTTCCCTGCGGAGGGCGGATCGATCATCAACATCAGCTCGGTCGCCAGCACGCTCGGCATGCCCGGCGGCGCGGTCTATTGCGGCACCAAGGCCGCGGTCGATGCCGTCACCCGCTCGCTCGCCAAGGAACTCGGGGGACGCGGCATCCGGGTGAACTCGATCAACCCGGGCATGGTCACCACCGAGGGGACGGCCAGCGCCGGCATCGATGGCAGTGATTTCCAAAAAACCGTCATCGCCACGACACCGCTCGGACGCATCGGCGTGCCGCAGGACATCGCCACCGCCGCCGTCTTCCTCGCCTCGTCGGATTCCTCATGGATCTCCGGTGAGACCCTCTTCATCAGCGGAGGCTTCCGCTGATCGAAACACACTGGAGCGCGGAATTCATTCCGCGTGGAATCTACCTCCCTGACGGGAATCCCTGACGGGATAACCGGGCGGAATGATTACCGCGCTCCAGTTTTTTATTTGATCCTCTGTCGGAGCGCCGGCTTCAGCCGCGCCGAAAAAATCCGGCCTGCCGGCTGAAGCCGTCGCTCCGTTTCCGCCACTTCCACCGCCTTCCATTTCCATGACCACCGCTGAGAAAACCTCCATCCTCCCCATCCTGCTGCTGTCGGCGGCGGGGTTCACCGTGCTCACGACCGAGTTCGTCATTGTGGGCCTGCTCCCGTCCATGGCACGGGATCTACACGTCAGCGTTTCTCAAGCCGGGCTGTTGGTCACCTTGTTCGCCTTCACGGTCGCCGTGGTGGGTCCGGCGCTCACCGCCTGGCTCTCGCGCTACGACAGGAAAAGCCTGTTCGTCAGCACGCTGTTGTTTTTCGGAATTTCAAACATCCTGGCCGCGACCGCGCCGAACATCGGGATCATGGGGTTCGCCCGGTTCATCCCGGCGCTCATGCTGCCGGTCTTCTGGGCGCTCGCCAGCGAGACGGCGGTGGACATCACCGGTCCCGAGCGCGCGGGCAAGGCGATCTCCATGATTTCCTTCGGCATCGTCACGGCGACCATCTTCGGCATCCCCGTGGGCACGTTGATTTCCGACGCGTTCGGCTGGCGGGCGGCCTTCGCCTCCATTGCCGTCCTCGCGTTCATCAAGGCGATCGCCCTGATGCTGTTCCTGCCCAAGGTTCCGCTGAAAAAACAACCCGCGTCGTTCCTCAAGCAGTTCGGCATATTGAAGAACCCAGTGGTGGTCGGGCACGTGTTGCTCTCGCTGCTGGTGTTCGCCGGGATGTTCACGGCCTACACTTATCTTGCAGACATACTGGAACGCCTCGCGGGATTCGACGGAGCCACCGTGGGTTGGATCCTGATGGGATTCGGCGGCGTCGGCATGATCGGAAACTGGTTCGCCGGACGCATCGTGGACCGCAGTCCGCTGGGTGCGACCATTCTCTTCGCCGCGCCGATGGCCGTGGGCATGATCCTGCTGGTTTCCATCGTCCGCTCGCACGCCTTGCTGGGAGTGGTGCTGGCTTTCTGGGGAATCGCCCAAGCAGCGTTGTTCACGATCTCCCACGTCCGCGTGATGAAGGTGGCGGCGGAAACTCCCGCGCTGGGTGCCTCGCTGAACATCTCCGGTGCGAACGCCGGAATCGGCATCGGTGCGATCATCGGCGGCCGGGTGATCGACATCAACGGTCTCGACCACGTGGGTGGCGCGGCGGCGGGCGTGATGCTGCTGGCGGTCGCGGTGGCGTTTTTCCTGAAGCTGGGCACCAAGCCGAAACTCGGCCACCGGGTGACGGCGTGAGGGCACGCTCTCAAATCATTCCTCCGGGCTCTCTTCCTCCATCCAAGCCCCGGCAGCCTCTCCGCTCCACAGGCGATGGTCACGGCAGACTCTTCCGCCACGTGAGCAGGGTGGAGGAAAGGCGGGCGGTCACTTCGGGATTCTCCGCGGCGAGGTCTTTTGTCTCGTTTGAATCCGCGTTCAGATCGTAGAGCTCCGCGCCTGTGCCGTCCGCCTGGACGAGGAGTTTCCATTTCCCATCGCGGATGGCGAGATTGGGGCTTTGGTTCCTGCCTTTGGGAAACTTGAAGGAATTGGGATTGCGGCCATATTCCCACAGCAGCGGATGGCTGCGTTTGACGACGGTTCCGCCGAGGGCTGCGGCGACGTTTTCACCGTCGGTATTGGCGGGCGATTCCGCTCCGGCGATTTTTGCGAGGGTGGGAAACAGATCCACCGAACCGAGCACGCTCTCGTTGTCCACCCGGGCGGCGGGGATTTTCCCTGGCTGCCATGCGAGGCACGGGACCCGGGTTCCACCTTCATAGAGGCTCAGTTTGCTGCCGCGCATGCCTCCGACCCGTTTTTGGGCGAAGGTGGGCAGGGCACCGTTGTCGCCGAAAAACAGGACCAAGGTCTCGCGGTCCTTGTTCTCACGCAATGCCGCGAGCAATCTTCCGATCTGCCGGTCCATCTCGGTGAGCACACCCTTGAACTGGCCCGGCGTCTCGGCCTTCGGGTCGGCGGCGTCGTCAGGCACCCACGGTGTGTGGGTGTCGTCGAACCACAGGTTCACGAAAACGGGTTTGCCGGTGTTGGTCTTGAGAAAATCCAGCGTGCGATCCACCATCCAGCGGCTGCGGTCCCAGCGTTTCACCTTGTCCTTCGGCGACCAGATCCAGTCGGTCGCCGTGAGGTCAGGGTCGGGCTCGGGGCTTTCCCAGGTGCCGAGGCCGAGGTCGTATCCGTATGCTTGGAATTTCGGAGCGTCGTCCACATCGCGGCCGCCGCCGAGGTGCCATTTCCCGATGTGGGCGGTGGCATAGCCCGCTGCCTTGAGGGAGCGGGGAAGCGCCGGGAATTTCGGATCGAGGAAATCCGCCTGTCCGCATTCCGCGTTGCCCTTGCGGGTTTGGAGGAAGCTGTTGATTTTCACCCTTCCCGGGAAAAGTCCGGTGATGATCGCCGCGCGGGAGGCGGAACAGATCGGTGCGGCGACATAGAACTGGGTGAAGCGTGTGCCCTCCGCCGCCATGCGGTCCAGTTCCGGTGTCGGCACCGTGCTTCCCTGGGTTCCGATGTCTCCCCAGCCGAAGTCATCCGCAAGCACGATGATGATGTTCGGCTGTTCCGCCGCGGACGAGTGGATCTGGAGGGTGAGCAGGATGAAGAATAAAAAACGCATGGACGGGTGAAGGTATGAAACGGAATCAACCCCGCAAATCCGGAGAAGTTTTCAGCAGCATGTCAGGGCGTGGGCGGAAATCCTGTCATGGATGTGCCTTTTTGTCTCCCGGCGCCACGTGCTCCAGCAGTCCGGCGTCGATGTATTGTCCCCCGGTGTTCTGGTGGCAGTGGATGGCCATGATGTTGCGGCCCGGATGCAGCGTGCGGAGGATTTCTTTTGATAATGGGATCTCGGTGTAACCTTGGGTCCAGCGTGGGAGATCCGCCACCTCCACTCCGTTGAGATAAACCCGCGCATCCTCATCGTGGTGGATTTTCAGGGTGAATTGCGATTTTTCATCAGGCTTGAACGATTCCGGCAGGGTGAATTCCCGGCGCAGCCAGATGTCGCTTGTCCGCCACTCCGTGCGGATCACGCCACCGGGTGTGCCGGGGGAGCCAAAACCGCCGGGCGCTTCGGTCCATGATAAGTCATCGTATCCGGCCGCGGCCCAGTCGCCCTGGGGGCTGTTGGTGACAAAGCGCGAGGTGATCGGCGCGTTTTCGGCGGTCGCGGCCAGAACCCGGACTTCCAGGGGAGTGGGATCCACCGTGCCGAGGTCGAGGTGGTAGATCTTTCCCGAGGTGAATCCGACAAGGTAAAGTTCTCCATCCTTTGTCTGGGACAGGGAAACCGCGCGGGCGGGTGCCTGGCCGATTTCGACAATCTTCTCCAATTTGCGATCCTTCTGGGTGAGCGCCCAGATCCGGCGGCTCTCATGGTCAGCGAAGATATACCATCCCTCCATGGCCGGGGCCTTTTTCCCGCGATACACATACCCGCCGGTGACCGAGTTTCCAAGACGGTGCGAGTAGCTCCAGACCGGCTGGGTCAGCTCGATTCCCTGTTTTTTGTATCGTTCTGAAAACGGATTGAATCCCTCCATGACATTCCAGCCATGGTTCTCCCCCGCCCGGACGATGCCGACTTCCTCAAAGCGGTTCTGCCCGACATCCCCCACCCAGAGGTCCCCGGTCTTCGAGTCCCAACTGAAACGCCACGGTTCACGGAATCCGGATGCCCATATCTCCGGCCTCACGCCCTCGACGTCACGGAAAGGATTGTCCCTCGGTATGGCGTAGGGCAGGCCCGTGTCCTGGTGGTCGATGTCGATCCTCATCATTTTTCCCAGCAGCAGGCTCATGTCCTGGCCGTGCCCTTGCGGATCATCCTGTGGCCCGGTGTCTCCCATGCCGAAATACAGATAACCGTCTGGTCCGAAGGCCAGGCATCCGCCGTTGTGATCCTGGGTGACCGCCGGGATCTTGATCAACTGCCGCGCGGGTTCACCCGAGTCACCGGAGAGGTCTTTGGAAAACCGGCGCTCCATGACGAGCGTGGAGATCCTGCCGTTTTCCACGATCTGATACTTGAGGAAATAGCGGAGATCTTCCGGAAACTTGGGATGGAAGGCCATGCCCAGCAAACCCGTGGCTCCTCCGGCGCGGACCACTCCGCTGAGGTCGAGGAAAGGCTTCCACACATCCGCCCCCGCGTTTTTTTCCACAATGAACGATTTGCCATGGTGCTCCAGCACCACATAGGCGTTCGCCCGGCCAGGCACCTCGCCAAACCAGACCGGCTCGCGGAACCCGATGGCGTCGTCGAAGAACACCTCCAGTTTCGCGGGGCTTCCCGCCTTGGGGATGTCTTCCGGACGCGCGCCCGCCATGTTCTGGTGCAGACTGCGGAGGTAGGCCACGAGGTTGGTGAAATCCTCCGGCTTTCCCGCCCTGTGAAGATTCTCCGGCATCAGGGAAGTCGGGGCGGTCTCGCGTCTGGCGATGTCGGCGTTCCCGATTCTCACCCGGGAGGAGTCCGCGCTCATGAGTTCCACCCAATCATCGGTCGCCTGCTTGATCACGCCGGCCGCCACGGTTCCGTCCTTGCGGGTGACGATGGTGGTGTCGTACCCGATGGCGATGGAGGAGGAGGGTTCCATCACGGCGCGGATGAGGTCGCGCTTCTCGAATTTGTCGCCGATGGCCGAGAGATCCGGTCCCACCTTGCCGCCGCTGCCATCGAGGGAATGGCATTGCGAGCAAGCCATGGAAGTGAAGAGAATGCGTCCTTGCGAGGCATCGCCATCGTGAGAGATCGCGGACTCCCGGAACACGTCATCGGCCGGGGTTTCCTCTTCGATCGCCAGCGCGGTCATGGGACCCGGGATCAAACCCATGAAGGCGACCACTGTGAAAAGGGTGGACCACGGCACATGTCTGGCAGGCATGGGACCAAGTGATCCCCGCCTGCGGATGCCGTCAAACCAATAAGTCCGGCCATCTGGATTGCCTCAATGACGCGGCTGGGCGGGTTCGTGTGATTCTTTCATCCGATCATCCGCAAAACCCATTTTGGCAGGATATGGGAATGGGATTCCGTCGCCACCATGTGACGGATTTGTCACGAATCATTTGCTAGGTCTCGGATTTTTCCTCCGCGCCGCCCGGGTGGATTTCCGACTGAAACAGCGTTCAAAAAACCCCATATCATGAAAAAAACCCCAAGCTCCCCGGGAGCCGTGCCGAGATATCTCGCGGCATCACTCCTGCTCTCCCTGCTTCCCGTGACGGGCCAGACGCTCGTCAACGGGAACTTCGATGCCCAGACATTCTCGTCCTTCCCCGGCTATGCCTCCGCCAACGGCGGCACCGTCACCGGCTGGACGCTGTCAAACACGGCACGCACCGGACTCAACTCCTCCACCGGCCCGTTCTGGACCGCTCCATGCGGACCCATTCCCAGTGCCGGGAACTGTGCCATCATCCAGGCCAGCAACGCTCCCGCCAGCATTTCCCAGACGGTGACGGGCCTCACCATCGGGACCCGATACAATGTTTCGTGCCGGATCTCCGCCCGCTCGGGAAACACCCCGTCCCTCGTGTTTTCGACAGACGGGGATGGCCCGACGGTGAAACTGGAAGTCATCGCACCGCCGTCCACGGGAGCTTTGGCCACCGCCACCGTATTCCGCAACGCATCGTTCGAATTCACCGCGACCGCGACGAGCCACCTGATCACCTTCACCAACGACCGCACCTCCGGAGACCACACGCTGCTCCTGGACGATGTGACGGTCGCCCCATCCGCGACGACCAGCTCATGGTCGTTCGCCCCCTGGACCAGCGATGCGGATTCGGGCATCGATTCCCAGTATGTCTACACACACGCCCATCACCTCAGTTTGGGCAAATCGTGGCAGCCCATCAATATCAATGGAGTTGATTTCAACATCGGCGACGGGACGGGTTCGAACCGGTTCACGCTGACGAACCTCAACGCGAATTTCCTCAACCGCACGCCGAACAACCTGCCCGCGAACACCGGCAGCTACAATCTTGCGAAGGATTTCCGTTACGACGGTCCGAATACGGGAATCACCCTGCAGAACCTGAAGCCGAACACGCAATATGTGTTCACGCTCTACGGACTCGCCTTCGATGCGGCTGGAGTCTACCGGTCCGCCACCTTCAACAGCACGGTACCCGGCAGCAACCAGCTCTCCGTGAACCTGAACCACTACGGGCAGGGGAACGGAATCCGGATCAACCATACCTACACGACCGACGCGCTCGGCTCGCCGGTGACCATCTCCTATCCCACCCACGGATCCGGAACCTTCCATTCGGGCGGCTTCACCAACCGCGAGGCCGTGGCCAGCACCCCGCCGGTCCGGTGGACGGTGCATCCCTGGTCCGGTGACGACACGTCCGGCGTGAGTCCGAACCATCCCTACACCCATGCCTTCAAGTTCGGCTCCGCCACGAACCTGAATGTGAACGGCATCAACTTCACCGGACTTGCCGGAGGAAATCCCACCGGAACGAACTACACCTCCGCAGGCCTGGGGAGCGTTTACAACAACGACGTCAACGCCGTCACCGCTTCGGGATCGATCCTTGGAAGGGATTTCATCTTCGGCGGCTTTCCTGAAACGCACAACCTCTCCGGCCTGACTCCGGGCAAGAACTATGTCTTCACCCTCTACACGGTGGGCTGGAGCGACGGCGTCCGCCGCGCGGCCCTCATCGGCGGCACAGGCGAAGGCTCGAGCGTCCTGCACCAGGACCAGTATGGAAACGACCAGGGCGCCCGCTTCGAATACACCTACACCGCGAGCGCCAGCGGCACCGCCACCATCACCGCCTCGGGAATCGATGTCGCGGTCACCGACCCGTTCGACCGGAAGTCCATCCATACCTACGCCATCAGCAACCGGGAGGCGGACCCGTATGTGAACAAGACACCCGAGTTCACCCTCCAGCCGGTGGGAGCCACCCTCGGTATCGGAGCGAGCTATACCTTGCGCGGAGCGGCCATCGGCAGCGAAACCCTTTCCTATCAATGGAAGAAGGGCACCGCCGACATTCCTGGCGAGACCTCCCCGGTTCTGGTCCTGAACGGCCTCACCGCCGCCGACTCCGGAGCTTACACGCTCGTGGTTTCCAATGGCGTCACCGTGACCAGCAACGTCGCGAACGTGAACGTGCTGGAAAACATCCCCGGCTACGGGAACACCGGCGTCGGAGTGGACGGGCAACTGCTGGCGAACGGCTTGGTGGATCCGCACTTCAAGCTCATCGTCAATCCGGACGACACCTCTTCCGACACCGTCTACGTGCAGACGAACCTGCCCGGTGCCTGGCTCGCCAATTCCGCCACCTCGAAGTGGATCGGCCCACGGGCGAACACCGCCGGTGCGGCGGGACTCGTCACTCCGGCGGGGACCCCCTCGGATGCGGGGGCGGGGGATGGTGTCTATGTTTACCGCGCCCGGTTCGATCTCACCGGCTTCGACCTCTCGACCGTGCTCATTTCCGGAAAATGGTCCACGGACAACGAAGGGGTGAAAATCCGCGTCAACGGAACCGACGTCGGTTTCCCGAATACCGTCGGCACCACCTTCGCCACCCTGGTCCCCTTCTCCATCAGTAACTCGGCATTCCCCGGACTCCTGACCACCGGAGTGAACAACATCGACTTCTTCGTGAAGAACATCGACGCCGGCACCGGTGGCGGACTCACCGGACTCCGGATCGACGAGTTCACCGCCGTCGGAGCCATTCCTCCCGGCACCCCGCCACACATCGCCATCCAGCCGGTGGGTGGCAACGGCAGGCACAACAGCATGGTGACCCTCGCGGTGGGAGCCACCGGATCCTCTCCACTCACCTACCAGTGGTTCAAGGGCGCGGACCCCGTGCCGGATGCGACGGAAGCGACACTGCCGATCTATGTCGAGGACTTCACCGCGGCGGGCAGCTACACGGTCAAGGTCACCGGCAGCGGCCCGACCACCGTCACCAGCGACCCGGCGGTGATCACCGTCACCAATGCCAATCCGGTCACCTCGTTCGACGACGTCGGGTCGACGGATCAGGACGTCGCGAAATCGATCAATGTGGCCGACCTCCTTGCCAACGACACCAGCCCGGATGCCGACGGTGATACGGTGAACTTCACCGGCGTCAGCGCGGCAAGTTCCCAAGGCGGCACGGTTTCGGAAAGTGATGGGATCATCCTCTACACCCCCAAGGCCGGCTTCACGGGTTCCGATACCTTCACCTACTCGGTGGATGACGGCGGCTGGGGCGGCACCGCCACGGAGACCGTGATCATCAACGTGGTCTCCGCCGCCGTCACGCCTCCCGGAAACATGACGCTCGTCATCAGCGGCGGCACGGCCACCGGAACCTTCACCGGCACGGCTGGCAAGACCTACATCCTCCAGCGCTCGACCACCCTGCAGACCGGCAGCTGGTCCACGGTCGATACGGAAGTCGCCCCTCCCTCGGGAATCGTCACCGTGGAAGATCCCGCCCCACCTGCGGGCAAGGCCTTCTACCGCATCGGCTATGGAAACTGATTGAACCAGGATTCCGGACATCAGCTCGGGTCCGTGGGTGCGAACGCGCCCACGGACTTTTTGTTGAAGTCCCTGATCCGGTCCCTCCGACGCCCGCGCGATGGCGAGGAAAGTTTGATGATCATGTCGAATAAACCGCGGAGGCATCCGTCGAAACCAGCGACACGAGACTTCAACCAACCCTCAAAAATGAAAACCATCATCGCAGCCATCGCCATCAGCGCGTTCACTTTCATGGGCACTTCGGTAGCGGACGCCCGGAGCCATCGTCATAGCAGCCGCGTTTACGTGAGCAGCTACACGTCCTGCGGAGCGCCGGTTTACAAGGAGCGCTATTTCGTCGGTTACGACCGTTGCGGAAACGAAATCTGGGGAACCCGCCTCGTTCGCCGGCCCTATCGCCCGGTCGTCCGCCCCGTCTACACCGCTCCCTGCCCGCCACCCCGCTGTGCTCCTCCAAGGTATGGCAGGGGATATGGCAGCACCGTGACGTTCCAGGCGAATTTCGGGCGCTGAAGCCATGGGAAGTGAAAAATCGACGAATCCAAGTGTTGACAGTCCGCTTGGTTCGCCGTACTCACTCGCCCCCGCGCCATGCGAATGGCGGAGTAGCCAAGTGGTAAGGCAATGGTTTGCAAAACCGTCATTCGAGGGTTCGATTCCCTCCTCCGCCTCCAGTCATATCAATGACTTGTGAATAATATTTAATTGCCGATGACTACGCGCAATGACTACGGAGGGCTCCGGTTGCCGGTCTCTATCAAAACCGGAAATCCACCCCGATGAAGGCTCCGGATTCAGCGATGTCGTAGGTGAAGGCTCCGTCGGAGTAGCCGGTGTGGAGGTGGCGGTAGCCGATTTCCGCTGAAACGGTTTCGCTGAACCGGCAACCGACGGTTGCCTGCAGCCGCCAGGTGATGTCGGAGCTGACTCCGAACCCTCCCACATCTCCTTGCGTGGCGAGGAAAAATTGTTCGCCGAGCGGCCACCGGGCGCGGACTCCGAGGATGGGATCGACCCAGCTTTTATCGGCCGAGGCGTCCGCTGGCAGCCGTTCCTCCAATTCACGCTTGATCGCATTCCTGAGTTTTTCCTTCGCCTCCTTCACGCGCTCGCGTGCGTTCGCGACCCTGTCTTTCAATGAGGAGTCCACCGAGGCCCGGAGTTCTTCGATCTTCAAACGCGCCGCGCTCCGCGCCAGTGCGACGCGTTGTTTTTCCACAGCTCCGGCGGTTTGATCCGGATCGAGGCGGACGATCCGGTCAGGGATGGTGTCCCGCAGCTTGATGAGTTCCTTCACCAGATCCCTCCGGATGCTTCCATCCGCCTCATCTTCGATCGCCTCGCGGATCTCGCTTTCGATTTCTTCCCGGCGGGCTGTCGCGGCGGCCTTGAATTCCGCCAGGCGGGCGCTGACAAGCTGTTCGCCCCTTTTCCGGATGGCCTCCGCGATCCTGCCGCTGGTGCGGTCGCTGCTGCCGTTCAGGATTGTCTCGTTCGGATCGGCGCCGAGATCAAGCGAGATGCCGTTGTAGCGGACGCCCGCATACACATCGACGAGCGCGAGGTCGCTTTCATGGACGCTGTAGGACAGCGTGAGTTCCCCGATGAACTGTTTGAAGCCCGCCTCGATGCTCCGGTAGAGAGGCCCCGGTGGTGCTCCCGATGCCGAGAGGTCCGCATAGAATCCGTCGGCGAGGATCCCCCAACGTCCGTTGCGGGCCTCGAACTGGAGCGACGCATACATGTCGAGCTTCTGAAGGATGTCGGAAAACGCGCTGTCGATCCGCGCTTCGAGTCCGTCGATGCCCGCCGAGCCGTCGATGGCGGTCAGCCAGCCGTACGGTTCCAACCGGAATTCCCATCCGGACAGGGGAGCGGGATTTCCGATGACCGGATCCACGGAAGCATCCGCGAAGGCGGAGGAAGCGGTGGCACAGATGGCGGTGGAAATGGCAAGGGCCCGGGAAAAGCCGCGTGATCGCAAGTCTGTCATTTTTCTGGGAAGTCTCGGGGGGCGTGGCCGGATTTTTCCGACCCGACGCCTGCCGCAACGTGGCAACTTCCGGACAGGATCGCTCACCAATCCTTTCGCCGGCCGCCAAGTTGCGACGGGAATTTTTGTTCGGATCAATGGTTCAGTGACTTGTCCGCCCAGACCTTCTCCGCACCGACGGACGCCGAGACGGCCACACCGCTGCGGGTCATGTGATAGACGACGGGATCGACGGTCGGATTGATGGAGACGCCGGCACCCACGCCGGACCGGTCCAGCGCTGCGGCGGCCTGGGCATCGGCGGCGGCGGACCAGCCGCTGCTGATGAATTTGTTGTAGGTGGATGCCTTGCGGAAGATGATGACCGTGCGGGTGTTGGTGAGTCCCGCGCCGAATCCGGCGCTGAGTCCGGCCATGCGCATGTAGGTCTCCTTGCCGGTGGCCTTGTTGACCGCGACGCCGTAGCCGTTCGCGGAGCCGGCGGTGAAGACCTTGGTTTCAATCTGGTTGAAGACCGCGTATCCGGCGGAGTTGGCCACCAGGCTCCTGGCTTCCGGCTTGGTGGAGTAGAGCTCGCCCAGCGTCTGCTTGGTCATCGCGTGGATGTCCGAGCGTTTCTCTCCGCTCGTGTTTCCCGAGGGGGCCGCGCAGTTCGTGATGACGAGCGAGAGGGCGGCGAGGCCGAGGCATTTGATGGTGGTGCGGTGGATCGTTTTCATGATTTCTTGGTTGGTGTGTTTTGTTAGCGGAGATTGAGTTCGAGAATCCTGGCCACTTCGTCGATGGCTTGCGGGTTCTGGTGGGCGCTGTGGCCGGATGGGACGACGAGTTCGGATTCCGCCCCATCCATGTGGGAGCTCCAGTAGGGGACCACTCCGTCGCTGGACTTCGGCGCATTGCCCTTGCCCCGGTCTCCCATGATGGTGTGGTAGGGAACGCCAGGAGTGATCGGAAAGGTATTGATGGTTTTTACAAACCGGTTGGTCGGGGAAAGGGTGTCGACGCTGTTGGGCAACCCCTTGATCCGGAGGTCTCCGGGCTGGAAGGTGATGAGCTGGGCCACTTCGGCACCGGCCTTGAGAAAGGTGGTCGGCGCGTGGACGAGCCTCGAGCCGAGACGGCCCACCCAGTTGTTGGAAAGATCGCTGCCCTTCAGCGGCGCGGCGATGAAGATGACGCGTCCGATTTCCGGGCGGTGTTTGAAGATGAGCGCTTTTTCAAACAGGACCTTGTTTTCCGCGGACAGCTTCACCTGCTCCGGCGGCTTGCCGAAGGTCTTGCGCCAGAGCTTGTCCCCCTCCGTGTCGGTGATGAGCAGACGGCTGATGCAGCCGCCCATGCTGTGTCCGAGGACGACCATCGGCTTCCGCAGGGAATATCTCTTTTCCACGGCGTCGAGATCGTCCCGCAGGATGGAGGCGGAGTAAGGATAGGGATAGCCGCTGGGATAGCTGTAGAACCAGAACTGGTAGTTCCGCCGGATTTCCACATTGCCACGGAGGGTGTTGATCATCGGCGTCCAGGTGGCCGGGGAATCCATCAGACCGTGGATGACGAGGACCACGGTTTTGTTCGGGTCGTAGGGTTGCAGGGCGGTGATGCGGGCGGTTTCGGCATAGTTGCCGGGGCGCAGGACGCGCATGATTTCGAGTTTCCTGGGGTCGTTGCTGGCGAGGAGCACGGCAAGCGGGACGGTGAAGTCCGCGGCGAGCGGATAGGTCTTCCCGTTCATGACGGTGGTTTCGACCGCGAGAGGATCCTCGAAGGAGATTTCACAGTTCCTGCCTTTGAAGCGGACGACCGTGGTGACACCGTAGTAAACGCGGTCCATCGCGAAATCCTCCCTCGCTCCTTCCCGCCTTGCCTTGCCAACCACCACCGTAGGTGCGCCGATACCCGGTCTGAGGGATCTCTTCGTGATATAGCTTCCGCCGATGTCGAATTCGTCGGCCGGGGTGAAATCGAAAAGCGCGGAGTGGTGGCGGGGATTCGGGCCGGGTCTGTTGGTCAAGGTGAAGCCGCCGTTGTCGGTCGGCACGTGCAGGGGCTTGTTCCATGGATCGAACTTCGCTTTCTGGATGATGGAAATGATCCGGGAGGTGGCGAAGTTGTAGTCGAGCCGGGCCTGCTCGTCCCCGGGGTTGGAGGCAAGCTGTCTGGAGGAAAACTCCGCCGCCTCAAGATAGCCTCCGAGGGCCGCCAGGGGACGGCTGGTTCCGACTTTCATGGAGCTCATGATATGTCGTTGTGCGTTGGCGAACTCTCCGATCATGCCCGTGGAGGGGCGGTAAACCGGCTTTCGCACCTTGACCTCGGAGTAGTTGGTGCAGCCCGGGAGTGTGAGCAGGGATATCCCCGCTGACAGGATGAGCCGGCAAATGGTATGGGATCGTTTCATGGATGGTTGCGGGGTTTGTCGTGGGCGGACAGGTATTGTTCCAGCACGGTGGAGACCGTCTGGTCGGGCACGATGGGTCCGTGGAATTTTTCAAATCCGGCGCGGCGGAGCGCTTCCCTTACCCCGCTGTGGGCTTCGGAAAGGCGGAAACCGATGCCCCGCTGCTGGAGGGTTTCGTGGATTTCAGCGAGCATTTCGACTCCCGCGAGATCGATGGCGGGAACGGTGCCGAGATGGAAGACCGCCAGTCTGACTCCGCTGCCCCTGGCGTCCAGCAGTTCGAAAAACCGATCGCGGACAAATTCCGCATTGAAGTACAGGATCGCTCCGTCGCTCCGGAAAATGAAGGATTCCGGCAGCCGTCGGTTGACGGGGTGGCGGATCGCATCGGCGAAGTAGTCGGTTCCGGGCACCCGCCCGAGTTCGGTGGAGCGGGGATACATGGAGCGGTGCAGGAGCAGGAGCAACGAGAGGGTGGCACCGATCAGCACGCCCATCAGCAGGCCCGAGCCGAGCACTCCGAGCAGTGCCGTGGCAGCGACGGAAAACTCGGCCCGGCTGAAGTTCCAGATATGTTTGAGGGCGGACAACTTGAAAAGCCCGGTGACGGCGACGAGCACGATCGCGGCCAGCACCGGTTGCGGCAGGAACCGCAACAGGTCCGACAGGAAAAGGACGACAAGCAGGATGATCAGCGCCGAGATGAATCCGGACAGAGGGGTGCGGGCGCCGGCGGACTCGTTGACAAGGGACTGCGACATTCCGCCGCTGGTGGGGAAACCCTGGCCGAGGCCGGCCATGAGATTGGCTCCCGCGAGGGCGAGGAACTCCTGGTCGCAGTTCAACCGGTAGTCATGCTTTCTTGCGAACATCCGGCCGATGGCGGCGGTTTCGACCGCTCCCAGCAGGAAGCACGCCATGGCAAGCGGCAGCAGTTGGTTCAGGTCGCTGCGGGAAATTCCGTGGAGTCCCAGGGCTGGCAGGCCTTGCGGAACCAGCCCGAGAAGTTTCACGCCGTGCGCCGCGAGATCGAACCACGCTCCGGCGCATAACCCGGCGATCACGACGACGAGCGCGGCGGGTTTGTTCGGCACGAGTTTTTTCGCGAGGAGCAGCAGGACCAGGGCGCCACCGCCGATGGTGATGGAGGCGGGATTCGTGTCTCCCACGTTGCGGATGAAGTGGCTGATCTTGTCCCAGAAATCGCCGTGCGTTCCGGAGAGGCCGCAGAGTTTCGGCAGTTGCGAGCTGGCCAGATAGAGGGCCACCCCGCACTTGAAACCGACGAGAACGGACTCCGAAATGAAGTTCACGATCACCCCCGCCCGGAACAGCCGGGCGAGCAGGGCCAGCACCGCGACCATGATGGCGGTGGTGGCGGCCAAGGCCGCATGGCGGGCCGGATCCCCCGCCGCCATCGGGCCGAGGGTGGAGCCGACGAGCAGTGAGATCGCGGAGGTCACGGTGACCGTCGTCTGGCGGGAGCTGGTGAACAGCCAGAAAACGAGACCGGAAAACAGACAGGCGTAGAGGCCCGCCGCAGGCGGCAGCCCGGCGAGCGACGCGTCACCGATGCTTGCGGGCATGAGATAGGCCGCCAGCGTCACACCGGCGACGAGATCCGCCCGGAGCCAGGCAGGCTTGTAACCGCGCAGCCAGCCCAGCGCCGGAACGATGGAGCAGAGGCCGCGGGCGGTGGTGGCGGGAGAGGTCACGGCTCCGGCTCATGATCCTTGCCCGCGTTTTCCAGCTTCTCCCTGGCGATGGCGAGTTTGGCCAGTTGTGCCTCGCTCACCTTCGGGTATTCGAGGCCGAGATTCTGGATGGAGGTGGTGATGATGTCCGCGACAAGGGCGCGGGCGACGTATTTGCGGTCCGCCGGGATCACATGCCACGGAGCGCGCCTGGTGCTGGTGGCGGCCATGGCGTCCTCGAACGCCTTCCGGTAGCTTTTCCAATGGTCGCGCTCGGCGAGATCGGAATCGGAGAATTTCCAATGCTTGTCCGGATTGGTAAGCCGCTCGAGGAAACGCCGCCGCTGCTCGTCCTTGGACAGGTGGAGGAAGAACTTGATGACGAGGGTGCCGTTGCGGGAAAGGTGCTTCTCGAAGTTGTTGATGTCCTCGTAGCGTTTCTCCCAGAAATCCTTGTCGGGGTTCGCGGGCTGCCCCGGCCCCAGCCATTCGGGATGCACCTTCACCACCAGCACGTCCTCATAGTAGGAACGGTTGAAGATCCCGATGCGGCCGCGCTCGGGGAGGGCCTTCATGTAGCGCCAGAGGAAGTTGTGATCCAGCTCCTCGGCGGACGGTTTCTTGAAGCTGAACACTTGGCAGCCCTGAGGATTCACTCCGGACATGACATGACGGATGGTCCCGTCCTTGCCCGCGGCGTCCATCGCCTGGAGGATGATCAGGACGGAGTGGGTGTCGCTGGCGTAGAGCAGCTCCTGCGCCTTGCTCATCGCCTCGCGGCTCTCCGCCAGGACTTCCTTGGACCGCTCCTTGATCACGTCCTTGCCGAACGCCTTCGCCTCGTCCGTCTCGGTCCAGTCGGTCGCATAATCCTTGAGATTCACTTCGGAGCCCGGCTCCACGAGGAACTGCTTCAACAACTTCGGCTGGATCATCTTGTTATGGTTTTGTGGGGCATGGCGACGCCATGCCCGCAGGTTCGAATCTATCTGACGGGAACTCCCGGGGAAGGCAAGTGAAGCATGGGATGCGGCCGTCGGACCTTGGTCCAATGCGCCGCGCGCTCACGGAGCTTGGCACCGGGGACTGTTTGACTACGGTCCGGGTGATGATCGGTCCTCCCGCAGCCGCGAATTTCCCGCGGCGCGAGGCACCCGTTCAAAAAGAAAAACCCGAACAACCATGAAAACCAACGCGCGTTTCCTGCCGGCCGCCGCTGTTCCGATGCTTGCGGCCTTTTCTCTAACAGGCATATCGACGGCGGGCGAGGAGACCGTCACGGACGCCGACCTGCTGCTCGCCCGGAACCCGATCGTCATCAAAAGCCGGGTCAGGGTAGCCGATGAATACACGGATCTGGACGGTGGCGGCAGCCGGAACAAGTTCATCCTCGCGGGAGTGTACGGGTTCGGCTTCAACGGGCATGACCGCCAGTTCGGCATCGGCTTCGAACTACCGGTCCTCGAGAACGATCCCGAGGGGGCGGACAGCGACACAGGCCTGGGAGATCTGAAGCTCCGCGTCGGCCACCTGCTGATGGATGACCCCGCCGGCTGGCGCGCCGGTTGGTTTTTTGAAACGGAGTTCGACACCGCCGCGGACGATGTCCAGGCCATCGCCAACCAGCGGACCCAGATGGCGGGTGGCGCCGGCGCGGCCTATGCGATCCGCGACAACTTCGTGCTCGCCACCTCGTTGCAATTCGGATGGTCGGCGGACCAGGGCGACACCACCGGCAACAAGAGCGAGTGGGAGGGGCATCTCACCGCCACTTGGAAAATATCCCCCTGCGTCTCCCTCAATCTGGACTACAAGGGCGTCGTCAACATGATGGAGGACGCGGAACTATACAACACGCTCGAGCCAAGCATCGGCTGGACCGTTGGTAACGAAAGGAACATCGGTTTGTTCGCATCGTGCGAGATACCCCTGGATGATTCCTCCACCAATTGCATCGCCAAGGCGGGAGTCACCTGGTTTTTCTAACGACCTCTAACATTAGTAAGTCTTTTCCATCCCGGCATGGGGCGGCATGGAGCCGGGCTATGCGGGATCGGTGATGCCGGCGGTGATGGCGAGCTTGACGAGTTCCGCAACCGAGACGACTTCCGCTTTCCGCATCACCCTCCCGCGATGGACCTTGATGGTTTTTTCGGCGATGCCCAGCTCGGCGGCGATCTGCTTGTTCAGCAGGCCGGCGATGACCCGGTACATCACCCCGAATTCCCTCGTGGTGAGTTTGGCGAATTTCGCCTGGGCCGCGGTCCGGGCGATTTTCGCGGCAAGCGTGGCTTGGGAGCGTGCCAACGCCCGTTTGGCCGCTTCCAGCATGGTCTCGGCGTCCACGGGCTTGATAAGATAGTCGACGGCACCCGCTTTCATGGCGAAGGTGCACATGGAGATGTCCGCGTGCGCCGTCAGGCATACGACCTGATCCGCATTGTCTATCAGGATGGCCTTGAAGTCTCCCTCCCCCATTCCATGCAGGCTGGGATCGATGACCAGGCAGCATGGCCCTTGGTGCGCCCCGCGTTCGAAAAACTCGGAGAAGGACCCGAAGGCGCGGACAGGAAGACTCGCCGAGACAAACAGGTCACAAAGGTTCCGGCGTATTTCCTCCTCATCATCCACCACGCAAACCAAAGGTTCGGACGTGAACGAACCGGAGTGATTTTCGGGTGAGACGGCTTGATCGAACATGCTCATACGAATATGGATTTCCTCCACGAGGCCTTTCACTAGAGCTTCTATTACAATTCGCACGATTGATGCAAATCAGAAGTGTGAAAAAATAAACATCACCCCGGAGGGGATGCATGCCGGTGGGACCTTGGTCTAATGGACAAGGTCGGCGGGGAGTGATTCCATCATAGGAACCCGAGGATCCTAACCATCATCCTATCTTCATGAAAACAACCCTGATTTCCCTGTCATCCGCCGCGGTGATGATATGCACCGGCGCCGGCCAGACTGAAAAGCAGCCTGCCGGAACCACTCCTGAAATGGCCGCCGTTCTGGCCAAGGACCGCGCCTACGAGGAGGCCTATGCCAAGGCGGACGTGAAGGCGCTCGCCGGGTTCTTCACCGATGATGCGGAATACACTTCGGACGACGGACGGATTTTCAGCGGAGCGGCGGCCATCGAAGGCTCCCTGCGCTCCGCCTTCGCGTCTAACAAAGGTGCGAAAATCTCGATCAAGGCGGACTCGGTGAAGGTTCTCACCCCCGAGGTCGTCGTGGAGAAGGGCTCCACCGTCGTGACCTCTTCTTCCGGAGATGAGTCGGAGGCGCTCTACACCGCGGTCTATCTCAAGAAGGATGGCGACTGGAAGATCAGCCAACTGGTGGAGACCCCCGCGACCGAATCCTCGCCGGGCGGGAAGCTTTCGCAGCTCTCCTGGCTGATCGGCGAGTGGGAGGAGGCGGACAAGGATGCCGGAGTGACCATCCACAGCGAATATCAATGGTCGCGCGGCGGCAGCTTCATCACGCGCAACGTCACCGTGAAACAGGGCGACGAACCTGTCCTGGAAGGCTGGCAGATCATCGGATGGGATCCGGTGGAACAAGGCATCCGTTCGTGGACGTTCGACGACCAGGGCGGTTATGCCGAGGGGCGCTGGACCGGCGATGGCCAGCGCTGGCTCTCGCGGGAGACCGGCTACTCCGCCGATGGAAGCCGAACCACCGCCGACAATACGATTTCCAAGTCCGGTGACTCGACCGTTTTCTGGGAGTCGGGAAACCGCACGCTCGACGGCGATCCGCAACCGGGCATCGGACGGATTGAAATCCATCGCAAGAAAGGAGAATAAGCCATGCGCTCGAAATTCGGTTCCGTTTCATTGTTCGTCGCGATCCTCGCGATGCTGATCCAATCGACGCCCATCGCCGAGGGCCGCGGAGGCGGTCGGGGCGGCGGCAGAGGGGGCGGTGGCGGCGCACGCGGCGGAGGGGGTGGCAGCTTCTCCCATTCCTCGGGTGGTGGCTCACGCGCCGCATCGCGCCCGGCGCAATCCTCGCGTCCGTCGGCTTCGTCGCGGCCATCTTCGGGAGGGGCATCCCGTCCGTCGTCGGGAGGAGCGTCGCGCCCTTCCGCTGGAAATTCCTCACGTCCTTCCGGTGGTGCCGCGCAACGTCCCGCGAATGGCGGAAGCCGCCCCGGTGGCGGTCGTGTGCCAAGCTCGCCATCCACCCGTCCGTCCGGTGGTGACAGAGGGGCGCTGGGGGCTGGTGCCTCGCAACTTCCTTCGGGGGGAAGCCGCCCCGGGGCTGGCAACCGTCCAGGTGGGGATAATCGCCCCGGTGGGGACAATCGTCCTGGAGCGGGCAACCGCCCCGGCGGGGATAACCGGCCTGGAGGAGACAATCGGCCGGGTGCGGGCAATCGTCCCGGCATTGATAACCGCCCCGGAATCGACAACCGTCCTGGAATCGACAACCGTCCCGGAGCGGGCAACCGACCTGGAATTGACAACCGCCCTGGAGCGGGCAACCGTCCTGGGATCGACAACCGCCCGGGCACCGGCAATCGCCCGAACCGTGGCGACGTCGGTAATTTCCTCGGTGTTGGCGGTGCTGCCGGGATCGGAGCCATCGGCGGTGCCGGTGGCATCGGCGATCGTGGCGGCTTGGGTGACCGGGGGGGTATCGGCGATCATGGAGGTATCGGTGACCGTGGTGGCTTGGGAGACCGTGGTGGCCTGGGAGACCGGGAGCGCCCGGCACAGCTTCCGCAAGATCGTCCCAATTGGAGCGAACGCTCGCAGAACCGCAACGAAAACTGGAACCAGCGGGTGGACAAGCGTCACGAGAGCATGCAGCAGCGCAACGAGAACCGGCAGCAGCGCCGCGACGACTTCGCGAAAAACCGTGAGGACCGCTGGGACAACCTTGAGGAGGCCCGTAACGACCGTCAGGACTGGCGGGACCAGAACCGCGAGGACTGGCAGGAGCACCGCGAGGACATGTGGGACTACCGCTTCGATCGGGCGGATGAGATCTGGGACAATGCCGGAGATTTCTATGACGATGTCTTTGACGACCATTGGTGGGGCGGCTGCGGCTGGGGCCATGTCGGCCATTATCCCGCCAATCCCTGGTGGTGGTGGGCACCCGTCACCTGGGCTGCCGCGACGACATTCGTCTACGCCACCGCACCGCCGCAACCCATCTATATCGACTACGGAACCAACGTCATCCAGGAGGGGGAAACCGTGTATGTGGATAACAAGCCGGTGCCTGCGAAACAATACAACGAGCCGGTCGTGAACCTGGCCGTCAATGTGGAGCAACCCGCGCCACCCGCTCCGCCAACCTCTGCCGACAAGCCCGCCGAATGGATGCCTCTCGGAGTCTTCGCCCTCGCCCAGGAAGAAAAGGGGGAGCCGGTCATGTTCTTCCAGGTCTCCATCAGCAAGGACGGCAAGGTCAGCGGAGGCTACCAGAGCGTCATCACGGGCGACCAGAAGCCCATCGCCGGCCAGATCGACAAGGAGACGCAGAATGTCGCATGGCGCATCGGGGACAACATCGAAACGGTCTTCGCGACGACGCTGGCGAACCTCACCCAGGACGTTAGCACCTTGGCCATCCATTTCGGGAAGGATCGCGTGCAGAACTGGTTGCTCGTCCGCATGCCCGAACCACCTCCCGCGGACAAGCCCGCGAAGGCTCCCGAACTCGACCGCACGGTTCCTCCGGCCAATCCGATACCGGTGAACGCCACCACGAAATAAAGTCTCCCTCGAAAACACCCATCATCATGCCAATCATATTTCAATACGATCCCGAGAGTTCGGTCTGTGAATTCCATATCAGCAGCACCTTGGGTCGTTCGGAGTTCAAATCCGCCGAAACGGAACTCGCATCCCTGATCTCCACCGGAGTGGAACCCCGCGTCCTGGTGATTCTGGATGGTTTCGGCGGCTGGGAGTCCGGACAGGACTGGGACAATCTCGAGTTCATGTTCACCCATGGAGAGAAGATCGCCCGCATCGCCGTGGTCGGAGACTCCCGCTGGGAGGCCGAGGTGAAAATGTTCACGGGTGCCGGAATGCGCCGCGCCCCCGTGGCATACTTCACACCGGAACGGCTGGAGGAAGCCCGCGCCTGGGTGGCCGCATGATGCCTGTCCGCGATGGTCGGACACCGCGGAGCCACTCCATTCACAAAATCAAAATCCATTACTGAAAAACATGAGTTACGACGATGACTGGCCGGATCAGCTTTGGGAAAACCGTCGGGCGATGGTTGTCAAAACCATCCGTCCCGCGACCTTGGGTGAATTGAAAAAGCTGGGAGAGGAACTCTTCCCGGTCGTCACGGACCCCTGGTGCGTGCGCTACCACGAGTTTTTGCAGGTCCATCCGGATGCCCACTATTACCACGCACAAATTCCCGGCCACGCCGAGATCGTCTATTGCCCCGAAGCCGACCGGGGCATCTGGTTCGTGCCGGGAAAAAGCATGGGGATCATCCAATCGAAGGGATTGGGTATTCTGGCGCAGATCGTCGCCAGGCTCTGACATTGCCGGCCACACCGTTTCTCCAGCATGAACATTCCCCGCTCCATCGGCCACTGCCTGCTGCTGCCGGCCGTGGCGATGGCGGCTTCCTGTTCGATCGTGGGCCTGCGCCAACAGGTGGAGACACTGGAGCAGCGCGGCGGCGTGACCCTGCGGGTGAAGTTGCCCGCCGGGAACAAGGCACCGACTTATGCGCTGGCATGGCGCAAGGAAAACGGCAAGCCCAAGGACTCCGCCGGATTCCATAAAGTCCGCCCGGACGGCATCGCGTCGTTCAACCTGCGGCTGGACGGTGTCTATCAGGTCGGTGCCTTCACCGATGAGAATGGCAACCGCGCCTACGATGCGGGCGAACCGCTCGGAGTGCTGTCGGATGTGAAACCCGTTCCGTTGTCGGACCCGGCGGCGCGGCCGCAGATCCATGGGCTGACACTCACGCGGGACCACGGACTTGCCGCAGGCACCGTCATCCGGGTGCCCGGGGAGAACAAGGAGCTGGGCGGAGTCACCCATCTCGCCTTGGGCGATGTGGTGTCTCTCGACGAAAAACGTTTCGCCGCGGGCGAGGGTGGCGGCGGCTTGTGGCGGCCCCTCGATTTCCTGGGAAGCAACACCCTTGGCATCTACTTCACGGAACCCTACGATCCCGGACGCATCCCCGTGGTGCTGGTCTATGGCATCGGCGGCAGTCCGCAGGACTGGAGATACTTCATCGGACATCTCGACCACAAACGATACCAGCCATGGTTCTATCATTACCCGAGCGGCATGAGGCTGGATCGTGCGGCCGGAGTGCTGGCCTCCGGCCTGCGCGAGCTCAGGCGGCGCCACGGGTTTCCGCGGTGCCACGTGGTCGCGCACAGCATGGGAGGTCTGGTCGCCCGCGCGGCCATCGACCGGGCGGTCACGGAGGAAGGAGTGGATTTCATTCCGAAATTCATCAGCATCTCCACCCCGTGGGGCGGGCACAAGGCCGCCGAATCGGGCGTCCGCCATCTCAAGAAACCCGTGCCTTCGTGGCTCGATGTGAATCCGGACAGCGCTTTCCTGCTAGGGCTTTATGCGACGCCCCTGCCGAAGGGGACGACGCATGATCTCATCTACGGCTCCATCGAAAGACGCCGCTTGTGGATGAGGGAGGAAAACGATGGCGTCGTCACGGTGGAGAGCGAGACGGATCCGCGGATCGCCCGGAGCGCGCGGTCGATCAAGCATTTCCACCGCGAACATGTGGAAATCCTCAACCAGCCGGAGACCGTCGCTTATGTGAACGGCCTGCTGGCAAGGTGATCAGGCAGCCGGGTGCTTTTTTCAATCGACCGGCCACGTGATCCCCCGGCCCGCGATGACCCTTGTCAACATTCCGGACGGGGAGCTGCCGCCAGGTGGAGAGCCAACCCCGCCCGATTCCACCGGAGGATCTATTTCCCGGATTCAAACGCTCCGAGATCCGGTGCCTTTCCCTTGAAGGGGAGGTCCACATCCACGCCTTTGTCGATGGCCGGATTCCCCGCCTTCAGCCTCATGAAGCCGATATCCGGCAGGTCTCCGTTTGCCAGGCGCGGCTGGACCAGTTCGGCTTGGTCGAGGCTCTTGAAATCCCCGTCTTCGAGTTTCAGTTTCAAATCGAAGGAGTTTGCCACGAATTCGCATTGATCCGCATCGAAGTTGGTGAGTTCCCTGCGGCCCTTGTAGCTGAGGTTGTTTTTCAGGACGTGGCCGTATCCCGGCACGTCGGCGGAGTTGTCGGCGTTCCGGTTGAGCAGGTTGAAATTCGTGCTGTTGAGGAACGAGGTGTTGTTGATGAAGTCCAGCCCGCCGGGTTGGTGGTTCGCGTAGAAACCGGAGGCATGGTTCCGCACCGCCAGCGACCGGCGGATGACATGGCGTGGAACGGGGGAGGGGAGCCCGCTGGCGGGACGGCTTCCGTAACCACCGAGTTTGAAGCCGTTGCCATCGCCAAGCACCTTGAATTCGGGACTGAATCCATTGTAGAACGCCCAGCAGTTTTCGATCAGGACCGGTTCGTCCGTGCTGATGAGGTCGAAGCCGTCATCGCTGTTGAACCACGCGCGGCAGCCACGGAAGACATTGCCCGTGCTGCCCTCCGGCGCGTGGAACCCGAAGCCGTCCACATTCCCTCCCCGGCCGTTTTCCGAGGTATGATCATGGTTGCGCCAGGCGTCGCAGTTCAGCACCAGATTGTCGGAACCTCGACCAAGCCAGAAGCCGATGGCCTGGCCGTCGTGCATCTCCAGCAGCTCGTAGATGTTGTTGCTTCCCTCGTTTTGAAAACAGATCGACTGGGTGTGTCCGGTGATGGTGACCTGCACCCCCGTCACGGCGATCCCCTTGAAGTGCAGCCATGAGCCGCCGATGAAAAAAGCCGTCACGCGGTAGCCCGGCGGTTTCACCTCGGAGAAATCAAACACCGGCTTCTCACCGGGTGCCGCGAAGTAGCGGATCGGCTTGCCGGGTACACCGCTTTTCATGAGATTCGTGATCTCCGCCCGGTTGTGAAAGTAGCGCGCGGTCCGCTCCGTCTCCATCCGGTAGGTGCCGCCATGGATCAGCACCGTGTCCCCGGGCTCCGCGGATTTCTCGGCCCGCTGGATGGTTGCGAAAGGCGCGGTCCTCGTGCCAGCGTTCGTGTCCCGGCCATCCGTGGCGACGTGGTATTCCTCCGCCCGGGCCGGAGTGGAGAATGCCCAGGCGGCCACCATCCCGAGGACGGCGGATTTGTTTCCAATAAGATATGGCAGGACTTGCATGAACGAAGTGCCCAACTATCGACGATCGTGAAAAACCACCTATACCCATAACCGGGTTAATATCAGATGACAAACACGTCACCTCCTCCTTTCAAGGAATTTTCTTGCCCGGGTGGCGGCGGCCCGCTAATCAATCCGCGCACCCGAACCGTTTCCTTCACCATGAGCGCGATGTCCCCCAACTTCCACCGATTCCCACTGGGATCAGAAGCGGGCATTGTCTGAGGGTTTGTTGAAACACCCGGCAAGCCCGAACCAAACGCGGGCTGCCAGATTCGAGATGAATTGAAGATGCCGCCCGCCGCCCAGCGGGCTTTTTCATTTTCACTTTCCAACGAATCACCCTCATGGCCGCCAGCCAGTCCGACACACCCAAAACAGCTCCTTTCGTCCTGCTCTGGAAACAGATGCGGGGATTCAGGGGGAAATACGCGTGGGCCATCGCCGCGCTCTTCCTTTTCACGGCGATCAACTACGTGGCCCCGCTTGTCGCGAGCGCCACCATCGACTTCGCGCTTTCCGGCAAGCCGGATGACAGCCGTCCCATCACATGGATCATCGGCCTGATGGGTGGTGCGGATTTCGTGAGGGAGCGCCTGTGGTTCCCCGCGCTGCTGATGGTTCTGCTCACCGTCATCGCGGGTGGTTTCAGTTATCTGAAAGGCCGTTTCGCGGCGGAGGCGTCGGATGGCATCGCGCGGCGGTTGAAGGACCGGCTTTACGACCACCTGCAGCGCCTGCCCGCCCGCTACCATGACCGCGCGGAGACGGGCGATCTCATCCAGCGCTGCACCTCGGACGTGGAGACGCTGCGCATGGCGCTTGCCGCGCAGGTGGTGGAGGTGAGCAACGCGGTCCTGCTGCTGCTCACCGCCCTGCCGGTCATGGTGATGCTGGACGGACGGATGACCCTCGTTTCCTTCGCACTGGTGGTGCCGATCATCCTCTTCGGCTACATTTACATCGGCAAGGTGAAGCACCTTTTCGCGGAAGTCGCGGAGTCCGAGGGCCAGGTTACGCGCGTGGTGCAGGAAAACCTGACGGGCCTGCGCGTGGTGCGCGCCTTCGCCAGGCAGGATTTCGAGATCGATAAATTCGCGGCGCCCAACAAGCTGTATCGCGACCGCAGCCTGAAGCTGCTGCACCTGATGGCCTGGTATTGGTCCGCCTCGGATCTCATCGTGGTGACGCAGCAGGGCATCGTGCTCTTCACGGGAGCCTGTTTCATTTCGCAGGGCTCGCTGACGGTGGGCACGCTGTTCGCCTTCCTCATGTTCCTGAACATGCTGCTGTGGCCCGTCAGACAGATGGGCCGCACGCTCACCGATCTGGGGAAATCCGTGGTCGCGCTGAACCGCATGGGAGAGATCTTGTCCGAACCCGAGGAGAGCGTGCCTGCGGGTTTCGTGCGGCCATCATCTCCCGCCGCCGGGAAGATCGAGGTCAGGGATCTCGTCTTCGGCCACGGCGAGGAAAACGCGGCGATCAATGGCATATCCTTCACCGTGGAGCCGGGCGAGACGCTGGCGATCCTCGGGCCGTCAGGCTCGGGAAAATCCACCATCATGCACCTGCTGCTGCGGTTGTATGACCACACGTCCGGGTCGATCCGATTCGACGGCAGGGAGCTGACGGAGCTGGACCGGCAATGGGTGCGCTCGCAGTTCAGCGTGGTGATGCAGGAGCCGTTTCTTTTTTCCAAAACCATCGGCGACAACATCCGTCTCGGACGCGGCGGCGCGGAAGCCGAGCAGATCCATGAGGCCGCGTTGTTGGCGGACATCCACGATACCATCAAGGGATTCCCCTCGGGCTATTCGACCCTCGTCGGCGAGCGTGGCATCACCCTCTCCGGCGGGCAGCGCCAGCGGGTGGCGCTCGCACGCGCGCTGCTGCAGGACACACCGGTCCTCATGCTGGACGACGCGCTGAGCGCGGTGGATGCCGAGACGGAAGCCACCATCCTCGAAGCGCTGCGCAGCCGCCACGGCAGACGCACCACGCTTGTCATCGCCCACCGCCTTTCCACACTCGCGCATGCGGACAAGGTTATTGTTTTGGAAAAAGGCAGGATCATCCAGCACGGAACCCACGCCGAACTGGCCGCGCGGGAAGGACTCTACCGGCGCCTGTGGACCATCCAGAACGCGCTTGAAAACGAAATGTCACAAGACACCGCACCATGAAGGACGAACCCCAGGAAGATGTTTTCAGCGACAAGCTCGACCTGAGCCTGTGGGTGCGTGTGTTCCGCCACGCGCTGCCCTACAAGCGGCTGCTGGTCCCGCTCGCCATTTCCGCCGTGGCCATCGCGCTGGTGGATGCGAGCTTCGCGCTCGTCACCCGCTGGGCGGTGGATGACGTGGTGAAGGCCGGAGCCATGCCGGACCTCCTGCCGCACATCGCGGTTTATGCGTTCCTGTCATTCTCCCTCGCGGGTGGTGTCTGGGTATTCATCAACTCCGCCGGCGGGCTTGCCAACAACATGAGCCACGACATCCGCGAGGAGTGCTTCAGGCGCATCCAGGAACTGGAGTTCGCCTACTTCGACCACCGCCCGACGGGTTGGCTCATTTCGCGGCTGACGTCCGACTGCGACAAGCTCGCGCGCATCATCGCGTGGGGCAGTCTCGATCTGGTGTGGGCGGTGTGTCTGGTCATCATGATCTCGGTGATCCTCGTGGTGCTGCATCCGGTGCTCGGACTGCTGGTCTTGTCGGTGGTGCCGCCGCTCATCCTCGTGAGCGCCGTCTTCCAGAAAAAGCTGCTGCTCAGCTCGCGGGACACGCGGAAGTTCAACTCGATGATCACCGCCTCTTTCGCCGAGGCGCTGCAGGGACTCCGCACCAGCAAGACGCTGGTGCGCGAGGAGGAGAACCTGCGGGAGTTCCAGGGACTGTCCTCGCAGATGTATGGAGTCTCCATCCAGAACGCGCTGCAATCCGCCGTATACATCCCCATCGTGCTCACCCTCGGCAGTGTCGCCGCGGGCATCGCCCTGTGGCGTGGCGGATCGGGCGTGATCGACGGCAGCCTGTCCCTCGGCACGCTCGTCGCGTTCATTTTCTACGCGGGCCAGTTCTTCAACCCGATCAACCAGATCGCCCAGGTGCTGGTGCAGATGCAGGGCGCGCAGGCCGCGGGCGAGCGTGTGCTCAGCCTGCTCGCCACGGTACCGGGCATCAGCGACAGCGATGATGTCAAAGAACGTTTGGAAAAATGGGACAAGCCGGAACGCCCGGCGGACCTCGCGCCGGATGGTTATGAAAAAAACATCCGCAGTTTGGAATTCCGTCATGTGGATTTCTCCTACACGGATGGCGAATCCGTCCTGAAGGACTTCAACCTGGCCGTGGGTGCGGGAGAAACCATCGCGCTCGTCGGCGCCAGCGGCGGGGGCAAGAGCACCATCGTCAATCTGGCGGCGCGCTTCTACGAACCCACCGGGGGACAGATCCTGGTGAACGGTCACGACCTCCGCGAGCGCGGGCTGGCGTGGTACCAGTCGAATCTCGGGATCGTCCTGCAAGGGCCGCACCTCTTCAGCGGATCCGTCAGGGAAAACATCCGCTATGGCAGGCTGGACGCGACGGATGAGGAGATCGAAGAAGCCGCGCGCGGCGTGAACGCGGATGAGTTCATCCGCTTGCTGGAGAACGGCTACGACACGGACGTGGGCGAGGGGGGCAACCGCCTTTCCACCGGCCAGAAGCAGCTCGTTTCCTTCGCCCGCGCCTTGCTGGCGAATCCACAGATCTTCATCATGGACGAGGCCACCTCATCCATCGACACGGAGACCGAACAACTCATCCAGCAGGGTTTGAAAGCGATCTTCCATGGCCGCATCAGCTTCGTCATCGCGCACCGGCTCTCCACCATCCGCACGGCGGACCGGATCCTGGTGATTGAGAAAGGCAGGATCATCGAGAGCGGGACGCATGTGGAACTCCTGAATGCGAAGGGCCACTACCACGCGCTCTACACGCGGCAGTTCCAACAGGAACGCGAGGCGAGCATGTTCGATGCCGTAGGGTGATGACGGATGCAGGTCCCTTTTCCCCAAGTTCAATCCGGGCGGAATGCGGCGAACAGCGAGCGCAATTCCTCGTCCACCATCGCGGGGTCGGCGAGAGTGCGGGCGATCTCCACGCGCAGGAGGTGGCGGTAGCGTTTGCGGAGCCGGTGCACGGCGACACGGGCCGCTCCGGGGGTGATGCCGAGGATTTCCGCGACTTCCGCATAGGAGGCCTCGCTCCCGGCGGTGTTGAGGAAGTCCTTCAGGATTTCGAAGCGATCCTCGCTTCCTTCCGCGGCGGCCTCGTCCCTCAAATGTCCCAGGACGAGTTCGAGCAACTGCACCCCCCATTCACGGTCGTAGGCATGGTCCGGAGCGGAGTGAGAATCATCCGCCAGATGGAAGCGGGAGTCCGCGTTCCGCCAATCCAGCGAGATGTGGCTGGCATCGCCGCCTCGTTTCTGGCAGCGGGTGGTTTCCCTATGGTTCGCGAGGAAATTCTTCAGCGCCGCCAGCAGGAACGCGCGGAACTTCCCGCGTTCCTGATCGAGCTGCTGCCAGGGTTTCCGTTCCAACAGGTCCATGAAGAACGCCTGCGTGAGATCCTCCGCCTGTTCCCTGGTGTGGCCGTAGCGGCGGACGAAGGCGTAGAGCGGAAACCAATACGCCTGGCAGATCGCCTCCAGCGCCACTTCCGCCGGGCGGCTTTCCCCTCCTCCGGCGGATGCGACGAGGGTCCAGCGGGTGGTGAGGAAGAGGGGGTTTTTCAAAGGGATGGGCATCGTCCGGCAGTGGTTTATTGGATGGAGTAGGAGAAGACACGCCAGTGTCCATCTTCCTGATAAATGAGGGTGACTATTTCCTCTGCGACGCTTTTTCCTGTGAAATCCGAATGAAACAAAAAGACGTGGTATCTCCCTGGGGGAAATCCCTTTATTTCTCCGGTCTCCATCGTGGAATGGAGCTTGCGTCCTACCACGTCTCCCAGCGGTTGTCTGACAGCCTTCATTTTTTCGATCCAGGCGGACTGGGAATCCAACATGCTTGTCAGGGTGGATACTCTGGCCCACGCCTCATCGTATTTCCCGGCGTCGATGGCTTCCAGCCACTCCTCCACAGCCCGGGTTTTATCCACTCTTTTATGCCTCCGTGTTTTTTCAGGAGGTGTCGGTGCCGGAGGCCGTTGGAGTGTGGGGATGGCAACGTTTGTCCATGCCGAATCCAGAAACCGCCATTGCCGGTCGTCGGGCAGCGAACTTTTCAGAAACAAGGTGAGCATGCCGCACCAACTGACCGCCGCGACAAACTTGCCCAAGCGCCCCGCCTTTTCCGAAAGGCCCGAGATCATGGCGGGAATCCCGGCAAGGAGTGCGACCGCTGGCATGAGTTGTATTCCGGGATCCCCGAAAAAGTTAAAAAGGACGAAGACTCCCCATGCGCCGATGATCAGAAACCCGAGGCTGATTCCAGCAGACGTTTTGGAAGCCGGTGCGGAATGGGATTTCCGGCGATATGAAAGGCACAGCAGGCCGAGCGCCGAGAGAAAGATGCCGGACATGACATCCCTTCTCAGCCGGGTGACGAATTTTTGATCGAGTGCCCAGGAATCCGTGCCCGCGCCCGACGACCTGTATTCGGACCAGCTGATCGTTTCCCGGAGCGGGTCGTTATTGCCACGATTCAATGCCTCTTTCACTGCGGATCGTGCGGCATCCAGGGTTTCCCTGGCCTGCTTTTGGTCCGGGCCGCTCACGCTGATCCGCCAGAGGTTGGTAAACTTCGTGCCATCATGCGACCGGAACTCGGTATTCCCGTTCTGTGACGACAGGCTGATACCCGGAAAAGGCCGCAACGCCTGTTTGATGACTTCCTCCGCCTCACGGGTTTCCTGCCCGGGAGCATTGAAGAAGGCTTCTTCCCGGTATTCTTCCGGCTTGCCTGCCCGGTCGAAGACCGGAAGCGCGACTGATAGGGGCAGGCACAGGATCAGCAGGACGCCGGCGATTTGCGGCAATGACGGTTTGCGCGCGGCCGGCGGAGACTTGCCGGGGCTGCCGGCTATCTCCTCCACCCGCGTTTTCAAGTCACCCGCTTGTTGGAACCGGAGCGACGGATTCTGTTGGAGGGCGCGGATGACCACTTCGTCGAGCCGGACATCGATCACTGTCCGGCTCGATGGCGGAGAGATCGGCTTGTCCGGCAGCTCGCCGGTGAGCATCTGGTAGAAGATCACGCCGAGCGCGTAGATGTCCGCGCGGTGATCGACACCGGACGGGTGGTCGATCTGCTCGGGAGCCATGTAGGCGGGAGTGCCCATCAGTTTTCCCGCTTCCGTATAGGCAGGAATTTCCGCTCTCAAACGGCTTCCGGATTCCACGTCTCCGGAAGGCGGAGACATGCGGGAGGACTCCGGGTCTACGAGTTTCACGAGCCCGAAGTCCGCGATCTTCACATTCCCCTGGCGGTCCAGCAGGATGTTCTCCGGTTTGATGTCGCGGTGGACGATGCCCCGGTCATGCGCGTATTGCAGCGCGTCGCAGATGCGCGGAACGATGGTGAGGGCCTCGCGGGCGGACAGGCGCTCGCCCATGAGCAACTGGCGCAGCGTCACGCCATCCACAAATTCCATCAGGAAGAAAAACAGGTCTCCGCTGCGGCCGAACTCGAAGAGTGAGACGATGCCGGGGTGGTTCAGCTTCGCCAGCGCGCGGGCCTCGCGGGAGAAGCGTTCGGAAAACGCGGGGTCCCGGGCGATGTCGGATGGCAGGATCTTCAACGCCACCACGCGGTCGAGTTCGGTCTGGCGCGCCTTGTAGACGGCGCCCATGCCGCCGCGTCCGACGAGTTCCAGAACCTCAAGCGACGGAAAAAGCGGCGCGAGCTCCCCGACGGAGGGCGGGATGAAGGCGGAGCCGGCGATGTTCGATTGCGAATCGAACGCGCCCTGCTCGAACATGCATGCGGGACAGAGTCCGCCCAAGGCCTGCGCGGGCAGCGGCGTGCGGCATTGCGGGCAGAGAGGGGTTTCCATCGGTGAGTCTGAAGTTGAAGCGTCCACACCCTGTTCAGAAGGATTTTCATCCGGGCGTTACCGGATTTTTCAAACGCCGTTTTTCGCCTGATGGGCAGGTTGCCTTCACACGATCCTGATGCCGAAGCTGGACAGCAGGCTCACCGCCTCCGGGAGATCGAACTTCGCGCCCTTGACCTGGTTTTCCCGGACGTCGATGGCATAGTTCCTCGCTCCTGTGAAATCCGCGCGGCTCAGGTCCGTCTGGAGAAAGACGGTGTCCTTGAACTCGCAGCGGGAAAAATCCGCCTCGCGGGCGACGGCGTCCACAAAGGTGACCTCCTTCAGCCGGCTGCCGGTGAAGCGGATCTTGTTCAGCTTCATGCCGAAGAAGCTGGAGTAGTCGAGCTGGGAGTCCAGGAACGAGGCATCGAACGAAAAACCCACCTTGTGCCAGGCGATGCCGTGGAGCTTGCAGTTCCGGAATGTCACGGAGCTGAAACTCGAACCAACGATGCCGGCGAGGGTGAGGTCGCATGTATCAAACAAGCAGTCCTCGAACGAGCAGTCGCTGAAAACGGTGCGCTCGAAGGTGCAGTTTCTGAATTCACAGCCGCAGAACTCGACGCGTCCGACCGTCCGGTCGCTCCAGTTTTCCCTGAATGTTTCCGAAGTTTGAAGAGAGCCGTTTGCCGGGACGTCAGCCATGGCAGGATGCTGGCGGGTGGTCGGGGGAATGGAAAGGCGGGAGTCCTATGCTTTTCCGTCCAGCGTTCGGATCCATCGCTCCAACAATTCGTGCCTGCCCGGTCCCTCCACTTCCAGGCGGAGATCCGGCAGGAGATGGGCGGTGGCGGAGAGCGACTCTCCCTTGTGTTCGTGGAGGATGATGGATTCGACAAATTCCCGAGCTCCCACCTGGTGGGCGAGGGTGCCGCGCTCGACCATGATGACGCTGCTCCATGGGCCATTGACATCAGGGAAAACCCCGGGCGGGAGATCCTCAGCGCCCAGCGACTCGATCCGGCGCAGGTCCGCCAGTTGGTCACCCACGTCTCCCTGCCCGAGCCGGAGTGGCAGGAGGTTCATGGTGAATCCGGCGGTGCCGGGTTGCGGCGGGCCGGATCGGACCTGCTCGACCACCACGGAGGCCGCTCCCGAGCGCCGGGCAAGAGCCTTGCCCCATGACTCGATGAGGAGTGTCGCGGGAGTGACGCCCCCGGCTGCGGCCCGTGATTCGAGCTTGCGGAGGATGTCATCTCCCAACCTGCGGACGGCCGGCGTGTCGTTGGGGAAATCCTCTTCCGGCGCGGAGGAGGGGGCTTCCATGTCCGCGAAAACGCGGCGGAACATCGTGTCGCCCAGCGATCTCATCTCCGCGGTGGGTGGCGGCCACTTGGCAAGTGCGAGCGGCCCGGCCGCTTCACCCGCCACGCGTTTCAAAAACCCGTGGAGGATCCGCGCGATGGAGCGGCCGTCCAGCAACGCGTGATGGAACGTCCAGACAAACCGCATTTCCTCCGGCCAGAACGCCGCACGCCATGGGACGGCATGGGGGAAAAGCAGCGGACGATGCCGGTCGTTCTCCAGCCAGTCATCCCAGCAGGCAGGTGCCGGTCCATGGCTTTGGTGGATGTCACCCGGAGTCACGAATTCCCAACCGCCGGCGGCTTCATCCTCCACCAGGAACGCGAGGCGCAAGGCTTCGGTCTCTCCGACGGTTTCCTTCCACGCGGAGATGATCCGGCCGCCTGCCAGTGATCGTGAGAAGCGTATCTCCACCTGCTCCACATGGCATCCGGCATGCGGTGCCAGAAGCGAATCCCGCAGCATCACACGTTGCAAGGGAGCCAGGGAATGCGGAATCGGAAGAGTGGACATGCGCGCGTCCCCACGCTGGACTCTCCGCGACGGATCATCCAGCGAAACTCTTTTTCAATTCGCCGCTCGACCCTTCCCCCTCCATCCACTATTTCTTCGTTTCGTGAAAGAAGAGCTGGCACTCAAGGATGAAGCCAAGCCCCTCCCGCTTCCGGGACGGGACGCCATGCCTTGGTCCCTGCCCGAGGTCCGCATCGTCATCATCTATTTCATCCTCGCCAGCGCGTGGATCGTCAGCTCCGATAAGATCCTGACCAACACCGTGCCTGATGAGACGGAGTCGCATTTCATCCAGTCGATCAAGGGGCTGAACTTCGTCATCACCACGGCGATCCTTTTGTTTTTCGTCCTGCGCCGGGCGTATCGCGGCTGGCGCAAGGCGGAGCGGCAGCGGCTGGCGGTGATCGAGAGTTCCCGCGAGAAATTCCACAAGCTTTCCTCCCGCATCCAGAGCTTGCGCGAGGAGGAGCGCACCCGGATCGCCCGGGAAATCCACGACGAGCTCGGCCAGCTTCTCACCGGCATCAAGATGGAACTCCGCCTCGTGGAAAACCGGATCTCGGACCGTGACGATCCCACGATGAATCCGGCCATCGACAAGCTGGTGGAAATTTCCGAACTCGTGGACGAGACGATCGCCTCCGTGCAGCGGATCGCCACCGGCCTCCGCCCGAGCAGCCTGGACCACCTCGGCCTGGGCACCGCACTGCTGGATGAGGCGGTGCAGTTTTCCGCCCGCAGCGGCATTCCCTGCGCCATCGTGGTGGAGGACTGCCCCAACATCCTGCCGCGTGAGATCACAACCACCACCTTCCGGATTTTCCAGGAAGCCCTGACAAACGTCGCCCGCCACGCGGGGGCGCGGCACGTCGACGCGCGGGTCTCGGTGGACGAGGATGTCCTGAAGCTGTTGATCCACGACGATGGCAGGGGAATCGATCCCAAGCTGGTCGAAGATCCGAAATCCCTCGGCCTGATCGGCATGCTGGAGCGCGCCGTGCACGTCGGCGGCAATGTCACTTTCACGCCCGGTCCGGAAAAAGGAACCGACGTCACCTTCACCGTCCCCCTGCCGCCGAACGAAACAACACCAGGTTTACCATCATGAAAGCGCTGATCATCGACGACCATTCCATCGTCCGGAGGGGCCTCGCCTCACTGCTGCAGGAACATTTCAAGGATGTCGTGGTCGGAGAGGCGGGCGACGCCTATGAGGGGCTGGCCGCCGTGCTGAAGGACCAGTGGGACATCGCCATCGTGGACATCAGCATGCCCGGCCGCAACGGGCTGGAACTCATCCAGGACATCAAGCGTGAGAAGCCGGACCAGCCGATCCTCGTCATCAGCTCGCATGCGGAGAGGGACTATGCCCTGCGCGCGCTGAAGCTGGGGGCCGCCGGATATGTTTCCAAGCAAAGCGCGCCGGACGTGCTTGTCACCGCCGTGCAGCGGGTGCTCGCGGGACGGCGGTACATCAGCACCGCATTGGCCGAGCATCTTGCCGGGGCGCTCGCGGGAGAAACAAACGCCGCTTCCCATGAGACGCTTTCCAACCGGGAGCTTCTCGTCCTGCGGCTGATCGCTTCCGGAAAAACCGTCAAGGAGATCAGCTCGGACCTGAGCCTGAGCGTGAAGACCGTGGCCACCTACCGCAGCAGGATCGCGGAAAAGATGGGGCTTTCCACGAACGTGGAACTCACCCGCTACGCCATGCAACATGGTCTGGTGGAATGAATTCCCGGGCCTGTAAGTAAAATTGCCGACACGACCCTGCTTTTTTCCTGATGGGAAAATCAGGATAATGCCAATATGTTTTTCCATTGGCCGTGTCATGATTCTGCCGTGGGCGCCGCCCATGACAGCTTTGCCCGAGAGCCACGAGTGTGGGTCGCGGTAGGGTAAAAACTAGAACGCCGTTTTTCCGGGGGGGAGGACGGCGTTCTTCATTTTACGGGGGGAACGCGAAACCGGAAGGACCGACTCCGGCTGCCCCGATCTGTGCGGGTTGATGATTGTTACCCCGATCCCAGATCCCGTTTTCTCTGTCTTGCCCGTCGTGTTTTCAACGACTAGCCTTTCCGGAGAATGAGCGACGCACCGCTGGAAAACGAACCGAACCGAAGACAGTGGATCGGTTTCTGGAGCATGATCGCGCTGCAGACGCAGAACGCCTTCAATGACAAGATGGCCCAGTTCACGCTCATCCCGCTGGGCGCGGCGGTGGGATTTCATTTTCTCATCCCCGGAGCCGGCCTGGAAGTGGACGTGCCTTCCGCCGCCGGGCTGATGATGGCGCTGCCGTTCGTTCTCTTCGCGCCCATCGCGGGCTGGGTGAGCGATCGTTTTTCAAAACGGGACGTCATGCTCGGAGCGGCTGTCCTGCAGGCGCTAGTGCTCGCGTGGATCTGTGGGGCGGTGTTCCTGCGGAGCATGCCGCTGGCGTTGTTCGGATTCTTCGCGCTGGCCGTGCAGTCGGCGTTTTTCAGTCCGGCGAAGATGGGGATCAACAAGGAGCTGGTGGGTTCGAAGCATCTCGGCTTCGCCACGGGCATCCAGCAGATGACCTCGATGCTGGCCCTGCTCTGCGGGCAAATTTTCGCCGGGTGGCTTTTCGACCACCGTTTTGACGGGCATGGCGGCGGTGCGGAATACGCGTGGCAGGCCGCGCTCGGACCCCTGCTTCTGCTCGCCGTGTTCGCGGTGCCCGCGCTGGCGATCATGTTTGCCATCCCACGTGTCCCGGCCCAGCACGGCCCGCCGTTCACGAGGAAACTCGCCATCAGCCACTTCCTGAATCTCGCGGATCTCTGGCGGGACCGCGCCCTCCGCCGCGCGTCGTTCGGCGTGGCGTTTTTCTGGGGATTCGCCGCGTTCATCAACCTGTGGTCGGTGAAACTCGCCAAGCAGATGACGGGCGGTGGCGAGGGCTTCGGCATCCAGTCGTCCATTTTCATGGCCGCCGCGTCGCTGGGAATGGCGGCGGGGTTCGGCAGCGCGTCCGTCCTCATGCGCCGCCGCATCGAACTCGGATGGGTGCCCGTCGCGGGCGCGCTGATGACGCTCGCCGCCCTCTCCCTCGCGCTCCTCACTCCCGGCGACATGTGGTTTCTCGCGGCCCTGGGTTTCCTCGCCTTTTCCGCAGCCGTCTTCCTCACGCCGCTCAATGCCTGGATGCAGGACCGCTATCCGCCGGACAAACGCGGCGAACTCCAGTCCGCCGTCAACCTGCAGGACTGCTTCGCCGGGATCATCGCCGTCATTCTCATCGCCGTCTTCGAATTTGCGGCGAAATGGTTCCACCTCTCCGATGCGGTGGGGTTCCGGTTGGAAATCGCCTTCATCGGCCTCACCTGCGGGGTGATGACGCTGTCCGTCATCCGGCTGCTGCCCGGGGATTTCCTGCGTCTCGTCGGCTGTGCCGTCATCCGGACCCTCTACCGCATCCGGACGGTGCATCCGGAGCGGATCCCGGCGAAAGGCGGGGCGCTGCTCCTGCCGAACCACGTCACTTTCGCGGACGCGTTTTTCATATCCGCCGCCTGCACCCGCCCTGTCCGCTTCGTGATGGACGAAGCGTTCACGGCGAATCCCGCGGTGAAGCTTTTCACCAGCATCTTCCACACGGTGAACATCCGCCGCGAGCAACCGCGCGAGGCCATCCGCATCACCATCGAGGCGCTGCAGAATGGCGATCTCGTCTGTCTGTTTCCCGAGGGCCAGCTCACCCGCACCGGCACGCTGAACGAGCTGCACCGCGGCTTCGAGCTGATCGCGAGAAAAGCCGGCCACCCGCTCATCCCGCTGTGGATGGATGGCTCGTGGGGATCCATCTTCTCCTTCGAGCGCGGCAGCTTTTTCCGGAAGCTTCCCTACCACCTGCCCTACGGCCTGACGGTCGCCTTCGGGAAGGAAATGGAACCGGAAACGGCGGACATGGCGACCGTCCGGCAGGCGCTCCAGACCTGTTCCGCCAAGGCCATCTCCCACCGCTATTCCAAGCCGGCATGGGCGAAACGGGTTCCGGTGGTGAAATGCGGCGCGCTGAAAAAATTCCGCCCGCGTGAAGGCGACGAGCGCCGCAGACTGTGGGCGAACGGCCACCAGATCGGCCAGGTCAGCGCGCTCCAACGTCACGAACCGTTCTTCGTCCTCAAGGAAGATCCCACACTCGCCGAATTTCCCGCCCTGCTTCTCACCTTCCCGGAGCTTTACCAAAGCGAGGTGAAACTCCGTGACTATGTGGACGGCACCCTGCATGCCTGCTGGGTGGGAGGCGATCTTCTCCGCGAGATGCTCGGCACCACCCAGCTTTGCAAACCCGTCGAGTTCTACGACTTCGGATCCCAGGCGCTGGTGCCCGTCTACCGTGCGGAAATCCTCCACCTTCCCTGCCTCGCCGTCGACGGCAGGGTCATTTCCATGTCCATGCCGGACCCCGTCCGCCCGAACGCCCACAGCGATCCACAGGTCGGCCGCAAGCCCGGCACCTGGGGCAAGCTCCTCCCCGGCTGGGTCCTCCTGCCCGGCCCGGACGGAAACCTCCGCGCCTACGGCCCCGCCGCACCGCAAGAGGGGCTGCCGCTTCCGGACAAGGCGTTCCTCGACGCGGAGGGATTCCTCACCGCTTACAAGGCACCGCCGAGGCGGTGATGTTCGTGTCGCTTCAGGTGGGCCTGCCGATGTTGTTCCGGATTTCAGACAGTCAAGGCACCGCCACCACTCTCACTCTTGCGAAGCGCGGGGTGTCTTCGGTCGCGGGCGCCCGCACGGTGACGCGTTCCCAATCCGCGTCGATGGATTGCACGATCTCGTCGCCGCTGTGGTTTTGCCATGGCCCGTTCAGGTCGGTACAGAACTGCGGGGTGTAGGTGGGGCCGGAGCTGCCGGAGGCCTTGAGGCGGACGTATTCGATGGTAAGGACGTGGCCTTGCGGACCTTCGGCGAGGGTGATGGAGGGCAGGCCGGTGGTGCCGTTACCGGGGACGAGGGCGGAGCTGCCGGGAATGAGCGGATGGAGGCGGAAGGCCCGTTCAAGGAGATTTACGACTCCGTCGTGATCCGGGTCGGCGAGGTCGGCGGCGGTGCCGGTGTTTTTTAAATTTCCGAAATAAGTGTCACGCCAGTATTCCGTGGGAGTGAGGCCGGACAGGGTGGCGAATGCTCCAAGCGCGCTGTATGCGGTGCCGTTGACATTGGTGGCGTAGGCCCGGTAGGCGTAAACAGTGCCCGCGGTGAGGTTGCCGTTCTGGAGTTCGAAGGTACCGAGGCTGCCGGCACTCGTGCCCAAGGCCACTTCATTGCCGCCGAGCCGTGGATCCGCGTTGATATCGGCCGGGGAAAAAACGATGCCGCGTGCGGTGATCTCGGAATTGCCGATCGAAGTGACCTCGCCGCCGAAGATGCCGGAGGTGGAAGTGATGGAAAGCACCTGCTGGCCACGGACGGTCGGCAGACCAGCGGTGTCGTAGACAAAGAGTTGGGCACCGGTATCCTCGGTCGTCGCCACGAAGTAAAGTCTGGTCCCTACCCATTTCAGATTGGCTGGGGTCGAACCACCGGTACCCTCCGCGAGGTCGCTTACCATCACGGTTCCGCCGGCGGTGCCGTCGCTTTTCCACAACTCGTGGCCGTGCATGCCGTCTGATGCGGTGAAATACAGGATCCCGCCGGCTTCCGTCAGAGCGGTGGGAGCGCTGGAACCGGGACCCGGGAAAATGTCGCTGACCATCATGGTGCCCGCTTCAGTGCCGTCGCTCTTCCACAGCTCATGACCGTGGGTGCCGTCGGAAGCGGTGAAATACAAGGTGCCGCGGACGTCCGTCAGATGGGCGGGATCGCTGGGGTTGTTTTCCGGATTGATCTCCCTGACCTGCACCGTGCTTTCCGTGGTTCCATCGCTCTTCCAAAGCTCGGTGCCGGACATATGGGTGGAGGCCCGGAAATACAAGGTGTCGCCGACAGCTGTGAAATCGTTGGGATCGTTCCAAACGGGGCCTGAATTGAGATTCATCAACAGGACGGTGCCCGCCTCGGTGCCGTCGCTTTTCCACAGTTCACCTCTATAAGGAGTGTCAGAGGCTTGGAAAAACAGGTTGTCGCCCATTACGACGAGGTCGGAGGGCTCGCTTGATCCGGCACCGGGATTGATGTCCCTGACCCGGACGGTGCCCTCCGTGGTGCCGTCGCTTTTCCATAATTCGATGCCGCCGGTGCCATCGTCGGCACTGAAATATAAACGGCCGCCCATGGCCCTGAGATAAGCGGGATTGCTGGAGGCCGTTCCCGGGTTGATGTCCCTGACCCGGACGGTGCCCGCCGTGGTGCCGTCGCATTTCCACAACTCGGTGCCGTGGGTGGCGGAGGTGGCGGTGAAGAAGAGCTGGTTTCCGACGAGCGTGAAATTCGCTGGATCAGAGCCGACTCCGGGAAAAACCGAGGGGTCGGTGAGTGCCTCGAGGCTCGCGGGCTGGGCGGGTGGGACCAAGGCGGTGATCCGGTAGGACCGCGTGGTCGAACCGTGCCGGGTGTTGATCTGGATGGTATTCACCCCCGCTTGCACCGGGATGGCTCCGCTCGGGGTTCCGGCGTCCACGGGGGTGCCGTTCACCGTGATGGTGTCGTTTTTGTCCGCAGTGGTGGCGGTGAGGGAAATGGCGGAGGCTCCGGCGGGGAGTGCCATGCCATACTGGAAGTTATGGCTGGAGAATGCCGGGGACAGGGTGCCTGTGGAGGGCACGAGGCGGGTGAGGAGGGCATAGTCAGCCGAGGCCGCCATGGCGGGCTGGACGTGGACCAGGACCGCAAGCAGGTGGATGGTGAAAAGCCAGAGGCGGAAGGTCCGGCTACGGAGGGGTGGATCAATCATAGGGGCAACATGTTTTTGGCCGGATTCAAGGGGATCGTCACGATCTATTCTAACGGATTTTTCCGGGTGCATCGGGTTTGGAAGAGGTGGGCGGGATTTGCACGGTCAAGAAGCCAAGGGAGAGAGGACCGGGACTGGCGGGAGAGACAGGCTGCGGCTGTCGGCGGATTCTGAAATGGATGGAGGAACCCGTTCGCGTGGGATGAATCCCGCGCTCCCGGCGGAGGGAGATTCCATGGACAGGCATCCGCTCCTTTCCGGATTCTTTTTACCCCATCCGACGTTCTTATCGCATCGCCCCGTGGCTTGGGGCCACGGCGATCATCAGGCTGTCGCTCTGATGAAGAATGGACCTGCTTCAGACTGGCCCCGATCCGCTTCCGATGGAAGCGCTGAAGGTGAAACGCGTTTCTTTTTCATCGGAAACCACTTCCAGTTTCCCGCCGTGGGATTTCGCGATCTGGGAAGCAATGTAGAGGCCCAGCCCGAGCCCTTCGCGGGAGTCGTTCATGTCTCCGCGATTGAACGGCTCGAACAAGCGGCCGAGGAGATGCGGCGGAATGGGGGCCGCCGCGTTCGCCACGCTGAAAACGAAATTCCCGCCCGCGCAGACGGCGGTCACCTCCACATCCCTCTCCGGGCGGCCATGGGTCATCGCATTGGAAACCAGGTTGGCGACCAATTGGGAAAACCTCTTGGGATCATGGGGGAATGGTTCCCGCAGATCGAACCGTGTCGTGATCCCGCGGTCCGGGAATCCCGTCCTGATTTCATCCAGAACCTGCTCCAGCAGGTGATCCACCGGTTCCTGCGAGAGGCCTTCCAGCGAAATTCCCTGTCCAAGTCTCCCGCGCGCGAAGTCCATCACGTCATCGATCAGGCCCGACATTCTTCCCGCGCTTTTTTCCATCATGTCCACGAGTCCCTCGGCATGGGGTGCGAGTTTCCCCTCTCTCAACAGCGCCGTTCCCATCGTGATCGCCCCCAGCGGGCCGCGCAGGTCATGCCCGAGCACGGCGATGAATTGCTCGCGGAGCTTCGAGTCGTCCTGCTCCTTTCTCAAGTCCTCTTCCGAAACCCTCAGCTTCTCGGCGACGTCGATATGGAACGCGATGAGTTCCGCGAACAAACGGAACATGCCTGTGATGGCGGGAGTTTTCAGCGAAGCCGGTTTCGGATCGATCGCGCAGAGCGTGCCGAAAAACCGCCCGTCCGGCAGCAGGATGGGAAATGAGATGTAGCTCTGGAAACCGTAACAAGCCGGGGTGTGATGGGAGCGGTAGAGCGGATCCTCGTCCACGTGGTCGATCACCACGGGCTGCCGCTGCTGGCGGATCTCGTGGCAGATCGTGGTGGTGAGATCCAGTTCGCCCCCCGGCTCCAGCCCGAAGCGGATGTGATCCAGCACCGCGCATGCGATCCAACGGTTTTCCGTCACCCTCGCCACCGCCGCGAAGCCCATGCCCGTGGTCCTGCACACGACATCCAGGATGGTGGGTATCGCAGGAATCCTGCCCGCGCTCTCGACCTCTTCCGCAATCTCCGCCATGGTGGCGCCGATTGTCGGGAATCACCGGAAAATACGAGGAAAATCGCCCGGAAAATGGAATGCCTCCTCCCCGTGGTTTTTTGTCATGGTGGAGCCGGGAAGAATTCGGCAACTATTTTCCCGAATCATGCAACATGCGCCGCTGGATTCTTAAACAGGTAAGTGAACGGTGGAGTTGGCCCGATGGACGGGTCGCGCTGCCGGGCCCGAAATCCCCGAACACGAACCAATGAAACCATCATCTGCCAAAGTCCTGTTGCTCGTCACGGCCCTGTCCACGCCCCTGCTGCACGCGCAGGACGCTCCGGCAAGGATCCGTGAGATCGAGCAGAAGGTGCTCATGAAACAATACCGGGACTCGGTCCGTGCCCTCGCCGCATCGGCGGGTGAGACGGACGGCTCCTCCCCGGAAGCCATCAGCAAGTACGTGCAATGGCTCGTCAAGGTGGACTCCGAGCTGGACGCGGACGCGAAAGCCTCCGCCGTCGGTACGGAGGACATGAGGGAAAGCGCCTCCACACTCAACGACATGGCGTGGCGCATGATCACCTCGCCGGACGCCGCAGGGCGCCACCCGGAAATCTCGCTCAAGCTGGCGACCATCGCCCTCGAACTGTGCGGCCGGGACAATGAGCTGAAATCGAACACCCTGGATACCAGGGCCCGGGCGCTGTTCCTGCTCGGGAAACGCGAGGAGGCTGTCGCCGAGCAGGAAAGGGCCGTCGCGGCGGCGACCGTGGCGAAAAAGGCCGGGGTGGAAGCCACGCTGGCCTCGTACCGGACCAACCAATTGCCGGAGATATCCCCACCGGCCGGTGGTGAGCAAATTAATTATTGGAAGCTGAACAATGTGCCACACTCGAAGGAGATGCAGCGGATCGTTCATAAACTCAACCGCATGATCATCCCCTCGGTCGACTTCGAAGACGCCCCGTTGGAAGAAGTCGTCGCATTCCTGAGAACGAAGTCCGTCGAGCTCGACACCGCCGAACCCGATCCCGAGCGCAAGGGATTGAACATTGTCGTGCGGCCTTATGGCGGGAAGCTGCCTCCCGCCTCCCCGGCCCCTGCCGACGCCTCCACCCGTGTCAAAAGCCTCCACCTGCGCAACGTGCCGCTTGGAACCGTTCTGGGCTACCTCACCCAGATGACTTCGATGCGCTACAAGGTGGATGATTCCGCAGTCACCCTGGTGCCGGCGAGTGTGGCCGAAAGCGAGCTTTACACCCGCTCCTTCCACGTGCCACCGGATTTCCCATCCCTCATCGCTTCCAATTCGCCATCGGGAGCCGACCGTCCGATCCAGGATTTGCTGAAAGACAACGGCATCCTTTTCGGTGAAGGCAGCTCCGCTTCCCTGCCGGGAGGAGGCGTCCTTCTGGTCACCAACACCCCGAACCAACTGGACAAGCTGGAACAACTGATCATGTGGTCGATCCCGGAAACGGGCACTGCGAAGCCGGTTGACAAGGCTCCGCCCGACCTAACCCAAAGGACTTTGGACAAGCTCAACAGCATCATCATCCCATCGGTCGACTTCGATGATGTCTCCCTGGACGAAGCGGTCGAGTTCATCAGAAGTCGATCCATCGAGCTTGATGCGGCCGAACCCGACCCCATGCTGAAAGGGATGGACTTCGTGGTGCGGCCCCGGACCGGAGGCGGGGAGGCGGCACGTATCAGGAACCTGCATCTCCGCGACATCCCGATCGCACAAGTGCTGAAGCATGTTTGCGACGCCACCGCCTCACGTTTCAAGGTGGAGCGCTCCATCATCACTCTCGTCCCCCAGGCGGATGTCGAAAAGGAACTTCTCACCCTCCGGTTCAAGGTGCCGGTCGATTTCGCTTCGGCATTGCAGGAGGAATCCGGAGCGCCTGCCGACGCGCCCCGCCCCTCGATCTTAAAATTGCTCAATTCCAACGGCATCCGATTCGGCGAGGGATGTTCCGCGCTGCTGACGGAGGAGGGCCTGCTCCTCGTAACGAACACACCGGACGAAGTGGACAAGCTTGAAATGTTGATCCAAGCAATCGGCGGAACCTCCTCACCTGTCGCCCAGGATGTCGAGCTGGAGGTGCCCACCGAGGGGGTCACCCGCATCACGCGCAAGCTCCGGGAGATCGTCATTCCATCGATCCAGTTGGAAAACGTTTCTTTGGAAACAGCCGTCGAACTTCTCAGGAAAAAGTCCGTCGAACTTGATGCAACTGAACCCGATCCCTCGCTCAAGGGGGTGAACCTTGTCATCAGGCCCCGTCCGAATGATCCGGAACCCCTCCCCATCCGGAGTCTCCGCCTTCGCAACGTTCCCCTCGGCGAGGCGTTGAAATACGTCTGCCAAGTGACCCGCATGCGTTACAAGGTGGATGACTTCGCCGTTATGCTCGTTTCCCAGGATTCGATCCATCAGGAACTTTTCACCCGCACCTTCTCGGTGCCGCTCGATTTCACTTCCATACTGGAGCCCCCGTCCGGATCGGAGGAGGCCGCCGCGGATCCGTTCGAAAAGAAGCCGCCGGTCACCGATCGCCCGCCGGTGCGTGTCCCTGTCCAGGAACTGCTGAAAGCCAACGGCATCCTTTTCGGCGAAGGCAGCTCCGCGTCCCTCACATCCGGGGGCACGCTGATCGTGACCAACAATCCGATGGAGCTGGACAAGCTCGAACAGCTGATCCTGGCGATCACCCCGGCCCCGGAGCCTGCCAAGCCGGTTGAAGAGCCGCTGTCCGGCACCGCCTACCTCACCAACAAACTGGAAAAAATCGTCATCCCCTTGACCGACTTCAAGGATGTCTCGTTGGAGGAGGCGGTCGACTTCCTGAGAAAACAAGCTGTCGAACTTGATACCTTGGAACCCGATCCGGGTAAAAAGGGATTGAACTTCGTGATCCGGAAGGAGGCCGCCGCGACCGCTCCGGCGTCCATCCGCATCAAGGACCTGAGCCTGCGCAACACTCCGATCGCCGTCGCCCTCAAGTATATCTGTGACGCCGCCGGCCTGGGCTACCGGGTGGATGACTTCTCCGTTACCATACTGGATCCAAGCGTGCTGGAAAAGGAGATCTATACGCGGACGTTCGCCGTGCCGGCGCATTTTTATTCCGCGCTGCAATCCGCATCAAACGCGAATGCGGCGGCGGAAAATCCCGCCGGCCAGAAGACCCGTCCTTCGGTAACCGAACTGCTCAAGTCGAATGGTATCAAATTCGACAAAGGAACCTCCGCCACGCTCAATTCCACACACCTTCTGGTCACCAACAGCGCGAACCAGTTGGACAAGGTTGAAACCTTGGTCCAGCTCCTGAACTCGATTCCGCCAGATCAGTGGAAGCGGGCCAGGGAGCTCATGGCCCCCGTGGAGCCGTCGGCACGTTAAAGCGGAGGGAGCGGGCACACTCTTGTCGGCGAAGCGGATGGGGAACAGGGAGAAAAGCACGATTCTCCTGCCGGCCATCCGCTTCCCCCTCAGGAGTGTGTGCTTCTTTTCCTCACGAAGCTTTCCGGGTTTTACCGCTTCTCCGGCCTCCGCCATCATGCCATGCTGCTTCCGCCGGATTTCATCCCCATCTGCCTGATCCGATCTCATGTCGCCCGCCTTCCACACCCATTTGGGAGAATTCCACACCACCCGCTGGTCCGTGGTGGTCGGCGCGCAGGGCCATTCCCCGGCACAGGTGAACGCCTCGGTGGAGTCGCTCTACCGGCAATACCTTTCCCCCCTGTATGCCTACGTGCGGCGGCGCGGTTACTCCCCCCATGACGCGCAGGATCTCACGCATGACTTCTTCTCCCGCCTGCTGGAAAAAGGCTGGCTGTCCTCGGCGCACCAGGATCGCGGGCGTCTGCGGACCTTCCTGCTGGTGGCGATGAAGCGGTTCCTCGCGAACGAGTGGGACCGCACCCGGGCGGACAAGCGCGGCGGTGGTTCGCGGTTGGTGAGCCTTCAATCCGAGGAGGGGGAACGCCTGTTTTCCGCCGATGACGCGGCGGGCTCCTCCGTGCCGGACGAGCTGCTGTTCGACCGGAACTGGGCGATGGTGCTCATGCGGACCACCCTGGACCACCTGCGGCGCGAGTATGAACGGAGCACCCGGCCCAATGACTTCGACGTTCTGAAATCCTGCCTCACGGCGGAGCGCGGGGACATCGACTATCCGGCGATCGCACGCGAGCTGCAGCTGCTCCCGGCATCCGCGCGCAGCCTGGTCCACCGGTTCCGGAGACGCTTCCGGGAAATTTTCCGCGAGGAGGTGGCGGGTACGGTATCCTCTCCCGAGGAGGTGGAAGACGAGATGCGGGCGCTGATTTCAACCTTGGGCCGACAATGAACAATTCCACCCTGACAGACATGCCCGTGACGACAGAGGCGGATAAGGAAACCGGATGCCCACGCTGCGGCACTCCGCTGACGGGAAGCGTCGTGGACGGATTGTGCGCGCGCTGCCTGGGCGCGCTGAACTTCGACACGCTCACGCAGATAGGAGGAGTGTCGGACATGTCCTACGCTGTTCCCACTGTGGAAGAGCTGGCGGATTTTTTCCCCCAACTCGACGTGCTGGCCCTCATCGGGCGCGGCGGGATGGGGGTGGTTTACAAGGCCCGGCAGAAATCGCTGCACCGGCATGTCGCGCTGAAGCTGCTCGCTCCGGAACGGGCGGGCGACCCCATGTTCGCACGGCGGTTCGCGAACGAGGCGAGATCGCTCGCGGCGCTGAACCATCCCCACATCGTCAGCGTGCATGATTTCGGCGAGGCCGGCGGATACTTTTACCTGCTGATGGAATTCGTGGACGGGGTGAACCTGCGGCAGCTCATCGACAGCCGGCGTCTGTCCCCGGACGAGGCGCTGGGGATCATCACCCCGGTCTGCGACGCGTTGCAGGCTGCGCATGAGCGCGGCATCGTCCACCGCGATGTGAAACCGGAGAATCTGCTCATCGACCGCAACGGCATCGTGAAAATCGCGGATTTCGGGATCGCCCGGATGATGGACGAGCCGGTCGCGGATGGAGCGCACCCGCTTCCGCAGGATCCGTCCGCGGCACACACCCTCGCCGCCGGGACGCCGGACTATGCCGCTCCCGAGCAACGTGCCTCCGCCCCCTCCGACCACCGCGCGGACATCTATTCGCTCGGCGTGGTGCTGTATGAAATGATCACCGGCCAGCGCCCCGGCAACGGAGTGATCACCCCGCCATCAAAACGCGCGGCGGTGGATATGGGGATCGATGAGGTCCTGCTGAAGGCGTTGCAGAGAGAACCGGACCAACGCTTCCGGACCGTCGCGGAATTCCGCGAGCATTTCGAGGAAGCGAAAGGGCGGACGGAACGGAGCGGAACACCTCAGGCATCCTCTCCATGGTGGCGGAGGCGCGGACCGGCAATGATTGCCTTCGCTGTCTTGGTGGTGGGGATCATCGCAGGGCTGATGACAACCGATCCACCTGCCCATAAACCCGATCTCCGTTCTCCGCAAATTTCCCGGGAAGGGCTGCCGGAGAAAGGATACCCCCTGGATCTGGCATATCGGGACTTCAACGACGCCTTCATGGAATTGCAGTCGGCGCGGGCGGTCCAGGTCATCGGCAGGGCGGACGGATCTCCCGCTCCTCCGGACCATGATGAGAAAGTGAAAAAAATGGAAGCCCTGGTCCAACAGCTGCGGGAGAGGATCCTCCGGATTTCGGAAGGGAAGCATTGATCGGGTCCAAGGGAGGTCTTCTCCCGCCACCTTCACGGAGGCGGCGAAAGCCAGATCTGTGCAACTTCTCCTGATTCGCGCTGTTCCACTGGGATGGACTCCAGAAAAACCGCCCAGGATTTCCCGCAGGAACTCATCGATCTCTATGACGAATATGTCCACGGCCAGGTGGACCGGCGTGGCTTCCTGGACCGCGCCTCGCGCTTCGCGATCGGTGGCGTCACGGCGGCGGGCCTGCTCGCCGCGCTCAGTCCGAGATATGCCTGGGCGGAACAGGTGCCGAAGGACGACGGACGGATCAGGACCTCCTACGAAACCTATGAGTCCCCGGCTGGCGGAGGAAAGATCAAGGGCTACCTCGCCCGCCCCGCGAAAGCAGAAGGCAAGCTGCCCGGCGTCATCGTCATCCACGAGAACCGCGGGTTGAATCCTTACATCGAGGACGTGACCCGGCGTCTCGCGATCGAGGGTTTCGCCGCCTTCGCGCCGGACGCGCTCACGCCGCTCGGAGGTTATCCGGGCAATGACGACGAGGGCCGCACGATGCAGGCCAAGCGCAAGAAGGAAGAGATGGAGGAGGATTTCATTGCCGCGGCCAAGTGGTTGCAGGCGCGGGATTTCTGCGGCGGCAAGATCGGGGCGGTCGGATTCTGCTTCGGCGGCGGGATGGCGAACACCCTGGCGGTGCGCCTGCCGGAAATCATCACGGCCGCCGTTCCATTCTATGGAGGCCAGCCACCGGCGGAGGATGTGCCGAAGATCAAGGCAGCGCTGCTGCTCCAATATGCGGAACTCGACCAGAGGGTGAACGCCGGCTGGCCGGTCTACGAGGAGGCGCTGAAAAAAGCCGGGGTGAAGTACGAAGCCTTCATCTACCCGGGAGTGAACCACGGCTTCCACAATGACACCACCCCGCGCTATGACGAACCCGCCGCGAAACTGGCGTGGCAGCGGACGGTGGATTTCTTCAAAAGCCGGCTGGCGGCCGGTGATGTGAAGTGATGGACCGCCGCCCCTTCGCTACGTGGGGGCGGTTTTTCGAAATCGTTCCCGACCGGGTGGCTGCCTCGGCCGATGCTGAAGCAGCCACCCGCGGGGAATATCAGCTTGGTTTCACGACCAGGCGGGCGAAGCGGACGCTCGGTCCCGAGGGGAATGTGAAGACGACCGAGGTGCCGTTATCGACCACCGATCCGCCAGGAGCGGAGGTCCAGCTGCCGAGGTCGGACGAGACCTGCACCTCGTAGGCTCCGGTGAAGGCCGCGCTCTTCGGCCATGTGATCGTTCTCACACCCGCGTTCGACACCACCGAAGGAAGGGCGGTGAAACCGCTGCCGGTGGCACCGACGAAGAACTCCACACCGTTTGGCACGCCGTCGTTGTCATGGTCATCGCTTGGGGATTGGCCGGTGGCTCCGTTGTTCGAAGCCCAGGTGCCAAAACCGGACGGGCCACCCGAGCCGGTGGTGACGATGAGGCTTCCCGCACCCGAGAAGTGGATTCCGTCGCCTGCGGCGGTGTAGGTTCCCGCTGGCTGCTGGACGCCGCCGAAGAAGAGTTTGTCCACGGTTTCGGATCCCGTCAGATTCACTTTTCCGGCATTGATGACGACCGTTCCCGTGTCCGCGATGGAATTGCCGGTGACGGCGAGTTCCCCGGCGTTGACGGTGGTGGTGCCGGTATAGGTGTTCACCCCGGTCAAGGTGGCGGTGCCGGCCCCGTTCTTGGTGACCGAACCGGTGCCGCTGATGACATATCCCGCGGTGTGGCTCGCGGCCCAGTTGTAGACGAGGGAGGCGTTGTTGACGACGCTGCTGCTCATCGCGATCGTGCCATCCGTGGTGCCGTTACCCAGTTGCAAGGTGCCCTCGCTGATGGTGGTGACACCGGTATAGGTATTGGATCCCGTCAATATCCAGAGGCCCGATCCGGCTTTGGTCAGCGAGTTCACGCCGGTGCCGTTGATGATCACCCCGCTGACGGTGTTCGCTCCCGTGGAAACACCGTGCAGGGTCAGCGTGCGGGCCTGGTCGTTGGTGATGTTTCCGGCAAGGGTGAGGCTGCCGCTGTCCGACTGGATGCGGGTGCCTCCGGCGCCGCTGGTCATCGTGATCACGCCGTTGATGGTGTTGTCACCGCTGACGTTGGCAATGGCGTAACCGGTGCCGCCGACACCCGTGCCGTCGTTGCTCGTCAGATACGTCACCGTGGCGGGAAGGCTGATTCCACCTTGGAGTTGCAATCCGGCACCTTGGGCGAGGATCCGGACACGGCTGTTGCCCAGGGCGTTGTTGCTCCTCACATTGATGATACCGCCGCCGACCACCGTGGGGCCGGTATAGGAACTCGTCCCCGTGAGGGTGAGGGTCCCCACGCCTTGTTTGTTCAAGGCCAGGGCCGCGGTGCTGCCGTCGGCGATCGTGCCGCCGAAGGTGTTGTCGACGGCGTTGTTGATCTGCAGGGAGCGCTCGGTGGCGGTGGCTCCGCTGGTGATCGTTCCCGTCCCCGCAAGGCCGGCCGCGACAAAGTCGCCTGTCGTTGTCAGGGAGTTTCCATTGCTGCGGTTGATCTGCAGGGTGGTGCCGCCGTTCACGGTGAGGGTGCCGCCGATCTTGCTGGCATCCCCGAAACTGCCGATGCTGGTTGCGACGAGCGTTCCTCCGCCTGTGAGGGTGAGTCCCTGGGTGCCGGACTTGATTTCTCCAACCGTGAGGATGTCACCAGCTCCGCCAACCGTCACGATGCGGTCTCCACCACCGCCGAGGGTCACGTTGCCGGTGCCCATGTCGAGATTGCCGGTGCCGGTGAAGTTGAAGTCTCCGTTCCATGCCTGAGGCTTGTTGGAGGTGGTTGCGATCGCTCCGCCGCTGGTGTTGTCGAGGATGCCGCCGTTGATCTCGACCACTCCCGATCCTCCGCCGAGGGCGGAGGGGCTGTTGATGTTGAGGGTGCCGGCATTCAGCGTGAAGCCGCCGGTGACCGTGCTCGCGCCGGAGAGGGTCAGGCTGCCATTTCCATTCTTGACCACGGCACCGCCGCCGGTGATGGGGCTCGAATACACGTTCGATGGGCCTGCCAGATCAAAAACCAGTTTTGCGTTGTTCGCGACGGCGAGGGTCGAACTGCTGGCGATCGAGCCGCTGACTTCCAGCGTTCCTCCGGTGATGACGGTCGCTCCGGTGTAGGAGTTGGTGTTGGCGATCGTCACCTTCGCGAAACCGTTCTTCGTCAGCGAGCCGGACGCGATTCCGACAGCCCCCGTGCTCGTCACCGTGTAATCGTTGAAATCGTTGGTGAAAATCGCCGCCAACGGGCCGACACTTCCCGTGATGTTCACGCCGAAAACGCCGGAGGTATCATCGAAAAGCACCGCCTCGGTGTCGGAATACGCGATCGCCTCGTCGTTTTTCAACCAGTTGGTGGGACCTCCCACCAACCAGTTCGAGTTCGTCGATCCCGTCCACAGGATGGCATTGGTGGTGATCCGCAGGACGAGCCCGGTTTCTGTTCTGACCAGCGACGCCTGTTGGCTCGGGTTCAGGCCGACGGGAGGCACCAGCGTGAAGTGCGATGCGTCGGGAGCGGACGGATAGTTCGTGAATTCGATCAGGCTGTAGTCCACGTTGTCCTGCCACACTCCGGTGGAGGAAGCGACGGTCACCACGACATCAGCCGAGGAACTCGTCGCAAGGTCGGTGACATACAACTGTTGGCCGCCGAACGGGCCGTCTTTCGTCAGGTTCAACGAAGCCGCTCCCTGGAAGGTCAGGGTGCCCACACTGAGGGCGCTTTGCTGGCCGTTCCCTGCGGCCACGGTGTTGGCGATTCCGTCCGCGACCGTGAGCGTGTTGATGCTCCCGTTGCCGTCGATGGTTCCCTGGGTGAGGGTGACAGGTTGGGCGAGCGTTCCCGAGCCGCTGAGAATCAGCTTCGCGCCGGTACCGTTGATGGTCACCGAGCTTGAGGAATCCAGCGGAGTGGGGTTGTTCAGGGTGAGGGTTCCCTGGCTGACGGTGGTCGGACCTGCGAAAGTATTCGCTGCGGACAGGATCAAGGTGCCGCCGCCGCTTTTGGTAAGGCCGCCGTTTGAAATCACACCGGAAATCGTGGAATCCAACGCCTGGGTCGTATCCGCCACGGTCACGGTGCGGTTGACACCTCCGAGGTCGATGGTTCCCGAGAAGTTCATCTGGTTTCCGACCAGCGGCTGGCCGATGATGAACTCCGCCGCCAGCGAGATCGGGTTGGCGATCGTGCGGCCCTGGATCCGGGGCACAAAACCACCGCCGGTCACCGTCACTGAGCCGGCACCCAGTGCGGAATTGTTTCCGATGTGGAGAAAACCGGCCGCCAGGGTGGTTCCCCCGCTGTAGGTGTTGTTTCCGTCGAATTTCAGTCCGCCGGCTCCTTCCTTGATGATGCGTGTCACGGTGGTGCCATCCGCCACCACACCGCCGACACTCAACACGGCGCTTCCGCGGGTGGTCACGGTGCGGCTCGTGCCGGCCGCCGTGCCCAGGCTGACCGCGCCATTCCCCAAACCGAGGTCGTTCAAGGTGGTGCCCGCTTCCGTGCCGAACGTGAAGTCGCTGTTCCAAACCTGCGGGTTGTTGTTGGAGATCGTCTTGGCCGATCCGCTGGTATTGTCGAGTGTGACTGCTCCGGCGATGGTGAATGTGCTGGCGGCCGCGCCCAGCGCGGTGGCCGAATTGACATTCAGCGTGCCTTCATTCAGCACGAGACCGTCGGAGAAGGTGTTCGTGGCCGCCAGGGTGAGGGCTCCCGCTCCGCTCTTCACGATACCGAGGGAACCCGTGACATTGGTGACGTTGATGCCCAGAGGGGCCGTCACGTTCCAATTTCCCGTGCCGTTGAAGGTCAGGATGCGGCTGCTGGAACTGCCGTTGCCGAACCGGATGTCCGACTGGATCAGCGCCGTGGCTGCGGAATTGTTGGTGAATGAATTGTTGGTGTACGGTGCGGTGGCATTGCCGAGGTAGACCCACGGGGTACCCCCGCCATTTCCCAAGGAAAAGGCGGCGCCCGAGGTCTCGAAGGCCCCGGCGTCGATCGTGATGTCATAGAGCCGCACGAAATTCGTGGTGCTGGAGGGAGGGTCGATGGTGAGCGAGGAATCCTGCCCCGCCGTCACCTGGACGCTCCACGGGTTGGTGCCCGCGCTCGGGCCGCTTGTTCCGAGGAGAAGATTCCCGGCGGCGGTCCCGTCGAATTGACCGATGTTCCCGGCGGCGGACGCCGGAACGCCGTTGGGACTCCAGTTGGTGGCGACGTTCAGGTTCGTGCTGGCACCCGCGCCGGTCCAGACGAAGGTCGCGGCGGATGCGTTGGCGAAAAGGCATAAAGCAAGCGTGCCTGCCAAAGACGATGCTGCGGGGATAAAACGGCTAGGGGAGTTTTTGGGTTTCATAGGAGGAGTGTCGGGGTTTTGGAATTTCAAAGATGATTACCCGCCGCAAGGGACGGAGAATCGATGGGTTCAGGGTTGCGTGATCGGAAGTGGACGCGTTGCAAAGTGCCTCGCGACAAAGGGTTGGGTCGGAAAAGAGTCACGATCTCCCTCCTTTGGTGAGGAACGGGATTTTTCTCCGGATGCCGACACACTTTTTTAGGTGCGTTTTGAAGATGCGCCCCAGGCACGGCATGCGGCAGGGACAGCTTGCGGAAATCCGGCGTCTGACCACGGTGCCGCAGGTCCCCTCTCAGTCGTCCGGCCTCCGTGAAATCCGTGCTCCCGTCTTCCCGCGCATTGTGCTAGCCCTTGCCGCACATGAATGGCTTCCCGGGTTTACTGAGATACTTCTGCGTTTCCCTGCTGGCCGCGACCGGGGTGGTCGCGGCGGAGGCGACGTGGGACAGCCGGTTGACGGAGGTTTTTTCGAACCGGTGGAAGGTCGTCCAGAAGCAGCTGGGCGAACTGAATCCCGAACTGGAGAAACTGCCGAACATCCCCATCGATGACCAGGGCGGCACGGGAGGGTACGTCGGAAACTACCAACAGGCCGGTCCGTCGCAGGATTCGCAGATGGGGGTGGAGGTCCGCTGGCGGGACACGCCGGTGGTGGATCTCGTCGCACTGGTGCCCGCGCGGCGCTACGACGCGAATGGCCTGGACCCGCAGTATGGATTGCCGGAGGATTTCACCGTGGAATTGCTGGATGGCTCGGGGGCGGTCATCCGGGAGGTGGCTTCGGAAAGGAGCACGAGCGGCAATCTTGTCAGAAAAGGGCTGCCGTTTGTCTACAAGGTTGAGCCTCCGGTGGCGGCGGCGGGACTGCGGATCACCGCGGCACGCCTGAAACCGGACCCGGAGAACAAGGGGCAGTTCATCCATGCCTGGGCGGAAGCCATGGTTTTCTCCGGGGCGCGGAACATCGCTTATGCGGCGGAGGTCCGCAGCCTGGGTGGCGGCACCCCGTCCACTCCATGGCACTGGAAACCCGCTTTCCTCGTGGACGGGAAAACCCCTCTCGGGTTGCCGGAGATTCCCGGCGAGGAACACGGAAACACCGGCTGGATGTCGGAAGCGCGTGAGTCCGCCACCGATGCCACCAGCCTGAAGGTGGATCTGCGGGAGCTTGCGACGATCGATTCGGTCCTTCTGTTTCCCGCTAAGCGGCCCACGTCGGACCTGCCCAGCGGTTTCGGGTTCCCGCGCAAGCTGGTGATCTCGGTTTCCGAATCGGCCGGTTCAGAAAATTGGAAAATCATCGCGACCCGTGACTTCGCCAACCCGGGTCACAATCCGGTGCTCGTTTCATTCGAGCCGGTGGGAGCCCGCCAGGTGAAGGTCGAGGCCACGCAGTTGTGGAAGGCGTTCGATGAATTTCCGGCGTTCTTCGCCTTGAGCGAATTGGAAATCCTGTCGGGAGAGAACAATCTCGCCCTGGGCAAGGGCGTGCAATCGCCGGACAGCATGTCGAGCGTCATCGCTCCCGGAGGGCGCTTCTGGAGCACCGCCGCGTTGAGCGACGGCTTCGGTCCGGACGGCCGGCTGGCTTCGGAAAAAGAGTGGATGAAGCTGTTGGACCAGCGGGTGCGCCTTGAGACCCGGCGTCATGACCTGCTGGCGGAGTCACGCCAACTGGTGACGGGGTGGCGCCAGGCGGCGCAGATTTGTTTCGGACTGCTGGTGCTGGCGGGAGGTTTCCTGATCGTCGCCCTGCCCATCCGCTACCGTCTGCATGCGAACCGGGAACTGACGAAGGTGCGCGAACGCATCGCCGGAGACCTGCACGACGAGGTGGGCAGCAATCTCGGCAGCATCCAGATGATCGCGGATCTGGCGGAAGGAAGATCCGGTCCGTCCGCCGAGTTGAAGCGCATCCAGCGGATCGCCGCCGAGACGGTGAGCGCCGTGCGTGACATCGTCTGGCTGCTCCGGCCCACGGGGGACCACCGCATCGGCACGGTGGAACATCTGCGCGAGACGAGTTCGATCATGCTGGAGACCCTGGAGTGGAAGTTCACGGCGAATGAAGAGGCGTGGCAGGTGGAGCTGCCCGAGGAATCCAACCGCGATCTGTTCCTGTTTTTTCGCGAGGCGCTGCACAACATCATGCGCCACGCGAAGGCGGCGACCGTGGAGATCCACGCGGAGAAGGTCGGCAATGTTTTCCGCCTGAACATCTCGGATAATGGAGTGGGAATCGAGCCCGCCAAGCTCGAGCGCCCGGCCACCCTGCGCGCGTTGCGGCAGCGCACGGAGTCGCTCGGGGCGGAGCTGCAGGTGGAAAGCAGTGCGGAAACCGGGACAAGGCTGGTGCTTGCCGTGCCGTTGGAGCGGAGAAAAAAGCGTTAAAGCCGCGCTTTCCGAATGCCGGATGTTGTTCTATTTTTTCTCCGCATGCCACCGACGACCAAGGAAAAACCGATCCGGCTCATTCTGATCGAGGACCATGCGGATTTCCGCGAATCCGTTTCCATGGTTCTTGAAGAACGCGGAGGCTACCAATGCGTCGGTGGTTTTTCCACCATGGAGGACGCGCTCGAAGCCCTGAGGGGCGGTCTGGAGGCGGATCTCGTGCTTTCCGATCTGGGGCTGCCCGGCATGAGCGGCATCGCCGGCATCCGCAAGGTACGGGAAATCCTGCCCCATGCCCGGGTGCTGGTGCTCACGGCGTTCACCGACAAGGCCAAGGTATTCGCCGCGCTGGAGGCCGGGGCACACGGCTATCTGGTGAAGGCCGGCAGCGCCGCCCGCCTGATGGATACCTTGGAGGAAGTGCTCGCGGGCGGCACGCCGCTGGACCCGAAGATCGCGGGTATGATCCTGCAAACCTTCCGCCAGCTCAGCCCCATTCCCGAGGCGGAGGCCCTTTCCTCGCGCGAGTGCGAGGTGCTCCAGCTTTCGGCCAAGGGGATGAACCGCCAGGAAATCGCCGATGAATTGAAAATCAGCCAGCACTCCGCCACGGAGTACATCAAGCGCAGCTTCGACAAACTTCACGTCCGCAGCCTGCCCGCCGCCGTGAGCGAGGCGATCCGCAGGGGATTTCTCGATTTATCCTGAGGGTATCGGCGTCTCCCGGCCCGGCGGAAACATGTCCCATAATTTAGTGACATGACAGATTTCAAAACATCCGCCACCTTTGCGTCGTCGAGGCGATGGGGATCGTCCTCTTCAGTATAGTATTCATGACTAAAAAACGGGGTCACACGAGTGTGTGACCCCTTTTTATTGCCATTTTCACTCGAAGACCACCCGGAATCCCAGATCCGGGCGGCGCAGGCCGCGATCCGCGGTCCACTCGCGGGTGAGGGCGTTGCTGCCGGACTTCAGGTAGGAGCCGCCGATGATGACCCAGAGTTTCTCGCCCAGGGGATTGGCTGGATCCGGCGCGGGTTTTGCCGTCCACTCGCAGGCACTGCCCGCCATTCCCAGAAGGCCGGTCGGAGTGCGATCGGCGGTTCCGGGGGAGACCGGCGCGAAAGAGGAAGTGGGGATGGTGGCAGGGTCCGGCAGTTGCTGGCTGAGGGCGGCGAACCATTCCTCTTGGGTGGGAAGACGGGCTTTTTTCCACTCGGCGTAGGCGGATGCGTCCCACCAATCGACCCCCGTGACGGGCGAGTCGAGCGTGACAGGCTGGTTTTTCCAACTGCCATTGGATTTCGCGGCTGCGAGAAGGGAGTCCCAATCATCCGGAATGTGACCGGGCTTGTCCTTGGGTTGGCTGGCGGGATCGAAGATGTCCGCGCGCTTTTCCTTGGCGAGGATGGAGAGGGCGGTGAGAAATTCCTCGTATTGGCCGATGGTGACTTCGTGGGCGGAGATGCGGAAAGCGGGCAAGGTTTCCTGGCTGTCGTCGGGCGTCGGATGCTCTCCGGCAGGGACGGGCACGGCATCCGGCAGCTTCGCGCGGGGTGGCGCGGTGGGTAGCGGCGGCCGGAGGGTCATGGAGACCGCGACGATGCCGACGAGAACGGCGGCCGTGGCCCCGAAGATGACGGAGGCGGGTAGTTTTTTCCTCGAGCGGGAGCCGCCCTTGGTCGGTGTGAGGACGGAGGGAGGATCGGCGAGCTGGTGCTCGATCTGCATGCAGAAATCCCGTGTTTGCGCCCAGGTGAGCGGACCTTCAAGACCCTCGCCGCGCATCCAGCTCAGAAGCGTGAGCAGCCGGGTGGCTCCCGGTTTTGTGGATGCCACGAGCGGGACCAGGGCGTGGCCGAGGTGGAAAACGTCCCTCACCGATTCTTCGGGAGTCCGGATGCCGGCGATGGCGAGATTTTTCAGGCGGATGACGGCGTGTTCATCCAGATAGACGGCATCCAGTCCCATGGGCGAGGTGGCCTGGCCGAGCGACTCGTGCTGGAGGTGAGCCTCGGAAACCCGGCGCAGGATCATGGCCAGGCGTGCGGGAGGGAAAGGATCGTTCGCCAGCCTCCGCTGCTCCAAGGTGGTGCCGGGCAGCAGTTCGTGCGCATAGAAACACGCTCCCGGCTCGGCGACAGCCTCATATACGGAACCGACGAGCGGATGGTCGACGCCGGCCTTCGCGCGGACATCCGCGAGGAAATTCCCCCGCTCGTTCTCGTCCGTGAGTTCATCCACGAGCACGAGCCGGGCGACAGAGATCTGCTCGGCGAGCCAGGTGCGGGTGGTGGCGTTTTCCGCGAGGAGCTCCCGCAGGCGGTATTCGCCGAGGTGGCGTTCGTCAGGAGCGGGATTCATGGACATGTGGGATATCGGCGGACGGGCGGGGCTGGGAAAATCACTGGCTGGGGAGGGGAGGGAGAAGCGGCAGATTCGGATCGAAATCCGGTGGCAGGGTGTCTGGTGATGGCAGCCCGCCGGAGTTCACATTGGGTTGCGGACCCACCTTGGCGGCGAGATGCGGCGGCCATGCGCGGACATCGACCACGTCGCCCTTGTAGAGAAGGGAGACGACCTGGCCATAGTAGGTTCTTTCACCGTAGAGATGCTCGTTCTGAACGTTCTGCCGGGGAATGGTATAAACCATGCGCAGCTTCTCCTCACCCTCGGCATAGTCGAAAGGCAGGGTCAGCCATTTTTCCTCGGTGACCCACTCCTTGCCATTGCCCTCCTCGATGATTTCCCCCTTGCCGTTCTTCAGGAAGAAGCGGACTTCGACGGAGACCTGGTCGAGATCCAGCTCCTCACCCGGCGCTTTCTGGGACGGGATGGTGAGCGTGACTTTCTCCCCCGCGTCGTCGTTCGGATCCTTGAACATGAGAACCTGGCCGAGCGAGAGCTTGCCCATGGCGGATGGCGTGTCGAACCCGTCGCGCAGCTTGGCGGCGGCCTGCTCGTAGAGGACTCCGGCCTTGGAGACTCCCATTTGGAAAACCTTCTCATAGTGCGCGGAGGCGGTGTCGAACACGCCCATCTGCTCGTGCACGAGGCCGAGTTCGTAATGCACGTTCGGATCGTCCGGCGACTGGGTGAGAGCGTTTTCCAGCTTCACGATCGCCTGCACCATGTCCCCGGCGACGCGCGCCTGCCGGGCCTCGCGGACCATTTTCTCAGATCGCGGATCGCCGACGGCAGGTGCCGCGACAGGCGTGGGAGCGGGCAGGGGAGCCGGTGAAAAGGTAGGGGCGGCGGGTTCGGGCATGGGTGGCCGGGAGACGATCGGAGCCACCGGCTTTTCCGGCTCGGTCACCACGGGGACCCGGACGGTGATGTATTTCGGCACCTCCTTGACGACCACCCGCGGGACCCGGGATTCTTCATAGCGCTTCGCCAGGGCCAGGCCCGCGACGAGAATTTGGGAAAATGCCATCAACGCCAGCGCCCAACACGAAATCGCGAAGACTGGCGGACGTGCGGCAGCCGGCGGATCAGATTTCAGTGAGGCCATGGCCGCAAGGTGTGATTTTGGCATGAGCTTGTCAATCCGGTCAGCGGCATGTCCTTCGGAGGATGCGTTGCTCCCGCGGGAACGGCAGGTTTGTGACAACGACCTCTGGACAAGTGGAGTGGGAGCATTCAAAAATAGCGCACTTGAAACGTTTTTTCCAATCCGAGGCGGGAGCGACCGTTTTGTGGGTCGTTGCCACCATGGTGATGGCGGCGGTGATTTCGCCATGGCTTTACCAGACAGGGATGAATCTGGCGCGTGCGGCGGAGACCCGCGAACTGCCGGGCATCCTGGAATGGTTGGGCGCCGCGTGCGGCCGTTCGGATTTCGGCCGCTATTTCAGCCGGGCGCTGGTGATTTCAGCGGTGGCGTTGCTGCCGTTCCTGTTCTGCCGGGTGAGGGCGGCGCTGGCGCTCGCCAGCTCCACCTGCGACTCGTGCGCGAGGCTCTCATGGCGGGAGGCGCTGGCGCAGGTGGGTGTGGGGGTTCTGGTGGCGGGCGTTCTGTTGTGGGGGATGGGAATGTTGCTGGAGATGGTGGGGGCGTATTCTCCGCGGCACAATCCGGTGTCATTCGGCAAGGTGGTCGGGAAAATCATCGTGCCGGCGGTGGTGGTGCCGCTGATGGAGGAGTGGTTGTTCCGGGGCATCTTGCTGGGATTGTGGCTGCGGTTCGCGCGGCCGGTGGCGGCGTGTCTCCTGACATCCCTGTTTTTCGCGTTCATCCATTTCCTGAAGCCCCCGGAGGGCGCGGGGGTGATGGACCCGGCGTCGATGTCCGCGGGCTTCGAGCTGTTGGGCAAAATCCTGCATCACTTCACCGAGCCTCTCTTCTTTGTCACGGATTTCGCCGCGTTGTTTGTCGTCGGGCTGATTCTGGCGATGGCCCGGGTAAGGACGCGGGCGCTGTGGTTTTCCATCGGATTGCACGCGGGATGGATCGCGGCGTTCAAGGGGTTCAACCTGCTTTACCGATCGGTGGAGAACCATCCGTCCCACCCATGGGGGGTGGGGGATACCCTGCGGGCGGGGCTTTTCCCGATGGCGACGTTGATGGTGACCGCCTTGGTTTGCCATTTCGTTCTGAAACGGTTCGAACCCCGCGCAAAAGCCTGACCTCCGGCCCGGGCCGCCCTTCATCCACGCATCACCGTGACGACCACGATGCCGCGCATGCCCGCCTTGCGGAGCGATCTGGCGCACTCGTCCACCGTGGACCCGGTGGTGAACACGTCATCCACCAGCACCGCACCGGCAGGCGATTGGGAGATGTGCCTGCCGCCCGCAGGGGTGACGGTGAAAGCCCCGCGGAGATTTTCCAGCCGCCGTGCCCGGGCGAGCGCGGTCTGATGCTCGGTATCGCGGATGCGTTTCAGGGCCTTCAGTACGGGGAGGCCCGTGATGCGGGAAACCTCCTGCGAAATCTCCTCGGCTTGGTTGAAATGCCGGTGACGGAACCGGGAACGGTGGAGTGGAACCGGAATCAGCGGCCATTTTCCGGCAAGGGCGGGGGCGAGGCGCGGGTCTGAAAACGCCTCGGCGGCGAGGCTGCCGAGATCGCGGGCCAGATGGATCTCCCGCTGGTATTTCAGCCGGTGGATCATATCCAGCGTGCGCTTGTCCCGTGCGGTGGCAGGGCGGGCGAAGTCGAAGGAAAACTTCAAATCGCGGCAGTTGGGACACGAGAACTCGCCATCGATGCGTCCCTGGAATGGTTCGCCGCAAATCTGGCAGAAGGGGGCGGCGAGGCGTGGGAGATCCGAAGCGCATGCGTCGCAAAGCGCCCGGCCGTCGGTGAGGATCTCACGGCAGACCGCACAGACCGGTGGATAAAAAAGATCCATCGAGCGGCTCAACCATTTCCTCCAGCCGTGGGGTTCAGTTCGTGGCGTCGTTGACATGGCGGGGCGCGGTGAGCTTGGAAACGAGGAATGCAATGAGGAGGATGCAGCCGAGCGGGACGATGCCCTGCCGCAGGGATGCGTCACCAGATCCCCAGAAAATTGATTTCCCGCGAACGATGGTGAATCCGTCGATCAGGATATGGCTGAAAATCCATCCGGCATGCAGGCCGGTGGACAATCCGGGCGAGGCGGTGGCCCAGCGGGCGAATGCGAGCACGCCGCCGAGGGCGAGCAGCGGGAGGAAGCTGATGAGGAAAATCCGGGGGTGGAAAAACGAAACAAAGAGAGCGCGCAGGAGTTCGAACCCGACTCCGGATGCATCCGGATCCACCACATCCAGCCCCGGCGGTGGATTGAGGAAATGCACGAGCGAGAACAAAACCGCCGTCATGGCGATGGCTGCCTCCGGACGCATGGCCCGCAGGAAAGTGCCCAAGGCGATGCCTCTGAAAAGCTTTTCCTGCAAAATCGCCAGACCCAGCGCGGTGGCGAATCCTTTCCAGACAAATGAAAAAACGGGATTGGCGGGCCCCTTCCACTGAAGGGCTCCTGTGAGGAAGAGAACGCCGGCGAGGAACAGGAAAAGCACGGTCACGATCAGGAATCCCATGGCTCCCTGGCGCCATGCCTGGGATCCGCCGACCGATCGCCGGGAACCGATGTCGCCCGGAGTCGCCTGCGGGTTTCTGGCAAAGATCGTCCCGCGTCCGCATTTCAACCAATCGTAGAACGGCAGGAACAGGACTCCGCCGGCGATCAGCAGGCTTGCCACGAAAAATTCGGGGAACTCCGTGCGTTGGCAGACGGCGGCGAGCCATTCGAGCGGGCTGTTCGTGTTCTTGCTCTCGGACACCTCGGCCAGCGCCTTGCCCGCGTTATAAAGAAGCGGCGCGGCCCAGCTGCCGAGCAGGACCGAAGCGATGGCATAGAGCCAGATTTTCAAAACGCCGCTGGAGGGCAGGCCGGGCATGGGCGGATTCTGCCAGCGGGTGGGTGGAATGAAAGCACGGGAATCCGGGAATTTTGCCTTGGTGTGGATTCATTCCTTATTTTAAACTGAGGAATGATCAGCATCGAACCGATTGGAAACACCCGCAGCCAATGGGGCGAAGGCCCGGTGTGGTGGCATGGAGCCCTCTATTATGTGGATATCGAGGGCCATAAGGTTCACCGGCTCGGTGCGGACGGAACCGAGAGGTCCTGGGATGTCGGCCAACGCGTCGGCACCGTCGTCCCGCGCGAGAGCGGCGGTCTGGTCATCGCGGGCGACCACGGGCTGTATTTCCTCGATGAGGAGACGGGCGATCTCACCGCCATCGCGGACCCGGAACCGGACAAGCCGGACAATCGTTTCAACGACGGCAAATGTTCGCCCGATGGCCGGTTTTTCGCCGGAACCATCAGCCTGGTGAAAAAAACAGGCGATGCGAGGCTTTATCGCCTTGATCCGGATCTGACCCTGCATGAGGCCTTCGGGCCGGTGACGAATTCGAACGGCATCGTCTGGTCCGCCGATGGCGGCACGGTTTATTACATCGACACCCCTCGCAAGGAAGTGCTCGCCTTCGACTACGAGGACGGCCAGTTGCGGAACATGCGCGGGGTTGTTTCCACCGCCCATCTGGATTCGTCCCCGGATGGAATGACGATCGATGACGAGGGGCATCTGTGGATCGCCTTCTGTCACGGTGCCTGCGTCGCCTGCTTCAGCCCGGTGAGCGGAAACGAACTCCGCCGCATCGACCTTCCATGCCTGGAGACGACGGCTTGCGCGTTCGGAGGACCGGGGCTGGCGGATCTGTATGTGACCACGGGCGTGCATAAATCCGAAGTCGAGGAACACGCCGGGCGGGTTTTTGTCATTCGCGGCCTCGGCGTGAACGGAGTGGAGGCGAACGCCTTCGCCGGTTGAGCGGGAGATTTTTGACAAATCCCGCAACACGTGGCGTATGAGTCTGTTTGATCCATCCGCTTCCTTGATTTTATGAAACCCACATCCATCACCACCCTGGCCGCGCTCGTCCTCATCGGCGCCGGCGGTTTCATGGCTGGCCGCATTTCCTCTCCGACTCCCGAGACCGCTGGCAAGGACTCCCCGACGGAGACCCGCTCGACGCGTTCCCAGTCGTCTCTGGGTTCATCTTCATCAGATGCTGAGAAGCGGTCGTCCCGTGGCACGAAATCCGACCGCAAGGGCATGGATACGGCGGAAGCGCGGCACGCACGGCTGGAATCCATTGTCCGTGGAGAGAATCCGCTGGAGCGTAACCGCGCGTTGCTCGCCTACCTCGACCAGCTCGGTCCGGGCGAGTTCGAAGGGGCCGTCGAGTACTTCCGCTCGCTGGGACTCGCCGACACGCGGACCGGTGAATACGCGTTGCTGCTGACGGCATGGGCGCAGGCCGATCCTCTGGCCGCTCTCGGATTTGCCAAGGACAACACCCAGAACGGCTTCACCCAGGACACGATCCTCACCACATGGGCCACGGTGGATCCGGAAGCCGCGCTGCGCTGGGCGCAGAGCCAGCACACCGGAGACGGACCGAATCCGTATCTCCCCGGCGTCATCCGTGGCATCGCTGCGACGGATCCGGTCCGCGCCACGGAACTGCTCTCCTCCATGCCGAACACCGGCGCACGTGGAAAAGCGCTGGATTTCATCCTGCCGCATGTCCTCCAGCAAGGGGTGGCGGCGACCCATGCCTGGATCGACTCCATTTCCGATGATGTCATGAAGAACGGTGCCATGGTCCGCGCGGCCGAGGAGCTGGCCAAGAAGGATCCCGCCGGCACCGTCACCTGGTTGCTCGCGAACCCGGGTGAGGCCGCGCAGCGCCGGATCGACGACGTCTACAGCACCTGGATCAAAACGGACTCCGTCGCGGCGCTGGCCTCCTTCGACAAGCTTCCGGCGGGCGAGGTCCGCACGGACGCCCTGCGTGGCCTCATCGGCACCACCGCCAATGACGATCCCGCGGTCGCGCTCGCCCTCATGGAGCGTTATCCGAACGATGTGAATGACCGGGTGCTCCAGGATTTCGTCCAGGAATCCTTCAAGCATGATCCCGCCACCGCGGCGAACCAGATCCCGCGCATCGCCGACGAACGCGAGCGTGACCAGGCCTACCGCCGCACTCTCGGAAACTGGCTCGAGCGGGATGCCACCGCGGCGAACGCCTGGATGGCGGCGAACGAGGTGCCCGATGCGGTCCGACAACGGCTTGCGGAGCGCCAGGAACGCCAGCGCGGAAAATGAACACGACGCCCGACATGGAATCAAACCCGGCCTCTCAACACGTTGACATCCGCCCGCCGGCCAGCCAACGTCCGCCCATGGACACGATGAAATTACTCCTTGGCGCAACCATCGCGCTCCTTCTCGGGGCACTTGCCGTCTCGTGGCAGGGGATGACCAATGGCGTCAAAAACACCCCGGCGGACGAACTCGCCCGTCTGGAGAACCAGATCAAGGAACTCCGCGCCGAGCAGGACAAGCTCGCGCTGGAGAAGCAGATGCAGCAGCTCCAAGGGCAGGCCGCCACCCCATCATCCAATGCCGCGGAAATCGAGCTGATGAAAGCCCAGATGGAGAAGGGCAAGCAGGCGTTGCTCGAACTCGAAAAGGAAAAAGCGGAACGTGACAAGCTCGTCGATGACCAGGAGGAGCTTCTCGCCGACCAGAAAAAACTCGAAAGCACGGATGTGGAACTCCGCCGCGCCCGGATGATTTCCGAGGCCCTTCTCATCGGGAAGGTCGCCGAATACATCGAAGATCCCGCCACCGGAGGTTTCGTCACCTTTTCCATCGAAATGCCGGAACAAGTCCAGGTCGGCACCATCCTCGCCATCCGCCGCAAGACCGGCATCCTCGGCCAGCTCAAGGTTTCGGACGTCACTCCCGACGGCGGCATCGCCAACCCGATGGCCAGCTTCGGCACGGTCAAACCCCAGTTGGGCGACGAACTGATCCTGCCTCCGCCATACTGAATTCGTCAGAGATGGCCGGCGGATCGCCCCGTCGGAATCCCTGTCATACACGTCGGTTGCGACGGTTTCCTTCGGGAGATTTGCCCGGGTGGCCTTTCCCGCCAGCCCGGGCCGGATTTCCAATAAAGAGTTATTTGGTTGCAAATCCCCGGCGGAATACCCTGTAACCAGTCACTCCCAACGTTTTCCCCACCATGTCCACCACCGTAGGTCTCATCTCACTCGGCTGCGCGAAAAACCTCATCGACTCGGAAGTCATGATCGGCCACCTCGCGCAGGCAGGCATGTCGCTCACTCCGGATGCCGAACTGGCGGATGTGATCATCGTCAACACCTGCTCGTTCATCGACATGGCCAAGCAGGAGTCCATCGACACCATTTTTGGCGCGGTGAAGGACCGCTCGGAAGATCCGGACCGCGCCCGCCAGAAAATCATCGTCGCCGGTTGCCTGTCCCAGCGGTTCGCCAAGGACCTGCCAGGCATCATGCCCGAGGTGGATGCGTTCATCGGCCTCGACCAGATCACCAAGGTCGCGCCGATCATCGAGAATCTCCTCGGTAAGAAAAACGACGCCGAGGTCCAGAAGACCGAAGGTCCCTCCGCCACCGAGGATCCGCGCGACTTCGTCACCCTCAAGCCCCAGTATGTGCCGGACTATTCGACGCCGCGCATGCGTCTCACTCCGGACCATTTCGCCTACGTGAAGATCGCCGAGGGCTGCAACCACACCTGCACCTTCTGCATCATCCCGAAGATCCGTGGCCAGCACCGCTCGCGCACCCAGGAGTCCGTGGTGAAGGAAGTCGAGGCGCTGGTGAAATCCGGCGTGAAGGAAATCAACCTCATTTCCCAGGACACCACCTACTTCGGCATGGACCAGTGGGAGGGCAAGCGCCCGACGCCGAGCTCCCCCGTCGATTCCACCCGGGGCGAATCGCTCGCCACCCTGCTCCGCGAGATCAACAAGATCGAGGGAGACTTCTGGGTCCGTCTTCTCTACACCCACCCGGCGCATTGGTCGGACGAACTCATCCAGACCATCGCCGAGTGCGACAAGGTGGCGAAGTATGTGGACATCCCGCTCCAGCACATTTCCGACCGCATGCTCACCGCCATGAAGCGCGTGACCACCGGTGACTACATCCGCGACCTGCTGCGCCGCATGCGCGCCGGGATTCCCGGTCTCGGCATCCGCACCACCTTCATCGTCGGCTTCCCCGGTGAGACCGAGGAGGACTTCCAGGAACTGCTGGAATTCATCCGCGAGTTCCGCTTCGAACGTGCGGGCGTGTTCTCCTACTCCAAGGAAGAAGGCACCCGCGCCGAGAAATTCGACGGCCACATCCACCACGCCACCCGCAAGAGCCGCTGGTCCCGCGCCATGGCCGAGCTTCAGAAGATCGCCGGCGAGACGAACCAGGCGCAGGTCGGCAAGGCCGTCCGCGTCCTCGTCGAACAACCCGGCGTCGGCCGCACCCAGTGGGACGCCCCGGAAATCGACGGCTCCGTGATGGTGGACGAAAGCATCCCCGTCGGCGAATTCGCGGACATCACCATCGGTGACTGGCGCGGATACGACCTCGTGGCGGCGCGCTGAAGGCAGCGGCCGTTTGGAAGTCATGGGCGCCGTTCGGCGCCTTCATGGCTTCGGTATCCGTGTTTCGACAAAATGGAGCACCTTGCCCCTATCGTCGCCTTCTCCATGGGGTAGGAAGGGCGGTTCGGTGACCGGATTGTTTTCAATGCCGGGTTCAATCCATTCCAGAAACTTGTCAATGCGCACGAGCTTATACTCGCCTGCCACGTATCGATAGAGCTGACGACTCCAATGACCGCCGCCGCCGCGCCCCCAGTTTTCGATCTGGGGTTTTCCATCATGATCCGCAAGGATCCTTCCTCCCACGCTTTGCAGGGTGACAGTCGAGGACCAGGAGCTGGTGACCTCCCGCACTTCGATCTCGATCATCCGTCCGCCGGAGCCGCCCAGCCGGGACAATTCCGCGGGCTGCCGACGGATGATCTGATAGAGATCGAAGGCTAACCGGACGTCATCTTCGGCAGGATCCGCGGCGACGGGAGGAAAATTCATCACCACTTCCGGCCAGGGAATCTTCGCGATATCCTCCCGTTCGGCCGGTGGTTTTTCCGCCCTCACGCGTTTTCTTTCCTCAATCAGCGAATTTCCGGAACCGGATCTCGCGATTTTTGTTTTTCCGGCGGGAGGAGCGGTCGGGGATGCGCCCTCATTCCCTGGTGGGTTTGCAGAACCGGCCGCCAAATAAATCACCGTTCCGGTGATGGCCGCGATGGTCCCGGGAATCAGGCATTTTCTCAGGTTTGTCATGGTAAGAACCCGGGTGATGACGGTGGCGGAAGTTCCGCCGAGCGCCGCCATGGTGCAGCCCGCCGCCGAGCCCGCCGGCGCGACTTGCACCGCATTGGCGGAGATAACCCCCGCCAGTCCTGCGGTTCCGGCGGTGATCCCGCGTTTGGCGAGATTTTCCCGCAGTCGTCCGACAGCGCGGTTCACCCGTTTCTGGGCAGCTTCCGGGCTGGTGCCAAGGATCGCCGCCATTTCCTGTGCGGGCTTGTTTTCAAAATAACGCAGCAGAACGGCGTCGCGGTCTGAAGCGTTCAGCTCATCCAGTGCGGCGTCCAGATAAGGAGAGATCGCTTCCCACGAGGCTTCGGATTCGGAAGAGGTGTTCATGGTGGCGGCCTGATGTTCACGATTGCTCCGCCTCACCTCCGTGCGGACGGTCTGGGAGGCGATGTTCCGCGTCGTCCGATGCAGCCAGCCCGACAAGGTGGGGTGATCCATCAGGCGTGCCGCGTCTTTCGACAAGGCGACGAAAACGCCTTGCGAGACATCCTGCGCACGATGCGGATCATTCACCAACCGGCGTGCCACGGAATGCACGAGATCGATGTGGCGTCTCACCAGCTCGGCGAAAGCCGCTTCCGAGCGGCGTTCGGAGTAGTCGTGCAGCAATTGGGAGTCGGTTCGGGCTTTCACTTTATCATGAGTAGCCGCCCGCCGGGAAATCGGACAGGAAAAGGAATGGTTATTCCAACAAGTGCGCCAGCAGCTTCGGATCAACCGCCGTGCGGATGGCGGTTTCCCGATCAATCAGCCGGTCCCGCACCAGGGTCGCGAGAGATCGCTCCAGCGTGACCATTCCCTCCTCGCCTCCGGTCAGCATCGCGTTGCGCATGAAATGGTCCTGACCTTCCCGGATCCCGTTGGCCACGGCGGGGGTGACCATCAGCTTTTCCACCGCCGGGACCAATCCTCCGGTGCGGGAGGGAATGAGCCGCTGGGATACCACGGCGCGCAGGGACAGTGCCAGTTGCGAACGGATATGGGTCTGCTGGTGGCCGGGAAACACATCGACGATGCGGTTCACCGCTGTCGATGCGCTTCCGGCGTGGAGCGTGGAAAGAACGAGATGCCCGGTCTCCGCCGCGGTGAGAGCGGCGGAAATCGTTTCATGATCCCTCATTTCACCGAGCAGGATCACATCCGGGCTTTCCCGCAGCGCCGCCCGCAGACCGGCTGCGAAACTCTCCACATTTCCGCCCACCTGCCGCTGGTGGATCATGCACTGGATTTCCTGATGCTCGTATTCGATGGGATCCTCGATCGTGATGACGTGTCTCGGCCGGGTGCGGTTGAGGTGGTCGACCAACGCCGCCAGGGTGGTCGATTTCCCCGCCCCCGCGACACCCGTCACCAGCACGAGGCCGTTTGGAAACGTTGCGAGCTGCTGGAAATCACCCGGTAGGGAAAGCTCCGAGATCTGTGGCACCCGCCTGCGGATGGGGCGCAGCGCGGCGGCCACACCGTCCAGATGCCGGAAAACGTTGATGCGGATGCGGCGGGGGCCGTCCGGCATCTCCCAGCGGACGGCGAAATCGACACTGCCGGACCGCTCGAGTTCCCGGCGGGCTTCTTCGTCTGGAATCATCGCCAGAATCTGCCGGAGGCCCGGTGCCGGCGAATCGAGAGGACGGATGACGCCATGCTGGCGGATGCGCGGCGGTTTGCCGGAGGAAAGAAACAGATCCGAGGCGTTCTGCGAGAGAGCTTGGTGGAGAATGGAGATCAGTTCCGGGTCCGGCCTGCCCGGCGAAGGGTTGGTTTCCTCCGGCATGGCTGCTTCTTTGGGTGATGGCTGGACGAAGTCCGCCACCTTTTGGGTCAGGGGGTCTTCGACCGGCTGGTCCGCCTTCGGCACATCGCCCAGCGTATGGACATCGATCCTCCATTCCGGACCTCCCGGTTGGATCCGGTAACCGAATTCCGCCAGGTTCGCGGCCCGGAATTTTCCCTCGTTGCCTCCCTGTTCGCCCATCATTTCTTGGGAAATGCGTCGCAGCGTGTCCTCGCGCAGCGGGGGCATGGAAAGCTCGATCGACTGTCCGTTCATCAACAGGAAAGGGGTTCGATCCGAAACAAGCACCAGCCTTTCCGCCCGTCTTTCCACCATCAGATTCAAGAATGTGTCAATGATCGCCATGGTATTTCGTTCGGTGGGTCACCACACCACCGTATGAAAAACCACCGGTCCCGGGTTTGGTTTGTAAGTCTTTCCAGGCGGTGGCGCCGTTCGTTGCAAGTTCCGCCTTTGCACTTCCCTTTTCCCGATAAAACCCGTTCGTTGTGGCAAGATGGAGGAGATCGGAAAAAGTCGGAACGCATGGACGCGAGGGCAGCGCTGGGTCAGCGATGGCGAGCCCGAACTGGGCCTCGGCATCATCCGCGGGAGTGGCGACGGGCGCGTGGAAATCCGGTTTCCGGCGGCGGGCGAGACCCGTATCTATGCCACCGATACCGCGCCGCTGCGGCGCGTCCGGTTTTCCGCCCGGGACAAGGTCAGGATCCGCTCCGGCGGGGAGGTGGAGATCACCGGCGTCCGCGAGCAGGGCGGATTGATCATCTACGAGACGGCTTCCTCAGAAATCAGCGAATCGGATTTATCCGACTCCATCAGTTTCAGCAAACCGCAGGACCGACTTTTCGGCGGCAAGCTCGATGAACCCGCGGACTTCGACCTGCGGGGCGAGGCGCTCCGCCGCCGGGCTGACATGCGCCGCTCGCCCGTGCGTGGCCTTGCGGGTGCCCGCATGGACCTGATTCCCCACCAGTTGTTCATCGCGGATGAGGTGGCGAACCGTCCGAAACCCCGTGTACTGCTGGCCGATCAGGTGGGGTTGGGAAAAACCATCGAGGCGTGTCTGATCCTGCACCGGCTGATTCTGACAGGGCGGGCCGAGCGGGTGCTGGTCCTTGTCCCGGAGCCTCTGGTCCACCAATGGTTCGTCGAGTTGTTGAGGCGTTTCCAGCTTTCCTTCAGTCTGTTTGACGAGGCGCGCTGCGAGGCGATCGAGTATGGGGACCCGGAATGCAATCCCTTCCTCGACAGCCAATGGGTGCTGGCCGCGGTGGATTTTCTGTCGGGGAACGAACAGCGTGCGGCGCAGGCGATCGAAGCCGGGTGGGATGTGCTGGTCGTCGATGAGGCGCATCATTTGGAATGGACACCCGAGGCCGCCGGGCCGGCGTATGAGGTGGTGCGCGGTCTGGCGGAGACCACGGAGAGCCTGCTGCTGCTGACAGCCACACCTCAACAACTGGGGCCGGAGGGACACTTCGCCCGATTGAAGTTGTTGGATCCGGACCGCTACACCGATCTTGAACAGTATCGGCGTGAAACGCTGCACTATGAGGAAGTTGCGGAGGTGGTGGAATCGCTCTCCACGACGGAAGAGACCGGGGTGCCGGCCTCCCGCTTGCGGGATCTTGTTTCCGGCAGGCCACGGCTGGAACAACGGGTGGCGGAATATACGGACGGGAAACCGGGGGCGCGCGAGCGTTTGATTTCGGACCTGCTGGATGGTTTCGGTGTCGGTCGGGTGATGTTCCGCAACACCCGTGCCAAGCTCGGTGGCTTCCCGACGCGCGAGCCACGCATCGCGCGGGTGGAGGACAAGTTGAAATGGCTGGCCGGATTGTTAGGCACGCTCGCGGAGGAAAAAATCCTCGTCATCACCCGGACCCGCGAACTGGCGGAAGAGGTGCTGGAGGAAATCACCTCCGCCACGGGGGTGAAAGGCGTGCTTTTCCACGAGGACCTCACGCTGCTCCAGCGCGACCGGAACGCCGCGTTTTTCGCCGAGGAGGAAGGTGCCCGCGTTCTCGTCTGTTCCGAGATCGGCAGCGAGGGACGGAACTTCCAGTTCGCGCGACATCTTGTTTTATACGACCTGCCGGAGGACGTGGATTTGTTGGAGCAGCGGATCGGGAGGCTCGACCGCATTGGCCAGAAAGGCACGATCCAGGTGCACGTGCCTTGCCTGCCCGGCACGGATGAGGAAATCCGCATGCGTTGGCTGGAGGAAGGTCTGGATGCTTTCCGCGCGAGCCCGCCCGGTGCGGCGGAAATCCAGAGTGAATTGCGTTTTGATTTGGAAGAAGCCATCGGCGAGCGTGAGGGGATCGACGAACTGATCCGCAGGACGCTTGATTGCCGGAAACGGATTTCCGAACGCCTCGCGCGCGGGCAGGATCGTCTGCTGGAGCGGAGTTCACATCGCCCCGCCAGATCCGCGTGGCTGGTGGAGAAGATCCGCGGGTGGGACGAGGACGAGGATTTCGAGGATTTCCTGATGCGGTTGTTCGAGCATTCGGGACTGCACATCGAGGAACTGGGCAGACGCCGTTATTTCCTGCTGCCGGGCAATCTGAAGTCCGACGCCTTCCCCGCGCTGCCGGCCGAGGGGCTGAGCGTGACGTTGGACCGCCAACGCGCGCTGGAGCGTGAGCAGGAGGCGTTCCTCACCTGGGATCACCCGATGGTCCGTGGCGCGCTGGACCTCATGCTGGGATCGGAGGCCGGGAATGCCAGCTTCGGCGTGTGGGATTCCGTGGGAGAAAAGATCATCCTGTTGGAAGCGTGGCTCGTCGTCGAGTGCGTGGCCCCGGCGCGCCTCCATGTGGAGCGGTTCCTTCCGCAGACCCCTCTCCGTGTGATGGTGGATCACAAGGGCACGGATCACTCGGACAACCCGGCATTCGGAAAACCGCCACTCCGCAAAGGCGATGCCGCCGCCCTGCTGAGGAATGACAAGGTGAAACGGCACTTCCTTCCGGCCATGCTGGATCATGCGCGTGATCTGGGGACCACGAAAAGCCATGCCATCGTCGCCGAGGCCCTTCTGGGCATGCGGTCGGAAATGGCTGCGGAGATCGCCCGTCTCCGTGATCTGGCGGAAGTGAATGATCACATCCGCCCGGAGGAAATCGCCGCATTGGAAGCGAGGGAAGCCGAACTGGCGGACGTGATCGGGAACGCCCGCGTCCGTCTGGACGCGGTGCGGTTGATCTGGAAGTCTCCTCCCGCCTGAGGCTTCACAACGGCTCGATGACAGCCTGCTTCACCTCGAACGCGCCACCTTCCGATTGCAGGCCGATGAAGCCGGATGAAATGTTCGCGCCGGTGAGCTTGTTCACTTCCTTGTCGTTGACGAGGATGGTCACCGCGTCCTTGTCGCAGATCACGGTGAAGGTGTTCCACTCGCCGGCGGGTTTTTCCGCGTCCTCTCCGGCGCGTCCGATGCGGTAACCCCGGATCTCGCCATTCTTGCCGGTGAGCGGCGTGGTGTTGTTCGCGGTGGCGCCGGACCAGAGGTAGAAATCACCCTGGCTTTTGTTCATGCCCTGGCACTCGATGCTCTTCGGCCAGACAGCGTCCGGCGGAGTCATGTGGACGACGACACCCGTGTTGCCGGGTTTCGTGAAACGCCACTCCACGGTGAACTTGTATTGCTCGTAGCTTTTCTCGGTCCGGAGGAATCCGGCGGGGGAGCCGGTGCAGACGAGCAGCCCGTCCTTGACCGACCATGTCTGGTCCGCGGGCGCGTCACCTTTCAGGTGGGAGACCCAGCCGGAGGTGTCCTTGCCGTTGAAAAGAGGGGTCTTCGCGGCCGGTACTTCGGCGAAGGTGGAGGCGGTCGGAAATGCGAGCGCCGAGACAAGGGTGAGGAACGAAAAACGCGGGCTTGGATTCATCCACCCAAGTTGTCTTTCCCGCCCGGGCTTTCAAGGGAAAACGTGGTGTGGTCTAACTGATCTTGATCCGCTTCGCCACCGGCACGTGCTTGTTCAGCCATGCGAGGAGGAAGAACACCCGCAGCCGCCACCGGACGGCGAATGGCGGCGAGGTGCAGCCCGCGAGGATCGCATTGATCGAGCACACCATGCCCCAGCGGTTGTAGGGTTGGAAAAAGATCTGCGCGAAGTGGTTTTTGTAGAAATTTTCAATGAACTCCCAGTAGATCGCGATGCGCTTGCGGTTGTCCTTCTCGTAGCGCTTCATCCCGGCGGTCAGGGCGTTTCCCGTCTCCAGCGCCTCGTGGATGACTTGCGCTCCCTGTTGGCCGCTGGTCATCGCCAGGAGCACTCCGCTTGAAAACATGGGGTCGATGAAACCCGATGAATCGCCCACGCGGACCACCCGGGGAGAGACGAGCGTGTGGTTTTTATAGGAGAAATCCACGATGACATGGAGTTCCTCCTTCATTTCCGCGTTCCGGAAACGCTTGCGGATGACCGGGGTGTCCGCCACCGCCTCGTCGAACACCTGCTGCGGTTTTTTCCCGAGCGCCTTGAAATCCGCCGCATCGATCACGAGGCCGACACTGGTCTTGTCCGGGGCAAGGGGAATCATCCAGCACCACGATTTCTCGCGGCGGATGATGAGGATGTCCCCCTCTTCCTCGCCTGTCGGCATGTCAATTCCCGAGAAGTGGCTGAAAATCGCGATCTTCTTGTGGCCTGGATAATATTCGCGCAGCTTCTCACGGTTCGCGGTGAAATTGTGCAGTCCGCTCGCATCGATCAGATAGGGAGCGGTGATCTCCTGCTCGGCTCCATCCGCCGCGCGGTAGCGGATGACGACCCTGCCGGCCTCCACGCGGTGTTCCAGCACGGTGCTTTCCTCGCGGACTTCGGCACCATTCTCGCGCGAGTGATGGAGCAGGATGTCGTCGAACCTGGAGCGCTCGACCTGCACCGCCTCGGGATATTTGGTGAAAGCGCCCTTCGAGAAATCCAGCCGGTTGGCACGCGAGCCGTTTCCCATGACGAATTGCGCGGCGCGTTTTTTCGTGAAGCCTTCCGCCGCGATTTTTTCCCAGACCCCGAGGTCATCGAAGATCCGGCGGTTGTAGGGCAACAATGATTCGCCGATATGGAACCGGGGGAATTTCGCTTTTTCCAACACCAGCACCCGTCTCCCCGCCTGTGCGAGCGTCGTCGCGGCGGTCGATCCCGCAGGACCTCCGCCGATGATGATGACGTCCCAGTGAGTGTCGGAGGTGGCGGGTGCGGGCATGTGGCGGGAATGTGGAGGAATCCTGATTTCCGCGCAACCGCTTGTTTGACTCCCGGAGTTGCATTTCCTCCCGATCAAGCGAAGGATCGTGACAATGAATACCGAAGATTTCCCGGAGTCCGCGAGTTATGATGTCGTCGTGATCGGTGGGGCTCTCTCAGGGGCGGCCACCGCGACCCTGCTCATGCGGCAGAATCCGGGAATCCGGGTGCTCATCGTTGAAAAAACCGAGCGCCTTTCGCGCCGTGTCGGCGAGGCGACGGTGGAGATCAGCGGTTATTTCATGTGCCGCGTGCTGGGCATGACTTCCTATCTGAATGAGAAACATCTCGTGAAACAGGGGCTGCGTTTCTGGTTCAGGAATGATGACGTGAAGTCTCTCGGCGAGGCCAGCGAGCTGGGGGCGAAATACCTGTCCCGCATTCCTTCCTTCCAGTTGGACCGGGCCGCCTTCGACGAGGAGGTCCTGCGTCGCGCGGGGGAGGCGGGTGCCATGATCCTGCGCCCGGCCACCGTTTCAAAAATCCAGCTCAACCCGGGCGGCGATCAGACAATGGAAATCCGCCATGGTGACAAACGCCAGACCGCCACCGCCCGCTGGATCGTGGACGCGTCGGGCCTCGCGGCCATGCTCGCGCGCAAGGAAGGCTGGTGGAAGTCGAACACCGAGCACCCCACCGCCGCCGCGTGGTCCCGGTGGACAGGGGTGAAGGACTGGGACAGCCGTGAGCTGGCGTTGAAATTTCCGGAATGGTCCAAGGCCGTCTACGGCACCCGGAACACCGCGACGAACCACGTCATCGGCGACGGCTGGTGGAGCTGGTGGATTCCGCTCAAGGGTGGGGACGTGAGCGTGGGGGTGGTGTTCGACCAACGGCTGGTGGATTTCCCGAAAGACGGCGGCAGCATCGGCGAGCGCGTGAAGGCGTTTCTCATGGAGCATCCCGTGGGCAGGGAGATGATCCAGGACGCGACCTATCACGAGGACGACCAGCTCTGGCGGAAAAACCTCGCCTACTACAGCACCACCTTCGCCGGGGATGGTTTCGTGCTGGTGGGGGACGCCGCCGCGTTCATGGATCCCTTCTACAGCCCTGGCATGGACTGGATTTCATTCACCACCAGCAGCGCCGCGAACCTCATCACGCAACAGCGCAAGGGGCTGAACACCCCGGCGACCTATGAAAAATACAACCGTGATTTCGCCATCAGCCACCGCCGTTGGTTCACCTCGCTCTACAAGGACAAATATGAGTACATGGGGGAATACGACCTCATGAGCCTCGCCTTCCAGATGGACCTCGGACTTTACTATTGGGGAGTCGTCGAGGTGCCGTTCAACATGGGGGAGACGGCGCTTCATTTCCCTCCGTTTTCCCCGCCGAGTGGAAAGCTCTTCGCTGCTTTGATGGGCACCTACAACCGGCGCTTCGCCCAGATCGCCCGCCGCCGCCGCAAGGAGGGCAGGCTGGGGAAAAGCAACAGGCTGAACCGCTGCCTCATCCCCGGCTTCAAGCTGAACCGCGGAAACATGCTGACGTTTTTCCCGATGCTCGCGAAGTGGATGGCCCTCGAGCTCAGGGAAGGCTGGCGGAGCTGGGGGGATCCCACCGAAACACCGGAACGGGAAACCCCCGCCGCCGAAGTCGCGGCGGAGTGACCGTCTCCGGAACAGCATCTATTGCCTGCTGATCCGGAAATCCTCGTCGTTCGCGCGGCACGCCTGGATGGACCAGCGGCGCATGTCCCGCATCTGTTCCTCATCCAGCAGCTCGACATTTCCGCCCAACATCGCGCAGACCGCCTTTCCGCTCCAGCGGAAGTCAACATAGCCGTGCTTGGAGGCTGTTCCTTCCTTCTCGAATTTATCGCTGCTCCAGACATTGGCGGTCATGTTGGGCGGCTTGATTTCGAAATAACCCGGTTCGTCCTTCGTATAGCGGGAGGATGCGAAAACGATCAATTTGCTGGGATCGTCCGCTTCGGAAAGATGCGAGAGGTAATATTTTCCATAGACCGAGACGAGCCGGGTCTGCGCGGCGTTCAGCAAGGCGGACGCCGAGCCGAAATTGCCGCCCACCAGTTCTGCATTGATGCCGAGGTTCGGCCTGAGGCTGATCTCGTAATCGTTGTTCTCCTTGTGCAGGAGCCCCTCGTTACCATTGTAGAAGATGATGCCGTCAATCGCCGGCACGTTCGCCATCAGCCGGTAGGGATAACGGGCGTTCATCGGGAAAGCCATCAGCTCTCCCTTCAGGTTCATCGCATCCGGGTCGGCCTTGAACCCCGGCATCACCTGGCTGCTGTGGTCCGCGGCATAACCGAGGTAGCCCGTGATCAGGTTTCTCGCGGCGTTGATTTCCACGATGGACTTGGCTTTCTCCTTCGCGCTGCGGTAGCCGAGCATGCCGAGCGCGGCCAATGAGATCGTGACGGTGATCGTGACCAGCAGCTCGACCAGTGTGAATCCTGGGGAACGGTGTTTCATGGTTTGACTATGCGGGATATCCGGTAGAACGACTTGGGGGAGGGGCTGCTTCCGGACCAGTTCAGGTTGCCGGCGCTCGTGGGAGTGACGCTATGGACCGGCGTCCAGCTTCCGACCGCCATCGTCTCGGATCTTTCCACCGTGTATTTATAGCCGGGTGACCCGTTCCAGGTGATGCTGGCGGTTTGCGCCGTTTCGTTTCTGGAAAAGGTGATCACCTTGACGGGCAGGGAATAGGTGACGTTCAAGGAGGGAGCCATGAACCCGAAGAGCGCATGTTCCGCGTTTTCCTTGGTATAGAACTGGGGAAATCCGCTGAACGCCTGTTGCTCGGTGGAATGGAGCGAACTGACGGTCAGCCAGATGTAGCCCTGGTTGAGCGATGTTTTCACATAATTCGCGACTCCGGGCAGGGTGGTGTTCAGTTCGAATACCGCGGCGATCAGCAGATTCGGATCATCCGGGACCATCGCACCGGGAGCGAGCTGCGTCCATGCCCCGCCATTGAATGGCCGGGTCTGGATTTTACCGATCGCCCAAGGCATCGAATCGAAACCACCGGTCACGTTGTTACTGACATCCCGCGCCACTCCGGCGGGGGTGTAGCTCATGGCGTAGGCGTTCCGTCCGCCGGCCGTCTTGGGACCGAAAGCAGAGCTTTCAGTGAACGTCGCAGCGGTGAAATTGTTCCGGAAACCGGTGCCATAGACTTCCAGAGGACGACCCGCGTCGGGGTCCGCTGTCGATCCTGGTCCGTAAGACGAGCGCGGGTCTTCCGTGGCGTCGTAGCGGATTCCCCCTGCCGTGAGAATGCAGGTCAAGGCGATCCGGGAGACATCATAATTGTCGACTCCCAGTCCGGCGGGGATGCCCGCCGCCACCGTGTTGAACCGGACGACGAATTGCGCGAGACGGTCTTCCTCCGGCGGACTATAGACGGTCGGCAACGCGGTGAACGTGGATGCCGTGCCTCCGCCGCCCAAATTGTTGGCATTCGGATACATCCAGAGGTCGGCCGTGGGGGACTGCGCCTGGGAGGAGAAAGGCCCGGTGCCAGCGGCCGTGAGGCCGGTGGCACCGAGCAGCAGGAGCACGCTCACGCGTGCGGACAAAAACGATTTATGCACGACGACGGCGGATACAGGTGAAGCTCAGGGCAGCGAATCCCAACAATGCCGAGGTGGGCTCCGGGATGACTTGGGCGAAGGTGTCGCTGGCATCCAGGGTGAACGAATTGGCCGCGAAGTGGCCGGTGAAGTTGATTTCGTAACTGGTGATCGGGACGGAGATGCCGGTGAGATCCCATTGCCACGCACGGTCGGGATATCCGGCGGCTGTCCAGACGGTGGTGAAATCGGCCGCGAGAGCCTGGGTTCCGCCGTTGTAGCTGAAAGTCGGAGCCCCCGAGAAATCATCGCTGATCTTGCCTTGGAAAACGATGGTTGCCAGGGAGGCGAGCGGGCTGCTGTCGGAAAGGGTGAAGCTGGATGAAGTCCCGGCGGTGTACATGAATCCGCCGGAAGCCATGTAGGCGCTGCTGCCGCTCACCTTGTTGAGGAGCGCGCTGGAAGATCCGCTGCTGACCGCTGCGGGGGCACCCCATGGATTCGCGGCATTTGGAAATTCGCCGTTATAGGTGGCGACCGGATAATTGGTGCGATTGAACGTCCATGTGCCGCTTTCGGTTGTTCCCGGCAGGGTGTAGGTGACGGCGGCGAACGCGGGGGCGGAAAGGGCGAGGAGGAGAGCGAGTGATTTCATGTTACTGTTCTATCTATTGGAAATTATTGTGCTGAGGAGAGGTAGGGGGTCAGGGCCTGGACGATGGCGTCCGGAGCGGGTTTTTCCTTTTCCAGCTCGTTGAACTTCTTGCTCAGGCCGACGCCGCCGGTGGTGGTGAGGTAGGTGAATTTCGCGCCGTCCTTTTGGCCGGCATCGATCCAGAAGTTGCGGATCGAGTTCCAGACGGTTGAATTTTCCTTCCACCAGTCGCTACCTTTCGCGGCGAGCGCGTCATCGGTGTGGTTGTACTGGTTCAAGCCGGTTTCGCGGGAGAGGACGAATTTCTTGCCGTCGCGGTCCACCACCTTCTGGTTGTCCTGGGCGTGGACCCAGCCGGTGGGGGTGAGGGTGTGCCGGTTGAGGACGATCAGATAATCATAGTCGTCGCGGGCTTCGTACTCGCGGCGTGGCAGCGGGCGGCGGGTGGGCTCGCTGATCCATGAGGATTCGCCGAACTCATGTGTCCACTTGCCGAGGCTTTCGTAGCGCGGGGTGTCGTCCACGCTGGTGACGAGTTGCGACCATTTGCCCGCGGCCTGTTCCGGGGTGACGGTATCGCGTTCCCATGCGTCCACTCCTTCGCTGCCGGCGTAGTCGAGGATGCGGGTGTCCTGCCAGGTCCAGATCTGGGCCCAGTGCTTGATGACGCGGGACTTCTCGGCGGTGCCGACCACCAGCAGGTGCTGGAGCGTGATGCGCTCCGGCGTGTCTTCCGCCACGGCAACCACCTCGACGGCTTCCTCGTGATACTTCTTGCTGAGCGGCTTGTAGTCCGGAGCGATGGGGTAGGTTTCCTCAAAGTCGAAGGTGACCTTGAAGTTTCCCGCCATTTTCAAAATAGCCTGACGATCTTGTTCAGGTGGAGCGGCGAGCGCGAGGGTGGCACTGGCGAGAAGAATGGAGAGGATACGGCGTTGCATGACGCCGAAGACCATGCCGGAGTCCGGGAGAGGCGGCTAACGGCTGGTTGCGCCGGATTAGCGGTCAATTGCGCGATTAGCGGTCAATTGCGCGTTGCCGGGAAAACGGCCGCCAATTCATCCGCATCAAGCGCCCGCCAGTCGCCCTCTTCCAGATCATCCGGCATTTTCAGCCCTCCGATGGAGATGCGCTTGAGTTCCAGCACGTGGTTTCCCGCGGCGGCGAACATCCGGCGGACCTGGTGGTAGCGGCCCTCGTGCAGGGTGATGAGCGCTTCCTTGTCGCCCAGCACTTCGAGCTTGGCGGGCAGGAGCGGTTTGCTCTCGCTGTTGAGCATCAATGTGCCGGAAGAGAAAAGGTCCGTCTCATGACCCTCCAGCGGACGGTCGAGCGTGACGTGATAGACTTTCCAGCAACCGGACTTGGGGTGGATGATCTTGTGGAGCAATTTACCGTCATCCGTCATCAGCAGGAAACCGGTGGTGTCTTTGTCCAGCCGGCCGATGGGGTTGAGGCCCGGGTTGCGGTGGGCGAAGCGTTCGGGAAGCAGATCATAGATCGTGCTGCCCGGGTCGTCGCTGCTGCATGTGTAGCCGTCCGGTTTGTTCAGCATGATGACCAGCGGCGCGGGCGGGTCCAGTTCCTCGCCACGGAAGAGGATGCTCTCGTGAGGTGGCAGGTCGTTTTCCGCCAGTGCGTTCCCTTCATCGTCGGTGACGGCACCGGATTTGATGAGGCGCTGGACTTCTTTGCGCGAGCCGTAGCCGAGATTGGCGAGGAGTTTGACGAGTTTCATAGAGACTTAAGACGGCAAGACGTAAGACTTGAGATGGAAAGATACAAGAGATGCAGAGCGGAGTGGCGGTCTTTTCTTAAGTCTTATGTCTTGTCGTCTTGAGCCTATCTCTTTTCCGCGAACAGGATTTTGTAGATTTTATCCTCGGCGATCTTGCGCCAGGCGAGACCGTTGACCTCCAAGGCCGCTTCGTAGGGGAGCTGGCGGTTGGCGACGAGGAGCAGCCTGCCTCCACGCCTGAGCGACGCGGTGGCGGTACGGAGGAACGCGCGGCCGAGATCGACATCGGTGGACTGGCCGGTGTGGAAAGGAGGATTCATGATGATCACATCATAGGTGTCCGGCAGGCCGATGGTGACATCGTGCCAATGGAAATGGATTTTCTCTTCCTCCTCCGCCTGACAGGGAGGTGAACTCAGCTTGGCCACAGGCTCGCGATGGTGGGACAGGTTGATGCGCGCGCAGTCCAGAGCTCGGGCGTCCGCCTCATAGAGATCCAGCCGCTCGATCTTCGGGCAACGTTTCAAGACGGCATCCGAGAGAAATCCCCAGCCCGCGCCGAGATCCGCCACCTTGCCCCGCAGGTGGGCGGGGAGGTGGTCGGCCAGAAGCTGCGAACCGGGATCGATGTGGTCGCTGCTGAAAATTCCGGGCACGACGGTGAATCCGGAAACCTCACGAGGCTCGGACAGAGCGCGCCATTCGTTGAAAACCGCTTCATCCCAGGTGCCGTCCTCCGTGGCGTGGAAGGCGCGGCATTTGTGCTTCTGCAGTGAGGTGATGCCGCCGGTGGCCTTGGTGAGTTCCTTTTCAAAACGGCTCGCTCCTGCGGTGTTCGGCATCGAAACCAACAGCGTGCCGCCCGGAGCCAGGCGGTCGCGGGCATGGGCGAACCACAGCAGCGTCTCGTCCCGTGACTTGCCCGGCAGGACCATGACGAGGGGGAATTTTTCCTCAGGCGGATCTTCGGCACGTGTGAAGCCGGCCTTTTCCCATGCGGTGGCCAGTGGTTTGAGCGGTTGCCATCCGGTGATGTCCGGCCATTCCTTCAGCGCCGGATGCGGCTCCGCCCCGATGAAGAGCGCCCGTGGCGGGATGGCGGGCGCGTCCCCGGAGGAAAAGGCGAGCAACAGTGTTTCAAGTGCGGCGGTCATGTACTGGCGCTCGAATCCATCATGGAACCCCTCGGGGCTAAAGCGAAATTGGCAGGAGCGGGAGAAGCGGACCCACTGTCGGAGCCCGCCTTTTCCGTCGGCCACGGAGAATCTGGAAAACGTGTCATCTGTCGCCGTAACGAAACCAGAGGGGAAATCATTTCCCTGGCTGCCCCAGCGGATTCTCCGCAAAGGCATACTCGCTGACGATTTCTCCGCCGATCAGGTGCCGCTGGATGATGCGTTCCAGCACCTCCGGCGTGCAGGAGTGATACCACACCCCCTCCGGATAAACGACGGCGATGGGACCGTGCAGGCAGGCGCGCAGGCAGTTCGCCTTGGTTCTGAAAACCAGCGATTCCGCGCCACCCGCCAGTCCCAGTTCCTTCAGGCGTTTTTTCAAAAACTCCCAGGAAACAAGGCCATCCTCCTTCGCGCAGCACTTCGCCTCCGTCTGGTCCGCGCAGAGGAAGATGTGACGCCGGATGTTCCCGATGCCGAGGGATTCGGCGCACCGCCGGAGATCGTTCATGTCCTTCAAGGGATTTTGACGGGTCGCGGCATCCCTGCCGCGACCCATGGAAGCGTTCACTTTTTCAGCGACTTCATGTCGATCACGAAGCGGTATTTCACGTCGCTCTTCAGCAGGCGCTCGTAAGCCTCGTTGACGTCCTGGATGTCGATGAGCTCGATGTCGGAGACGATGTTGTGCTCGCTGCAGAAATCTAGCATCTCCTGAGTCTCGGCGATGCCTCCGATGAGCGAGCCGGTGAGGATTTTCCGACCGAAGATGAGTCCGAACGAGGAAACCGGCAGCGGCTTTTCCGGAGCGCCCACGAGGGTGAGCGTGCCATCGCGCTTGAGGAGATTGAGGTAGATGTTGATGTCGTGCTCGGCGGAGACGGCGTCGATGATGAAGTCGAAGGTCCCGGCGTGGGCGTTCATCTCATCGATGTTTTTCGAAATGATCACCTCGTCCGCACCGAGACGTTTCGCGTCCTCCGTCTTGCCGGGGGAGGTGGTGAAGAGAACCACCTTGGCACCGAAGGCATGGGCGAATTTCAACGCCATGTGGCCGAGACCGCCGAGGCCGACGACGCCGACCTTGTCGCCCGGCTTGATGCCCCAGCGCTTGATGGGGGAATAGGTGGTGATCCCCGCGCAAAGCAGCGGCGCGGTGGCGGCCAGATCCAGATTCTCCGGAACGCGGAGCGTGAAGGACTCGTCGACGACGATGCTGTCGGAGTATCCGCCGTAGGTGACGCCGTGGGTGTGTTTGTCCGGGCTGTTGTAAGTGAAGGTCGCGCCGTTCTGGCAGAATTGCTCCAGGTCCTCCTTGCAGGCCGGACAATCGTGGCAGGAGTCCACCATGCACCCGACGGCGGCGAGGTCGCCCACCTTGAACTTCGTCACGTCCGCGCCGACCTTCGTCACGCGCCCGACGATTTCATGGCCGGGGATGCAGGGGTAGACGCAGCCGCCCCATTCGTCGCGCACCGTGTGGAGGTCCGAGTGGCAGACACCACAGAAAAGGATTTCAATGGCGACGTCCGTGGCCTTCGGGTCACGGCGTTCGAAATTCAGAGGAGCGAGGCGGGAAATGGCAGAGGTGCTGGCGTATCCGAGTGCTGGGGTCATGGTGCCCGATCCTAACCGGGATTTTCGGGAAGGCGAATGCTTAAAATGAGAGCAATTTCCTTTGTTCCTGGAAGGGGATGGCAGATGTCAGGCCAGGGTCGGCATCACCTGGCTCGAACCAGTGCAAATGGCTGGAATCCCCTCCGGGATGAAGAAGGGATTCCGTGTGTTTGCGAATACGGCAGTACCCTGCCGGTTCGTGGGAAGAGTCGTCGCGTCGGTTCGTCACACCACATCTCCCACCCCATCCTCACAGCCCCGGAAACTTCTCTTCCGAAACAAACACCCGATACCCCTTGATCCGTCCGCCTTCCGCTCCCTTTCCGGGGCGGGGGAGGTAGCGGAAGCCGGTGACGGTCTGCACGCTGCCGAGGTCGAGCACGACCTGGTGCGGATGTGCGGGACCTGACCCTTTCCAGGCGGTGTGCCAGAAGGTGGTCGGTTGGTTGTCGATGATGTTGGTGGCGGCTCCGTCGTCCCCGGTGAGTTCCTCGCTGTCGGCGTAGTCCACGTGGACCTGCTCGCGCGGGATGTCCCTGCCGTCCTTGTCGGTGACGAGAAGCTCGGTGATGGCTGCGTAGTTTTTCCCATCATGGGCGTCCAGCGACTCCAGGGCGAAGTAGCGCCCCGTGACGGGTTTGGAGAATTTCACGTCCTGCCACGTCGTACCTTGCGGGAATTCGCTTTCATGCGCGGGCTTGAGACCGGCTGTTTTCAATTCCTGGCCGGGCTTGCGGGACAGGCGGGCGGTCTCGACATTGAGCTGCCAGACGGGATTCGGCACGCCGCTGAGGGTGAGGGGAACCTCGGAAAGATCGGTTTCGAGAACGACGATTTCATTTCCGCCCTGCTTCAGCCAACAGCCGGGCAGGAAGAGTCCCTGTTGCGCGCCGACCTGCCAATAGCGGCCGAGGTTGCGGCCGTTCACCCAGACCATGCCCTTGCCGTATTTCGACATGTCCAGCCAGGTGTCGCCGAGATGGTCGACGTTGAAACTCCCCCGGTAGATGACCGGCTCCGCGAGTTTTCCCGTGGCAGCGGGATCTCCGGTGATGGATTTTTGTTCTCCAAGCCATTCCGAATCGAGCGGGATGGAATAGTGGTTCCAGCCTGCCAGAGTTTTGTCACCGAGTTTCACCGGGCCGACGAGGCCCTTGCGTTCGCCAACCATCTCCTTGGAGAAATTGATGCGGCCCATGTTTTCCACCAGCAGTCCGAGCGTGTGCTCGCCCGCGGGGATTTCGATCTCGCTGGAAAACCGTTTCACCCGGCGGTCCAGCGGCACGCCTTGGCGCTTGCCATCGACAAAAAGAATGGCGCGGTCGCGGACGAGTGGCACGGAGAACTGGCCGCGGAACGGACCCTTCACCTTCGTTGTGTAAAGGACGTGGCCGAAGTTCTGGCCGAGCGCTTCCATCGTCTGGGGTTGCTCGCTGACGACGGGCTCGGGCAGGGCATCGAAAAGAGTGGCCGCCGCCGTCAGCTTGATTTCCGGGATGGAAATGATCGGCTGCGGCTCCGGCATGGGACCGAAGGTGGCGGAGGGGACGCGTTTTTGAATGACTTCCTTGAACGCGAAAAACTTGTCCGTCGGACGGCCCGCCTCATCAAGCAGGGCGGAGTAGTCATAAGAGGTGGTGTCCGGTTCGTAGCGCCCACCGTTCCAGTTCGCTCCGGCGTAAAAGCCCCAGTTCGTGCCGCCGTGGAACATGTAGATGTTCGCGGAGATGCCTTCGGAAAGCGTCCAGTCGAACTCGGCGGCCTTGGACTTTGCGTCGGTGCTGGCGTGCGGCGCGCCCCAGTGGTCGAACCATCCGACCCAGAATTCCCCGATCATCCGGGCCTGGCCGGGCCGGAGTTCCTCGTATTTCTTGAAGGCGTCCCGGGCGTCTCCGCCGAAATTCACCGTCGCGGTGATGCCCGGAAGCGTGCCGTTTTTCAGGGCCGGGGGCGGGTCGGCGGTGAAAAGGGTGCCGGTGAAGCCTCCCTTGCGGATGGCATCCACGTGAGCCTGGAGGAATTTTTGATCGTCGCCGTAGGAACCGTATTCGTTCTCCACCTGGATCATCAGCACGGGGCCGCCGTTCTCGATCTGAAGCGGCTTGAGCATGGCGGAAACTTTTTCCAGGTACGCCATGGCGGGTTTGAGGAACTTCGGGTCCGTGCTGCGGACGACGGTTTTGGGATCCGCCACGATCCAGCCCGGGTAGCCGCCGAATTCCCACTCGGTGCAAACGTACGGTCCCGGGCGGACCAGAACGTAGAGACCTTCCGCCTGACAGGCCCTGATGAATTCCACGAAATCCGCATTTCCGGAAAAATCCCACTTCCCCGGCTGAGGTTCATGAACGTTCCAGAAGAGATAGGTGCAGATCGTGTTGAGACCCATCGCCTTCGCCTTTTTCAGCCGGTCCTGCCAATACTCGCGCGGGATGCGCGGGTAGTGCATCTCGCCGGAGAGAAGTTGGAGCGGTTTGCCGTCGACGAGGTAGTCGCGGCCCTTGATTTCGAAGGTGCCGGCATTGGCGGAAACGGCGAGTGAGGCCACGGTGAGAATGAGGGCGAGGCATGGGCGCATCCGGCAAGTTTGGGAAATCCCGGCGAGATTGCAATCCGCCAAAATGGGGAGAGAATCGTGCTCCGAAGAAGGAAATTGCAAAAATCGCCAGCGGGTCTAGGATCGCACCGTGAGTGTTGAAGAGATCCGAAGTGAAATCAAAACCCTTTCATCAGATGAAAGGCGTCAACTCACTGCATTTCTGGTGACGCTGAGGCATAAGGACTTGGCGGAGTATCGTTCGAGCGTCGCAAAAAAGATAGACGACTCTGATCCCGGGAATTGGCTTTCGCTCGAAGAATATGACCAACGGGTAGCCTCCTGAATGAACTACAAACTCCTCATCGCGCTGGATGTGGTGGAGTTCGTGGAGCGGTTGCCCTCCCGATTTCGGAAAAGCATCCGCTCGACGTTTGCTTCGATTGGGGAAGATCCACTTGGTTCGTCCGATGCCACCGATTACGATGAAATCGGGAGACTCCTCCACGTAACGATTATTGGAGATTTTGCCTTGATGTATTGGATCGACGATGCGGATCAGCACGTGAAGATTCTGGACATCCACTCGGCGGACCGCTGAGCCACTCTTTTTTCCGACAAAACAGATCCCCATAACGGAGGCTTGACGCGATGGCCGACAGAGGGGTTCATCAGCCTGAGTATTGCTCTGACTCCAAAATCCCATTTTTCATGAAGTTCCTGCCCCGCATCGCCTGTTGTACCGTGATTTTCCCCCTGCTCACCGCCATTTGTCCCGCGGCGGAAAAGGAATTTCCCGAGCAATCCGAGCTCACCGTCGGCCCCGACTACACCGACGCACCGGAGACCAAGGAGCAGAAGCGTGTCGACAGGGGGGAGATCCGCGAATTCACGATGGATTCAAAGGACAGCAAGATCTACAAGGGCATCGCGAAAGGCCAGGAAGGCGAGGTGCCCTACAAGCGGCAGGTCGCCGTTTATCTCCCGGCGAAGTTCCGTCCGAGCCAGGAAATGCCGTTCATCGTGGTGCAGGACGGTATCGGCTACCGGGATCTCACATCACGGGTGCTGGACAATCTCATCGACGAAAAGCGGGTGCCCGCCCAGGTCGCGATCTTCATCAACTCCGGCGGTGGCGATTCGAAAGGCAGCCAGCGCGGCTTGGAATATGACACGGTGGACGACACCTATTGCAAATTCATCGAAAAAGAAGTGCTGCCGGAGGTCACCCGCCGCTTCAAGGTTAAGTTCACCACGGACCCCGAAGCCCGTGCGACCATGGGCTTCAGTTCCGGGGCCGCCGCCGCCTTCACCATGGCATGGTTCCACCCGGAGCTCTACCGCCGCGTCGTCAGCTACTCCGGCACCTTCGTGAACCAGCAGTGGCCGGAAAACAACCGCACTCCGCATGGCGCGTGGGAGTATCACGAAAACCTCATCAAGCGCGCCGCCAAGAAGCCCATCCGCATCTGGCTGCACGTCAGCGACAAGGACAACGGCTGGGACCGCGACGACACCTCGTTCCACAACTGGGTCCGCGCGAACAAGCTCATGGCGAAGGAACTCAAGGACAAGGGCTACCCCTATCGGTTCGTCTTCTCGCAGAACTCCGGCCACACCGATGGCAAGGTCACCCGCCAGACACTCCCCGACGCGCTTGAATGGGTCTGGCACGGCTATCAGGCGAAGTGAAACTCCTCCATTTTTTCCCCCAGATGATTTCCCGATTCCTCCGTGCCGCAACCTGCGCCGTCATCACCGGCGGTGCGTTCGCGGCGGCCGATCCCTCCGATTCATATAAAAAGGAGATCGTCCCCCTGTTGGAAAACTACTGCTACAGCTGTCATGGAGAAGGCACCGCCAAGGGCAAGTTTTCCATGGATGACTTCAAGGACCTGCCCAAGCACCTTGACGACCGCAAGCACTGGCTCGCCGTGTGGCGGAATGTCCGCAGCCAGATCATGCCGCCGTCCGACGAGGACCAGCTCGCCACGGAGGAGAAGAAGAAGCTGCTGGCGTGGATCGAAAAAGACGTTTTCAAGCTGGATGCCGCGAATCCGGATCCCGGCCGTGTCACCATCCGCCGCCTGAACCGCACGGAATACCAGAACGCGGTCTTTGATTTGTTGGGCGTTGAATACGACACCCGCGAGGAGTTCCCCGCCGACGACACGGGCTATGGATTCGACAACATCGGCGACGTGCTGTCCATGTCTCCGCTGCTGATGGAGAAATACATCGCGGCGGCGGACAGCGTGGTCGCGCTCGCATTGCCGGACGGGGCCGCCGCGCAGGTCCCGCGGGTGGACATCGCGGGCAAGGAATTCAAGGGTGCCGGGGCGGACTCCGGCTGGATGCCCTTCGCGAAAACCCAGAAGGTCAGCTTCGACCAGGAAATCAAATGGGATGGCGACTACCAGATCAAGGTCGAGTATTCGGTCCACGGTGCGACCGAGGCGACCACGGATGAGGCCATGCTCCGGGTCACGGCGGCCGGTGCCGAGGTCGGCAAGGTTTCGCTCGGCTGGGACCAGCGCCGGGTCATCGAACTGACCGGGAAAGCCGCGCTGAAAAAAGGCAAGCAGACCCTCGAGATCGCCCTGAATCCCGCCCGCCGCCCGCTGCCGAGCGAGGAGGAACTGTTTTTCAAAGTCCAGCGGGTCATCGTGCAGGGACCGCTCAGCGGCGAGCAGCAGGAGCTTGCCAAAGGCTACCGCATGATCTTCGTGGACGGACCGCCGCCGGACACCGTTTCCGGAAAGGACCGCTACGCACGGAAGATCATGCGCAGCTTCGTCAGCCGAGCCTTCCGCAAACCGCTTGACGAACCTACCATCGACAGGCTCGCGAAGGTCGTGCGGGATGTCACCGAAGAACCGGGAAAAACCTTCCAGGACGGCATCAAGCAAGCCATCGCCATCTGCCTCGCGTCCCCGCGTTTCCTCTTCCGCGTCGAATTCCAGCCGGAGCCCAACAACCCGGCCAAGATCGTCCAGTTGGATGAATACTCGCTCGCCGCGCGGTTGTCCTTCTTCCTCTGGGGATCCGTGCCGGACGACGAGTTGCTCAGCCTCGCCTTCAACAACAAGCTTCGGGCGAATCTCCCGGCGCAGGTGGACCGCATGCTCAAGGATCCGCGCTCGAAACGCCTCGTGAAGAATTTCATCGGCCAGTGGCTGCAGGCGCGCGATGTGGAAACGGTCGCCATGAGCGCGAAGACCATTCTGGGGAAATCCAGCAACCGGGAGGCCGCGAAAACCTTCGATCCGCGCCTGCGCTCCGACATGCAGACCGAGACGGAAATGCTCTTCGAGTTCATCCTGCGCGAGAAACGCCCTGCGGAGGAACTCATTTCCGCCCGATACAGCTTTCTCAACGAACGGCTCGCGAATTTCTACGGAATCGATGGCGTGAAGGGCGAGGACTTCAAACCGGTGGACCTGACGGAGCACCCCGAGCGTGGCGGTATCCTCGCGCAGGGCACCTTCCTCATGGTCACTTCCAATCCCACCCGGACCTCCGCCGTGAAGCGCGGCTTGTTCGTCTTGGACAACCTGCTGGGCACGCCGGCGCCCCCCGCACCGCCGGGAGTTCCCGAATTGGAATCCGCGGTGAATTCGGCGAATCCTCACCCGACGATGCGCGAGATGATGGAAATCCACCGCAAGAAACCCGAGTGCCGCGGCTGCCACGCCCGCATGGACCCCATCGGACTCGGATTGGAAAATTTCAACGCGCTCGGCCAGTTCCGCACCCAGGAACACGGCAAGTCCATTGACGCTTCGGGCCAGTTGCTCACCGGTGAGAAATTCGCCGATGTCGCCGCGTTGAAAGAAATCCTCGCGACCCAACGCAAACAGGACTTCTACCGTTGCCTCGCCGAGAAACTCCTCACCTACGCCATCGGCCGCGGAGTGGAGTATTACGACTCCACCACCATCGACCTGCTTACCGCCCGCATGGACGCCAACAAGGGAAACCTCCGCGAACTCGTGCAGGGCATCATCGAAAGCGCTCCCTTCCAAAAACGCCGCGGCGACGATTGAAAAACCTCAGAAACTCCGAAAAAACCATGAGCTCCCATCCATTCATCGGCACCGGCCGCCGCGGCTTCCTCCGCGGCCTCGGAGCGGCGGTCGCATTGCCCGCCCTCGAATCCTTCCGTCCGTTGCTCGCCGCGGCGGGAGCGGAGCGCGCCATCGCCACCACCGCCAGTGGTGCTCCGCTGCGCATGTGCTATCTCTACATCCCGAACGGCGTGAACGTGGATCTCTGGCGTCCCAAGGGCACGACCGCCAGCTACAAGATGGGCGAGACCTTCAAGTCCATGGAGGCCCACCGGTCGGATTTCCAGATCTTCACCGGCTTTGAACAGAAAAACGCCACCGCCGGTGGTGACGGTCCGGGCGATCACGCGCGCGGCGTCGCCTCATTCCTCACCTCCGTCCGCGCCCGCAAGACGGCGGGGTCGGACATCAATCTCGGGATTTCCGTGGACCAGATCGCCGCGAAGGCCGCCGAGACCGCCACCCGGCTGCCATCGCTGGAGCTCTCCGCGGATGGCGTGAGGAAGGCCGGCCAGTGCGATTCCGGTTACTCGTGCGCCTACCAGTTCAACCTTTCCTGGCGTTCGGAAAACCAGCCGATGACTCCCGAGTCAAATCCCCGCGCCGTCTTTGAACGGCTCTTCGGCTCCGGCAGCGCGAAAGAGCGAGCGGCGAATCTCGGCCAGCGTTATGCCTCGAAAAAATCGGTGCTCGATTTCGTGGAAGCTGACGCCAAGGCACTGCACCGTTATCTGGGACGCAGCGACCGGCACAAGCTGGACGAATACCTTACCGGCGTCAGGGAGATCGAGCGCCAGATCGAGAAAGCCGAGGCCATGGGCCTGCCTGTCGATCCCGGCGTGCCCGCTCCCGACTCCACCCCCGGTTCCTACAAGGAACACCTGCGGCTGATGATGGACATGATGGTGCTCGCTTTCAAAACCGACTCCACCCGTATTTCCACCTTCCTGATGGCTCACGACGGCAGCAACCGCAGCTTCCAGGAAATCGGTGTGAACGACGGCCATCACAACATCTCCCACCACCAGAAGAACCCGGACAACCTTGCGAAGATCGCCAAGATCGACGCCTTCTACATGGAGCAGTTCGCCTACTTCCTGGAGAAGATGAAGACCACCAAGGATGTGGACGGAAAATCCCTGCTGCACAATTCCATGATCGTTTACGGTGGCTGCATTTCCGATGGCGACCGTCACAACCACGACGACCTGCCCATCGTCGTCGCGGGCAATGGCGGCGGCGCGTTCACCCCGGGCCGCCATGTCGAACTTGGGGAAGACGTGCCGATGTCGAACCTGCACCTCCGCATGCTGGAGGAATTCGGCGTGAAGGAGAAACGCTTCGGTGATTCGACGGGAGTGCTGAAGAAAATCTGACAAGTGGTTTGATGCTTTCAGGCGGTCTTCGGGATCACGCACCGGGGATATCCTGAAGGGGCGGAAAACATGCTACCTTGTCCCGAGCGACTTCACCTGGCTTTGCGTCGCGATAGGAAGTGACTTCATCCAGCCATCCGCGGCGGCGGGATCGTATTCTTTCCAAAGAGTGTGAAGGTTTCGGACCGCCCAGAGCTTGGGTGTACCATTGGGGAGGGCGGAAATCCACCTGCCAGCCCCTTCGGGATCTTGCTCCGCCATGCCGCATACGTAGTCGGAAGCGAGTTCGGCCTTCAGTTCCTCGCTTGTCGCCTCCTCGGACTGGTTGAAGCTGTAGGCGTCGCGGAGTTGTGTCGCATCCCATGGTTGCCCGATGAGATAGGCGGTCGCATCGCCCCGCAGCGGAGAGCTGCCATTGACCACCAATGCGGTCGCGAGCTTGATTTTCCTTTCCGACGGGAGGTTGTCGAACTGTTGGGTCAGGATATCGAGTTTTTCCGAATCCCACTGGCGGATCACCCAGATGTGATTTTCAAATCTTACCGAATCTTTCTCGAACGCGGCAAGCCATTCGGAGGGAGTTTCGATCGTGGGGGCGTTCGGAACCGTGGCCTTCAGAGTCTGAAAGGATTTGCTGATGAAATCCCGATCCTCGTCCTTGGCCACCATCGACAACATGGAATGGTATTCGTCTTCGTTCCCACCACGGAGATTGCGGAATATCCTGCTGAGGACGTTCCTGCGGTCCTCGGTGGACAGTTCGATGGATGCCATTTGTCGCAGCGTGTCTTCGGCGGGCATGAAATAAAGCGCGGAGAGCCGCACTTTCGATGCTTCCTTGCCGTCGAATCCGTGGCCTTCGAGATCCGCCGCGAACCACTTCATCGCAGAGCGGGATCCCATGAAATAATGACCGCTTTCGACGAGGGCGCGGCGCCATGACGCGGGGAATTCTCCCAACTCGTCGATCAAACCAAGCGAGCGGGATGCGTTATTATCGTCACGGCCCAGAATGGAAATGAGCAGCTTCAATCCATCAGGTCTTTCCCTGAGCTTATCAATCTCATCGGTGAAGGAGGTGAGCATTTTTTGTCCGATGAGATGGGACTCCGCCTCGAATCGGACGCCCCTGTCCATGGGCAGGGAATCGAGAGCGGCCTCGAGTGCGTTGGGGGAGGAGCGGGAGAGCTGGTCAACCAAATCGCTGATGTATTCGCTGCCTTCTCCAGAGAGGCCTGCGGCGAGCATTTCCTGAAACCGGCGCAAGGCGAGATCGGGATGGAATTCGGCGATCTGTGACAGGACCCGGATTTCCAGCGAGTCGTCATGGTGTTTCTCGAAGAGGGCGAGCAGGCGGTCCGGTTCCGACCGGGCCCATGTGGCGCGGAGTTTTTCGTCATCGCCATTGTCTTGCTTCATCGCCCATAGGAAAAATGACTCGGGGGCCTCGTTCTGCCAGCGCTCCTTCAGGAGGTTGGTGAAAATCATGAGATCCATTCCATCGCGGGGACTGAAACGCCCCCCATCGATCCAGGCTGCGAACCCGTCAACCGGCAGGGTGTTGGCGAGGTTCATGGTCGCCCGCATCCGATCCTCTGGTGTGCGTGCGGCACGGATGGGGGCGAGGTGTCGCGCGAACTCTCCCATGGAGTCCCGCGCTACCCTTGTCCGCCGATCATGGAATGACATCCCGCCACCGGCGGACACGTTGGGTCCTGCCTCATCCGCACCGAGATTCCAGCCGATGACAGCCATCAGCGGGAAGAGCAAAAAAAGTGGAGCTGAAGAAGGGCGGTTCATCGCAAGCGTGTGATGAAGGACTGGATGTTTTTCTTTCGTTCGGCCGGGAGGTCCGCGGACTCGAGCCATCGGGCGGGGGCTTCCGGGTCGGCCTTGATCCATTCCTCGAGTGCGGACTTCAGATTGTCCTCGTTGTCGGTCCGCCGGCTCAGTTCCCAGTCCATCGCTTCCTCGAAGAATCCATTTTCCAGCAGCTGGGTCGAGATGTGTTCCGCACCGTCGTTGCGGATGGTTTCGTCCGTCTGTTGGTTCAGCCAGTTCGTGAAGCCGCCGAGATCCCGCTCCGACCATTCCCGGGTGAGATGGGAGAAATTCACCCTGTCCACCGAACCGGGAGTGAGGCGGAGGACCATGTCCATGAACCGGGCCGGATCTTTTTCCATCAATGATCCGGCGAAGTCTTCGATGCCGCGGATATCATGGTTGAGCACCCTTTGTCCGCCGCCGGGGAACTCGATGGTGGTGGTCGGGTAAAATGCGTCCGGGCAGGCCGAGAAAAGATCTTTCGCCAATTGGAACGCCTGCTCGGAGTCGCTTCGGACGACATTTTGTCCGAGCGCCGCGTAGCGCTCAGCCGCGATGCGCGGGCTTGGCGAGGATCGTGCCTCCTCCAAGGCCGCGACCGGATCGGATTTGACGAGATTGCCAAAAAGAGCGGCTTCCATCCGCAGCTTCATTTCGCCCGAGGGTGTCTGCCCGCTGAATCGCTTGAGATCCTCCGGACGATCGCTGGCGAGGGTGTCGATCACAATCTGGCAGGCCTCCAGGTTGTCTGAAAAAGGATCGTCGTCCAAAGATTGATCTTTCGCCCAATCCAATGCGGAAAGTGGATCTTGTCGGGCGAGGGACCGGATCATGGCGGGTGATGGATGATTGTCGTTCGCGGCAAGAAAACCGAACGTTTCCAAAGGATGCTCGGGATCGGGCCATTCCTTCATTCCCCGCAGGGCGGCGGCTCGGGCCTCGTGGGGGAGTTCCGCGAAATGCTGCCGCAGCCATTTCGGGCGGAACTCGCCGAGCCCGCGGGCGACGAAATCGATCTGATCTCCCTTGGCCGCGGCGAGGGCGGCCTGGGGATCGTGGCAGGCCCATGACCACCACGCGGATGATTCTTCCCAGGTTCCGGCGACGGCCGCGGTGGCGGCCTGGGGATTATGCCGCGTCCAGTGGAGGAAGACAAGGTCGGTGATTTTCTCGTCCCGCGCGCCTTGTTTGTAAGTCGTCCAAAACGCGGCGATGTCTTCTTCTCCGGCATCGATCAGCCAAAGCGCAAGACGGGAATAGAGCATCTGCGGTGCGGTGGCGGCTAGCGTCTCGACGGTCTCGGATGAGCGGAGGAGGGGTGTCTCAACCGCAGGAACGGTTTTAATCGAAGGGTCGACCTCTGTCTGAAGGGCGGTGCTGGAGGTCGCAGGAAAAGGTCGGGTCAGCCGCCGGGCGACGAGACCGGAGGAGATGCCCGTCACACAAAGCGCGAGGAGGAGAATGGGTGGGGATTTTATCACAAAGGGAATGCGCCTGGATCACTCAACTATCCGAAGGAGGGCGGAAGCGCAATGGATTCTGTGGGAATCCCTTGGACTGTTGCAGCCCGCTGACGCTTTGTTGCCATTGCTTTGTTGGGATGGGGATCTCTCTGGGGCGACTTCGCAGCGAGCTGCTTGTTGAAAGCGGCAGCGGGCCGCGCGCGGTCCAAGGCGCAAAAAACCGCGTGCGGCTTGGATGCCACACGCGGTTGGGGAAGGAGAAACAGGTTTGATTGTTACTTCAGTTCCGGCGCGGTGAGCATCTTGCCGTGGTTGCCCCACTTGGCGCGGATCTGCTTCACGGTGTCGGCTGTCACGGCGGGGGCGTCGTTGCTCCAGGTCTGGCGGACGTAGGTGACCACGTCGGCGATCTGGTCGTCCTTGAGGTCCGTGAGCGGCGGCATGATGCTCTCGAATTTCTGGCCCGCGACTTCGATAGGGCCTTGGAGTCCGAGGATGACGACCCGGGCCGGAACCGATGGATCGCCGGTGACGAAAGGAGAGCCGTCGAGTGGAGGAAATGCTCCGGCGACGCCCTTGCCATCGGGACCGTGGCAGGCGATGCAGGTCATGTTGTAAACCGCGAGGCCACGCTCGTGCACGGCTGGATCCGGCTTGTTCTTGCGGACGATCTCCTTCACCGCGACAGGCGGCGCGCCTGCCGCCGCGTGGAATTTCGCGACCGCGTCGATGGAGCCGCTGATGTCTCCGCCGCCGAGGGCTTCGAGGTAGAGGTCGTCATAATAAGCGGTGCCGGTGCCGCCGCCGTAGCCGCCGAAGAGGCAGTGGAGAAGAACCTGGGATTGGCTGCCGCTGTTGAACTCGAGGCTGAATTCCTTCCAGTCGGATGTTCCGCTGGTGGTCTGGCTGGTCTCCCCGCCATGGACGTTGAAGAGCGCTCCCCGCCCGCCTTTGTTCTCGAGGTTTTCCGTGCGGATCCAGCCGCCGAACCGGTAGCGGGTGTTCGGCTTGACCGGGATGTCCGCGCCTGCACCGATGTCCGCAGGGAAAGGTGAGGTGATTTTCAAGGCGGTGCCGCCGTTCCGCCCGCCCGGAGCGATGCTGATTTCTACGGTGCCGGGACGGTCCACCCGGTAGGGACGGAGGCTCCAGACGCCGAGGGCGGGGCCTTCGAAGCCGGGGTCCTTGAGCAGGTTCACCGGTGCCGCGTTCTTGGTGGCGGTGGCGGGATCCGCGGTGTTGGCGGCGAGCACTCCGGCGGCGTGGTTGCGGGCGGCGGCCTGCCACGCGGCATTCAGGGTGGCGTCATCGAGGATCACGTCTTTCTGGGCGACGAGGGTGGCGCGGAGCGCCTTGCCAGTGCTTTCAGAGGGGGTGGTCTGGGAAAGGGCGACGAAGATTTCCGCCAGTTCGCGAGGGTCGTGGGCGGCGATGGCTCCCTTTTCCTCGAAGGCGGCGGCGAGGGTTCCGTCCTTCGGTGCGTTGAGGATGCCCGCGCGGCGGACGCCACGGCTGGTGGAGGCGAGCGCGGTCTTGATGGTTTCGGTATCCAGCGCGCCGAGGCTCTGGAGCGCGTAAACGGCGTGGAGCGCGGCACGGCTGGAGCTGTTGGTCTTCACGATTTCCTTGAGCTTCGCCGCGGCGGTTTGAGAACCGGACTCGACGATCAGCCGCTGGGCGGTGAGGCGCCAGAACTGGTTCGGGTGATTCAGCGCGGGGAGAAGGGAGTCGAGGTTTTTCGGGTCCAGTTTGGGGTAGACGTCGTTTTTCGATCCGGTGGGGTAGACACGGAGGATGCGGCCATAGGAATCGTTCCGGATGGGGGATTCATAGGCATTGCCCTTGCCGTTCTTGGCGTCGAAACCGGCGGAATTTTTGTTCGGCGTCGGGTTGTGCTGGATGATGAGGTTGTACCAATCAGCGATCCAGACGGCACCGTCCGGTCCGGTTTCCGCAGCTACGGGACCGGACCATGCGTCGGCGCTGGAGTAGAGGTTGTTCGGGAGTTGTTTGGAAACATAGCCGGCGCCTTTCGCGGTGATGTCGAACTGGCCGACAAGTTTGCCGGTGGCTTCGGTCACGAAGGCGACACGCTCGCGATACTCGGCGGGGAAGCGCTCGGAAGTATAGAACGCGTGTCCCGCGGCGGCGGTGTAGCGGTCCATCTGGTCCACCTGGCGGATGTCCATGGAAGCGGGGAAAAACTTGGGATTTCCATCTTCGTTGGGAGTCTTCGGCTGCGGCAGTCCGGCCTTCGCGTAGAGGTCCTTGGCGAAAGTGTAATACCACGAAGGGTTGCCGTTCGCGGTGGAGCCCAGGATGTCGAAGTCGGAGGTGAAGCCGAGGCCCCAGGTGTTGTTGGTGGTGTTCTGCAGGAATTCGAGCGCGCTGCCGTCAGGCTTGAAGCGGAAGAATCCGGTGGAGAATGAATGCTCTTTTCCTCCGACAGTCCCCTTGAAACCGGAGTAGCCGATGGTGGCGTAGATCCAGTTGTCGAAGCCGTAGCGGAGGTTCGACACGCCGGCGTGGGTGTCTCCGGTGTTGAAGCCGGTGAAGAGGACCTTGCGGACGTCCGCCTTGTCATCGCCATCCGTATCCTGGAGGAAGAGAATCTCCGAGCAATTCGTCACGATGAGGCCTCCGTTCGCAAAGACGGCGGACGCCGGGATGGAAAGCTTGTCGGCGAAGAGGGTGAACTTGTCGGCTTTGCCGTCGCCATTGGTGTCTTCGCAGATATGGATGCGGTCATGGCCGAGATTGCCGGACTGGAGGTTGTTCGGGTAGTCCACGGTCTCGATGACGTAGGCGCGGCCCTTGTGGTCCCATGCGAACTGGATGGGGTTGACGATGTCCGGCTCGCTGGCGAAGAGGGAGATGTCGAAGCCGTTGGGAACCTGTGCGAGTTTCAACGAATCCGCGGGGGAAAGGGGCTTCTGTGCCTCGGTGATGGTCTTGCGCTCGCGGTAGCCGGGGAGGATGACCTTTTCCTGTTCCAGTGTGGGAAGCTTCATCGCCGTGAGTTTCGCCCGGACGTCGCCACCGACGCTCCAAAGGATGGCGCGGCGGAGGAGTTCATGAAACTCGGGCTGGTCCCAGCAGCGCATGTCGTGGCCGTAGGCGGTGTAGAAAACCTTGCCTTTTCCTTGGTCGCGGACCCAGGTCCAGGGCTCTTTCTCACGAAGCTGGAGAACGGTGCGGTCGTCATTGAGGCGGTCGTGGACGTAGGTTTCGTCCCATGTCTCGAACCCTTCGTAACCGCGCATGATGGGGTGCTGCGGCGCGGCGATGGTGGTCTTGAAGACACCGGTTTCGTGGGATTTGAAACGGCCGCCGACGAGCTTCACGAAAGCTTCCGAGCCGCCGAAGCAGGCGGAGGCACAGTGGATCGGCAGGAACGCATGGCCATCCTCGACATAAGAGAGGAGCGCCTTTTCCTGGGACGGGTCCATCGGCTCGTTCTGCTTCCAGTTTCCATAGAGCATGAGGCCGTCGTATTGATCGAGCGTGGTGCGGTTCAGGTCCGCGAGATCCTGGGTGTAGGTGAGGGCGATGCCATCGGTGCCCAGCGCTTTTTTCAAGACGCGGTAGCGCTCGACGGGATCATGGGCGGGACCGTTCGCGGTGGGAGCGCCGAGGAAGAGGATCTGGACGTGCCGTGGCTCGACGGTGGCGGATTGCTTCGACGTCTGTGAGACGCCGATCGCGGCGGCCAGGACGGCGAGAGGGAGCAGTAGAAGTTTTTTCATGCTGTGGGCGATGCGAGGGTTTGGGAAAATGGGTTTCCTGACAAACGTGGGGTGAATGTGCTCCATTTCAATCAAGGGTGCTTGTAGGATTGCGGGTTTGTTGTGTAGGATTCCGCCAAGATGACTCCGGAGGAACAGCGCAGGGAATGGACGGAACAACTGCCGCCGGGACAGTTCCGGCACTTGTTCGACCATCTGCCCGGCACCTTGTTTTTCGCGAAAGACCGCGAGGGCAGATTGATGGCGGGGAATCCGGCCTTCGTGAAACGCTGTGGTTTCACGTTGGAGAAGGAGCTGATCGGCATCACGGACAGCGTGATTTTTCCGCCCCGGATGGCGGAGAAATTCCGCAAGGACGACGAGCAGGTGCTTTCCACGGGGAAGCCGTTGCTGGGGATCATCGAGCTGTTCCCGAACCGCGAGGGCAAGCCCGAGTGGTTCATCACGGACAAGCTGCCGCTGTTGAACACGGCGGGGAAGATCTGCGGACTGTGCGGCACCGTGCGGAGCTACGAAGCCCAGCGCGCGGCCATGCAGCCCTATCTCGAACTGGCCAGCGTGGCGGATCACTTGAAAATCCACTTCCGGGAGAAGCTGGATGTGCCGGCCCTGGCAAAGATGGCGCACATGTCGGTGCGGCAGTTCGAGAGGAAATTCCGTGCGACCTTCCAGATGACGCCTCAGGAATACATGATCCGGATGCGGGTGATCGAGGCATGTGACCTGTTGGTCCGGACCAACCTGCCGGTGACGACGGTCGCGCTGGACGCCGGATTTTACGATCACAGCGATTTCGCCCGGCAGTTCCGCAGGCAGATGGGACAGACCGCCAGCCAGTACCGCTTGGAGCGGCGGGTGGAGGTGCCGGTGCAGGTGCTGAAGGTGAGGTGAAGAAAGTGATCAGTGCCGGGGATCAGTGATCAATGGAAGAGCTGGCGCGGATTCAACCCGGGAATCCCTGCTCGGAGGAGGGCGTCACGTGTGGTAGAAACAGGTTTGGCGATAGCCGGAGTTATTTTTCCGAATCATTTTGAAGCTTCCGAACAATGCCTCGGACGTAAGGGTATGCCAAAACGGCGACTCCGCACAAGACGGAAGCAAAAGCGAAAAAGGTCAGTTCCCCGCCAACAAGCCGATAGCCCTCATTAAATACCCAGTCGTTGAGTTCCATGTTTTGCCGGGGCCCCATCAGCAATGCCGCGGCAATATAGCGGGTCGCATAGAGAAATGAGCCTATTTTCAGGAGGCCGATACCCAGATTTTGATGTTTCATAAGATTTTTCCAGAAGACGCTGACAGGCGGAACGCCCCCTGCGAGCCTTTTCTTGTCTACGGTCGCCCACCATCTTCCTGTTTCTTGAGTCTTCTCTTCTTGGGTCTGGCGCAAGGCCGCCGTCGGAATCTTACACAAGACCGCCGCGAATCTACAAGCGGCGGCGGGAGAATCCGTTATGGTCCGGCTGCCTTGTGACAAACCCGTCGGGGCGAAATTTTCATCCGAACCCTCTTATTTTCCATGTCTCTTCTCTTTGGTGCCAGCACGTGGCTGTGGACTTCGCCGTTCCGCTCGACGGATGTGGCGTTGCTGGAAAACATCGCCGCGCTTGGCTTCAAATCCGTGGAATTGCCAATCGAAGACCCGGCGCTGGTGGATGCGAAGGCTCTGCGCCCGGTGCTGGAGGATCTCGGCCTGGCGGTCCACGTCTGCGGAGCTTTCGGCCCCGGACGGGATCTTACCCATTCCGATGCCTCCGTGCGGGAATCGGCGAGGAGCTATATCTCCGCCTGCCTCGACATCGCTGCGGACCTTGGCGCGGGATTTCTCGCGGGACCCATGTATTCCGAAGTCGGCAAAGCCCGGCAGCTTTCCGAGGACGAGCGCAGGCGTGAATGGGATCTCGCGGTGTCCGAATTGAAAAAAGTTTCCGCCGACGCGGGCGGACGCGGTCTGTCGATCGCGCTGGAGCCGATCAACCGCTTCGAGACGGATCTGGTGAACACCACCGCCGATTCTCTGCGGATGATCCGCGACATCGACCACCCGGCCGCGAAGGTGATGATCGACACCTTCCACATGACCATCGAGGAGTCCGACATCGGTGCCGCGATCCGCGCGGCCGGCAAGGATCTCATCCATGTGCAGGTGAGCGAGAACCACCGCGGAGTGACAGGCACCGGCCTGACCCCCTGGACATCCTTCCGTGACGCCTTGCGCGACATCGGTTACAGTGGATCGGTCGTGATCGAGTCATTCACCCCGGACAACCGCGACCTTGCCGGAGCGGTGTGCATCTGGAAACGTTTCACTCCGACCCAGGACGAGTTCGCCTCCCGCGGGCTCGCATTCCTCCGGCAACTTTTCGCCTGATTCAAAACCCTAACTCGATTTAATATGTCAGATATCAACATCGCCATCGTCGGCCTCGGCTTCGGAGCCGAGTTCATCCCCATCTACCAGCGTCTCAAGGGCGTGAACATGTATGCCATCTGCCAGCGCACGCAGTCCAAGCTGGACGAGGTGGGCGACAAGTACGGCATCGGGAAGCGCTACGTTTCCTACGATGACCTGCTTGCGGACCCGGACGTGCACGCGGTGCACATCAATTCGCCGATCCCCGACCACGCGGAGCAATCCATCAAGGCGCTGAAGGCCGGGAAACACGTTGCCTGCACCGTGCCGATGGCCACCAGCGTGGAGGACTGCAAGAAGATCGTGGATCTGGTGAAGGAGACGGGACTCAAGTACATGATGATGGAAACGGTGCTTTACGCACGCGAGTTCCTTTTCATGAAGGAGCTCTACGACAATGGCGAACTGGGCAAAATCCAGTTCATCAAGGCCTCCCACCAGCAGGACATGGACGGCTGGCCGGGCTACTGGCCGGGTCTCCCGCCGATGTACTACGCCACCCATTGCGTCGGACCGGCGCTCGGCCTCACGCGGGATGAGGCGGAGTATGTCTCCTGCTTCGGCTCCGGCACCATCCGCGAGGAAATGCACTCGTGCTACGGCTCGCCGTTCGCCGTGCAGACCACGCACATCAAGTTCAAGAACAGCGACCTCTCGGCACAGGTTTACCGTTCGCTCTTCGACGTGGCGCGCCAGTACCGCGAGTCCATCGAGGTATACGGCGACAAGAAGTCCGTCGAGTGGCCGTTGGTCGAACACCAGCCGCTGGTGATCCACACCGCGAAACTGCCCGAGCCGGAAATCCCGTCCGAAGTCGAGACTCCGGATTTCGCGAAATATCTGCCGGAGGAGATCCAGCTCTTCACCAAGGGCGGCGTCTATGGCGGCGATACGGGCGAGGACCACCTCTCCTTCACTCAAGGCGCCGGCCACGGCGGCTCGCACCCCCACCTCGTGCATCAGTTCGTCAAAATGCTCCAGAGCGGCGAGGATTCCTATCCGAACGCCGTCGAGAGCGCGAACATCACCTGTACGGGCATCCTCGCCCATGAGTCCGCGCTCAACGGTGGCGAGCTCATCCGTCTGCCCGAGTGGACGCACCGCGGCTGATTTTCATTTTCCTGGGTAAATATGGTAAGAGCCGCATCCCTCCGGGGGTGCGGCTTTTTTTGAAAGCCTCCTACTCTCAAACCGTTGTAATTCGGGAAATGATTGCCTCGACATTTTTTTTCCGCCTCGCTTGACTTCGACATCCTGCGCCACATGAGCGTGGCATCGCCCCTCCTACAGACATGAAAAAATCCCTACTTTTCCGGCAGCTCCGGCTGTTGGCCCTTTTTGCCGGCGGCATTGGTAGTGCCGTCGCCGCTCCCTACGGTCCGGACGGACGTGAGACCAAGTGGACCCAGCCGGATGGCAAAGTCCTGCAACTGAAGGTGTTCGGTGACGAATACTATGGCCGCACCGAAACCTCCGACGGCTTTTCCGTCTATCTCAACCAAGCTGACAAGACCTATTATTACGCCGTTCTGGGAGCGGATAAAAAGTCGTTCGTGTCTTCCGGCACCCGCGCTGACGCTCCGGCTCCAGCGGGATTGGAAAAACATCTCGAACAGGCGGGGGAGGTGGTCGACTCGATCATCGGTGAAAACCACTCGAAATTCGAAGGAGACCGCGCGGACCGCTGGAACAAGCGCGTGGACGCCGTCCAGACTCTCCGCAGTGCCGCCAAGGGAGCCGGAATCAACAGGGCTGCGGTTGATGCCGCCGAGATCCTCGCCGCCCCCGTGAACGGGTCCAAAGTCGGTCTCACCATCCTGGTCCAGTTTCCGGACGACACGCGGACGACCCGCGTGGATCCGACGAATTTCCCTACGAACCGCGAAAAGATCGTCCGGTTCTGCAACAATGTGGGCTACACTGAAAACGGAAACACCGGTTCGGTTCGGGACTATTTCTCCGACCAATCCTTGGGAGCGCTCACTTATACCCAGTCCGTCACCCAGATCGTCACGCTGCCACACCCGCGTGACTACTACAATTATTCCGACTATCCCGCGAACCAGGAGCTCTACGAGGACATCGGCGCCTCCGCCACCGAGATCATCTCGGATGCGGTTGTGATCCTGAAGCAACAAGGATTTGATTTTTCGGGTCTCTCCTTGAACGGGGACCGGATTCTCGCGACCAACGTCTTTTTCGCCGGTGATGATTCCGGGGCCTGGTCGTTCGGTCTGTGGCCGCACCAATCCACGGTGAGGGGCGAAATCAACGTGGGCACCGAGGAGGCGCCACTTTACGTCGGAGACTACCAGATCACCAACCTCCCGGATACGGCACCGGTGATCGGCACCTTCTGTCACGAAAACGGACACCTGTTGCTCAACTATCCCGATCTCTACTCGAGCAAGCTGGTCCCGAACACAAACCGCACGGAACAGGGGGTCGGTGAACACTGCCTCATGGGATCGGCGAACCATCTCAACAACGGTAAAACTCCCGGTCCGATCAACGCCTACTTCAAGGAGCTGGTGGGCTGGGGGAACATCACCGACATGGCTTCGGATGATTTCCAGAAGGTGAAACTCCCGACCACCGGCAATGTCGCGCGCCGCATTCTCAATCCTGCGGACGCACGGGAGTCTTTCGTCATCGAAAACCGTGGAAACGGGGACAAGTGGGCCCAGTACGTTCCGGACAAAGGAATTGTCATCTGGCACATCGACGGGAAGGTTTCAGGCAACATGAGCGGGAACCCCCATTACCAGGTGGCCGTCATGCAGGCCGACGGCAGGCGGGACCTGGAGCGGGGCGTCAACCGTGGCGATGGTTCGGACCTCTTCGATTCTTCGGATCCGAACTTCAACGATACCACCACCCCGAACGCCAAATGGTGGGATAATTCGAATTCGTTCATCGGGGTCAAGGTCCGCTCGGCGCCGGGCAACACCATGATTGTGGATTTCGGAGCACTCAAGCCGAACACGGCCCGTGTCTTCAGTCCGAACGGAGGCGAGGTGCTTTTCCGTGGCTCGGTCTTCCCGGTGACCTGGGGGGCGAACATCACCGGAAACGTCAAGATCGAGCTCCTCAAGGCCGGCGCGCTCCATTCCGTGATCGCTGCCAACCGGGCGAACGATGGCAGCTTTGCCTGGACCGTTCCCACCACGCTGGTTCCCGCGACCGACTACAGCATCCGCGTCAGCAGTCTTACCAATACGGTGCCGGCCACGGACTCCAGCAATGGGAATTTCTCCGTAACCGCGGGAACCTTCCCTGCGGGGGGGGAGATGCCATACGGCTGGTCCAAACCGTCCGGTGTGCAGGCGGGATGGAGCGTGACGAAGAGCGAAGTTTACGAGGGCGCGCGCTGCCTCGCCACCAACAAGATGGGAGATGGTAAAACGGCGGGCATCGCCTATCGCTCCCATTTCAAAGCCGGCGTGGTAAGCTTCTACATCAAGGTCTCCTCCGAACTTGGCTACGACTACGCGCGTTTCTACATCGACGGTGAGGAGCAGCTGATCAACGATGAGCGGGGCATTTCCGGAAACGGCAAGTGGATCTATGTATCCTACCCCGTCACCGCCGGAACACATACCTTCAAGTGGACCTACCAGAAGGATGAGACCTATGGCGACATGCAGGACACGGTCTGGCTGGACGGTGTCACCATGCCCGCCACCACCCAGGAAATCGCGGTCACGAACCCTCTGGGAGAGGACATCGTCAGCGGTGCCTCCACCACGGTCTGTCCGAGCGTTGGCGTGCGCTACTCCGCCGCACCGGTGACATTCACCATCAGGAACGTCGGACAAGCCGATCTCACGGGCATCTCCGTCAAGACCATCGGTGCCAACAGCGGCGATTTCATCGTCCAGAAGTTGACCAAGACGGCGGTCTCCGCCGGACAAAACGCCACCTTCCAAGTGGTCTTCAAGCCTACGGCCGTCGGAGCGCGCACGGCGACCCTCCAGATCCGCAGCAGCGATGGTGATGAGGGGATCTTCTCCGTCGCTCTCAACGGCACGGGCTTGGAATCCTCGCGGATTGGTGTCTATCAGGCCTCCAAGGCGCTCACCGACAACGTGAGCATCGTCACCTTCGCGAAGACGGAGACGAAAAACAAAGGTCAGACGAAAACCATCGTGGTGAAGAACACCGGATCCGCCGTTTTGGACCGCCTTGCGATCTCCGTCAGCGGTCCGAAGTCCAAGGATTTCGTCGTGAGTCCGACTTCCCTTGCCCCGCTGGCGCCTGGTGCTTCCGCGTCCTTCAATGTCTCATTCAGGCCAACTGAGCCGAAAAAAGGCAAACAGCGTGACGCGGTGATCAACATCTCCAGCAACGATTACGCGACAGGCCAGTTCCAGGTCCTTCTCGCCGGCAACAGCGATCCGGTCAAAAAGGCGAAAGCCCAGGCTGCCACCACTCTGGCACAAGCGGCCTCACCTTCCGGAATCACCCGATTCTCCGTGGCGGATCCTGCCGGTGCTTCGGTGACCTTGAAGGCAACCGCCGGTGTGGAAGTCATTTCCGGGAAAAAATACCGTTCGCTCACCATCACGAAAAACGCGGGAGTGAGTGGCACGGTCGAGGTTTCATCCAACCTGCTGGATTGGTACAGTGGTAAAAAGCACACCACTGTCCTGATCGACAACGCGACAACCCTCAAGGTGCGTGACAACACTCCGTTCACCTCGGATTCCAAGCGCTACATCCGCCTGAGATAAGGCGGACGCTTTCCTGCTTCCCAAAGCCGTCCGGTATCATGCCGGGCGGCTTTTTTTGTAGCGGGAGCGAACCGCCTGTTGCCAACTTCGGGGGAAGCTGTTACCGCTTACTGCAATGGGTCGGAGCATGCCGCAACTTGAGTTTCGCTGGACTTCGTGGTTCCGCGTCCTGAAGACGCCGGACACTCCGCCGCCGAAGCCGGCACGCGAGGACGCCGGCCTGACCGCCTGGTGCGCGGAGTCCGCGAAGTCCCTCGCCCTCCACGAACTGGCGCGGAAAGTCCGCGTGACATGGAACCCGCGCATGCAGACCACCGCCGGCCGCGCCTGGTGGCCGGACCGTGCCATCGAACTCAATCCCAAGCTCCGGGAGTGCGAACCAGAGGAGCTCTGGCGCACGCTGAAGCATGAACTCGCCCACCTCGTCGCCTACGAACGCTGCGGACGCAGACGCATTGATCCCCACGGCATCGAATGGCAGCTCGCCTGTTCCGATCTGGGGATCCCTGGTGAGAAACCGTATCACACGCTTCCGTTCAAGCGGCGCCGGTTGAAGCGGAACCACGCCTACGTCTGTTCGAACTGCTTCGCGGTCATCCACCGGGTAAGACCGATCAAGAAGGCCGTGGCTTGTTACGACTGCTGCAGGAAATTCAACAACGGCGCGTATCACGACCGCTTCCGCCTCATCAAGAACAAGCTGCCGTAGTTCAGGTCCGGTCGGCCACGAACAACGTGTGGGTGAAGCGTTTCGCTTTCGGGTAGGCCTTGGCCGGGATGCACTCCACATTCCTGAACGCGCCTTGCAAGGACTTCGCGAAGGACTTGTCCGGATGCGCGGACCAGAAAATCACGCGCCCGCCCGGACGCAGCGCCTGCTTGATCCGCTCGATTCCGGGCTTCTGGTACAATCTCTCGTTCACATCCTGGACAAACGGGTCCGGCCCGTTGTCCACATCGAGCAAGATCGTGTCGTAGCGTTCGTTTCCGCAACCGTCGATCAGTTCGTAAACGTCCCGCACGTGGATTCTCACGCGTGGATCGTCCAGCAGCTGGCCATTCACCTCATGAAGGAATTCCCGATTCCACTCCACGATCACGGGCAGCAGTTCCGCCACATCCACCACGGCATCAGGCCCGGTCAGGGCGAGCACCCGTTTCAACGTGAAGCCGAATCCCAGGCCCCCGATCAGCACGCGGGCTTGCGCGGGGAGATTCGCACATGACAGTTCCGCCATCTGTTCCTCCGAGGAGGAGGCCGTGGTGCTCATCAGTTGCAGGCCTGCCACCTTGAGGAAATGATGCCCGTCGTGCTCGTGGAGCGTGATGCGTTCCCCATCGGGTGTCGTGCTGGTGGCGAGGGTGCGGGTGATTTTCATGGAACGGGTGCCCCAGTCTTCACGCAAATTCCGCTGGAGCAATCCATTCCCGTGCGTAGCTTTCCGAGGTTCCAGGTTTTCCACTCCAAATGAGACGATTGTTCACGATCATTGTCCTGCTCATGACCTTCGCGATGCTTGGAGCCGTCGTCTGGGTGGCGAATCATCTCGACACGATCAAACCTTCGCAGGGGCCTCGGAAACAATCCCCTGCTGAGACTTCCCCACCCGCTTCGAGTCCTGTTCCGGGGCGGTAACCCTTTCATTTTAAAACCTGATCCCTCATCGCATCATGAGGCTTGCGCGTTCGCTTATCCCGCGCCAACCTTTTTCACAATTATGAGCGAACGACGCGTCGTCATCACCGGCATCGGCTGTATTTCCCCACTTGGCAACGACCTGAGCACCACTTGGGACGGCCTCAAAGAGGGGCGCAGCGGCATCTCCACCATCACCCAGATCGATCCTACCCCGTTCGACTGCAAAATCGCTGGTGAAATCAAGAATTTCAATGCCGACCAGTACTTCAACGTACCCAAGGACGCCCGTCGCGCGGACCGCTATGTGCAATTCGCCGTGGCCGCTTCGAAAATGGCGATGGAGGATTCCGGCATCGATGTCTCGAAAATCGACCCGCGCCGCTTCGGCTGCATGGTCGGCAGCGGCATCGGCGGACTTTCCACGCTGGAGCGCGAGCACACGACTTTCATGGAAAAAGGACCGAAGCGCGTTTCGCCCTTCACCATTCCGATGATGATCTCGAACATCGCCAGCGGCATCGTTTCCATGGAGTTCGGCCTTCTCGGTCCGAACATGGTCATCGTCACCGCCTGCGCCACCTCCAACCATAATATCGGGGAAGCATGGCGGATCATCAAGTTCGGCGATGCGGATGCGTTCGTCTGCGGTGGTGCCGAAGCCGCCGTCCTGCCGATGGGCCTTTCCGGATTCGCAAGCATGAAGGCGCTCAGCACCCGCAACGACGAGCCTGAGAAGGCTTCCCGTCCGTTCGACAAGGGCCGCGACGGCTTTGTCATGGGCGAGGGCGCGGGTGTCGTCGTCATCGAGGAACTCGAACACGCCCTCAAGCGGGGGGCGAAGATCTACGCCGAACTCATCGGCTATGGTGTGAGCGCGGACGCCTACCACCTCAGCGCGCCATCGCCCGATGGCAGCGGCCCTGCCTACGCCATCGCGATGGCGCTCAAGCATGGGAAGAAGAATCCCGAGGACGTGCAGTATCTCAACGCCCACGCCACCTCCACCGGCCTCGGTGATGTGGCGGAGACGAAAGCCATCAAGGTTGCCTTCGGAGACTACGCGAAAAACGGCCTCATGGTCAGTTCCACCAAGTCCATGACCGGCCACATGCTGGGCGCGGCGGGCGGTATCGAGCTCATCGCCAGCGTCATGGCCATCAAGGACGGTGTCATTCCTCCGACCATCAACGTTGAAGAGCAGGATCCCGAGTGCGATCTGGACGTCGTCCCGAACGTCGCCCGCGAGGTGCCGGTGAAGGTGGCGCTCTCCAACAGCTTCGGCTTCGGAGGTCACAACGCCTCCGTGCTCGTCAGCAAATACGAGTGACCCGGACCATGGAAAATCCGATCCATCGGCAGGCGGGCGTCATCGCGTTCGCAGATACGGACGCCAGCGGATGGATGCATTTTCCAAACGTCTTCAAATACGTCGAAGCCGCCGAGCACGCGTGCCTGCGCTCGCGCGGCGTGCTCGTCTTCGATCGAGCGGAAGGCGGCTGGCCAAGGGTGAAAGTCGGTTGCGAATACAAGCGTCCGTTTCTCGCGGGAGATCCGTATGAGGTGCTGCTGGAGATTTCCAACATCGGCGCGTCCTCCATCACTTGGGAATTCCAGGTGCTTAATGCCGCCGGTGAAACCGCGGCGTTCGGCAGCATGACGAATGTCCGCGTGAATCACGTCGGCAGGCCTGTCCTGATCACCGGCGAGGAACGCTCCAGACTGGAGCGCGGGATTCATTCCGCCGCGCGAAGCGCCGATGGCGCGGAATAGCCGCACAGCAATACCATTTCCATGGAACCTTCTTCCGAAATCTCCGGCCGCATCATCCTCGTTCCGACCCCCATCGGGAATCTGTCCGACATCACCCTGCGCGCCCTTGAGATCCTCCGCGGTGCCGACCGCATCGCCTGCGAGGACACACGCCATTCCGGCCAGTTGCTCGCGCACCACGGCATCCCCGGGAAGCCCCTCGTTTCACTCCACGAACACAACGAAGCCCGCCGTGCGCCGGATCTCATCGCAGCCGCCAGAGCCGGTGAAACCATCGCCGTCATCAGCGACGCGGGCATGCCCGGCATCTCGGATCCCGGTTACCGGCTGGTGCAGGCGTGCATCGAGAGCGGCACGCCCTTCGAAGTTCTGCCAGGTCCATCCGCCGTCATCACCGCGCTCATCGGCTCGGGCTTTCCGTGCCATGCCTTCCGCTTCGGTGGATTTCTCTCTGTGAAATCCGGCAAGCGCCGCAGCGCCCTTTCCTCCGCGCTTGATTCCGGGGAAACCGGCATCTTTTTCGAGTCTCCCCACCGGATCGTTTCCACCCTGGAGATTCTGACGGAGATCAACCCGGCGGCGAAAACCTGTGTCGCCCGAGAGCTGACCAAAAAATTCGAGACGTACCATCGTGGCACCGCCGCGGAAGTGCTGGCGCATTTCCAGAGCCATGCGCCGAAAGGGGAGATCGTCCTGCTGGTTCACGCTCCGGAGTGATCGATACAGAGCCCGGAATCATTCCGCGGGAATTCTTCATCAGGGGGGAGCGAATGATATAGTTAAAAAATTAACGTTCGACGTTGACTTGTGTCTGGAAACGTTAATTTATTAACGCATGTCCGACCCCACCGAACTCAGCCGGCGAGAGCGCCAGATCATGGATGTGGTTTTCGCCCAGGGCGATGCCACGGTAAATCAGATCGCGGCCGCGCTGCCGGATCCGCCGACGGCGATGGCCGTCAGAAGGATGATGCACATTCTGGAAGAGAAGGGATTTCTCAAGCGCCGCCAGGAAGGACGCGAGGTGGTTTACAGCCCGAAGCAGTCGAAACAAAAGGCCGGGAAAAACGCGTTGCGGCACGTGCTCGACACCTTTTTCGGCGGTGCTTTGGACGAGGCGCTTGCCGCGCATCTCGGCAGCGGCGAGACATTGTCCGCGGACCAGCTTTCGCGGATCAACCAACTGATCGAGCAAGCCAGGAAGGAGGGCAGATAGCCATGAACATCCGGATGATCCTGGTGGGTTCCGGGCTGGCGGGCTGGACCGTGGCGACGTTGCTGGATGGCGCCGCGAAGGCGGGCGTTCTGCTGGCGGTGGCTGCGCTGGTGGTGCTTTGCATGCGTCGTGCGACGGCGGCGAACCGGCATCTGGTATGGTTGTGTGCGCTGACCGGCGCGCTGCTGGTGCCCTTCGGCTTCAAGATCCTCCCGACCTGGCGGGTCCTGCCGTCGTGGATGCGTTGGGAAGAAGCGCCGCAGTTGTTTTACGCCACGGGCCCGGTTGCGACGGGATGGTCGAAACTGGCGGAGACTCCTGCCGCCGATGCCGGGGCGTCGGAAAGGCACGACAGCATCACTCCGGTGAAATATGTCGTTCCGGTTGCCGGCAAGATCCCGGTCTCCAAGCCTGACATCATCCGCATCCGGGCGAAATGGCTCATCGGTGGATGGGCGGTGGCGGGATCCATCCTGTTGATGCCATTGTTCGCGAGCGCTGTCGCACTGCGCCGGAGGAAATCGCGTGCGGAACGCCTGACTTCCGGGTCGCTGGTGGAAGCTTTGGAACTCGTGAAATCCGAGTTGGGAATGCGGCGGAAAATCGTGCTGCTGGTGGGGGGACCGGATGCGATGCCGATGGTCTGGGGCATTTTCCGGAGCCATCTGTTATTGCCGCAGGGCGCGGAGAGCTGGTCGTCACAACGCCTGCGGCCGATCCTGCTGCACGAGGTTTCCCACCTTCGGCGCAACGATCCGCTCGCGCTTCTGTTAGGCCATCTGGCGCTGGCGGTCCATTGGTTCAATCCGCTCGCCTGGTGGGCGGTCCGGCAGCTCCGGATCGAACAGGAGAACGCCTGCGACGACGTGGTGCTGACCCATGGCGTGCGATCCAGCGACTATGCGATGGAGATGTTGGCGGCGGCGAATTCTTTCCGGGCAAGTGGCTTGGATCGTTTCGCGGCCCTGACCATGGCACGTCCGGCGGGGATGGAGTCGCGCATCGCTGGAATTCTGGATGCGTCGAAAAACCGCCGGGCCATCACGCGCGGACTGGTCCTGTGTGTGACGGGTATCGCATTGCTCGCGGCGTTCCCGCTCGCCATCCTGCACGCGTCGGAAGCGCGGGGGACCGGCAGGGGAAGGATCCTGGATAGGAATGGAATCGTACTGGCGGAGAGCCCTGAAGACGGGGTGAGAAGCTATCCCTGCCACGAGAGCGCGGCGCATCTGCTGGGTTACATCGCGAAAGACAAGGAGAGTGGCAAATACGTGGGGCTCACCGGAGTGGAGAAGATTTCCGACAGGCTCTTGAGCGATGGCAGGGACGTCTCGCTCGCGCTGGACATGGGAATCCAGCAAGCGGTGGAGAATGCCATGAAGGACGCCGGAGTCGCCAATGGCGCCGCGGTGGTTCTTGATTGTGAAAATGGCGATGTCCTGGCGAGTCTCTCGCTTCCTGCCTATGATCCGGGTGTTTTCATCCCGGAGCTGTCTCAGGAGAATTTTACAGCGCTTTGTAAAAGTTCAAATTTTCCGATGAGCAACCGGGTCGTGACCGCATCGACTCCGGGCTCGGTTTTCAAATTGGTCGCGGCACTCGCGGCCTGCCGCACGGGGCAGACGAACGAGGTCTTGGAATGCACCGGTTCGGAAAAAATTGGAAATGTTGAGCTGAAATGCTGGATAGCGAAACAGCACAGCGATGTGCACGGTTGGCTCGATCTGCATGGGGGTGTCATCCATTCCTGCAATTGTTACTTCATGCAGCTCGCTGAAAAATTAGGGATCGAAAAAATCACCGAAAGCGCGGGTCTGCTGGGACTGGGCCAGATATCGGGCAGCGGCTATTCCAATGAAAATGCCGGACTTTTTCCAGGCCCTCCGGCCGAGAAAAAAACATTTCCCAAGGATAAATGGACGCGCCACGACACCGCGATGACCACTGTCGGGCAGGGTTACTCATCCGCGACTCCCTTGCAGCTCGCGGTGATCGCGGCGGCGGTGGCGAATGGAGAGAAAGTCTGGGTTCCCCGTCTGATCCTGGATGGGCCGCCCCGGTATCGCACGGATCTGCAGGAGCAGGGATGGAAGGCCGCGGAGATCGGGAAAGTCCGCTCGGCCCTGCGTGACAACGTCAATGTTGATGGTGCGGTGGCGCAAGTGGCGAGAAGCGCGAAGGTGGAAATCGCCGGATTTTCAGGAACCGCGCAGATCAGGAAAAGGGGGCAAGCCTCCAGCAACGCGTGGTTCGTCAGTTATGCTCCGGCGGAGGATCCTAAATATGCCATCGCCGTCATGGTGGAAGGCGGGGTGTCCGGGGCGGCCGTCAGCGGTCCCATCGCCCGCCAGATTTTTGAAACGATCTGTGTGGATGAATGGGAAAAGTGATTTCAAACAGGCTTCACTTTCAACCCCGCGGCTTTTGCGAGAGAGACCTGGCGTTTGTCAAAGCTGAGAAACTCGGATGTTCCTAAAACAACCGCTGCGGCGACGTGCATGATGTCCATTGAACGAGTGCCGAGTTTTTCACTGTAGGCGGTACTGAGTCTTTCAGCTTCGATCATTGTTTCTGACAGGTTTGGCGAAGCGTGTTCGAGTATGCCCCCGGCAAGATCCGTTAGAAGTAGATTCAGGGATGCATTCCTCTGTAAGGCGCTGATTTCTTTTCGGAAGACGCGGAGTCGCAGGGCATTGCGTAGTTCCAACTGATGCAGCCAGGTGTAGGCAAGCGGAGTGGTCTGCCGCTGCATGATTCTCTCAGCTTTATCCGTCAGAGCGTCGGCGGAGTATAGTGAGCAGAGAAATCCGGTGTCCGCATAGGTTTTCATCGGTCACCGCGGTCTTCGGAAATGAGGTCGGTGCCGGTGACCGTGAGCAAAGCGTCTCCGTAGATCTCCTTCAACCGCCCTCGGAAGTTAGGGCGTTCGATCGGAGATTTGGCAGGGATCGGAGAAATCACGGCGACCGGCACATTCCGGCGACGGATTTCCACGCTCTCACCATTGGCCACCATGGCCATCACCGCCGTGGTGTCGTGCTTCAATTCACGGATGCTTGTCGTCTTCATGGTGACACATTGAAGTGATACATGGGCGGTGTCAAGCCAGCGTGATCGCCACCGGACAGTGGTCCGAGCCGGTGATGTGCGGCAGGATCTCCGCATCCTTGACCCGTGACATGAACGGTTCCGAGACGCCGAAGTAGTCGATCCTCCAGCCCACGTTGCGCTGGCGCGCGCCGCCCCGGAACGACCACCAGGAGTAGGCGTCCTTCTTGTCCGGGTAGAAGTGGCGGAAGCTGTCGGTGAAGCCCGCGCCCAGAAGCTCGGTAAAGCTGGCGCGTTCCTCGTCGGAAAACCCGGCCGAAAAACGGTTTTCCTTGGGGCGCGCGATGTCGATTTCCTGATGGGCGACGTTGAGGTCTCCGCAGAAGATGACTGGCTTGGTCTTGGCGAGTTCGGCGCAATGGCGGCGGAAGACGGCGTCCCAGGTGAGGCGGTAGGGAAGGCGGCGGAGGCCGTCCTGCGAGTTCGGCGTGTAAACATTCACCAGATGGAAGTCCGGATATTCGAGCGTGAGCACGCGGCCTTCCATATCGTGCTCATCCACGCCGAGGCCCACACGGACGTCCAGCGGTTGCTCGCGGGTGAAGATGGCGGTGCCGGAGTAGCCGGGCTTCTTCGCGGAATCCCAGTAGCCGTGGAAGCCGTCGAGCTCGGAAGGCAGGGTGACCTGCTCGGGCCGGGCCTTGGTTTCCTGGAGGCAGAGGATGTCCGGCTTCTCCGAGGTCACGAAATCACCGAAGCCTTTGCCAAGCGTGGCGCGGATGCCGTTTACGTTCCAGGAAATGAGTTTCATCGGCGGATACTTTCCACATCAGACCAGCAACATGCAATCCCCGTAGCTGAAAAACCGGTAACGCTCGGCGACGGCCTGGCGGTAGGCTTCCATGACGAGTTCCTGCCCGGCGAAGGCGCTGACGAGCATGATGAGCGTGCTCTGCGGCAGGTGGAAATTCGTGAGCAGAGCGCCGACCACGCCGAACTGGTAGGGCGGATGGATGAAGATGTCCGTCTCTCCTCGTTTTTCCGAGAGCGGTCTGCCGAGGGATTCCAGCACCCGGGTGACGGTGGTGCCTACGGCGACCACGCGAGCGGCGGCGTTCACCTTTTCCGCAGTCTCGGCGCTGACGACGTAGCGCTCCGAGTGCATGACGTGATCGGCGATGTTGTCCACGCTCACCGGACGGAAGGTGCCGACGCCGACGTGGAGCGTGAGAAAGGTGTGGTGGATCTTTTCCAACAGCTCCGGGGTGAAATGCAGGCCGGCGGTGGGGGCGGCGATGGCTCCTTCCTCGCGGGCGAAGACTGTCTGATAGCGGTCGCGATCCGAGAGTTCGTCCTCGCGGCCCATGTAGTGGGGGAGGGCGAGGTGGCCGTGCTGGTCCAGATCCACGAGAGCGTCCCAGTGGATGAGTCGGTCGCCATTTTCAAAGACTTCGGTGACGGTGCCGGTGATGCCGCCGACGGTCACGCTGCGGCCGAGCTTCATGCGTTTTCCCGGACGCACGAGGCAGCGCCAATCGAGCGGGGTGAGGCGGTCCAGGCAGAGTAGCTCGGTTTTTCCATCGTCGGAAAACACACGGGCGGGGATAACCTTGGTGTCATTCAGGACGAGCAGGTCGTCGGGCCGCAGGTATTCCGGAAAATCCCGGAACATCCGGTGCTCGATGATACCGCTGTTCTTGTGCACCACCATCATGCGGGAGGCGGAACGCTCGGCGAGCGGCCGTGCGGCGATGAGTTCCTCCGGCAGGTGGTAGTCGAAATCCTTGGTGAGCAGCGGCATCGCGGCCATGCGTAGCTTCCATTCGCGCCCGCCGCAAGTGCCGGGTCGCTTCAGATCGTTGTCGTTCGGGACAGAGTCCGCCAGTAAGGGAGCTGTAAGTTCAAACACCGGGCCTCTCGATGTCCGATGTTCCGGCCCGTTCTACCCTTTTCCGATCGGGCAAAGATTCTATCTGCTTCCAAGCTTTGGAAATCAACGACAGGACAAGCATGAGGGAGCAGATTCCGACCGCATATGGATAGATTTTCGAAAATGCCGATTCTCCATTGCCAATGATCTTCGGCAGGATCGTGTTGAGGAGCAAGCTTGCGATGAATGTTCCAAAACCTATGGCAAGGGGGTAGATCCAAAAACGGGATGAATTGTATCCCTTTTTCTTCGCTGCCGCAGAAAATCCGAATGCCGAGATTATTGAGATAATAAGAATGATCATAGGTTTTGATCGGGCATTGAAGCGTGGCTTGATTGAAAATCGCCGTCCAGAGCGAACCCCTGTTTTATCTCAGGGTGGAGAACGAAGGGGCGCTTCCATGCAGATTGGAAACAAAACAACGGGCCATTGGCATGATTGCCAATGGCCCGCGTATCAAGAATTTGCCGGACGGTCGCTTACTTCGCGAACTTCGCGTCCTTCGGATTTCCGCCGGAGAGGATGTAGGCGAAGAGGTCGAGGAGTTCGTCCTTGTTGAGCGGGGTGAGCAGGCCGGGTGGCATCATGGAGGTGTTGAAAGGCGAACGTGTCTTGATCTGCGCCTCATCCACCACGGTGAGGGCGTCCGGGGCGAGGGCGCTGGCCATGACGAAGAGCTTGCCGTTCTCCTGGACCACCACGCGGCCGACGACGGTGGTGCCGTCCTTGAGGTCGAGCTGCTCGCTGGGGTATTGGTCGCTGATGACCTTGGACGGCTCGATGATGTTTTCCGCGAGGTCCTTGACGGTGTAGCGGTTGCCGGAGCCGGTGAGATCGGGACCGCTGTTGCCGCCGTCACCGCCGAAGTGGTGGCAGTTGATGCAGAGCTGGGCGGAGAACATCGCCTTGCCCTGCTCGAAGTTCCGGCCCTTGAGTCCTTCTTTGGCGAGGGCGTCGATCTCATCCACGGTGTAGTCCTTGCCCGGACCCTTCGGCATGACGAGGTTGGACGGTGGGGCAGGCGGGGCGGCTTTCGAAAGCGTGTCCAAGGCGGCGCGTTCCGTTTCATCCGTCACGCAGTTGGTGAGAGCCATCGTGCGGATGTTGTTGAGGAAGCCCTTGAAGCTGTTGCCACCGCTCCACTTGGAGGTGCGGGGGAACCAGCCGAAGAAGGTTTTCCTCAGTTCCGGTGTCCAGCCGACCTTGGCCTCGCGGAGGGCGTTCGCATAGGAGATGGCCTGGCGGTTCGGGTGGCTGCCGTGCATGCCCTCGACAGCGGTGGCGTAGCCGTCGTTGCGGGAAAGCACGGCATCGCTGGCGATGGTGATGTCCGCGTCCTTCGCGGTGTCCAGCAGGGGCACGGTCTTCGCGACAATGCTGCGGGAGTCGAGGAAGACGAGGAGATCCACCAGATCCCGGTTGATGTGCGGGTCCGCATCCGGAAACAAAGGGTCGAGACGTTCGACGATTTTCGCGCAGACGTCCGGCGCGGGCTTGCCCATGCGGGTGAAGACGAGCTGCCAGGCGCGGAGGTAAGGAAGTTTGAGCTCTTGAGGAAGTTTCGCGAAATCAAGGCGGCCGAGTGAGACGAAGATCTTCGGCTGGAGGGATTTGTCTCCGACGCGGGCGAGTGCGATCAAGGCCTCGATGGACGCCTGGGGATTGGTTTCCGCGAGCGCCTTGTCGGCCCATTTCTGCGCCGGCTGGCGTTCGATCGCCTCACGGGCGGCGAAGCGGATGAAGCGGTCCTTGTGTGAGAGGTAGGGCCAGGCCTTGCCGATGGAATCTCCACCGGCCTTTTCCTCATGCAGGGTTTCGATCTGACGGCGGAGTTTCGCTTCGGCGGTCGGTTCCACTTTGGGAGCCGGGGCGGTGCTGTCCTTGCCGGTGTAGGTGACTTTATAGAGCGCGGACTGGCTCTTGCGTCCGCCGGTGGTGAAATACATCGATCCATCCGTGCGGCTGATGATCGCATCGGTGAACGGCATGGGCTTGCCTGCGACGAATTCCTCCTTCGTGGCCTTGAAGGTGGCTCCATCCGGAACGAGGTGGATGGCCCACATGGTGCCGTAGGTCCAGTCCAAGGCATACAAGGCGCGTTGGTATTTCGCGGGGAATTTCGCGCCTGTGCCGAAGACGGTGCCGGTCGGGGACCCCGGGCCGATGTCGAGCACCTCGGGCAGCGAGTCCGCGTAGTGGCTCGGCCAGCGGCCGGATCCGGAACGCCAGCCATAGTCGCCGGCGCTGACGATGTGGTTGATGCGGGTGGGCATATACCAGGGGGATCCCAGGTCCCACTCCATGTCGGAGTCATAGGTGAAAAGCTCTCCGTTCGCGTCGAAGGCGATGTCGTATTGGTTGCGGAAGCCGCCGGCGAAGAGTTCGACATGTTTGCCGTCCGGGTCGGTTTTGCAAACATAGCCACCCGGGGCCAGGATGCCGCGGGCGTGGCCGTTCGCATCCCACATGCGTGGCGTGAGATGGTCCTCGCCGATCGCGACAGGGCGGGAATAGTCGAGTTTTTCCGGGAGCTTCGTGTGGTTGCCGTTGACGAAATAAATCGATTTGCCATCCGGCCCGAGGACGATGCCGTGGGTGCCGTGCTCGCCGCCGCCGTCGCACTTGCGGATGAGCTCGGCCTTGTTGAACTCGTCGTCGCGGTTCGTGTCGGTCAGACGCCAGAGGCCGGTGTCCTCGGTTTCATTGTCCATCACGTAAAGGCTGTCGAAGGCATAGAGCAGGCCGTGCGCTCCGCCGAGGGGTTTGCCGCTGGGGCCGTTCGGCAGTTTCAGCGGTTCGACCTTGGGCGGCTCGTCCTTGCCCGCGGGAGGGAGCGTGACGCGGTAGAGTGTGCCGTATTGATCACTGGTGATGAGGCGGCCCTTGTTGTCCTCGGTGATGGCGACCCACGAACCCTGCTCGCTCTTCGGCACGGTGTAGATGAGTTTCACCTCGAAGCCCGGTGCGACGACCATGTCGGAAATTTCCCCGGTTGCGCCGCTTGAGGCACCTTTCAAAGCCTCGCCCCATGGCGAGGCTCCGTATTTGGCGATCGCGGTGGCGGGCTTGGTATCCTTGCCTCCGGTTTCGGAGGCGGTCCAATCCGCACCGGTCTCAACGAGGGTTTCCTTGCCGTCGGCGGTGGTGATCTTGAGAACCGCCACCAGTCCGGCGGTGGCGCCTTCGTTGGTCGCATCGATCTTCAGTTCGTTCTGGCCGGACTTGAGCAGCTTGGCGACATTCGCGGTGGTCGCGCTGTTCCAGTCGGCGTTTTCCGCAACCTTCGTTCCGTTGAGATAGGCCACCGCGCCATTGTCACAGGTGAAGTCGAGCCGCGCGGACTTGATGTTTCCGGAGACGGTGAAGGTCTTGGTGAAAGTGGCCTTTTCCCCGTCTTTCGCGGAGGAACCGGTCCAGATCCACTGAGGTGCGGCGTGGAGGGTTTGGAATGGAAATGCAAGACCGAACGAACAGGCCAGACCGGCGTAGAACAGGGTGCGATTCACGGAAATTTGGGGTGCGGTGGATGAGGATGGTCAGATGAAACTGCCACGAACTACGCAGGCAATATGATGCCTGTTTTCAGAATCAAAGCGTATCTGGATTTTTGGCAGGATCGAGGAATTTCAACGGAGGACGACCTACGTGAAATACGAGGATGGGGGGATGCCTTCGCGAACAGGAGGCTACTTCCTCAATCGACGCTTCGATGTGGAGGCGTGCTTCCTGCTCTCCGCGATGAGATAGGAGGGCTCCTCCTTGATCGCGTTTTTGAAATCCTCGTAGTTCGCCGCCGTGCGGATGGGGTCGTTTGTGAGCGTGCGGCGGATTTTTCCGAGCACCGGAGGATCCGCCCCCCAGACGCGGACGAGCGTGCGCTTCGCGATTCCTTCCCCGCGTTCGGTGGCCATGAGCAGACGGATGCCGGATTTTTCCAAATCCCAAGGCGCGGTGGGGGGAGAGGGGATCCAACCGGATTTCAGGAGACGTTTGAGGAAATGCTCACGATCGTGGCCTTCGGGCGAGTCGATTGAAAATTCATCGCTGTGGCCGGGTGAGGCGGACCGGTAAGGCCGTCTGCCGTGGATGAACAGCGTGCCGTTTCTCGCCCATGCCCGCAACCTCGGCTGGAGGAACGAGACGGCACGGAGGGCGAGACGGGAGAGGGGGGTGTCGAATTCTTTCGCAAGCCCGCGCAATGGGAGCATGCGGTTGATGATGCCTTGGTAGCCCGCCTCACCCATCGGACCGAAGTAGATGATGGAACCTGATTGGACCCGGACAGGACCGCCGCCATAGACGAAGCCCTGCCATTTCGCACCGCCACGCCGGGAGAAACGCGAAGGATGCTTGGCCAGCAGCAGGCGTTCGGCATGGCCGTAGCCGAGCTGCTGACGGAGGAAGGTGCGCAGCGAGGGCCGCCGCCAGTGCCAGACGAAGGCTCCCGGTGCGAAGCCGAGGCGGAAACCGGCGTCACGCAGGCGCCAGCAGAAATCCACGTCATCACCGGCGGTGTGGAACCGTGGGTCGAATCCACCGGTTTTTTCGAAGGCGGCACGCGTGACGGCGATGTTGCAGCCCGGCAGGTGCTCGGCTTCCTCGTCATCCAGCATGACGTGGCTCGGGGCTCCCGGTGCGGCGCAGACGACAGCCTCCTCCCAAGTGCGTGGGGGCGGCGGGAGGTTCGGGCCTCCGGCAGCGGCGTATCGCCCGGTTTGGAAAATGGTATCGAGGCGGGCGAGCCATTCCCGGTCGGGTTCACAATCGTCATCGGTGAAGGCGAAAATCTCACCATTCGCGGCGGCGGCACCGGCGTTGCGCGCGGCGCTGAGTCCACCGGGCGGGAGGCGTAGGAGCCTCACCCAGGGATGGTTTTTTTCAACAAAGCCGGCGGTGCCGTCGGTGGAACCGTCGTCCACGACGAGGGTTTCAAATGTAGGATAGGACTCGTAAGACTGTTGAATCGCTTCCAGGCACGCACCGATGCGTTCCCTGCCATTGCGGGTGCAGACGATGATGCTGAAAAATTTGGGTTGGGAGGCGGAGGGTTTGCAATCGGTGGGAAAGACCGCCATTGCGGGCTTCGGATTTCCGTCGCGGTCCGTCAGCCCGAAATCCCATTCGAGCACTTCGGCCCCGGCGTTCCACCAACGGTCGCTCCATGCGTAGACCGTCATTCCCGCCGTCTCGTGGTCGAGTGCCGCCTGAGTGGCCCAGCGCAGGGTTTCCGCCTGGCGGTCCAGCCCGTTGCGGGATGAATCGAGGCCGAACTCGGAAATGACCAGAGGCCTGTCCCCCGCGATGTGGTGCAACCGTTTCAGGTAATTGCGGAAGGCATCCTCGTTTTCAAGATAGACGTTGAAGGCGGTGAAGTCCGCGTTTTCCGGCTCCAGATACTCGGTGCTGGGGTAGTTCGCATAAGCGAACAAGAGATGCGGCGCCACCTCCCGTCCCGAGTCGATGAGCCGCTCGATGGACTCCCTCACCTTCAGGGGACGCATCCAGCGTGCGAGGTCGGAGGGGATTTCGTTTCCCACATAGATCCCCGCCAGCGCCGGATGCCCGCCGCTTTCCTTCAAAAACCGGACTAGATCGACCACCGCGCTGCCGAAAATTTCCGGGTTGCCGAGGAAATCCGCGCTCTGACGCCATTTCAATCCGCCGAACACTTTCAGTCCATGCCTGGCAGCGGCATCGAGCAGGCTCCCGGTCGGCAATTCGTATAGCCGGATCGCATTGAATCCGACCCCGGCCATTTTGGTGAAATCCGCGGAGAATGACTCCGGCCAACCACCGGGAAACGGTCCGTAGGTCACGGCATTCATCCGCACACGCCGGCCGCCGGCACGGAAAAATTTCCCGTCCGTCTGCCATCGGTCGCCATGTTCCGGCCCAGTCACGCCGCGACCCTAGGCGGCGGATCGGGGATTCCCAAACCCAAATTCCTGTCACGAACGGCATTTCTCGGGGGAGGAGAGCCCGCTGATTCTCCATCCCCCCGCACGGGGGGTTGCGAACCACGATCGAGGGCCTTACTAGTCCAACTCCGCAAATCAGACGGACCTATTTCCCAGAATTTCATGAAACTCCCTATATCACTCGCCAAAAACCTCCGGACCCGCTCCGCGTTGCTCATTTTCAACAGCCTGCTCTGCATGTCGCTTCCCGCACTGGCCGAATGGCAGGCCGTCAAAGGTGGCATGATGACGAAGTGGGGCAGCGAATTGAAAGCTGACAAGGTCTGGCAGGAATATCCCCGTCCCCAGATGGTGCGGGGGGATTGGACGAACCTCAACGGCCTCTGGGACTATGCCGTGACCTCCAAGGACCAGCAGACCGCCGCGAATTGGAACGGGCAGATCCTTGTTCCCTTCTGTCCCGAATCCAGCCTGTCCGGCGTCGGACGCCTCATCGAACCGACGGAAGCCCTCTGGTACAAGCGTCCGCTCCCCGCGCCGAAGGAAGGGAAGCGCACCCTGCTCAATTTCGAGGCGGTGGATCACACCACCACGGTGTGGGTGAACGGTCAGCGCATCGGCAGCCACACCGGCGGATTCACACCGTTTTCCTTCGATATCACCCCGGCGCTCAAGGCTGAGGGAAATGAGCTGCTCATCCGGGTGGACGACGCGACCGAAGGATACCAACTCCACGGCAAGCAGAAGCTCAAAAACGAAGGGATCTGGTATACCCGGGTGACGGGCATCTGGCAGACCGTGTGGTTGGAAAATGTCGCGGAACGGTTCATCCGGGATCTCGACTACACCACCGACATCAAGACCGGCACGGTGAAGGTGGACGCCAAGCTCTCCGGCAAAGCCCTTGAGGGTGAGAAAATCCGCGTGACCGCCAGCTTCGGCGGGAAGGAAATCACCAGCGGCAGCGGCACCATCACCCTGCCCGAGCCGAAGCTCTGGTCGCCCGACTCGCCGAATCTCTATGATCTGAAGGTCGAACTCCTCGGTGCGGATGGCAAGGTGGTGGATGAGGTGAAATCCTATGTCGCCCTGCGCGAATTTGGAAAAAACCAGGATGCCGCCGGAAACTGGCGCTTCACGCTCAACGGGAAATCCATTTTCCATTGGGGCCCTCTCGACCAGGGTTGGTGGCCGGACGGCCTGCTGACCCCGCCATCCGAGGCGGCCATGATCTCCGACATCGACTACCTCAAGGCCGCCGGGTTCAACATGATCCGCAAGCACATCAAGATCGAGCCACGCAGCTACTACGCCCATTGCGACAAGGTCGGCATGCTCATGTGGCAGGACCAGGTCAGCCAGGGCTACGGCCCGGAGACCAAGCCGGAGGGTTCCAATCCGCAATGGACCCGCATGGCGGAAAACCCGAAGGACGGTGTCTGGCCGGACGAGGCACACGAACAATACGTGACCGAATACAAGCGCATGGTGGATCACCTGCGCGACGTTCCCTGCATCGCGGTCTGGTCGCCATTCAACGAAGCATGGGGCCAGCACCGCACCATGGAAGTCGGTAAAATGGCCACCGAATACGACAAGACCCGCCATATCAACATCGCCAGCGGTGGTAATTTCTGGCCGATCGGGGACATCGCGGACGAACACCGCTACCCGGATCCCGGGTTCCCGTTCGAGGACAAGCGCTTCAACAACTACGTCAAGGTCGTCGGCGAATTCGGCGGACACGGCATGCCGATCGAGGGGCATCTCTGGAACAAGAACAGTCCGAACTGGGGTTACGGCGGCCTGCCGAAGGACCTGGCCGAGTGGAAGGAGCGCTACACCCGTTCCATTGAAGTGCTTGGCAGCCTCCGCAAGCGCGGGGTCTGCGCCGGTGTTTACACCCAGACCACCGACGTAGAGGTCGAGATCAACGGCCTGCTCACCTATGACCGTGTCGAGAAGGTGGATGCCGCATGGCTCAAGCCGATCTCGGACAAGCTGCTCTCCACTCCGGACGTCGTGATCCAGTCCCCCGTCATCCCCACCTCTGAAAAGGAACCGCAGGCGGCGCGCTTCACCACCGGCAAGCCTGCCGAGGGTTGGGAGAAGCCTGATTTCGACGACTCCGCGTGGAAAGAGGGCAAAGGCGGCTTCGGCACCCGGGAAACTCCGGGAACCCAGGTGGGCACCGAGTGGAACAGCGAGGATATCTGGCTCCGCCGCAGTGTGGAGGTGACCGCCGCCATCAAGGGGCAGGCCGTGCTGCGCGTTTTCCATGACGAGGAGGCGACCGTCTTCCTGAATGGGGAGAAAATCGCGGATCTCAAGGGGCACACGACCGGTTACGCGGATGTGCCGCTGTCCAAGCCCGGGCTTCTGAAATCCGGCCGCAACGTCATCGCCATCCACTGCCACCAGACCAAGGGTGGACAGTACATCGATGCGGGAATTTACGACGAGACCGCCCGTTGACCCGTCCGGCGGTTCCGAAGCCCGTGAAGAGTGCCATGCTTTTCACGGGCTTTTTGTTGTTGGTGTGGGTCCCCGGCCCGTTTTCTGTTGAAAAAACCTCCATTTTCGCGCTGGCAAACTTCTCGCCGATGGCATTAGCGTGCGGACGTGTTTCAGATAGTTTTCAACGAGATCAGCGCGGCGGAGCTTTCCAAACTCGATACGCTTGAGCAGCTTGAACTGCTTGAGGAGTTCAAGGTTGGGAAGGAGGATCTGGACAATCTGAACGGCGAGCGCTTTGGGAAAATCGATCGCGACGGTCGCGTGCTCTATCGTTTCAGGGCCGAGGACTACCGTTTTTATTTCGAGGTGAAGGACGGCTCGGTGATCGTCCACCGCGTGCTGCACAAGGGGACGTTTTCGGATTTCAAGTTCCGCTCGAACCTGCCGTTCGCCGAAGACGAGGCGCTGGCGAACTCGAAGCATTTCTGGAAGCTCATCGACGAAGGCCGCAACGCGAGGCGTTTGTAGGCGTTCGCGGGAGGATCCCCCGGCACGCCGAACTTTCAGCGACATCCTTGTTTTTTGCTTCCACCCTACCGCGGGGATGTCGCACCCTGCGGTATGATGAAATGGATCATGTATCTGGTGCTCGCGGTGCTCTGTGGTTTTGCTTGGAACGCCTACGCGAAAAAGGGGAAGGAAATGGATGATCTGAGACACAAGATCGAAGAGATCCGGAACAAGGGTGACTCGGACACCGACGACCTCGTGCCGGGTATGGAGACCGATTTGAAGGCGATGGAAGACAGCCGCACGGTCAATGGGATCTTCCTGACGTTCCTCGGCGCGGGATTCGCCGGGATTTTCTTCGTCACCACCTTGCTGCCATTCTTCGCGCAGATGCTTTCGCAAGGCATGATCGGCAGCAACGAGAAGGTGGAGAAGGATGCCATGTCCACGGCGCGCTCGCTGGTGGCGCAAGGGGATTATCAAGGTGCCATCGAAGCCTATAAACAGGCCGCTGCCGCGGATCCGCTCAACCGCCTGCCATGGGTGGAGATCGTGAAGCTCCAGAAGGAGCAGCTCGAGGACCCGCAGGCCGCGATCGCAACCATCCGCCACGCTTTGGAAAGCCAGGAGTGGGAGGTCAACGATGCCGCCTATTTCCTTTTCCGCCTCGCGGAGCTGTATGACGAAGTGGAGGGAGACCGCGCTTCCGCGGTGGCCATCATGAACCAGGTCATCGAACAATTCCCAAGCACCCGCCACTCGGCGAATGCCGCCCACAAGCTCCATGAATGGAGCACGCAGGACGCATCCGGCAACCTGGCGGCGGAGGAAGCCGCTTTCCTGGCGAAGATGAAAAACAATCCCAACGGCCCGCAGTAAGCTGGAGGAGTCCTTCCGGACCATCCGTGGCGGGGTGGAGGTCGTGATCGTCCGTGGCGTCCCGACTCAAACCCATCACCACCGCGATGATCAAAACGCCTCTCTTCGGGAATGGGAGTCGCCGCCTCGTGCGGCGGCTCCGCCGGTCGCCGTCCCACTGACCCTGGCATGAGGTGGACCTTCAAACTTGCCAGGAGGGGACATGCCGCGAATCTCATGGGCCGGCAGCCGCTTTTCTTTGCGGCGCTGGTGGCTTCGGCCTGTGTCCTGACAGCGGGTCTCGATGGCGTGTGGGCCCAGGTGCTTGCGGTGGCGGCGGGTTTGGCCGGATGGTGGCTGGGGAATGGCCGGACCGGCGCGTCGTGGTGGCTGTGTGGTCTGGTGGCGGCCGGGGTTTTCTCCTGGCGGACGGAGTCGCGGGATGCGGACGAGCGCGGATTGCTGGCATCCGGCGGAGGAATGATGGAGGGCCGGGTGATGAAGGATGGCAAGGGCGGTGGTGATTTCTGGAGAGCTCCGGTGATCTTGTCAGGCGGACCGCATGCCGGGGTGAAAGTGTGGTGGGAAGGGAAGGGGAAATCTCCGGTGGCGGGTTCACGGGTGCGTGCGGAGGGAAGTTTCGGGCCATTGCCGGTGCCTCGGAATCCCGGCGAATTCGATCCGGCGGCCTGGCTTCGCTGCCAGGGAGTGGCGGCGGTGTTCAGGGCCAGCCACATCACGGGAGAGGTGGAGACCGGGACTGGCGCGGCATTCGGTGCGGCGATCCGCCAAGGATTCCGCAGCGCGGTCACCGACGGACTCGCGGAAGATTCGCAGGCGGTGGAAGTCATCCGTGCCGTCGTGATCGGCGAGCAGCCGCCCGATGCGGAGGAGTTGATCGCGCCCTTCCGGAACAGCGGTACACTGCATGCGTTTTCCGTGAGCGGCATGCACGTGGGCATGGTGGCGCTGATCGGGTGGTTTGTGCTGGGGGCGTGCGGCATGCCCCGGCGGTGGGCGGTGCTGGTCCTGCTGCCCTTGATTTTCGGCTACTCATGGCTCACGGGAAACAGTCCGCCCGCGGTGCGTTCCGCATGGATGGCGGCGGTGTTCCTCGCCGCCTTTGTGACGCGCAGGAGGCCGGATCTGCTCAATTCCCTGGGCGCGGTGTTGCTGGTGGGGATGCTGTGGGACGGGCGTCTGTTGTTTCTTCCCGGTGTGCAGCTTTCCTACTTCGTGGTGGCCGCCATCGCGGTCGGAGCGGATTGGACGAGGTCCTGGTTCTCGTGGCTGGCGAAGCCGGAGCTCTATCTGCCGCTCGGGGTGATGACGGGGTGGCAGAGGTTCTGGCTCCGTTCCCGCCAGAAACTCGCGACATCGCTGGAGGTCTCCGTCGCGGCGGCGATCGGCTCGACCCCCTTGACCGTGTATCACTTCGGACTGCTCACCCCGGTTTCGATTGTCTCCAATCTTTTCATTTCATGGCTGATTCTCATCATGCTGTGCGGTGCGTTGTTTTCCGCCGCAGTCCATCCGTTCGTGCCGGGCGTGGCACGCATGGTAAATGGGTTGAACGGAAAGGTTGCGGACCTTTGCGTCTCCATTGCGAAGGGATTTTCGGCAATCCCGGGCGGGCATTATCAATTGCGTCAGGAAACCGAGCCGTTTTTGCTGGTGTATGACCTGGAGCGCGGCGCTGGCGCGGCATGTTTCTCCGACGGCGGCAGCGGCGCGGTGATGTTCGACTGCGCGGATCGTTATCATTTCCGCCGCAGTGTCGCTCCCTCGCTGCGGCGGCTCGGTGTGGCGCCGGACTCGGTGGTCCTGAGCCATCCGGACGGAGGCCATCTCGGTGGCGGAGACGCGGTTTGGTCGGCTTTCCCGATCAAGCAGGCGGTCCTGCCGGTGGAGAAATCAAGGAGTCCGGCGTTCCGTGCGTGGCTGGATGATTCCCCCGCTCACGGGGTGAAGCTGCTCCATGTGGCGGATTTCAAAAATCTGCCGCTGCCGGATGGCGCGACGCTGGAGGTGATCCACGTTCCCGCGCCGCGATCCCAGAACGCCCGGGCGGACGACCGGGTGGCGGTTTTCCGCATGCACTGGCGGGGCTGGAAACTGCTCTTCACCAGTGACGCGGGCATGAATACCGAAATGGCGATACTGGACCAGAAACAGGATGTGGAGGCGGATGTGATCATCGCCGGACACCACCGTGGAAACGTGATGCTGTGTGATGCCTTCCTGGCTGCGGTAAAGCCCCGGGCCATCGTCGCCTCGCATGCGGATTTCCCCTTCGCCGAGGCACTGAGACCGCAGACGGTCGCTTCCTGGCGGTCACAAGGCATCAAGGTGGTCCACCAGGGTGAGGCGGGTGGCGTCACCCTCCGGGTGGATGACGACGGAAATCTGCGGTTGGAAGGTTTTGTCGATCGTTCGGCGACGGTGCTGGAGCGCCGTTAGTCGACCCTGCGGCAGCGCAGGCGGAACATGGATTTGCCCTCGGCTTCCCATTGGAGTTGGAAATCGGTTTTCGGGTAGAAAAACGTGTCCTCCGTCCATTCAAGGATCTCAAATTTCCCGTAGGCCGCGACCTTGGCCACGGACCATTGGTAATATTCCTCGTGGTCTGTCATGAAGAGAAACTCGCCGCCGGGCCGCAGGCAGGTGCGGACGGATTCGAGAAAATCGAGCTGCATCACACGCCGGCGGTGGTGCTTGAACTTCGGCCATGGGTCCGGACACAGCAGATGCAGCCGGGAGACGGATGACTCGGGCAACAACCACTCCACCACATAGCGGCTGTCGAGCCGCAGGACCTGGGCATTTTCCAGTCCGCGCTTCGTGATCTTCTTGCAGACCTTCCGCACCCGTCCCAGCAGGCGTTCGACGCCGATGAAGTCCCGCTCGGGATGTTCCCTTGCCATCTCCATGAGGAATTTTCCGTCGCCGCAGCCGAGGTCGATCTCCAGAGGTCTGTCGTCCCGGCAGATCTCCGGACGATCCATTTTCCGGAAGTAGTCCGCTGGAACCAACTCACCGGGCATCGCCGGGCGGGGCAGGATGTTGTAAGGCTGCGTCGCAATCACCCCGCCATCTAAAATCCTCCGGCGGTGTTCGGCAATGCTTCTTCGGAATCTAACGTCCTCCACCCGGCGTTCCCGCTTGACGCTCTTTCCCCGCTCCTTCTAGCTTGCCCAACCGAGACGCATCCCGCCGGGTGCGTAGCCAACCATCCAACTCCAAACCTCTTTCTACCGTGGAACTCCAGGAAATCCGCCGCATCGTCGAACTCATGAATGAGCATGGGCTCACCCATTTCGACCTCACCAAGAAGGATTTCCATCTCAAGCTGAAAAAGGGGGCGGATCTTGACGATCTCAAGAGCCTCCTTTCCGCTCTTCCTGCTTCGGCTCCGGTGAATTACGCTCCAGCTCCGGCCGCCGCCGCGCCTGCGGCCCCGGCGGCGGCCGCTCCGGCAGCGGCACCCGTGGCGGAAGGTTCGGAAATCACCTCACCGATGGTCGGCACTTTCTACACCAAGCCCGCTCCGGATGCTCCGAATTTCGTCGACGTCGGCTCCACGGTCTCGGTCGGCCAGACGCTCTGCATCATCGAGGCCATGAAGGTCATGAACGAGATCAAGGCCGAAAAATCCGGCACCATCGTCGCAGTCATCGCAGAGGACTGCACACCGGTGCAATACGGTGACGTCCTTTTCCGCATCAAATGAGTTGCCAGGCTCTTTTCCTGGGAGCCGCAAACCGATCACCAGCAAACTTCCATCATGTTCAAGCGTGTCCTCGTCGCCAATCGTGGCGAAATCGCCCTCCGCATCATCCGCGCGTGCCGCGAGCTCGGAGTGGAATCGGTCGCCGTTTACTCCGAACCGGATGTGGACTCCATGCACGTCCAGCTCGCTGACGAGGCGGTCTGCATCGGTCCCGCATCCAGCAAGGAATCCTATTTGAAAATCGACCGCATCATCGCCGCGGCCGAAATCACCGGCGCGGATGCGATCCACCCCGGCTACGGTTTCCTCTCGGAAAACGCCCGTTTCGCGGAAATCTGCGCCAGCTCCGGAATCACCTTCATCGGCCCGTCCTCCGGCGTCATTTCCAAAATGGGTGACAAGGCCACCGCCCGCGCCACCGCGGTGGCCAATGGCGTGCCCATCACTCCCGGCACCGAAATCATGCCGGATGCCGAGACGGCGCTCGTGGAAGCGAAGAAAATCGGGCTTCCCGTGATGATCAAGGCCACCGCCGGCGGTGGCGGCCGCGGAATGCGGCCCTGCTTCAAGGAAGAGGAGTTCATCTCGCTCTTCCAAGCCGCCTCGAACGAGGCGGTCGCCTGCTTTGGCAATGGAGACTGTTATTTGGAAAAGCTCGTGATCAATCCGCATCACGTTGAGATCCAGGTGATCGGTGACTCCCACGGCAACTATATCCACCTCGGCGAGCGCGATTGTTCGATGCAGCGCCGCAACCAGAAGATCATCGAAGAATGCCCGTCGCCGCTGCTCACCCCGGAACTTCGGGCGAAAATGGGCGAGGCCTCGGTGAATCTCATCAAAAACATCGATTACCAGAACGCGGGAACCATCGAGTATCTCGTGGATGAGAAAGCGGAGAATTTCTATTTCATGGAAATGAATACCCGCATCCAGGTCGAGCATCCGGTCACGGAGGAGGTCATGGGTTGCGAGCTCATCAAGGAGCAGATCCGCGTCGCCGCCGGTGAGCCGCTCTCCCATCACGTTCTCGACGCGAAGCCGCGTGGCCATTCCATCGAGTGCCGCATCAATGCGGAGGATCCCTACAACAATTTCACACCCAGCCCCGGAACCATTTCGCTCTGGTATGCTCCGGGCGGCAAGGGCGTCCGCGTCGATACCCACGTCTATTCCGGCTATACCGTCCCGCCGCACTACGACTCGATGATCGCCAAGCTCATCGTCACCGGTGCCACCCGCGAGATCGCCATCGCCCGCATGAAGCGCGCGCTCGGCGAGTTCATGATCCGGGGCATCAAGACCACCATCCCGTTCCAGCAGGAAATCATCGCCCATCCGGATTTTATCTCCGGAAACTATGACATCGGCTGGGTCGCGAGATACCTTGAGGAGCGTGCGAAGTAAGTGGAAATAGGTCGATGCGGCCTATGACGCCTATGAACGATTCGCAACTCTACACCATCCTCGACCTCGGCTACACTCCCGAGGAAAAGGCGGAGCAAGTCACCTCCGCCCTCCTTTCCGGTGGGGCCGACATCCTCCAACTCAGGGCAAAAGGCCACGATCCCGCCACCATCGAGCGTGTCGCCCGGAAACTGATCCCTCTCTGCCGTTTGGCGGGAGTTCCTTTCATCCTCAACGATTTCCCCGCGCTCGCCGCAGCGTTGGATGCGGACGGCGTCCACATCGGCCAGGATGACGGGCCTCTCTCCGAAGCCCGGAAAATCGTGGGTCCGGGAAAAATCATCGGCCGTTCCACCCATTCACTCGATCAAGCCCGCGCCGCACTTGCCGAAGGCTTCGACTACATCGGCTTCGGCCCGCTTTTCCCCACGCCCACCAAACTCGGACGCCCGGCCATCGGGCTGGAGGAGATTTCCACAATGGAGCACGATGTCGGGTCGGAGATCCCCGCTTTCTGCATCGGGGGGATCACTCCGGAAACCCTGCCGACCGTCCTCGCGGCGGGAGCGCGCCGCGTCGTGGTGGTTTCCGCGTTGTTGCGGGCGCCCGATGTGGAGGCCGCGACCCGCAAGCTCCGCGAATCGCTCGGATGATTCAAAACCGGGCATTTGGCCCTTTAAATCTTCCGCTGTTTTCTCTCATCTTCTCCGCGTCCCTTGGCGATTCCTGCGCCCCGGCGGCTGATTCTTCATTGTCACCTACCTAACCATGTCCACTTCCCCAAGCATCATCATCGGCGGCACCGTCGCGATCGACCACGTCAAAACTCCCGAAGCAGAGGGCAAGAACCTTCTCGGTGGTTCCGCCGCCTATGCCGCGCTTGCCGCCTCGTTCTTCAACCGGCCCGTCGATCTCGTCGGCATCATCGGCCACGATTTCCCGCAGGAGCATCTGGAAATGCTCGAATCCCGTGGTGTCACCTTGACCGGCGTGGAGCGTTCCGAAAGCGAATCCTTCACGTGGTCCGGCGAATATCACGCCAACATGAACGAGCGTACGACCCACAACGTCGGCCTCAACGTCCTCGAAAGCTGGCAGGTCAAGGTTCCCGCGGAGATCGCCGCCGCCTCCATCGTGGTTTTGGCGAACATGTCTCCGGACAACCAACTGCAGATGCTCTCCCAAAGCACGCATTCCAACCCGTTTGTCATCGCGGATACCATGGACCTCTGGATCGCCATCGCCAACGAACGCCTGCACGAAGTCCTGCCGAAACTCGATATCTTCGTCCTCAACGAAGGAGAAGCCCGGGAACTCGCCGGCACCAACAATCTTGTCAAGGCCGGCCGGATACTGCTGGAAAAGGGGCCGAAAAACGTCGTTGTGAAACTCGGGGAATTCGGAGCCATGCTGTTTGCCGGGAACGGCGAGCTCTTCCGCTGCTCCGCCTACCCTCTGGAATCCTTGGCTGACCCCACCGGAGCGGGCGATACCTTCCTCGGCGGCATGGCGGGCTACCTGGCTTCCCAAGGAGCCGCGCCTTACGACAGTGCGACCCTCCGCCAGGCGGTCATCCAGGGTTCCATCCTCGCCTCCTTCACCTGCGAGGCCTTCTCCACCCGCCGCCTTCAGGAAATCGGCAGGGACGAACTGAATGCGCGGATCGAGGAATTCCGCGGAGCCACGGCGTGGTGAACGGGGGATCGTCCTGGACTCCGCTCTGGATCTTCCAGCAACTTCCCTTCGCGGGACCGATCACTTCCGATTTCTGTCCTCCCGCTGTCCCAAATTCATGGGACAGCGGGAATTTTGCTCGGAGGGCGCGAAAACAGCCCTTTTGGTTAAGAAAAGTTGACCATTTTTGGAGGTTTTTTCCCTTTGAAAGGTCGCCGGATCTGATCCGATTTTGAGTTGTTTGTGACTGATAATGAGAACTTAATGGTGAGGTGATCGAACTTCGATTTTCCGGCGAGCCACTCTCCTCGAAAAGGTCCCAAATTTCCGTATAATTTTCTTGCTGTTTGCGCCCCGGCACTGTTTTCTCTCCATGAAATCTATGAATGCGCAAAAGTTTTGCCCGGGTGATTCACTCGCCGCAATATTTCGGCGCAGGCCTCTGGATGTCGCCCTGACTCAAAACTAAAAACCCAACGCCGCTTCAGGCAATTCTCCAAAACAATCCCCAAACAAACACATCCCCAATCCAAAAGACCCAATCTCAACATATTGTCATGAAAACATACATTCCCTATTCTCTTATCCTCGCCGCCGCCTCCGCAGGGATGGCCTTCGGCGCTGAAACCGCATACACCACTCCGGTTGGTTATGTCAGCCTTGGTGATACCACTCCTGGGCAGCCTGCTGTCAAGGCGAACACCGACGTGTATTTGTCCGTTCCTGTGCTCAAAAGCTCCGAATTCACGGGTGCTGTGTCGGGCGTCGCTGGTAATGTCATTTCGATCACCGGAGCAGCGTTCACCGCAGGGCAATTTTCCAATCCTGCCAACCCTTACTACGTTGTGGTTGAAAGCGGCACCAAGTCCGGACTGGTGGCCGTTGTTTCAGCGAACGGCACCGGCGATGTCACCGCCATGGTTCAAGTTGGCGACAGTTTGACCGGAGTTGCCTCCGGAGATCGGGTCACGCTTCGTAAGGCCTGGACTGTAGGTTCGTTCTTGGGATCCAGCCTGCCTTCTAGTGGAGTTTCGCTCTTTACGCTACCTGCTACCGGCGCGCCTAACCCATCCGCTGAGAACATCTATGATTGGGATGGAACAAACTGGGTGGATAACGTAAACACAGGTGCTCCAGCGGATAATGATATTCTTTATCCGGGAGAAACCTTGATTCTCCGTAACGCAAGTGCGACCCCAATTGCTTCATTGGTTGTTTCCGGTGAGGTTCTTAAGGCTAATGAGCGCATTCCACTTGGCGCTGTTAGCGGACCCTCGGACCTTGCTGTCAGCTACTTCGGGGCGGTAGGCGAGCCAATTGGAACATCGAGTCTTGGAAGCGTGGTCGCCAACGGCGATTCCTTGCTGGGATTTGATAACAGCGCTCCTGGCTTTAACAAGGCGGCATCTGTGATTCTTGATTTCGATGGTACCAACTGGGTTGATAACGTGAACACTGGTGCTCCTGACAACGGATTCCTCATTGGTGGTGGGCAAGGTTTCATTCTCCGCCGGAATAGTCCTGCAGCCGCCCAAGTGTGGTCTGATCAAGCTACTTACGTTCCATCTCTTTGATTTGTATTCAATCTCTAACTAGTTGACATCTAATCCATAAAGCCTATGAAAAAAATACTGACAGTCGCAACCGCTGCAACATTATTGTGCAGTGCCGCAAACGGTGCCGTCTCACTGCAATTCTCGGACACCAACAATGTTCTCACAAACTTCCTGAATGGTGCTGGAAATAACACAACCGGCATGGTGTGGGGTATTCTTGTCGATACGCAAGGCAACGGTTTTGCTGGAGGCAATTATGATCCGGGCTTCAGCTTGGCTGCTACGACCAATGCATTGACCCTGACCGTTTCCAATGGATTGGCGAGCGATGATCGTCTCTTCATTGCCAGTGCCAATATGGTGACCACAACCACTACGGCTGACGAGACTCCTGCTGGAATGAACCGGATCCTCACGATGGGCAACATGAACATCAATTCTCCTGTGGCCTTTGGTCAGAGCTATGCGATCATCTGGTTCGATACCACCACACGTCCAACTGCGACAACCGATGGTTTGAAGTATGGTATCTTCGTTCCGCCTGCCACCAACGTGGGCTTGGCGAACACCACGACAGCTAACAAGCTGCCAGGCGCTGATGGTACCTTCTCCTATGCCGCAATCTTTGATGGTCCGGACGCACCTAAGACCATGGATTATGTCTTGGGAGTTCCCGAGCCTTCCGCGCTCGCTCTCGGCGCGATTGGTGCGCTCGGCTTGCTTCGCCGCCGCCGCAACTGAGATTGAGGTCTATCGTTTCCTAAGAGGCGGGCATTTGCCCGCCTCTTTTTTTTGAAACAGGCATGCTCGTCCAGATTCAATCCCGTGAGGGAGATTCGGACGCCTGCTCAATGTGTCGGGGGGTAAAAAGTTCCGCTAGGCGCTCACATGGTGGATCGTAACACCGAGGCTGACAGTCGGACGTGTCCCCATGACTGCTGATCCGTGACGGGATGAAGAATCAATCAAATGTTGCCCTTCCAGGCCAGGATCCGATTCCCAGGAATATTGGTTGTTAGAACGTCGGAGCCGCCACGGTGGCGTTTTCGCGTTCCTCGCTCCTTCTCCGGAGGATGCGGTCGGCGGTTTCGGTGACCATTTCCTGGAGCAGGAGCCAGAGGTGGGAGCCCTGGCGGTAGTCGGCGGGGGCGATGTGCTTGACGCGGCCGGCGTGGGTGGAGAGTTGGAAGCATTTCCGGAAGGATCTGCCCGTGGCGTCCTCGGGGTTGTATACGGCGATGCCTTGGCCGCCGTTTCTGGCCATGACGGTGAAGCAGGGAACATCGGTCGGACCGTCGCCGACATAGACCATGTTTTCGAACGGGATGGGCCGTTGTTCGGCAGGCATGTGATCGTTCACGTCCTGATCGTAGCCGAGCATGCCCTTGTTGATGCGGAAGAGGAACTGGGTCTTGGTGGTGTGCGAGATGACCCGCTTGGGAAAGCTGATGCGTCCATCGGCGGTTTCGCCGAATTCGCAGCCGAACATGGCTTTCACGTGGGGCTGCAGCCGTGATCCGTCGAGCAAGGCCTTGAGGCCGGATGAAATGATGTAGTGCTCGATCTTGATGCCGGCCGCCTCGTGTTCGGGGCGTAGCGCGGATTTTGGGAAGGTATCGAAGAGTTCGGGCAGTCCGGGGAAGAACCGCAGGCCCGCACCGAGTTCGGTGAGGCGTTTGTTCGTCACGTTGTCCATGCCGAGGTAGTCCAGCAGGCATTTCATGTAGGCGAGTTCTCCATCCCATTTCTGGTCATGTACGAGCGTGTTGCACCTTGCCCAGAATTGTGCCGGATCGATGCCGAATTCCGGGAAAAGCACATCGTCCTGCATGTAGCGGGGGCTGAGGGTTTGATCGTAGTCGTAAACCAGCGCGATGGTGTTTTGGGGTGCGGCCATGAAAGTGTGCAGGCAGGCAAGCAAGCGCATCGGCTTGCGACAAGGGAAAATAGGAAGTTCCGGCGGGGCGGCGGTTTGGATGGTCCGGTATCGTCGCTCTCCGCTGTTGTCCGCAAATGCCATGATTCTGGCTTTTTGTTTTGGACGTTCATGGACATCCTGCTTTCCAAGAATCCCGGAGCGGAGATGAGGAATTCCGATACCCGGTGTCGGATTGGACGAAACGGGGGTCAGAGGAGCGCCATCCTGATATCAAGGTGGGGTGCTTTCAGATTTATCAGAGCGGCCGCATGCGCGTCACGTTTCATCCCGCCGCTGGACAGGATGTCCTGGGCACGTGGCATTCAGAATGAACGCGCTCCTTTCGGAGGCCACCAGCGGGGCGTCGTCATTCTGGCTACTGCTCCGAAGGACATCCTGTCCCGCGGAAGATCCCGAGGATGGAGACAAGTCCAAAAGCTCTGCTTTTTGGTGTGAATGAATGCGGCGGCCAATCGCATTCCTACGACGAAAAGTTTCAGAATGGCCACCTGTTTTCAGCTTCTCCGGGACCCATTGCGGAGAGAGAAATCCCATTAAACGGAACTTTGTAACCAACCCTTTCGGAGGATGGCGATTTTGGATGATTTCTGCCAAATCCATTATAAAATGGTGACAAAATTGTCATTTTCATCGACGCGCCTAACCGACTGGCTAGGTTGCGCATCCTACCGATGGATGCAACCCAAGATCGCCGAGAGTTCAAATTCCTGCTGCCTGCGGAGGAAGGAGAGGATTTCCGCCACTTCATCGCCGGGCAGATCCCGGTGGACCGAGGTGCGGAGAATGGCTATCCGGTCATCTCCGAGTATTACGACACCACGGACCGCCACAGCTATTGGCAGAAGATCTGGGGCGCGGGAAACCGCCGCCGGGTGAGGGCGAGGGTTTATGGTCGGCCGGATGGTCTGATTCCTCCCGCGGCTTTCATCGAGATCAAGCACAAGCTGGACAGCGATGGGGTGAAGCGCCGCGCTTCGTTGCCGTTGGATTCCTTGCGCGAGCTTTCTTCAGGAAACATCCCCGCCCCATTGCTCGAAGCACACCGTTCGAAAGCGGACCAGCGGGTGGTGGCGGAGCTGGAGGACCTGATCGTACGTGGCGGCGCCCGTCCGGTGGTGCAGGTGCGTTACGACCGGATGGCGTATGACAGCGGCCCGGAGGGGACCATCCGGGTGACCTTCGATACGAAATTGTGCTGCCGTTTTGATTTGAAGCCGCTTGAGCCGGACTGCCGGAACTTCCCGCTGCCGGTGGTGGATCGGGAAATCGCCGTGGTGGAGGTGAAAACCATCGGATCGGTTCCCATCTGGCTGCGTGAGGCCACCGCGAAATTCTGCCTCCAGGCGCAAAGCATGAGCAAATACTGCCTGTCACTCGAGCGTTATGATCCGGCTGTGACGCGGACGCCGCTGGCTCTCGCGATCTGATCGATTTTTATAGATAAAACCCATGGATGAAATACTGACGTCAATTGACGAATACTTGAATACGGACATGCCCCAGCCACTGGAAGTGTTGGGAGCGATGTTATTGAGCTTCGCCCTCAACCTCTTCATCGCACAGCTCTACAGGAGCACTTATAAGGGAACCCGCTACTCGCAGGATTTCGTGCAGACGCTGATCATGATCGGCACCATCACGACGATCCTGATCATGGTGGTGAGCGGAAACTCCGGCATCGCCTTCGGCATGTTCGCGGCGTTCTCGATGATCCGTTTCCGCCGGAATCTCGGACAGGCGCGGGATCTGGGGTTTGTTTTCTATGCCATGGCCACGGGCATGGTGGTGGGGGCGCGGCTCTATGAGATGGCGCTGATCGTCACCCTGCTTGTCGGAGCGCTGCTCTACTTCATTTCCCGCAGTGACGCGTTTTCCCCGAGGAAGGCTTCCCATCTCCTCACCTTGCGGATGACGAGCGACATGAGCTTCGAGGAGCGCCTCAATCCATTGTGGGGCGAGTTCACCGATCAGGCGGAACTGCTCAGCGTTCGTTCCGCCCAAGCCGGCATGATGACCGAACTGCGCTACGGCCTCCAGTTGAAAACCGGGGTGAAAGTCTCCGATCTGATGGAGCGTCTGCAGATCGCTTGCGGAAACAACCGTGTGGTCCTGACTCCGACCGGTAACGAACTGGACGTATGAAAAGACGCTCCCGAGGATTTACCCGAATCGAAATCCTGATCGTGTTGGGCGTTGCCATCGCCTTGGGGGCGGTTGCGGTGACCCTTACGAAAACATCCAGGGCCAGGACCCACCAGGTCAACACGCTGGCCAGGATGAAGGCCCTCGGGGCGGCGTTTTCCACTTACGTTAACGAAAAAAACGGAGCCATGCCCTACGAGAGCGGGGTGGGTGGAGATGGCTGGGCCCGTGCCGCGAAGCCGGAGAATCAGGAGGTATGGTATAACGCGCTTCCCAAGTTGATGGATGCGCCGGGAGTCGGGGAAATCGGGGTGGACAAGCCCGAGGCATTTTACGAAAGCTCTTATCCCCTGCAGGTGCCCGGTGCGAAGTATCCCCCGAAACCTTCAAGATTGGAGGCACCCGCCTTTGCCATCGGCATGAACAGCCAGCTCCGGAAGAAAAACGAGGGGGCGGCCCAGATGCAGGGGCGCTTCGGCCAAATCCAGGCTCCTGAAAAGACCGTGGTTTTCCTCGAGCGCGGATTGCCCAAGGAACGGCCCGCCGTGACGGGACAGGCGGGATTCGACGGTTCGCCGAAGGCGGACGCGCGTGCGTTTGTCGCCCGCCACAACCAAAAAGGCATCCTCGTTTTCGCGGACGGTCATGCGGAAGCCTGTGCCGCGTCCGGAATTTTCAACAAGAGCGGAGACATTGTCACCCCGCAGACCCGCATCGTCTGGACACTCAAATCCGAGTCGAACCCGAACTGACCTACCGAGAGAATCGCGCTTGCCCCCATGGAATCGGGCGGTGATTCTTCCTGTCTTCACGTGAATCGTTTTCGTCCTTATTACAAATACCTGCTGACTGTCAGATGGCAGTTCGGCATGGGAGTCCTGGCCGGCCTTGTCTATGCCGTCGCCAGCGGTGCGGGGCTGCCCTTGATGACCAAGGTGGTGTTTCCAATGTTGTTTCCCGACCACAATGCGAAGGCGCAGAAATGGTGGGTGGTGATGATTCAGGAAAAGCTGCATCTGATGGAGATCGCTCCAAACCAGCTGTTGATCATCACCTGCCTCTGGATCCCCGTCATTTTCGCCATCCGTGCCCTCGCGGGATATGCGAACTCGATTCTGATCCAATATTCCGGCCTGCGTGTGGTCGAGGCCATCCGCACCGATCTTTTCACCAAGCTGCAATACCTGCCGCTGTCGTTCTTCAAGAAAAACAAGTCCGGCGACCTCCTGGCCAGGTTGATGAGCGATACGGAGGTCCTGCGCCAGGTGATCGTGCAGAACTCGAGCGATCTCATCAAGCAGCCCGCGACGCTGCTTTCCGCGCTGGGATTCCTCGGCTACCTCGCGATGGAGAACCGCAGCATCTTCGTCGCGCTCATCGCGCTGGTGACGGTGCCGGTCTGCGTGATGGTCATCCGCATCGCCGGGAAACGCCTCATCGTGCGCGCGAGAAGTCTCCAGCAGCGTGGCGGAGACCTGACAGCGGCACTTTCCGAAAGCCTGCAATCCCCCTTGGAAATCCGTGCCTACAATCTGGAGGGCCGCCAGGTGGGCATGTTCCGCGGACGGGTGCGTGAGATGTTGAGGCTGACCATGAAGGTCGCAAGGTACCGTCAGGCGATTTCTCCCACCATCGAGGTGGTGGCGGCCTGCGGGTTCGCCGCGGCACTCTATTTCGGGGCGAACAACGGGATGAGGCTGGATGATTTCATCACCTTGGGCATGGCGCTCTACATGTCCTACGAGCCGATCAAGAAGCTGGGGATGGTGCATTCCCAACTCAAGCAGGGGGCCGCCGCCGCCGAGCGGATCGAGTTCATCCTGCATGAGCCGGAAGGCCTGCTGGATCCCGTGAAACCGGAAGCCTACACGCCTCCCTCGAAATCGATCCGGTTCGACAACCTCTCTTTCGCCTATGGTGAGGAGCCGGTGCTTAAGGATTTGAATCTGGAAATCCCCATCGGTCAGGTCGTCGCCCTGGTGGGGCCCAGCGGCGCGGGGAAATCCACCTTCGCCCACCTCATTCCGCGGTTCTACGATCCACAATCGGGAAGCATCCGGTTCGACGGGACGGACATCCGAGGGTTCGCGAAAAAAGACCTGAGGAACTCCATCGCCGTGGTGCCGCAGATGCCATCCCTTTTCCTCGGTTCCATCGCCGAAAACATCCGCATCGGCAGGGAGCGTGCGAGTGACGAGGAAGTGCGTGAGGCCGCCCGGCGGGCGAATGCGCATGACTTCATTTCCAGCCTTCCGGAAGGCTATGAAACCCAGGTGGGAGAGCGCGGGGATCTTCTTTCAGGCGGCCAGCGCCAGCGCATCGCCATTGCCCGGGCTTTCCTCAAGGATGCTCCCATCCTGATCCTGGACGAGGCCACAAGCGCGCTGGATTCCGAGAGCGAGGGGATGGTCCAGCAGGCGCTGGCGGCCCTCGTCAGAGGAAGGACCACCTTCATCATCGCCCACCGCTACAGCACCATCACCATCGCGGACCGCATCCTCGTCTTCCAGCAAGGCCGGATCGTCGGAGATGGGAATCACGAAACACTGCGCGAGACGGACCCCATCTATCAGTCGATGATCGGCAGCCAGTTCCTGGGTGCGGGGGTGTGACGGGCCGCTTTGTCAGCGGTTGTCATCCTCCGGCGCAAGGAATGATTTCCTGCAGAGTTCCGCGTATTTTCCGCCTTGCGACAGCAGGGATGCGTGCGTGCCCTGCTCGATGACATGACCCTTTTCCAGCACGTAGATCCGGTCCGCGTTCTGGATCGTCGAAAGGCGGTGCGCGATGACAAATGCGGTGCGGTTCTCCATCAGCCTGTCCAGCGCGTCCTGGATCTGGCGCTCCGTTTCGGAATCCACGGAGGCGGTGGCCTCGTCCAACAACAGGATCGGCGCGTTCTTCAGCAGGGCGCGGGCGATGGAAAGCCGCTGCTTCTCGCCGCCGGACAATTTCACCCCCCGCTCGCCGACGTTCGTGTCCAGCAACTCGGGCAGGTTTCTGACGAACTTGTCCGCGTGCGCGGCTTCCAGAGCCTGCCACAGATCCGTGTCGGTCGCATGACGCATCGCAAGCAGCAGGTTTTCACGCACCGTGCCGTTGAAGAGGAACGGCTCCTGCGTCACATAGGCAAGTTGCTCGCGGAGTGATGGCTTGGCCAGGGTCGCGGTGTTCACTCCGTCGATGGTGATCTCCCCGTCCGTGGCCTCGTAAAAACGTGCCAGGAGGGAAAGCACGGTGGTTTTTCCCGCTCCTGTGGATCCCACCAAGGCGATGGTTTGACCGGGCCGGGCCTCAAGCGTCACCGAATGCAGCGTCGGTTGTTCCTGGTAGGAAAATGAAACGTTTGAAAAGCGGACATGACCGGTGATCCGGGTGGGAAGCCTGGCCCCTTCCGTGGCATTCAGTTCCTCCGTGCTGTCGAGGATTTCAAACACCCGGTCGGCGGCGGCCCGGCCGGAAAGAAGCATCTGGTTGAGGGAATTGAGACGGTCGATGGGCTCGTAGAACAGCGAGAGAAACAACAGGAATTTCGTGAAATCACCCATGCTCAGTTTCCCTTCCATCGCCGCCGCGCCACCGAAAGCGAGGACCAGCACATACCCGCTCATGCGCAGGAGCGACATGCTTGGCGAGTAGATCGCCCACCATTTCATCATCCTCAGGGAGGCGATCCGCAGCAGGTCGGAAAATCGATTGAATCTCACATGTTCAACGGATTCCGCGGCATAGGCCTTGATCTGCCGGACGCCGGAGATGTTGTCGTGAAGCAGTGCGTTCAGGTCGGATGCGGCATCGCGTTGGTTGCGGTAGCGGTCCCTTCCCTTTGTCGAATAGATCCATGCTCCCACCGCCAGCAGCGGAACCGGCAGCGTCGCCCACGCCGCGACCGTGGGGTTGAGATAAAACAGGAAGATGCCGATGCCCAGCACCTGCAGGCTGGCGATCAATCCCTGCTCCACTCCGTCGATGATCACGCGCTCCATGTTCGTCACGTCCTCCACCACCCGGGTCATGACGTCGCCGGTGCGCCGTGTATCGAACCACTGGAGGGGCAGACGCTGGATTTTTTCATAAAGGTCCGAGCGGATGTCGTAGATCACCTTTTGTTCAAACGTGTTGTTGATGAAAATACGGAGCGAATTCAGGCCCTCCTTTGTAAAAAAACCGAGCATCGCGACGAAAATCCAAAAAGAAAATTCGTTGTGCCGGGCCGGATTTGGAATAATTTTATCGATCACGTACCCGGTGGCGTTCGGGAACACAAAAACCGCCAAAGTCATGCCCACGGCGCACATAAGTTGTGCAGTGGCAAGGCCTGGGTAGTGACGCAGGTAGGAAAAGACACGGAGGATGGACTTCATGGGACGGGGAAAGCGATGCTACCATGTGGGTGCTTTGTAAAGCCAAGGTCGGGAAGACTTTGAAAGTCCGTGAAATTTGAGATTGCGGAGGCCAATTCGGACTACCTAGTGTCCTTCCACACATACGGAATTCAAAGCTCACTACAAAACCCCATGGCCAACGTCTTCGGAATCCTCACAGCAATCGTCCTCGCCCTTGCGGCCTACATTGCCAACAAGAACAAAACCGCCTACGATGCTAAAATAACAGCAACGAAGGAAAAGCAAACAGCACTTGCTGATACGGAAGTAAAACTCAAGGTCGCGAAAACCACGCTGACCGAGGAGCTGCCCGCGCAGCGCACCGAAGTGGAGGCGGACGTGGAAAAGCTCACCGCTCAGGAGGCTGCCCAAACCAAGGCGAACACCGCTCTGGAAGAGGTCACCAAGACCAAGTCCGCCAAGCTTGCCGAGAACAAGGCCAAGCTCGATGATTTCCGCGAGAAGTCCAAAAACACCGGGGACATCGACCAGCTTGCCGCCAAGCTCAAGACGACCCTTGCCGAAGTCGAGGAACTGCAGCAGTCCATCACCGTTGCCGAGGCCAAGCTCAGCGACCTGAACGCGCAGAACACCGCCTCCGGTGCCGAAGTCGGCGCGGCGAAGACCAAGTTTGAAAACTTCACCGGTGGCCAATCGCTTGCCACCCTCCAGACCCGCATCCGTTCGATCTATCCGAACTGGGGCTTCGTCACCCTCGCTGCCGGCAACAACGCCGGAGTCGTCGCAAACTCCACTCTCAATGTCATCCGTGACGGCGAGGTGATTGCGAAGCTGCTCGTCACCGCCGTGGAAAGCGGCACGGCCTCCGCCAGCATCGTTCCTGATTCCCTCTCCTCGGACGTGACCCTCGCTGTGGGTGATCGTGTTGTGCCTGGTCAGAAGGCCGCGGTTTCGACGCCAGCCTCCGCTCCCGTCGTCACTCCTCCTGCAAGTAACTGATCCTGCCGATCCCCAGTAAAACCCCTTCAAGGATATCAAATGAAAGCAACTTTTTACGTCGTCGCCATCCTCGCAGCCTGCGGAGCAGCCTTCTTCTCTTTCAACCAGTCGAACAAGTTCAAGAGCATCAACAAGGTTCACGATGAGGCGGTGTCCAGCCACGCGACCGCCACCGCGGAACTCACCACCACCGACAAGGCTATCACTGAAGAAAAGGCCGTCATCGCCGCCGCTCAGGAAAAGCAAGGTCTGCTGACCCAGAGCGTTTCCTCGCTCAAGTCCACCGAGACCTCCCTCAAATCGGAGTCGGTCAAGTTGGATGCCGACTTGAAAACGCAGGAAGCGGAATTCGCTCAAGTCCAGGTCGCTCTCGATCAGGTCAAAAAAGCTCTCGAAACCATTGGTGGCGATGTCACCATTGAAACCCTTCCGGGCAAGATCCAGGAGATCGAGGACGACAAGACCGCCAAGACAAAGAAGCTTGAGGAACTCACCACCCTTGCTGATGGCGCGGAGAAGAATCTCGTCAACAGCCGCGCCGAGCTGGACCGCCTTGCCAAGCGCCTGGTCGAGCGTAACTCACGCATTGGTCGCAACTCCATGGAAGCGGTTGTCACCGCGGTCAACCAGGACTGGGGCTTCCTCGTCATCGGTGCTGGTTCGAATTCCGGATTCTCCCCGCAAACCACCCTCCTGGTGGAGCGTGATGGCCAGAAGATCGGCCGTGTCCGTCCTTCCTCCATCGAGCCTACCCAGACGATCGCGGAAATCGATCTTGAGAGCCTTTCCGCCGGTGTCCGCGTCCAGCCAGGTGACCGCGTGATCCTTGCCGAGCCCGCCTCGAACTGATCCAGGTATTTCTCTTCCATAGGCTCCGCGGGCTTGCATGCCTGCGGAGCCTTTTTTAGTGTCAGGGCATGAAGCGAAACATTGCCCTGCTGTTTTTCTCCCTTGCCGCCGCATTCGGATTTTCCTCCTGCGCGGACGATGCGGATCCGAAGCCTGTTGGTCCTGTGTCCGAAACCAGCCGTATTCCTTGGAACAGCCCCGTGGCGGGTCAGGGACAAGGTCAGTTTGGCATGATGCCGCAAAACCAATACCGGCGCTGAGACCCGGGTGATGCGCTTGAAATCGCCGAACCCGATGGTGTTGTCCCGAAGGATCTCCTGACGTCTGATTCCTTCACGAGGGTTTGGCGGGCATACGGTAGCACGCCTTAGTAAAAAATCCGCTTCGATCGGAAGGCGGTGCCACAGGCGACAGTGATCCGGTGACGACACCTGGGATGGAATCAATCCCGGTGATAGGGTGACCCGCTCTTGAGGGAGGCGACCCGGTAAAGTTGTTCAAGCAAGACCAGCAGCGCGAGTTCGTGTTGCAGGGTGAAGGGTGAGAGGGTCAGCACGAGATCGCACTTCTTTCTCAATTCCTCATTGTGCCCGTCGGCAGCCCCGATGAGGAATGCCACGGTTTTGACGTCCCCGCGCATTTCCAACGATTCCAATTTTTCCGCGAATCTCCGGGTCGTCAGACATTCACCGCGTTCGTCCAAAGCGATGCGGAAGCAACCTTGGGAGCGTTCGAGCAGCCTGTTGGAGACGTCGTCCCGGTCGCCGGCCTTGATGACCTGCATCTCGTGGCCTCCGAAGCGCGAGAGGCGTTTCAGATACTCCTCCACTCCGGTCTTGGCGTAGGCGAGCGCGGGTTTTCCCGCGACGATGAGGCGAATTTGCATATGACGTATCCAAGCTTGCCCGATCCCGGGCCGTCCGCCAACGTCAATCCATGACGAAATTCCTGAGTGTGCCGTTGTTGTTCGCATTCGTTTCCTGCTCCAGCGGACCCGGACCCGTCACCCCGACCACACGTGTCGAACGGCAGATGATCGGCCTGCTCCAGAAGTTCGACCGCTGGGATGAAAGTGGCGACGGATTCCTTGTCGCCAGCGAGCTCAAGCAGGCGGAAAAACTCAGCGGGCATCCTCCTGAGAAAATCATCGGATTTTACGACACCAACCACGACGGCAAGATCTCGCTGCGCGAGGCGCAGAAAGGCTACTCCCGTGTGGAGGAGGCGGAGATCCAGGCGAGACAGTGATCCGACGGCTCCGCATGAGGCGGTGCGGATTCGTGTCACGGAGTGTCTGCATCCGCGGCACCCATGCCAGGCGACAGACTTTCATCGTCATTTCCCCAATTTATGAGCGATATCTACGAATCTGAAAAAATCCTTTCCGAGTATCTCCTGTTCCACTTCGGGCAGGCTGGGGAAATTCTGACGACGGATCGCACATGGCCTGCCGGCATGCGGGAGGCGCTGGATTTTCCCGTACGCACGGCCGCTCATTTCTCCGCAGGAGAGGTGGGACGCGGACTCGATCTTGGTTGTGCGGTGGGGCGCTCGGCATTCGAAATGTCACGCACCTGTCGCAAGGTGACGGGCATCGATTTTTCCCACGCGTTCATCCAGGCTGCGGAGACCCTGCGGAGCGGACGGGTCCTATCTTACGAGCGTCGCGAGGAAGCGGCGCTGACCACCCGCCTTGAGGCGGCCCTGCCTGCCGGGGTGGATGGGGAGCGTCTCTCCTTCCTGCAAGGGGATGCGATGGATCTGCCCGCTGATCTCGATGGTTTCGACCGTGTGCATGCCGCGAACCTGCTTTGCCGCCTGCCGCAACCGGAACGGCTGTTGGAGCGGCTGCCTTCATTGGTGCGGGCTGGAGGCGAGTTGGTTCTAGCGACTCCGTGCACCTGGTTGGAGGAATTCACTCCTGTGGAAAACTGGCCGAAAGGAGGAACCTTTGATTGGCTGAAAAGCAAGCTCTCGACCGACTTCGAATTGGTCCGGCAGGCGGACGAGCCGTTCCTCATCCGGGAAACCGCCCGTAAATTCCAGTGGACGACATCGCTCGTCACTGTCTGGCGGCGGCTTGCCTGAAGGCCATCATCGTCATGCAAGTGGCCGGACCAGCCACGAGCGCTTGGCTGGCGTGATGTGTGGTGGCTTCAAGTACATCGGCTGGGGCGGCTCCGAGAGCCATCGTTCGCGTGTCTCCTGGGGAGACGCCTTCCAGATTTGCCAGAGCCGTCCGGCGTCCGGGACTTCCAACCGGATCAATTCAATGAGTTCCGCAGGAAGGGGAAAACGTTTCGCGTCTTCAAAGGAAAAAACACCCAGGCCGTGCGAGGCAGCCTCTGACACGAGTGCTTGAAGTCCGTCCGCATCCGTGAGTTCCGGAGCGTCCAGCAGACAGGAACCTTCGATGCGGGCGGTCCAGAAGCTTCCGCGCCGGGCATCGCCGATGGCGAGGCAAGCGGCACCATCATCCGCGGATCTCACCGCAAGAATGGAAGGAACCGCGACAGCGGGGCATCCCGAGGCGATGGCGACCCCCTGCGCCGCAGCGATGCCGACCCGTGTGCCGCTGTAGTTTCCCGGTCCGCTGCCGACGAGAACCAGGCCGATTTGAGGTGCCTGCCGGGCGTCGAGAAGCTCCTGCAGCGGGGAAAACAGCACCGCGTTGTGACTGCGGTCGCTGGTGAATTCCCGCTGTTGCATCCGGCCGTCCGGCTCGATGGTGGCGAGCGACGCATGGGGCGTGGAGGTTTCCAGAACGAGGGTGAAGGAGGCGGACATGGAGAAATCGTAAATCGCGGGCCGGAAGCCTGCCAGCCCGCTTTCCCAAGAAAAGAGGCGCTGCCGGTGGCTGGGGGACGGGTCAATTGTTTCCCAACCGCTGGACAAACTCATCGAGCAGGGATTTCAACCTTGGTTCGCGGGCGATGGCCGCCGGTTTGTCGAAGCCCAGCCAGATTGCTGTCGCTCCGCCGGGCCCGAGACGGAGCGTCCATGCGTCGCGCTCGGAACCGGTCGCTCCGGTGAAACAACGGGTGCCCCCGGAACGGGCGAGCACACTCGTCGCATCCGAGGCGGCGTTCGGGCTGAGGGCTTGGACGAGTTCCGGTTTCGCGGTGTAGATGACCTCACCGACAGAGTCGCGGATTTCCCGGATAAGATAGGGTTTGGCCCGTTTTCCTTTGTTTCCGAGAGTGGCGAGACCTATCGACATCTCGAGCGGGGTGGCGGCGACGGAGCCGCGGAAGAGGTCTTCGGTTTTCAAAAAGGGCCCGGCGATGCCGCAGCGCTTGGCGAGGCGTTCGACCTCCGCCGGCCCGATCTGGCGGCCGGTCAGCACCGGTTTGCCCGGCAGCACGAGCTTGCCACGCTCCGCGGCTGCGGCTGCGACGAATGGCTCGAAAGCGGAGCCGAGATCCCGGCTGGAACGGGTGCGGTCGAAACGCGAGTGGCTGTAGTTCCGCCCGCCGATGAGGGCGAGAGTGGCACCTGTCCTCGTCTCGGTGGTGACGGCGGCGTATTGGATGTAGGCCGGCTCGGTGCCGGGCACATGCGCGGCTTCGGTGGAGTGGGTCCAGCCTTTTTCATGTTCGAGATCCTCCACTGCCCGGGTGAGTTCGACCTCCAGACGGTTCTGCCAACCTGCGTCGAGAGTGGTGTAAACGTGCAGGCCGCCGAGCTGGATCTCATCGCTGTCCAGCACCCGGTCCAGCTCGCGGCGGACGGCCTGCAGCGCGTAGGATGTCTGGGTCGCGCGTTGCTCCTCGCTGACGAGTTTCACAGGTTCCGCGGCGATTTCGTCCCGGCGCTTCTTGTCGATGAGCCCCATGGCGATGAGGCGGTCGAGGGTCTGGCTTCGTTGTTCCAGAGCCGCGTCCAGATTGCGGAATGGCGAGAAGATGTGGGGCCCCCGGATGATGCCGACGATGAGGGCGCACTCGCCGTCGCTGAGTTCGCTCGTGGTTTTTCCGAAATACGTGTTGGCCGCCTGTTCGATGCCGTCCGCCCCGGCTCCGAAATAGATGCGGTTGAGATAATGGGTCAGGATCTCGTCCTTGGTGTAGTTCGCTTCAAGCCGCAGGGTGAGGGCGATCTCCAACAGTTTGCGGTGGATCGACTTTTGCTTCATCTTGAAGCTGTTCCGGGCGAGCTGCATGCTCACGGTGGACGCGCCTTGGGTGAAGTCCCAGTCCTTGAAGTTCCGGACGGTCGCACGCAACAGGCCGCGGACATCCACGCCGCTGTGCTCGAAGAAGCGGGCGTCCTCGCGCGCGCGCAGCGATTTGACGAGGAAATCCGGAATGTCCGAGCGTTTCACCAGCTTGCGGCCCGAGCCACCGGGAGCTGAGATTTCAACTCCCTTGCGATCATAAAAGGTCGTGCCCGCAGGCAGCTTTGCCACTTCCGCCATGTCGAAACGCATGGCCAGCATGAAATAGAAAAACGCGATGCCTGAAAAAACGGCGAGTCCCACAAGCGAGAGCTGGAACGCGATTTTCACCGGCAGGTGCGACCACTCCGGCAGCCAGCGTCTCCAGAATGCGGGACGTGATATCGGGTGCCAGGTGGACATGGGTGGGAGCGGGGTGTTGCTGGAGATGGCGGCAAATGCCAGGTCGTGCTCTATGGTCGTTTTTCCAATTTGGTCAACAGGGAGCGCGCGCCGTGCGCACGGTCATTTACCGTCGCTGGAATTTCACGCTGTATCAACTCCCACCTGTTCACTTTTATTCAACCGGAATGGCTCTGAGAGGGATGTCCTGATCCTCCTCCACCGGGATGGCCTTGAGAGGCTGGGCCTCCGGGACAGGCATTGCGGCGGGCACCGACACGGCGGACTCGTCCACCGGTTGCGCGCGTGCGGGATGGATGGGGCAGAGGTCGTTGTCCGGCAGGGCGATGTCCGCCGGAACCTGATCGGTATAATTCGTGTGGGCTTCGCGGCAGCCCGCGGTGGCGCGCTTTGAGGAAAGGTGGCAGAGTTCCATGTTCACGAGGTTGACCCTGCTGTTGAGCTTTCCGGCCTTGTAGCCGAGGCGGTCGGCGGTCTTCATGATATCCACCCAGATCGGCAGCGAGAGCGCGGAACCGTAGCCGCCTTGGATGGTTTTTTTCGGTGTGTCGAAGCCGACCCATACGCAGCAGGTGAGCGTGGAGGTGTAGCCGGTGAACCACGCGTCCTTGAAATCATTGGTCGTGCCGGTTTTGCCGCCGCAGGGTTTGTCGAAACCGAGGCGGCTGATGGATGCCGCCGTGCCGTGGGTGGCGACCTCGTTGAGAATGCGGGAGATGGACCACGCGGAGCCGGCCTTGGCGGCGGGATAGCTGAGCTGCGGACTGATGGGGTGGCCTTTTTCGTCCTTGCCCGGGTAGAGGATGTTGCCGTCGCGATCCTTGATCTCCGAAATCAGATAAGGGCGGTAGCGGATGCCATCGTTGGGAAAGATGGTGTAGGCGGAAGCGACCTCCCATGGCGTGGCTTCCCATGAACCGAGGAAGGAAACCGGCGAATCCGGCATGGGGGTGGCGAATCCGGCCATGCGGGCGACTTCCTGCACGCGATCGATTCCCGCGTAGTTTCCGACCCGCACGGACATCGTGTTGCGGGAGCGCACCAGCCCGGTGGAGATCGGCAGCATTCCGCCGAACTTGCCGTCCGAGTTGTGGGGCCTCCAGTTTCCGGCCCCTTTGATTTCTCCGGGCTGCAGGGGGCCGTCGCTGATGCTGGTGTTCGGCCGGAGACCCCGGTCGAAGGCGGCGAGATAAACAAAGGGTTTGAACAAGGAGCCGATCTGGCGGCTGGCCTGTGTCGCACGGTTGAAGTGTGACTCGTCCGCATCCCGCCCGCCGACGACGGCGAGCACCGCGCCGGTGCGGTTTTCAACCACGGCGGCGGCACCCTGGATGTACTCGGGTTCCTCACGCTTGCCGTCCGGCAGGGCTTTCCACGCGGTCCGCGTCTGGTGCTGATAGCCGGAATAGCGCTCCACCTCGCGGAGTTTTTTATCCAGCGCTTCCTCGCCCTTCCGCTGGATGCGGAGGTCGATGGTGGAGGTGATGGTCAGGCCGCCGAGTTCGATGTTCTCGTCCTCAAGGATGATTTCCAGTTCCCTGCGGATCTGCTCCAGCGCGTAGGACTCGTGGGTCTCACGGCGGCCCTTGGGCCGGACTTCGATGGGTTCGAGCTTCGCCTTGTCCGCCTCCGCCTGGGTGATCGCGCCGGCGGTGACCATGCGGCCCAGCGTCGTGTTGCGTTCGTTGATCGCGGCATCGATGGAACGGAATGGGTTGAACGCGTCCGGACCGCGGACGATTCCGGCGAGCAGGGCGGATTCCGAGAGAGTCAGTTCCGCCGGATGCTTTTCGAAATAGATCCGGGAGGCCTCGCCGATACCCTTGATCTGGCGGCCCCAGTTGATCTGGTTGATGTAGGCACCCAGGATGGCGTCTTTTTCCATGGCGGACTCAAGCCGCACCGCGAGGGCGATCTCCAGCAGCTTGCGATCGATCTGCCTGAGTGTCTGACCGCGCTTTTCGCCGGCCTTGAGCTGGAAAATGTCGGACGCGAGTTGCTGGGTGATGGTGGAAGCCCCCTCTTTTTTTCCCTGGATGTTCTTCAGGAGGGCGCGGCCGATGCCGATGGTGTCAAAGGCGCCGTGTTTGTAAAACCGCTCGTCTTCCCGCGCGAGAATGGCTTTGCGGAAATTTTCCGATACCTGGTCCAGAGGGACAAGGGAGCGTTTTTCCCCGTGGATGCGGCCGATTTCCTCTCCCTGCCGGTCGAGAATGATCGACCGTTCCGGCATGGCGTGGACTTTCGAAAGATCGTAACCCTGTGAGCGCAAGCCATAAACCACCGCGAGGAAACCCGCTCCATAAAGCCCCGCGACCACCGGGTATCCCACGACGCGGGCGAATAATTTCAGCGGCAAACCCAAGGGCCACGTCAGCAGGTTCAGCAGGTGGAACGGCCAGAAAAAGAGGAGGGATGCGGCGCTCGGAACGCGTGACGGGGCGCTGGCGGGCGCATCGGAACGGAAGCGGTTGGCGTCTGGCGGGTTGCGTTTTGGCATCTTCATGCAAATGATAAGCGATCCTCCGCCGCCGATCCACCCTTGTTATTTGAAAGACGAAACGTTTTCGCGGCGGCGATGTTCATTATGTAAATCATGAAAGTGAATCCCCTCTTTCCGCTCACCTGCCTCTCCCTGTGGCTGGCCGCCGGAACTCCGCCCGCTCAGGCCAGCGAGCCTGTGAAAACGCTGTCGGACCTTCAGAAACTGGAGTCCAAGGTGGAGACGGTCAGCCAGAAAGTGATGCCCGCCACCGTGGCGTTGCTGTCGGACAAAACCGGCTCATCCGGGTCCGGCGTGATCACCACGGCGGATGGTCTCATCCTTACTGCCGCCCACGTCGTGCAAGGCGCGGAGGAACTCGTCGTGGTATTCTCGGACGGCAAGGAAGTTCCGGGGAAAGTCCTCGGTGCGAATTACTCGAAGGACATCGCCATGGTGCAGATCCAGGGCAAGGGGCCGTGGCCCTTCGCCGCCATGGGAAATTCCAGGCCTCTGGCCGCCGGAGACTGGGTGCTCGCTCTCGGGCATTCGGCCGGTTTCGACGCCGCCCGGACGCCGCCTGTGCGTTTCGGCCACGTGGTTTCCAAAGGTCCGGGAAATTTTCTCACCACCGACTGCACGCTCATCGGCGGCGATTCCGGCGGGCCGTTGTTTGATCTCGACGGGAAGATCGTCGGCATCAACTCGTCCATCGGGGTCTCCCTGACAAACAACAACCATGCCGGGATCGACGGATTCAAGGACGACTGGGACCGCATCCGTGCGGGCGACACTTGGGGGCGGCTCTCGATGGACGCGTTGAGAAATCCGGACATGCCGGTGCTTGGCATCGGCTACGGCCAGCCGCGCGGCATCAAGGGCGTGCCGGTCGAGGAACTGGTCCCGGATTCACCGGCCGCCGCCGCCGGAGTCAGGGTGGGGGACGTGATCCTGTCGCTGCAAGGGAATGCCATCCCCGACGCCCGCAAATTGCTGATCGCCCTGGCGAAATGCAGTCCCGGCGACAAGGTGAAGCTCGGCATTTTGCGGGATCGCAAGGAATTCCAGGTGGAGGTCGTCCTCGCCAGTCTCGAAAACTTGTATTCAGAATGATTCATCCAACCGTTATGAAACCGATCGCCTATTTCATCGTTGCCTCCGCACTCGCCAATGTCGCGTTCGCGGATGACGAGGTCCCGTTGCTGCTTCCGGAGGAACGCCGCGTCGTGGAGGCGCAGTCCGACGAGTTCAGCGAAGCCATCAAGCCCGCGCTGGCGGATGCGGCGAAATCCACCGTCCGTGTCTGGGCGGGGTCCCGCCGCGTCGCGTATGGCACCGTCGTTGGTGACGGCACCAAGATCCTCAGCAAATGGAGCGAGATCGCGAGCAGCAAGGGAAAGCTGCGTGTGGATGTGGCTGGCAACCAGTATCGTGATGTCACTCTCGGCGGGGTTTACCAGGACGAGGATCTGGTTCTGCTGAACGTGGAGGGTTCCGCCCTGAAGCCGGTCACCTGGTCTTTCGAGTCGCCGAAAATCGGCGGCTTCCTCGCGGCTCCGCAGCCGGATGGAAATCTCGCCGCGTTCGGCGTGGTCAGTGTCTTGGAACGAAATCTCCGGGATACCGACATGGCGTTTCTTGGTGTGAGGGGGGATCCCGAATTCAAGGGTGCCGGTGTCAAGATCTGGACTGTCGAGGAAAAATCCGGGGCTTTCGACGCCGGACTGGTATCCGGAGACGTCATCCTGAAAGTCGGAGACCGCGTGATCTCGGGCATGTTGGAGCTCAAGAACGCGCTGTCCGGGACCACTCCGGGTTCGACGGTGGATTTGCTTGTCGATTCCCAAGGCCGTGCGAAAACCGTGAAAGTGGTGTTGGGAAACCGCACCGCGAACATGGCGCAATACGGCGGGCAGCGGCTGCAGGTCATGGAACGCATGGGAGGCGCCCTCAGCCAGGTGCGCGGGTCATTCACCCACGCGCTGCAAACCGACATGCGCCCGAAGCCGAACCAGATCGGCGGACCCGTGGTGGACTTGGAAGGCCGTGTGCTGGGAATCACCCTCGCGCGCGCGGATCGCACCCGGTCCTTCGTCATGCCCGCCGCCGCGGTCGATGCGATGCTCAAGAAGCCGGCCCAGGATCCTTCGGTGGCCCAGGTCCGTACCGAGGAAATCCAAGGTAACGGGCTCCTGAGCGGCTCCGAGGCTCCACGCCCCCAACGGATGCGCGGCGGAGAAAACCGCGCGCGCCGCCACCTCAGCGACATGCGCCGCCTGATGGATCACATGCGTGACGAGATGGATGCGCTGGAGGGAAGATGAGGCTGAGAAAAGGCGGGGCTGTCAGTTTTCCCCGGTCACGGGTTCGGAGCGGAAAACCCGCGCGTCCGGTTGCCACTCGAAGTCCCTGTCCAAAGGGTAAATCGGACGCTTCAGATTCTTGTAGTCGATCGATGTGAGCAGCGGCTGCACGGCACCGGGCGAGAGAACCAGCAGATGACCTGCGGCCATCGCCTTGAGCTCGGGCTCGAGATAGCCGATCTTCACGATGGTGATGGTGTGCTCCAAGGGATCCAGTCCCATTGTGAGGAAGTCCTGGCGTTTGTGAAACGGCTTGCGCAGCTCGGTGAGGATGATGTGGATGCCGCCACACCGCACCACGGCCTGCCGGCCTGCGACGGGATCTCCTTCTGTCATGGAAACCAGCCTCGCCGTCACTTCAAGAGGTTTGCCGTGTATGGGATCGAGCTTTCCTCCGAGAGTGAGGTTCAGGAGGTCCCCGGTTCCGGCCCCGGCGCAGATTGAAACGGCGTCCGCATCCGGCATGGACGCGAAGATGGCGGTCGCGCCATTGTGAAACGCGGGATGGGCGACGAGCGCGGAGAGGGTGGCCGGCACATCTCCCGCCGCACCGGCGGTGGGGTTGTCCCCGGCATCACTGAGGAAAACCGCGGAGCGGTTCTGTTTGAGAGCTTCTTCAATGCACCATTCAGCAGGACCCGCAGGGGCCACAAAATGGAAATCCCCGCGGGCCTCCCAATAGCGGCGGGCGATCGCCCCGGCGGTGGTTTTGACCGCGTCCGCATCGTGCCCGGTGACCACGGCGGTGGCCATCGAGCGGGCCTGGTCCGCCCATGCGTAGCCGACCCAGAGCGAGGCATCCCACACTCCGGGCAGGTCGGATTCCGCAGGCAGCGGGGCATACAAGCTCATGCCCGGTTCGCTCTCGGTGCTCGACATCTCACCGGAAACAAGCACGGGAATGCCGACGCGGGCGCGGAAAACGGGTTGCGGATTCCGCCACCATTTCAACAAAAGGGAAACCGCCCGTTCGCGGGTTTCCATCCAGTCCACATGCGGTGCGGTGCGGTAGGTGGTGATGAAATCGACATTTCCGATCAATGCGTCCGAGACGTTTCCGTGCAGGTCCTGGCTGCAGGTGATCGGCATGGAGGAACCTGTTTTTTCACGGATGGAAGCCAGCAGGTCGGCTTCGGCATCTTCAAGCCCCTCGACGGTCATCGCGCCGTGCACATCGAAGAAAAAGGCGTCCACGGGTCCGGCGGTCTCGAGCCGGTCGAGGATTTCCCTCTTCATCGTTTCATAACAATCCCTGCGCACCTGCCCGCCGGGGATGGCGCGGAAGTGGGCGAGCGGGACAGGGCTGACCGCTGCGAACGCCGGTTCCATGAGAAACGGATAGCGGGGCAGCATCTCCGCCCCCCGGGTGGCGAGGAAATCTTCCTGGCGCGTCCTCTGTGGGGAAAAGGTGCTGGCTTCGATGTGGATGCCGGCGATGGCGAGGCGAAACGGTTTCATCGGGCGGCGAGTGCGGCGTTCAGCGCATCCTTGCAAATGCGGACCTTGGCCGGGTCCGCCTCGCGCCAGTTGTATTCATCGTCCTTGGTGAAGCTTCCCATGTAGCAGCCGGGGTTGAAGAATGTCATGCCGCCACGCACGGAACTGCGGGCACTGAGGTGGATTTCATCCACGCCGGTGGCGCGCACGAGATCGCCGAGGTTGAGTTCCGTCACGCCACCGCCGGGCATGATCGAGGCGCGGCCCGCCGCCTGTTTGACGAGGCTGGCGATCCGGCAGGCTCCGGCAGGCACGTCCGGCTGGCCGCCCGAGCTGAGGATGCGCCGGATGCCCAGGCCGATGATGTCCTCGAGCGCCTCGCCCATGTCCCGCGTCATGTCGAACGCCCGGTGGAAGGTGATGTCGAGAGGGCCCGCCGCTTCGATCAAACGGATCACACGTTCCTTGTCCACCCGTCCCTCGGAAGTGAGGCAGCCGATGACCACCCCGTCCGCTCCCAGACTTCTGGCGACACGGATGTCCTCCAGCATGATTTCCATCTCCTCTTCGGAAAAGAGAAAGTCGTACCCCCGTGGCCGGATGATGACCATCAGTCCTCCGGAAAATGCGGAGCGCACGGCGCGGATCATGCCCGCGCTCGGAGTGGTTCCCCCCTCCGGCAGTCCGGCGCATAGTTCCACGCGGTCCGCGCCCCCCTCCGCCGCCGCTTTCGCGGAAGCCACACTGTCGATACAGATTTCAAGCATCGGCGGCATTTTCCAGCGCGGGACGGTGGTGGCAAGGAGGAAGCTCGCGAGCCTTGCACGTTGGCGCGATCCGGGGCATGGATCCGCCATGTCCATCGTTCTCGCATCATCATCCCCGCGCCGCCGTGAGCTGTTGGAGCGGGCCGGCGTCGTCTTTGAAGTGGTCGTGTCACCCGCGGAGGAGATCCATGACGCAGGCATGAAGCCGCATTTGCTCTGCGAACTCAATGCGACCTTGAAAGCGGCGGCGGTGGCGGAAACCAGGCCGGACGCGACGGTGATCGGCTCGGACACCCTGGTATTCATCGATGACATGCCGTTGGGCAAACCCGCCGACATGGATCAGGCGCGCGAGATGCTGCGCCGTTTGTCAGGGCGGACCCACCAGGTCTGCACCGGCGTTTGCGTGATTCATCCGGGTGGCGGAAAAAATGTGTTTCACGATCTGACCGACGTGACGTTCCGGCAGCTCGACGATGCGACCATCGAAAACTATTTTTCCAAGGTGAATCCGCTGGATAAGGCGGGAGCCTACGGGATCCAGGAGTGCGGGGAGATGATTGTTTCGGAAATTTCCGGCAGCTTTGAAAATGTGATGGGCCTGCCGGTGGCCAAGGTGGTTGAGGCGTTGGAATGAATCGGATTGCGGTGGGGGTGCGGATGGGTGAAGAATCGCGCATGCAGACGCCGCACCGGTACCCGGTCATCTACAACCCCAAGGCACGCAGCCAGAAGGGCGGGCGGATGCTGCGTTTCCTGATGAGCCACGCCGGGAGGTTCGCCCTCTATGCGACGAACCATGCGGGCGAGGCGCAGGAACTCGCCGCACGCTTCGCGGCGAAGGGTGAGCCGGTGGTCATCGCCGCCGGTGGGGATGGCACGCTGAACGAGGTGGTCCGGGGACTGGCGGGCACCAACACCGTGCTCGGAGTGCTGCCGGCGGGGACGATGAATGTTTTCGCGAGGGAGATGGGCATCCCGTATGATTCGCTGGACCGTGCGCTCCAGGTGATCGACCAGGGATTCATGCATGAGGTGGATCTTTTCGCGGCGAACGGCTCCCCATTCGTGCAGATGGCGGGGATCGGGTTCGACGCCATGGTCATCGAGGAGACGACATGGGAATCGAAAAAGATGCTCGGTCCGCTCGCCTACCTACTGGCTGCGGTGAAGGTGCTTGGTGAGAAACCGCCGAGGCTGGAAGTGATCTGCGCCGACGGCCGGCGCGAGGAAGGGGTGGCGGTCCTCGCTGGAAACGGCTCGTTGTATGGAGGGCAGTTCAAGTTTTTCCCCAGTGCCAACAACCATGACTCGAAGCTGGACGTGCTGGTTTACAAGGAGGCCGGCTACCGGCTGGTGCTGGATTCGTTGCGCGGGCTTGCGTTCGGGGGAATCGACCTCGTGGCGTCGACAAGTTATTTCCAAGCGGAGGAATTCACCGTGAAATCGGACCGCGAGGTGCCGGTGGAGGTGGATGGCGAGCTGATCGGCCGGTTTTCCGAGGTGCGTTTCGCGGAAACGGAGAACCGGCTGCGGGTGCTTGCTCCGGAGGAAGCGGTCGTCGGCGGTTTCGCGGATGCCGTGAAATCCCTTCTCCCATGGACACGGCGTCCGGTGGAATTACAGACATCCCGGAGCACATGAAGGCGGTGAGGACCGGACGAATGCGACGCTTCCTGCGGCGTTGCGTCATTTTCATGCTTTTGCTGGCCCTGGCGGGTGTCGGGGTGGTGGCATACGCGAATTTCACCCCTGTCTGGCGTTCGCGCGGCCGGTTGTTTTCCGATGTCAAGGATCTGCCGGAAACCAAGGTGGCGTTGGTTTTCGGAACGACGGATCGGGTGAACGGGAGGGAGAATCTTTATTTCCGCTACCGGATCGATGCGGCGGTGAGGGTTTGGAAATCCGGGAAAATCAAGACCATCATCGTATCCGGGGACAATCGGACCCAGTATTACAATGAACCGGAGAAAATGAAGCAGGCGCTGACCGAGCGGGGGATTCCGGCGGGACGCATCGTCTGCGATTTCGCGGGCCTGAGCACGCTGGATTCGGTGGTGCGGGCGAAGGAGATCTTCGGAACGGATTCGATCCTGGTCATCAGCCAGCGGTTCCAGAACGAGCGGGCGGTGTACCTGGCGCAGGCTCACGGCATCGAGGCATACGGCTTCAATGCCCGGGATGTGGAAACCCGGGGCGGTGCGAGAACGAAGATCCGGGAGGTTGGCGCGAGGGTGAAGATGTGGCTGGACGTGAATTTTCTGAAAACCAGGCCGACCCACATGGGTGAGAAGGAAGAGTTGCCGAATTAGCAGACAAATTCCGCCTCCGGAGGAGTTTGTGAAACGGTGCAATCCGCTTGCCTCTTGCTTTTTAGTTACATCCCCGCAGTCTATCTCCGATGAATCGTGTGTTCTTTCGCTCCCTCCGCCTTCTGCTTCCAGTGTTCGTGTCGATAACTCCCTCCCTGCATGCGGAGGAGCCGGAGGACCTGTCCGGGGCGGAATTGGATGGGATTCTGGCCGCCCAGCAGGCCGCCGGCTCGACGGCGGTTTCCCAGAAAAAGTTGTTCCGGGCCAGCAATGCGGAAGCGGGAGACTATTTCCAAGCGGTTGCGATCTCGGGAGATACCGTGGTGGTGGGCGCTCCATTCGAGGACAGCAATGCGAAGGGGGTGGGCGGTAAACAGTCCAGCAACAGTCTGACGCATTCCGGCGCGGCATATGTTTATGTCCGCAGCGGCGGCAAATGGACCCAGCAGGCCTACCTGAAAGCGAGCACTCCGGGGAAAAACGACCAGTTCGGATTTTCCGTGGCCATTTCCGGGAACACCATCGTCATCGGCGCGTTCGGCGAGGATTCCAAATCCACCGGTGTCAATTCCTCCCAGACCGATGATTCGGCGGAGGAATCTGGCGCCGCCTATGTTTTCACCCGCACGGGGACCACCTGGACGCAACAGGCATACTTGAAATCAAGCGCCGTGGCGGCGGGAAACCTGTTTGGTTATTCCGTCGCCATCGCGGACAACACGCTGGTGGTCGGTGCTTTCGGAGAGACCTCCGGAACCACCAGTACCGACGGTTCCACCGGCCCGACCCGGGCGGGAGCCGCCTATGTTTTCACCCGCAGCGGCACCGCGTGGACCCAGCAGGCGGCCTTGAAGGCAAGCAACCCCGGAGCAGGAGACTGGTTCGGCATTTCCGTCGGCGTCTCGGGCGATACGCTGGTGGTAGGGGCCCAGAATGAGGCCAGCGATTCCACCGGAGTGAACGGTGCCGAGAATGACGACAGCCAGGCGGGAGCCGGTGCGGCCTACGTGTTTGTCCGCTCGGGAACCACTTGGACGAAGCAAGCTTATCTCAAGGCCAGCAACACCGGCAAAGGTGATCGGTTCGGCCACTCGGTGGCGGTTTCCGGCAGCACTGTCGTGGTCGGCGCGCATCAGGAATCCAGCAAGGCGAAGGGAGTGGATAAAAACCAATCCGACAACAGCGCCTCCAAGTCCGGAGCCGTCTACGTCTTCACCAGGACCGACAGCAAATGGCGTCAGCAGGCGTATCTGAAGGCCAGCAACACCGGCGCGGGGGATGGTTTCGGGCAGTCCGTCTCCTTGTCGGGAGATTCCATGGTGGTTGGAGCTGCCGGAGAGGACAGCGGTGCCCAGGGAGTGGAGGGAAATCAGGCGAACAACAGCTCGGCGGAGTCCGGTGCCGCCTATTTCTTCACCCGCAGCGGGACGAAATGGAGCCAGAAAGCTTATTTGAAAGCCAGCAACACCGTGAACGGCGCCCGATTTGGCGCGTATGTCTCGACAAACGGGGGCGTGTCGGTGGTTGCCGCACCCGGGGTGGCCAAGAACGCCGGTGCCGCTTATCTGTTCGGGCCGGATGATTCGCCGGAACCGGAAATCGAGATCCAGTCGGCGGCGGGCACGAATCTCAGCAGCGGTGCGGCGACCGTGAATTATGACAGCCTCAAAATCGGAGCTGCCAATTCCACACAAATCTTCAAGATCCGCAACTCGGGCACGGCAAACCTCACCGGATTATCGGTGATCAAGAGTGGCACGGACTCCGTGAGCTACACCTTGGACCCCTCGGCAATGCTGACCACCGTTCCTCCGGGTGGAAGCACCACATTCAGTCTCACCCTTTCGTCTGCAGCCAGCGCCAGTGTGAACCGCACGGCGGTGATCACGGTCAAGAGCAACGATTCAGACGAACCTGAATTCAAGATCAACCTCAGTGGATTGGTTCTTTCTTCGACGGCGGACACCGATGGGGACGGGTTGAAGGATTACGCGGAATCCCAGTACGCGGCATTGGGGTTCGACTGGAAAATCAAAAATGATAAATTGTATCAGGCACTCATGGGTGGTGCCAGCGAGGCCGGGCTTTATACCGATGTTGAAACAGCGGTCAGGGCAGGCACGCCTCTATTGACCAAGGATCCCGCCTCCAACACTTTCACCCTGACTCTGGGGTTGGAAAAATCTTCCGATTTGAAGAAGTTTGAATCGATGAGTCTCTCGGGAAGCACCTTCACAACTGACGGCAAGCTGCAGTTCAAGTTCACCTCCTCGGAGGAGAAGGCGGCGTTTTACCGGGTTCTGGCAAAATGACCCATCGGGCCGGACGGTTTCCCTACCCGGCTGCCGCCCCCTACCGTCCATCAACGGGAAAAAATAGGATCAGACGGATCGATGGATTCCTATCGATCCGCCGCTTCCGCCGCTTCCGCCGCTTCCGCCGCTTCCGACATCGCCGGGCTGGATACGCCCCTGAGCCCCCCTTTCAAACCGAGAAAAGCGAAGTGATCGACTCACCGCCATGGATGCGGCGGATGGCTTCGCCCAAAAGCGGGGCGATGCCGACGACCTGGACCTTGGGGCCGGCGGCCTGGGGCACGGAGTCGGTGGTGATGACCTCCTCGATGGATGAGTCACGGATGCGCTGGTGGGCGAGATCGCCGAGGATGGCGTGGGAAACACCGGCGTAGATCCGCTTGGCTCCGTGCTTGTGAAGAATGTCGGCGGCGGCGGTGAGGGTGCCCGCGGTCTCGGTCATGTCATCCACCAGCAGGACGTCCCTGCCCTCAACCTCGCCAATGACGTTCATCGCCTCCACCCGGGTCGCGCTGACACGGTGTTTGGCGACGATCGCGAGCTCGGCTCCGAGGGCATCCGCGTAGGCGCGGGCCATTTTCACACCGCCGACGTCCGGGGAGACCACGGTGAGGTTCGAGGTGTCCGGATGGCGCTGGCGGAGGTAGGAGATCAGGACGGATTTCGCGTAGAGATGATCCACGGGAATGTCGAAGAAGCCTTGGATCTGCGGGGCGTGGAGATCCATGGTGAGGACGCGGTTTACGCCGGCGGAGGTGAGCAGGTTCGCGACGAGTTTGGCGGTGATCGGCACCCGTGGTTGGTCCTTGCGGTCCTGTCTGGCGTAGCCGAAGAACGGCATGACGGCGGTGATGCGCTCGGCGCTGGCCCGGCGGGCGGCATCCACCATGATGAGCAGCTCCATCAGGTTGTGGTTCGTCGGCGGACAGCTGGGCTGGACGATGAAAACGTCTTCTCCACGGACGTTTTCGTTGATTTTCACTTCGGTTTCTCCGTCTGGAAACGCCGAGACGTGGACGTCTGCAAGCGATTGGCCGAGGTTTTCGGCGATGCGTTCGGCGAGGGCGCGGTGGGCGGTTCCACTGATGATCTTCATAGGAGAAAAAGGAGCGTTGGGCGGATGGCGGGGGGATTGTTGACAGTGAAGCGGCTGTCGGCAATACTTTGCTCGGAAATCGTCCCACCCTTTCGCTCCCCTGATGTCCCTATCTCCTCCGCAACCGGGCCCGACCAGACCTCAGCCTGCCGGCCGACCGGCTCAATGGGTGCTGTGGGCAAGCCTGGCCGCAATGGCCGCCTTGCTGGTCTGGTTCTTCGGAATCGAGTCCCGTTACAATTCCGATCGGAGCTATTCGGCGATCCGGTGGTTGATGAGCGCTTGGAATTCCGACTTGGATTACGAACACGGCCCGCTGGTTCCTGTCGTCGCGCTGGGGCTGGTGATCTACCGTTACAAGGATTTGAAGGCCGCCGCGGGTGACGGGAATGTTCTCGGGCTGCTGGTGGTGCTGATCGGCGTTTTGTCCTACATCGCCGGTTACCGGACGTTGCAACCGCGCATCACGGTGGGAAGCCTGCCATTCATCCTGTGGGGATCGGTGTTGTATTTGTGGGGCTGGCGGCCGGCGAAGCTGCTGCTGTTTCCCGTGTTTTTCCTATGGCTGGCCGTTCCTCTGCCGAGCTTTCAACAGGCGACCACCCACCTGCAGCTGATCGCCACCTCCATGGCCCACCACGGTTCCAGCCTGTTCGGGGTGGAGACCTATGTGGAGGGAACGAAAGTCCTGCCGATCAAGGGAGATTGGAAACCGCTCGACATCGCGGCGGGATGCAGCGGGATCCGCTCGCTGATGGCCCTGCTGATGATTTCAGCGGCCTGGGCGTATGTGGCGAAGATCGCGTTCTGGAAAAAAGTGCTGTTGTTCTTCGCCGCGTTTCCGCTCGCCATCCTCGGTAACGCGCTGCGCGTCATTTCCATTTTCGTCATCGCGGAATACGGAGATGCGAAATGGGCCACCACCACCTGGCATGATTGGTCGGGCCTGTTGCTCTTCTACCCGTTCTCCCTTCTTCTCCTGCTGGCGATCCATTCGTTGCTCGAGGGCGGCCTGCCGTGGAAGAAGTCCGATGCACGCCGCCTCCGGCGGGTGGTGGTGAATCACAAGGCCGGCGCATCCAACTCTTTGCAAACCGAATGATGAAAGCCCCACCTTGGATATTGCCGTTGTTTTTGGGCGGCGCGTTGAGCGCGATCTACTTTCTCCCGAAAGTCGGAGCCGTCGCGCAGTCGGCGGTGGAAATGAAGCTGCCCCAGGAGATGGATGGATGGGTGTTCGAGGGGCAGCCCGCCTCGGAAGCGGAAATCAAGACGCTCGCACCGGATACCCAGTTCTCAAAAGGGCTGTGCTACCGGGAGAGGCCGGGGGAGATCAACTCCTACGGAAATCCGGCACAGGACAACATCCAGCTGTCGATCGTCTTGTCCGGGGCGGACATCAATAACTCCATCCACCGTCCGGAGCGCTGCATGCCGGCACAGGGACACAATATCACGGGTACGAGCAGCAGCGTGCTCAAACTTTCGAACGGTCGTGAATTGGAAACAAAACGGTTGGTTTCCGTCTTGGGAAAAAAGGACCTGCGGGTGCAGGATCGCGAGACCTACCTGAAGTACAACTGCCTCACTTATTATTTTTTCGTGGGGCACGACCGCCTTTCCAACGACCACCTGAAGCGGACCTTGCTCGACATGCAGGACCGCCTTCTTCGTGGCATGGACCAGCGCTGGGCCTACGTCACCGTCACCATGAGCTACGGAAAAATTCCGGGAGAAGACGGGGAGGGAATCAGCCAAGAGGAGGCGGATGCCAAGCTGGTGAAATTCCTGACTGAATTTTCAGAGGGGCAGATCAATTGGAAGCAGATCACCCACTGAGGGATCAGTTCGCGGGAGGAACCGGAACGACCTTCGCGCCTTGGAGATAGGAAATCGATTTGTCCAGGTAACTGAGGTATTCCGCCCGTTGTTCGGGAGTCACATGGGTCGGAAGTGACTGCCTGGCTTGAAGGATGCGTTTTTTCGCCTCCATGAAAAATCCGAGCGCCTCTCCCGGACGGCGGGAAGACCAGGCGGAATCCGCCATTTTGCCATAGAGGAGGCCCGCACGGTAGTGGACCCGGCCTCCATTGACGAGTGTCGAGGCGAAGTCATAGGCAGCCATGGCTCCCTTGTAATCCCCGTTCGCCTCGCGGGCCGAACCGAGATTTTCATGGATGTAAACCCGGGGGCCTCCCATGTCCGGCGTCTCCCAGTGCATTTGTTTGAGGGATTCCTCCATCTGTTGTGCCGAGGACTCCATCGTGACCAGGGCCGCCGACGGGTCTGTTGCGTCAAACTGGCGGAGCGCTTTGGTCATGAGATGTTTGGCAAATGAGAAGCGGGCGTGGAAACACGGTTCCATCCCACCCTGCAATCGGATCGCCCGGTTGTAGGCTGCTTCGGCTTCCGTGTCTTTTTTGAGCAAACTGAGAAGATTCGCACGGTTGACGACCGGATTGGGATCGTAAGGATGGAGCTGTTCCGTTTGTTCGTAGTTCTCGATCGCCTTGGTGGTCGCCAGTTCGAAATCGGCGCCTTCGCTGGAAACCGCGGATTGCTGATAGCTGAATGCCCGCTCCTTGAAGAGTGAAGGCTGGGGCCAGATGCGGAGGGCTTCCGTAAGCGCATCAATGCGCGACTCCTCCGTGGTGAGCGGCGTCTTGCTGAAATAAACGGGCCACAAGGCCGCCGTCACACGACTCCCCTTCCAGCCGAAGGGAATCAGAAGGAGCACGCATCCGACGGCCGCGAGAGAGAGGAGCGCCTTTGATCCGATGAGCCGGGGCCCACGGACATCCTTCGGCGGAGTCCTGGAAATCATGCCGAGGCATATTCCGAGCAACAGGATGCCGGGCAGGAGATGGAACACGAAGCTGAAGCAGGATTGGGTGAACATGCCGGCGAGTGCCGCCAATCCACCCAGCCTCCATGCATCCCCGGTGTTGGACGTGCGGTCGGAATCGGACAGCAGGATCCTGATCATGGCGACGATCACCAACGCACCGAGCAAGGCGGTCAGCAATCCGGCTCCGATAAGGCCGTAGTCCGTGGCCGCCTGCACCAGTTCGTTATGCACCAGTTCCGGCTTGTGGGTGATGATGTCACCCTGCGCCTTTCCATCTCCGAACCGGAAACATTCCCAACTGAAACTCCGGCTTCCACCGCCTGCGAGCGGATGCAGTCCGATGCACGACAGGGCCATCCCGAGGAAATAGAGACGGGAGCTGTTGTCCAAAACCATTTCCATGCCCGGCTCGATGCCGCGCATGTCTTGGGCGTTCTGCCAGCCCATCATGAGGAACGCGCCGATAACCAGTCCGACGACGGGGATGGCCACCAATGCGTAGGGGAACCAGCGCGCCTGCCGCCGTTTTCCAACCATCAGCGCGGCCATCGCGAAGACTCCTCCGCCCACGGCGGCTCCAAGGATGCCACCCCGCGACGGACTTGTCCCGATAAACGCCAACCCCGCGGCCGCGATCAACAGCCACACGATCCGCGTGACCATCGAGTGCCTGCCGAACAAGGCGGCTGCTCCAACCAACAGCGTCGAAGCGATGAGATAGTTCGCGGATTCACTGTAGTGGGTTAGGAAGCCGGTTATCGCCGAATTACTGCGTGAACGGAAAACCGGAGTGAACGAGGGGTCGATCATCTGCCTGCCCATCACCACCACATTGGCCAGCAGCAGCAGGGCGATTCCCCAAACGAGGATTTTCTCAGCCAATTCGTTACCTTCGATGGCCCTCAGGCTCACGAACACTCCCATCACCACCGCAAGCAACAGCAGATCCGCCTGGCCGAGTTCCGTCACCGGCGAAGTCAGCGCCCGCCACGCGAACCAGCCCGCCGCGAGCGCGCCAAGTGCCAATAGTCCGAAGTCCGCGGAAAACCGGCCCTTCCGCCAGAATACGGGGAGTGCCGCGGACGCCGCGACTCCCAGCGGAAGCAACCCCACCCCCCATGTCCAAGGCTTGGTCTGCGACCCCACCGTTACGGAAAGAACGAACGCGAGGACGAGGAATATGGCTGAGAGGGCGGGCATGTCCGTTGGGAAATCTGGGAAATGATCCGGCGGTTCATCCGGAAATTCTGATCAAGAAAACATCGCTGTCAGGCCGCTCCCTTGCCGAAAAAAACGGCGGGGATGGTCCTGAGCAGAATCTTGATGTCCAACCACAGCGACCAGTTGTCGATGTACCGCAGATCCATCGCCACCCATTCTTCGAAACTCGTGATCGTGTTCCGTCCGCCCGCCTGCCATTCGCAGGTGATGCCGGGTTTCACGCTCAGCCGCCGACGGTGGGAGATGTCGCCAAACGCGTCCACCTCGTAAATGGGCAGCGGGCGGGGGCCGACCAAGCTCATGTCACCCTTGAGCACGTTGACCAGCTGTGGCAGCTCATCGATGCTGTACTTCCGCAGGAAGGCTCCAAATGGAAAGATCCGGGGGTCGTTCTGCAGCTTGAAAACCGGCCCCTCCATCTGGTTTCCATGGTCGGCCTTGATCTGGTCCAGCATCTTGTCCGCATCCGGCACCATCGTCCGGAATTTCCACATGCGGAACGGCTTGCCGTAGCGTCCCGCACGCATCTGGGGGAAAAATACGGGAGCCCCCGGACTTTTCAGCATGATGCCGAGCATGGCGAAGAGCCAGAATCCGGAACACGCTGCGAGTATCATCGCCGCACCCACCCGGTCGAAAACCTCCTTGCACAGCAATTCCCACGAAAGTTCGGGAGTCGAACGCAGCACCAGCATGGGCTTGTTTCCAATGGCATCAAAAACCGGGCGGGCGATCTGGGTGCGGATGAACGAAGCCGCGATCCACGCCTCGACTCCCTGCAGCTCGCATGCTTCCACGGCACGGGCGACTTTCTCGAATTCCGTATTTTTCGCGGAAAACACCACACGGCTTACGGATTGCTCTTTCAGCAGGGCGAAAAGCTCCAGCACGTCCCGCTTCCCGAGGTCGAAATGGTCGACCACTTTCCAACTGGAGGTGATCTCCGGATCGAGTTCCGCCAGGAGTTCCGTCATTTCATCGCCTGATCCGGCGAGGACGATGCGCTCTTTATTGTAATCACTTGCGATCCGTTTCTTCAGCCAGACATGGGTGACGCGGTCCCGCACGATCAGCAGGAGAAACGACAAGCTCAACCCCAGTCCGAGAACCAACCGCCTTGTTCCGGCAATTTGGGCGAAAACCACGAACAGTCCCATGATCAGGGCGATGACGAGCAACCCCCGGATGAGCTGCCATAGGGCGGTGCTGGTACCCTTGTGCCGGAGATGGTCGTAAAATCCGAACCGTTCGATGACCAGGGGAGTGAACGGGACCGCGATGTAGAGAGCCCAGTTCATGGATTGCAGCACCGCTTCATCGTCGTTCGCCCAACCAAGCCAGACCCGGGCGATTCCACCCAGCCAGAATGCCAGCCAAACCAACAGGGCGTCCGAGAGCTGCAAGGCCTGGATGGTGAACGAATCTTTGCGGCTGATAGCCATGGGTCGATAACGGGCTGGTAAAGTGGGGCGGGGGAGCTGTTGCAGTTATCCAGGAGCAAGGGAGGAGGGCAGCCGGCGGCAGCTGCGCCAGTATCACCACGCGCGGAGACTGATGGCTGCTTCCGATTTGGTCAAGCGACGAGCATGCGAACGGCTTGAATCGAAACCGTTACGGGAATTAGATTGGAAATTTGCCTGAGGCATGCTTCTTGGCGATGGAAATGCGCCGCCTCACTCTCTTCGGTATGCCGGTTTTGTTGCTGGCGGCGCTTTTTTTCCTCTGGCAGTTTCGTTTCGAACGGGTTCCCGGGTATCCCACCCTCCAACTCCGCGATTTGAAGCTGGGACCGCAGCTCCCACCCGGAGCTGCATGGACCGGAACCGAAACGAGCCCGGTTCTCAGGCTTTCCGCCGCGCCCGGCGTCGGGCAGGTGGTGCTCAAACCGGATATTCCGCAAATCCCGGCGGTGGATCACATTCATGTGACCCTCCGGACCTCTTCCCAGAACCTCGAACCCGGGGCTGAAAAATGGGAGGACGGGCGCGGGATCATCGAGTGGTCGTCACCCATTTCCGGAGAAGTGGAGAATGATCCGATTTTTTCACTGACGGGCACCTCCACCGGAAAATCCATCGAACAGGTTATGCGGCCGGAGAAATCACCGGCCACACCAGCCTTGCGATTTGAGAATCTGGGGAGCAGTGGTTTTTATGAAATCTCCCAACTGGAAATCACCGTGGTGCGGGAGCGCTGGCTTTGGAAGATCGGGCGCTGGTTCCTGATTTCCAGTTGCTTCGCCTGGGCCCTCGCATGGTGCCGATGTGGCGGGAGGGTCGGACTCCTGCGGGCGTCCGCCGCGGCTTTCATCTGGTTGTTCATGTTCCTCTATTTCGTGGTGCCGGGGCCGTGGAAGTCATTGCATCCGCTGGCCGCTCCGTTCCAAATGGGGGAGCGGATCGTTCCGGCACGGACGGAAACCGCATCCCGGGTGGCGGCGGATCAGATGAATGTTCCACCCGCAGTTTTACCATCCGCCGGAAAAATCCCCCACAAGGGGGATCTCACCCTCCTGGTCAAGGTATATGCGGCGAAAGCCCGGCCGTTGCTGCACATCATCCTCTTGTTCACTCCCACGCTCCTGATCGCTTGTTTGGCCGGAAGATCACCCGCGATGTCGCTGGGCGTCATCCTGTCCGTCAGTATCGAAGCCGCACAGGTCTGCTTCGGCTACGGCTTCGACAGGGTGGATGTCTTCGATCTCCTCTGTGATGCCACGGGCATCGCGCTCGGCCTCGCCGCCGTCCGTCATCCCTGGCTGAGGGAGCGTCTGCGCTGGAGCAGCGAGAAGCCGTGCCGCAGCGTCGCGGTGGAGTGAAAGTGGATCGCGGAGAATTCCGGGTATTCCGACAAGATCCAATCAATGAACCGTCGCTCGCCGGGTTGGTGCGCGTAGAGGTTTTCCGTCACCCATTCCCCGGGCATGCCGCGCTCGAACTCGTGGTGGATGCTTTCGAAATATTCCCGCGGCCACAGTCCCGTGTCGTGCACCGCCATCATTCCTTCCGGTGCGAGATGAGGCGCGATCCTGCGGAACGTCTCCTGGTTCAGGTCCAATTCGTGCGCGGCATCGAAAAACACGAAGTCGATTTCCCGCCGACCGACATCCGCCGCATCGAATTCCGTCTGGGATTTGGCAATGAAGGTGAACCTGCGATCGAAACCGAATTCCGACTTCGCGCGTCTGATGGATTCCGGGTCGATGTCATAGCTGAACAAACGCGCATCGCCGGAAAGCGCCTGGAGAAAATTGAAGGCGCTGTGGCCATGGAAAAAACCGAACTCCACCACCACCTTCGGCCGCAGGCTGCGGATGATCCCGAAGAGGGCGATCGCCTCATCCCTCTGCAGCGGGCCGATGGCGTCATTTTCCCGGTAGGACGCGAGATGGGAGATTCCCATTCCGCGAGTGCGGCCGGACAATACCGAAAAGAAGCCAACCAAGTTCTGGAAGGTTCCGGAGCGGTAGAACAACTGGCGGATAAGGGATTTCAAATGAGAGGTCATGTCACGAAGTTCACATTTTGCCCAAGCGGCCGCTCCATCCGTCCGAGATCGCACGGCGGAGCAGCGGGATGCGGTTCCATCCATCGATCAGGATCGCGGCGAAGGCATAAACCACCGCCATGCGCAGCGCGGCCGGGCCACCGGCCTGTCCGCGCTTCAGCCAGATCATGTTCCGCACCTTGTAGTAGAGCTTCCAATCCGCCAGCCCCCGTTCGAAGAAAAAGCTTTTTCCAAGAAAGTGCCAGTGAACCACATCCAGAGGTCCCGGATGATCCATCACCGCGCCACGGATGGCCTCCTGCGTGAAACCCGCCTGTTCGATCCTCCATGGATATTCCTCGTCCTCCCCCCGGATGAAAAGATCCCCGTTCACCGGGCCCACCTTTTTCCGGACCTCCTTCGGCAGGAGGGCTCCCGTCCATGAGATCCTGCTCGGGACCTTTGCTCCGGCGGGCAGTTCGGCCTCGGTCCACACCAATTTCCAACCGTCGCCGTCACGGATCTGGAGGGGCCAGGTGAATTTGCCCGAGCGCGGATCGATCTGAAGCGGGTGCCGCACGACATGAGGGTCCCAGGGGCCCTCCAGCATCGCCTCAAGCGCGGGTTCCCGCGGCCATGAGTCGTCGTCCAGAATCCAGACCGCGTCGGCTCCCCCCTCGAATGCGAGCTCCATCACGGCCCGGACGCCTCCAGCATTGCCCAGATTGTCCGGCATCGAGTGCACGACCAGTGTGAACGGGAGATGTTCCAACGAGCCTAAGGCGCTTACCGTGTCATCCGTCGAACAATTGTCCGCGACGAACACCCACTCCGGAGGAGTGGTCTGGCGGGCAAGCGCCATCACGCAGGCCAAGGCGGTTTCCGCGCGGTTCATGGTCGCGAAAACCGCGGCGACACGTGGCTGGAACGAATCCGGTTTCATGTCCATTTCAGAATCACTTTCCACGCGCGGGAGAGCAGGGAGAACAGTCCGTCGATCAGGCCCTCCAGATAAGGATCCTTGAAAAGGGTGTGCCCGTAAACCCTGCGGATCGCGCGGGACTCCACGTGCTGGAACTCCGCCGCGAGCACGGTGTCCATGTTCCGTTCCTTTGTCAGGTGGCGCTGCGAGGCGTTTCCTCCATGCATGCGGAAGTCCGCGATGTTGACCGGGATGTGTTGGAATTTTTTTCCGATGGAATCCAGCCTCGCGTAAAACTCTCCGTCCATCACATAGCGGAAATCCTTCCGCAACCGGTGCCCTTCCCGGATGATCGTCCGGTTCCGATAGAAGGCCGCCGTGGATGGAACATAGCAATGATGATAGATGTGGATGAATGAAGACCAGCGGGGGACCTTCATGTGGCGGGTGAATCCGCCGGATTCATCAATGAAATCATAGTCGCCGTACACCACGTCCGCATCGGATTTTTTCAATTCCGCCAGCGTTCGCGCGAGTGCCCCGGGCTTGAACCTGTCATCAGCGTTCAACCAGATGACCCAGTCTCCCCGCGCGCGGTCGAAGCCCTTGTTGATCGCATCGGACATGCCCTCGTCCTTTTCCCGGATCCAGGCAATGTGGGGAAAACGTGCCGCGACCGCCGCGCTTTCATCCGTTGACCCTGCGTCGAAAACCAGATGCTCCAACGTCACTCCTTCCTGTCCCGCCACGCTCGCGAGGCAGTCCCCGAGGAAGCGGCCGTAGTTCAGGTTCGGAGTGATGATGGTGAAATCCATGTGGGGTTACGGCACGGTGTCCGGCAGTTCGAGCACCTTGGCGGCCACATTGCCGGCGTGCAATGCTGTTGCCCATGTTTTGGAGATCCCGACCGTGTCGCGGCCGCCCGAGTCCCAATGTCCCAGTTCCGTCATGAGGGCGGCGGCGTGGCCGCGGACATCATCCGTGTCCGCCTGCGTGCCGGATGCCTCGGAAACGAACCACCCGAAGCTGGACATGGACGGTGACCGCCCGGAGACGACCGAACACCCGGAGCACAAGGCCTCGCCGGCGGCGATGCCGAAGCTTTCGAAAGCGGACGGACTGTAAAAAACCATCGATTCCCGCAGGACTGCCGAAAGTTCGGACCGGTCCAACGGTCCTCGCAGCCTGACACGGCTTCGCATTCCGGGAGGGAGTCCGGTCAGCCAGGCCATCAGTCGCGGAGTTGGAAACCCGATGATCTGGACGTTCACAAGGGAATCTTCCGCGAGCAGGTGATCGAAAACTGCCATCATGAGTTCCGGACGCTTCTGCAGGCGATCCGGCCATCGGCCGACACACACGATCTGCCGGACCTTTCGCGGGGAGCCATCATAATGAAAGAGCGGCTCGACAGGGTGGGGAATCACCCTGACACGGCGCGCCAGAGCCGGCCCCCCATAGATCCGGCACAATCTCTTGTAGTGGCGTGCCGCTTCGGGCGACACGCACGCGATGACATCTCCCTGCTTCAGGTGGGCGGCCCGCCCGGGATCCGTCACCAGCATTCCCACCGTGATCCCTTTCAGGACCCTTTTGAGGAAAGTGAAAGCTCCGACGGGTTGATAACGGACTCCTGACAAGATCCACTGTTCATGGAGCCAGCCGCGCAGGCCGGCCAGCGGGCTGATGAGTCCGCCGTTGTCCTGATTCAACACCAGATAGACTCCCGCTTGGCGGATCGCCGCAGCCACCTTCCGGAAACGCGGGCTGCCCCACGCATAGAGGACGACACCGTCCAGTTCATGGCTCCGCCACCAGGCGGGAGACTCGAGGTTGGGGAATTCCGTCCGGATCAGGTCCGCCTCGTCCTCCGGCCGGCGGGTTCCAGGCATTACGGCTCTCGCATCGCAGCCGACCGACTGGAGCCCCCGGCACATGAGCCCGCTGTCACGGGCGAAAAAATCCGGACCACCTCCGAATTCAACAGGAGTGCAGGTGAACCAGCGCATGTGTGATGGAAGGCTCACCCTACTTCGTGAAGATCACATTACAGTTCGCTCCGTAGCGGAGAAGCTTGGGAAAACGGCGGAAGAGAAGGGCATCCATGGATTGGACCGTTTTGGACAACCATTCGAAGCGATCCGAAACCGCCTTCATCGGGTAGCCGAGGAGGTTGAACATCTGGACCTCGCAGGATGAGAAGCCCGCGGCCATCCGCTCGAATTGTGAAAGATACAGATTGCTCTCATCTTCGAGTTCATGCTTGGCCATGCGCACCGCCCGGATGGCCGCGACCGGCAGGTTGTGTCCCATCGGTTCGAAAATGAAGACCAGGCGTCCTCCGGGTTTCAACACACGACGCACGCTTGCCGCCAGGCCTGTCGCGTTGTGGGCGAGGTGATGGAGAGCGGCCTGTCCCCAGACCAGATCGAGTGATTCGTCTCCATATCCCGAGAGGTCGAAGGCATCGCCCGCCACGTAGGACAATCCCGGCAGCCGCTGCATGCGCTCCTCGATTTCGGGACCGGATGCGGCGTATAAATCAAGGCCGGTCACCTCCGCCTGCGGGTAGGCTTCCGCCAGCCCGGCTGCGAGTTTTCCAAAACCGCCGCAGATTTCCAAAGCCCGTTTTCCGCTGAGGTCGACGCGGCAGAGTTCGCTGTAGCCCGCGAGGAAAAGCGGTAGATCCGAGGTGGGGAAGCCTCCTATCGCAGGCAGCATGGACTGCGCCTTCGGGTGGGGCGCGGATGTCGGATGGGTGAGCTGGAGGGGCATGGTGGAAGAAGAAAGTGATTTTACCAATGGATCAGCGTGACACCATTCAAATGGTCGCCCGGTCCGAGGATCTCGTTGGTGGGGTCGAGTCTGGCATCAAGCCCCGCGTCGCGCAGCCAGGCCACGAGTTGCGCGTCGGTCCGTCCTTGGATGGACTTCGCGAATACGGATGAGTTGCTGACGATCACACCCCGGGTGGCGTGTTTCAGATACCGGTGGAGGTAGTCGTCCTGGATCGCAGAGCTCAGTTCGGTGAATGCGTAGTTGGAGATCACCAGATCGATGGTGTCTTTGTTTTCCTCCCCGCTGGGGCGGGCGCAGCCCGTGAGGTTGTTTTCCGCGAGCATCCTGACAGCCGCGCTCTCCACTTGGGGCAGGTCGGCCAAGGTGGTGGTTGTCTTGGAAACGAGCGCGTTCATCGCCGCCAGTCCTCCGAACCCGACCCCGATTTCGGTGACATTCGATCCGGGCGAGAGATAACCGTTCCTCCCGAGCCAAAGTGCTGTCGAGAGATAGCGCAGTGTCGTGGGGCTGAAGGCCTGGGGCGTGCCGAGCAAAAAGCCGGGCCAGCGGATGGGATCTCCCCAGGAGTCGAGTTGTTTGACTCCCGGATCGTCCAGCCAGCGAGCGCCCCACTCACGAACCCGCTTGGCATAGAACCGGCCTTCAACCGGCCCGACGGTCTCCACGATGTCGCGGATGGCCGAGTTCCGTCGGAAGTTGCGGCTGTCGATCATGCCGTCCGCGAATGCCTGGCATGTCGTGACCCAGGGGGTGTTTTCGGAAATGCTGGTTCTGTCGTCCGGGCCGCCATCCGGAGCGTGGATGCCGGAAGGGAGGGAGGCGAGGTTCCCATACTCACGCCAGATGCGGTCGTGAACACGGTGCCAGATCCGGCGCTTCGGCACGGTGGAAGAGATTGGTGCGTTCATGCCTGGGAGGAGGTCCGCTTCCTGCCGGAGATGGCCACCCAGGCACCGATGCAGAGAACAAGCGCGGCCGTCGAAGCGGAGGTGATGAAGCCGGCGCGGCGCAGGGGTGGATTGTAACGCATTTCGATGACGTCCGCCTCGTCCGGAGAAGGATTCGGAAAAAGCATGCTGGCGTCCGGGGCCCGCAGCACGGGCTGCCATTCCGTTGCCGACCGGGCTTTGTATTCCCAGCCGTCATCTTCGTTTTCCGCGGTCCGGATCCAGCTCACTCCGGCGGGGACCTCCAGCAGGCGGTGGTTCTCCCCGCCGGTGGTTTCCTGGATCCGGATCATCGGCGGCCTGTTTCCGGAGAAAAACGCGTCCTTGTCGCCGGTGTTTTTGAACCCGGTGTTCCTGGCCACCTTGAGGGGATTGTCATAGAGATCCATGGACGGGCTGCTCCATATCTTGTTCCACTCTCTCGGGACGTCAGGATTGCCCGGCCAGGTGATCAAATGGGAAACTCCGGCCCGTCCTTGTTTTTCCGCATCGCCAGAACTTTCGTTGGGAAGAAGCATGCCATCCGGGACGATGGTGTCATAACCCGTGATCGACCCCACTCCGTACGGTGAAAGCGTGTTCGGGATGAACGGCGTGCAGGCCATGTGTCCCGTGGGATGCATCAGGGTGGTGACCCTGCCGCTGTGGCCGACCGATTCCTGCAATACCAGGGAATCGGCGGTGTCGGGGAAGAGGGGATGCCGCTGGGGATCGGTCCAGACGATCCATCGGGATCCGAACAAGCCGACCTCGGCGACCACGCAGCACACCAGCAGCCAGCTTCCCACCCTGCGGTGGTTCTCCCGCAGGGAAGCGTGCAGTCTGAAACACATCAGCGCGGCGACGAGCAGCAGCAGTGGCAACATCTGTTGCGGACTCCAGATCGAAAAATCATGAATGAGATTGTCAGTCCTTCTCGCCATCCAGCCGGAGAAATAGCCGAACGAACTCCCGCCTCCGATGGCGAGGATTTTCGTCCGTAGCGGATCGGTGATCCCCGGTTTGAAGAACAGGACCAGGCTGGCCGCCGTCCAGACAGCGATGCCGAGTCCCGCCACGGCGGAAGTGATCTTGAAGAGTTTCAACTTCGTCTCACGGCTCGCGGTTTCCATGAAATGGGCGAACGCCAGAATGCCGCCCAGAATGAAAAGCAGGAACAAGCGCTGGTAGAGAACCCGGACCAGCGGGGTCAGCGGCAGCAGCAGCCCCGTCCAGATGAGCACCCGTGCCAGCACCGGTGTCTGCCTGCGCCAGAAGGCGAGGAATGCGATCAACACCGGCAGGGAACCGAAATAGGCGACGAAAAACAGCTCACTCTTGAATCCCTTGAGAATGTCGATCGAGTCGCATCTCCCGAGAACCGATGGGAAGATCTGGAAGGGATAGGCAGCCAGGTTGAAAAGAGGCTGAAGCGCCCCCACGGGATAGATGCCCGCCGCCCTGCCATACATGCCGATGTGCAGCTTGAGACTGTCGCTCTTGAAGAACGCATCCACGCACGGCAGGAACATCATCGCGGCGAGTCCCAGCGCGAGGCAGCCCCATGCGGCATATCGGCCGAGAAGCTTGAGCAAGGATTTGACGAGTTCGGAGTCAGGGACTTTTCTGAATCGGGTTGAGACAAGCCGCCATGATTCCTCCACCCAGATGGCGACGATGGTGATGCAGGAGAATATCGCGTATTGGAGGTTGCCGCCCAGGAAAGCCAGTCCGATGAAGATCGGAACCAGTGCCCAGGTCCACCTTCTGCCTTTTCCGTAGGCATCCACCGCCCACAAAGCCCACGGTATCCAGCAGAACGATCCCAGCGCCCAGCGATGGTAGACCCATACCACGAACTGGGAATTCGCCGCATAGGCGAGGGCTCCGCAACAGACCCATGGCAGGCTGATATCCCTTCCGCGCAGGAAGAGGAACATGCCGGTCATCGCGACCAGCACCTGTCCCAGCAGTCCGAGATTCCATGCCTCCCAGAATCTCATGAAACGATGCAGTTGCATCGTCCAGTCGTAATAAAGGCCCATCGTGTTGGCATACTGGGCCGTTCCTCCATAGGTCATGGTGCTCCAGCCTACCCATCCCTCCCTGCGGTAGCTGTCCTGCGCGAATATCCGGTAAACGATGGATTGGTCCGCCCCATCCGAAACGAAGTGGTTTTTCACGACCGGGTCCGCGTTTTCCGGCCGCCAGGGGCGCATCATTTCGTTGGTGATGTCCTGGGGGGCGAGGTTGAGTCCTCCGATCAACCAAGGAGAGAACCAGGCCAGCACGATGATCGCGCATGCGAGGAGTCCACCTGCGGTTGATTTGTTTGAAAGCGTCATGAAGAAGTGGATGAGGGGAAAGCGTCAGTCGCGCCGCTCGGTTTTCAGTCCGAGAACACCGAGCGAAAAACTGCCGAACAGGAATTGGATGCCAAGTATAATCAGGGTGGATGCCGGGATGATGCGCCGCATGTTCGCGCTGTAGGAGAGTCCTTGGAACCCGGCGTGCTGCCACTCGAGAAAGGCCAGTCCGAGCAGCAGCATGCCGCCGGATCCCATCAGGATTCCCAGGACCAGCCCCCATTCGAGCGAGATGGCGTCAAGGACCCTGCGGAGTCTCCTGTTGGGAGGTAGGAATCCTTGCGAGACGGCGAATTCCCGGGTGAAGACCGCCAGCCAGAGCAGTTGGGTTCCCACGAGCAGGAACATGGAGCACACCATCATCGTGCCGACGTCGAGCACGGCCTTGCCAAAGATCATCTGTCCGAATGCGAGGGTGCCAAGTCCGACGGAACCCACTCCGGTGATGCCGATGCCGGGCATGAGGAAAAGCCAGCGCGGACTGAACAGCAGCATGAACCTCAGGTGGCGCCATCCGTCCCGCCAGCTCCGCAGGTGGGGTGCCCTGGATCTTCCGTCCGGGTGGAGCGTGATGGGCACCTCCGAGATCTTCAGTCCGGCCAGGGTCGCCTTGATCACCATTTCCGAGGCGAACTCCATTCCGATCGTCTGGAGGTTCATCACGCGGTAGCCTTCGCGGGTGAAGGCTCTCAATCCGCAATGGAAGTCGTTGGCGGGGCATTTGAAGAAGAGCCGGCCGATGAAGGTCAGCACGGGATTGCCGATCCACCGGTGTTTCCACGGCATCGCCCCCTTCGCGATCCTGCCTCCTCCACGGGGCATGCGACATCCCATGACGAGGTCGTCGCCCTCCTTGAGCTTCTCGATGAACGGGGTGATGTTGGAAAAATCGTAACTGTCATCCGCATCTCCCATCAGGATCCATTTACCGCCCGCGGCTTCGATCCCCGCGCGCAGAGCGCTGCCATATCCTTTTCTGGAGACGGAAATGATGCGCGCGCCTTCCTCCAGGGCGATCTCAGGCGACCTATCGGAGCTGCCATTGTCGGCGATGAGGACTTCTCCCCGGATACCGGCGGCATCAATGCCCTGCAGCGCTTTCCTGATGCATGTCGCCAAGGTCTCCTCCTCGTTGAGGCATGGCATGACAATGGTGACCAATGGGGTGTCGTTCATGAAATGGATTGATGCTTCAGCCGGGAATCGTGACCGTGTCACCCGACCGGTTTCCATCCGGCCGCTTGCTTTTCTCCGATGGGTGCGAGGGTTTTTTCAAACCAGACCGGAGGCATCAGCACCTGTTGGCCGCTCTTCTTGCCAAGCCACGCGGCCCACCATGAATAACTGCTGTTGGCGATGATGTGGTTTCCGGCCAGCGACATCAGGTGAAGATAGGTCAGCGGTGACGAGGACGGATCGGGTTCGATCACCGTGGTGTCGGATGAGGTGAAATGTCGGCGGCACCAGGACGGTTCGTCGGAGAAGACATGGAAACGCGGGCTTTCCATGCCGGAACGCATGTGTTCCATCGCTTTCGCGTAGTAGCCGGGGTCGCAGATGTCGAGATTGGGGTTGCCGGTATAATCGGTCCGCCGGACATGGATCGCCACCGAGCCGGGAGCGCGGAGTTGTTCGGCCAGACGCTCGTGTCCGTCCTCCAGACCGAGGTCGTGGGTGGAAAGCTCCTGCCGCAGGCTGGCTTCGATGCTTTCAAAATAAAGCGGCGTTTGGAAATAGCCGAAGAGCATGCAGTCCGCGGGCGCTTGCAGGAACCGGGGGTCGAATGATTGGTCGCTTTCGCTTTCCCGTAGAACGGGAACTCCGCGATACTCCCAGTAATGTCTGCCGGTTGCTTTCAGGAGGAGTCTCGCTCCCAATGAACAACGCCGGACCACCTGCGCCTTTCCTTCTCTCAAGCCGGGCAGCCGCTTGATGCATTTCACCTGATCCCATCCTTCCCGGTTGAACCAGGACCCGTCCATTACCAGCGGGACGCCGTGCCTGTCCGCCAGAACCCGTCCCATGGCATACTGGAACAGGTTGTTGCCCAAACGGCCGAGCATGACGATGCGAACCATGGAATCTGCGTGGTCTTGGTGAAAATCGGGGGACAGGCATCATGAAGTCCGGTACCTGCGGAAGGCCGTGACCATCTTCTCCACCACCGCATCCGTCGCGTAGGCTTTTCTCAGCTTCAATCCGCAGTCCCGGATTTCATCCGCCGTCATGGACATGACCTCGTCGAGCGCCGTGAAGAGTGATGCCCGGCTGTCCAGGCTGAACGCTCCCTTGTGGGTGGTCACTCCGAGGATCTCCTCCACCGATGTTCCGGACACGAAACAAACCGGGGTTCCGAGATAGTAGGCCTCCAGCGCAGGCAGGCCGAAGCCTTCGATCTCCGAAGGCAATATGAGGGCCCGCGCCCCCAGATACGCGGCTTGCAGCGCGTCATCCTCAAGGAAGGGCCGTTTGATGATGGTGCGGGAGTCATCCAGCAGGTGTGAGGCTTCCGGTGGAAGAGGACCTATCAGATGCAGCATGGGCAGTTCCATTCCCTGCGATTCCGCTTCCTTCCACCAACGGATGAGCTGGGCCGTCCGCTTGTGTGGTTCGCAGGATGCCAGATGGATGACATAGTTGCCTTTGGCGGGTGAAAGCGGCTGCGGAACCTCCTCATACAGGCAGGGCTCGTAGGTCACCGAAATCTCCTTGGCCGGGATCTGGTGGCGTTTCATGAACTCGCTGATCTGGGTTTTCGACGATTCGGAAACCGTCAGGATGCAGTCAGCGCTCTTCAGGGTATGCTTGAGCATGATGGTCCAGTACCGATATTCCCACGGTCTCCGCCATTCGGGATAACGGTCCTTGTCATATTGGATGATGGTATCGTGGATTGTCACGACGGACGGACTGCAGAACGGACTCAGGAGCGGGAGATAGCCTTTCGGATAGTAATAGATATCCGGTTCCGTCCGGATCCGGTTGAAAAGCGGATGGAAGTGGTCGGTCAGCAATCTCACCCACTTTTTGCGGGTTCCCCACGGCAGGATACGGATGGAATTCACGTTTTCGGGAGCCTGCTGGGAAGTTCGCGAGGCGATGGTCGTTATATCGAGTTCGTCATTTTTCTGTAATGCCTCCAATACGACCTGCGACATTCTGGAAATGCCGAAACTCCGGTCATGCCCCGGGTTCTGGTCGGCCAGATAGGTCGTGACCGTGAGTTTGTCCTTGGGACGGACGGCGTGCCCTGGGGATGCCTCATGACGACGGCCGTCGGTTTCCGCTACGATCTCTTCACAGATCCGTAGGAAATGGTCCCTCCATTCGCCCGGACCGGCCTGCTCCTTGAGCCATTGCCGTCCGGCTTGGCCGCGTGCCGCACGGACTGCGGCTCCGGCGTCCTCGGCGGCAATGATGACCCGTGCGAGGTCGGCGGGGTCACCGGGTGAGTGTGACCAGCCCGTGACTCCATCAGCGATGGTTTCGGTCAATGCGCCGGAACGCGCTCCGATCACCGGTCTTCCGGCGGCATAGGCCTCGTAGGCCGTCAGTCCGAGAGGCTCCCACCAGATGGATGGGACCAGAAGCGCCCGGCAGCGGTTCAGAAGATCCTGTTTTTCCGTCCCGCCGACGAAGCCCACACATCTCACATTCTTCAACCGTCCGGCCCGTTCCAAAAGATGCCGCTCCTCCGGACCGGTCCCGGCGATCACCAGGCCGGGGCAGCGGGGGCCGAGTTTGTCTTCAAGTATCTCCCATGCCTCCACCAGGTTGAGCACCCCCTTCTCAGAGACCAGTCGTCCGAGATACAGATAATATGGCTTTTCGTTTCCAACGAGCGGTTCCTGCCCCGCGTCCCAGCAATGTCGCAACAGCTCGATCTTTCCCGCCGGGATCCCGGCCTCCATGAATTTGTCCTTCATGAAGCGTGACGGGGCTATCCACCGGTCCACGCAATCCAGCAGGCCCCGGGAAATCGCCAGCTTGAGATGGAGGGAGAGAACGGCGGTCTTGAGCCGGGAGTCCTGCCACGCCCCGCTTATGATCTCCGGCAGCGGATTTCCGTGCAGCGCCGCATCGTTGACTTTCGTGCCGGTCCACAATGTCCCCCCCGGACTGAAAGGCCGGAAGTTATGTGTGTATTGCATGACCGGAATGCCAAGTCCCCGGGCCTCCTGATAAAGCCCGAACGAGCCTACGGGGATGACATTGTGGAAAAGAAGGACATCGGGAGCGAACCGCCGGGCATGGGCCCGGAGCTGTGCCCTTGAGTCAGGGTTGTCCGCCATCAAAAAAACCTGCTTCAGGGGGGACGGACCCGCACCCTCGATCCAGTCGTCCGTGCGGAAACGCAATTCGTCGACTGTTGCGGACGACGCAAGAAGATCGGGAATCCCGTCCACCCACGCTTCCTCGCCACCGCGGAAACGGTATTGGTTGAATACCTGGAGAATTTTCATGGATACGCTTTTTTAGACCAAGCGGAACGGGACCTGGATTTCGGTTCGGGCAGGCACGGAGCGGAGGTCCCTCCTCGGTTCATTGGTCTGGAAATGCCTGATCAAGGTAGGTCACGAGCTCAAGGGTGAAACGCTGCTGGGCTTGATCCGTGAAATGTACCAGATCGGCGAAATCGGCGGCCTCCGGTGTGAAAAATGATGCCCCTTCCCGCAGGATCATGTGGTCGGGGTGGCGGGCCGCGAGGTCCGACAGATAGTGTCGCAAATGGGGAACCACCGTCGGGTCCAGGTATTTCCGCATCGCCGGATGGGTGTGTCCCTCGATCACCAGAATTTCGCACCCTTTGGCGGAAAGCTCCTCCACCATGCGGGTGAAGGCCGCCTGCTCGAAGGCGGAGGTTTCACCAATATCCAATTGGGGAGCCCTCCTGCGGGCTTGCTCTTCGAGATCGGTTTCCAGCGACTGGTCGAATTTTTTCTGGGTGACATGGGTGATGTCCCAGCCGAGGACCCGGTGTGAAATCGACTTTTGATACCGATACAGGGGAAACACTCTCCCGATCAATCCGCTCTGGACCGCCTTCGGGACGAGGAAGTCCCAACCGTTCCATTCGACGGCATCCGGGATTTCGGAGAAGTTCATGAACTCCGCGGCGACGATGCCGCTGCCTTTGCCGTAGAACATGATTTCAGAAAGGTAGCAGATCATGAGATCCCCTTTTTTAAACGGAATATCCCGGGAAAGCGTGAGCATGTCGAAGCCGCGTGCGCCGGGTTGTGCCAGTTCGGTGGTCCACAGGCGCCTGCCGATCCGCCGGTTCATCAGCACCTCGTCGATCGCGCGGTTGGTCTGGCTGCTGCCAAGGAGGATCGCCCGGGGCCTGCCGCTGGTTTCCTCCATCAGCGCCCGCTTGATGTGATATTGGGCGAAGTTGTCAACATTGCCCTTGTCGTAGAAAATAGCCCAGAAAAGCACGGTGGATCCTGCGGCGAGCGCCATGACATTCAGAAGTAGAAAAATGACAGCTCCCATGGCCAGTCCTCTCGCGGGCCGGAGCCGCGGACTGCTTCCCAGCCATTTCCAGAAGACCGCTGCGGCGAACGCGCACAGGATCGTTAGTGTGAAAAGTTCCATCGCTTCCGCCATCCGCCCGTGAACGAACGCGGATGGATCGTCGGATTTCCCGTCGATCACCTTCGATATCGTGCCATGGAAACGGGAGGCGGCCGATTCCGCCACAGTTTTCCCCAAGGCGAGAAACCCTGTCCACGCACAGCATAGGATGGCTCCTGCCAGCACTGCCGTTCGTTTGAATGATACGGACACGGATCAGAATTGGAAATAGATGAATGACGAACCGTCAAACACCCCGAGCGTTGAGATCAGGACCAGGACCGCGGCGACGGCGGTGGCCTGCCTTCCACCTGTCCAGGTGGAGAAACAATCCATCGCCGCATGCTTCCACTGGAGGACCAGGACCAGCGAACCGAGCAGCAGGATCGGCCAGGCGAAGCCGCCGGCCTGGGCCGGCGGTATCCACAACGTGGCGAGATAGCCGGAGATGACATTCCATTGGCCGATCTCCGCCGGCACGGTTCCGGAACGGAAGAGCAGCCAGCCGATGCAGGTGAGATGGAAAAACAACGCCACGCCCATTGCTTTCAGAAAAAACACCCCCGGCCCTGATGCGGCAGGTGTTCCCGTCGGGACCTTCCGTTTGACGGAGTCCCAGCCACGATGCAGCACGAGGAGGATGCCGTGATAGAATCCCCAGGCCAGGAACGCGATCCCCGCACCGTGCCACAGTCCTCCAAGGACCATCGTGATCATCAGGTTCCGCGTGGTCCTGAACGCGCCGTGCCTGTTTCCCCCGAGCGGGATGTAAAGGTAGTCACGGAGCCAGACCGAGAGGCTGATGTGCCAGTGCCGCCAGAAGGCCGCGGGATTGGAGACGAGGTAGGGTGCCTTGAAATTGTGAACCAATTCGAAGCCCATCAGTTTGGCCAGTCCCCGGGCGATGTCCGAATAACCGGAAAAATCTCCATAGATTTGAAAAGCGAACGCATACAGCACCAGCCATGAGGCGGCATCGGAAAATGGTGGTTGGCCGGAGGAGAATCCCGCGTCCACAAACGGGGCGAGCCGGTCGGCGATCACGATCTTCTTCAGATAACCCACCAGACACAGCCAGATGCCGTCGATCACCTGCTCCCTCCGGATGACTCTGGGCCTCACGCACTGGGGCAGGAGATCCTTCGCCCTCACGATCGGTCCCGCCACCAGATGGGGGAAGAACGAAACATAGAGCATGAAATCCAACGGATTCCGCACGGCCTTCAGTTCGCGCCGGTAGACGTCGATGGTATAACTCATCGACAGGAAGGTGTAGAAGGAGATGCCCAGGGGCAGGATGACGTGAAGCGTCGGCAGGTCGGCCCGCATGCCGAACGTGTTGAGGATGTCCGCGAGTCCCTCCGCGAAGAAATCGAAGTATTTGAACACCCCGATCACTCCGAGGTTCAACGCCATGCTGAATGCGAGAAACCCTTTTTTCCTTGAAGGATCGGAGGTGGCCTCAAGCCGTAACGCGCACCAGTAATCGAAAAAAGTGGTGAACAGGAGCAGGCCCAGGAAACGCCAGTCCCACCAGCCGTAGAACACGTAGCTCGCCACGACGAGCAGGACGTTCTGCGCCCTGTGCCGCAGGCGGTAATAAAACGTCAGGACGATCGCCAGAAAGACGAGGAATGCGATCGAATTGAAAACCATCGGACGTGGGTCGCAAAAAAATCAGGAGAGCCTGCCGTGGGCCAGCAGCCTCTTCATCACGCGGCGGACCTGGAACAACCTCCGCAGCAGCTTCAGAACGGATGGGTTTTTCAGCCCACCCGGTAGCCGCCGCAGGTCGATATGTTCCCGCTGGGCTTTCAATCCTTCGTCGATCATCCGCTGCCAGTGCTTTTGTGTGGTGCTGTCCTCATACCAGCGGAAATGCGCGAGGGCTTCGGGGATATAGGCGAACCGGTAGCCCTTCCGCAGCAGCCTCAGGTAGTATTCCCAGTCCATGCAGTTGCGGTAGGTCACATCCAGCAGGTTTCCGTCCGCGATGATTTCCCGGCGGTAGAAGGCCGAGGTGGAGGGGATGATACAGCCCACGAAAAGCAGGTCCCACTCATCCACCGGGGTGTCGAGCTTGCGACGGATCACCGTTTTGTCCTCGCGGACATAGACGCAGTCGCCGTGCACCACGTCCGCCGATGGATGGGCGCGGATGAAGTCCACCACCTTTTCCAAGGCTCCGGGAAGCAGATAGTCGTCACAGTTCAGCCACATCAACCAGTCTCCGGTCGCCTGGAGGAAGCCCTTGTTGATGCCGTCGCTCATTCCATCGTCCTTCTCGCTTTTCCATTTCAAATGAGGGTGGCGGGCAAGGACTTCGAGGGTTTCATCGGTCGATCCCGCGTCGGTCACGATGTGCTCCACCTCGACTCCTTTTTGGGCGAGAACGCTCTCGATGCAATCGGTGAGGAACCTGCCCTGGTTGAAGCTGGGAGTGATGATGGAGAATTTCATGTGTTTCACACGACCGGGGCGGGCCTCGCTCCGATTCCTGGCGCGGCACAGGCCGGGGCGGTCTTTCTGACGCGGCGCCAACTACGAAAAACCGGAGCCTCCCAACGCGGCATGGATTCCTTCAACCGAAGGTGAGGTAGAAATTGTTGTCCGCGGGAAGCGAATGGCTGTAGCCCAGCTCCAAAAGAAATTGCTCCAGTTCCTTTCGTGTGCTGCCGAACCTGTCCAGGTTTTCATCGTTGGCCTCCACGACAATGGCGGGCTTGTTCTCCACCAGCCAGTTTTTCATGCCCTTGAGTGCTTTCATCTCGGCACCTTCGATGTCCATTTTCATGATCGAGGTTCTTTCGGTTGTCGTCCGGGATTGTATCCACTCGTCCCAGACTTCGACACGGACATTCGCTATGGCGGTGCCCGATGCGTCTTCTCCCGCCGCCGTATTCGCGAGATGTGAAAGTCCCGAGTTTTCGGAATGGCAGATCAGAGGCAGCCAGCCCGGTTCGTCACTCAGCGCCATTTCCAATACTTCCAATCTGGATGCGACGTTGTTGTCCTCCGCCGATTTCCTGAGTGATCGCGCGATATCCGGGTTGGGTTCCACCGCCAGAATCCTGCAGTTCGGGGAAGCGCTGGATGCGATGATCGAGAAATAGCCGAAGTTCGCCCCCACATCCAGGAACTGGCAGCCGGGTTTGAGGTGGGCCAGGATGAAACCTTCTGTTTTTTTCTCAAACTCACCCCACAGGCGGATGTAGTCCGACATATATTCCGACCCATGGACATTGAGAGACTGGCCCGTTTTCAATCTTGCCGGCGCGGGCGCCGGCCGGACCACGAGAGGGAATATTGAGTTCGACTTGAGCGCGCCCAGTATCCGGTCCCTCCCCTTTTCGAGCGGATAGAGTCGGATCAGATTGGTGATGATTTGCTGTATCATGATTCAGGCTTTTCGGGTGTCTTTTCTGGTGGGGACCATGCCGCGTTCCGAGTGGTATCGGAGCAGCGTGCGCACCATTTGATATCTGCGATAGAAGGAGGAACGTTTCCATGTGGGGAAATTGTCAAATTTCCGCATGATGCTCTCATTTTCCGATACGAATTTGGCTTGTGCAGAAACCGATTTGCTCTCCGGGTGTATGCGGAAAACCGAAACGAGGTCGTGGACATGACGGATCGCGTCCGGGCGCGCTTGAAGCCGCTGTCCCGCTCTCAGGAAAAAGTCGTAGTCGAAACTATAGTTCAATGCCGTGTCCAGGCCTCCTACCGAGTCGTAGAGTCTTTTGGTCCAAACCGAGGAAGGCTGGGGGATCATCAGGTAGAACAGCAGCGCGATTTCAAAATCGAACGATATCTTCAATTTGGCCTCTTTCGTGCCATCGGGCAGCAGAATGGAGTAGTCGCCATAACACAGGTCCAGCTGTTCATCATTATCGAACATGCCAATCATGCGCTTCAGGGCGCCCGGTTCGAAATAGTCGTCACTGTTGATCCAGCAAAGCAGGTCCCCGCTGGCGGATGAAAAACCTTCGTGAATCGCGGAAGACTGGCCGGCGTCCTTGTGGGAGCGCCAGCGGGCGAGGTGTCTTTCGTGTTTTTTGATGATGTCGACGGTTCCGTCGGTAGAGCCGGCGTCGAGGATGATATATTCGAGATCTTCTATTCCTTGGGAGAGGACGCTGTCGATGGTTTGTTCGATGAACTGGGCCTGGTTCAGAACGGGAGTGACAACTGTGATTTTGTTTTTTTTCAAGGAGTTGCTGAGCTGGGGTTTGTTGTATCCGCTGCCGCTCTCAGGCATTCTGCCGGGAAGGGGCCAGCGCCTTTTCGTAAGCCACCCGGACATGTCGCAGGTATTGGGGCTTGGAATAGCTGTCAAGAATCCTGTTCTTGGCGGCTTCCGCTTTTTTGCGCAGCATCCGCCGGTCGGAGTCCGCCTGGATGATCGCATCCGCGATCTTTTCCACAATGACGGGATTCGCCGCGACAGGAATTTTCCAGCCACATTCCGGCGTGACGATTTCTCCCGGCGCGCTGGTGTCGAGAACAACGGGAGCCACTTGGTGCAACATGGAGTCCACCATCGTCATGCCGATGTTCTCCCTGAAGGAGGGGAAAAGGAAGATGTCGCTTTTGTTGAGAATGTCACGGTAGTCGGCCCCCTTCAACAGAGGGAGGAAAGTCACCCTGTCCTCGATCCCCAGCCGGGCGACGTTCTTTTGCAGGTGGGCAACCTCCGGACCGGGGCCTGCGATCCGGAACACGACGTCCACCCCCCGGTCGCGTGCCCGTGCGATGGCCGCGAAGGAGAGGGCGATCCCTTTGGAACCGATGATGCCACCACCGTAGAAACAATTGAGGGGGCCGCTCTCGGAGAGAAGTGAATCCGGCCCGCCTTGTTCCGATGGCTCGAAATAAGTGGGAAAGACCACTTGCACCGGCCGGCTGGTGAACTTGTTGAGGAAATGCCGGGTTTCCTGGTTGGAGGCCAGCACCACGGTATTCCGCTCCAGGCTTCTGCGGAAAGAGGGTGAAAGGGAGTACAGTTTGGAGATCATCGTGCGGAGACCCTCAGTGATCTTGGCTTCGGTGCTGAGCATCCCATAAGCCGAGAACGGAACGTTCCCCGCGCCGCCAACCGGACCCCATACAGAGGGAATACCGGTCTTGTAAAACGGGGAGCCCATCCGCCAGGTGGAATAGGTGACGTGATGGACCAGGTCGAAAGCGTCGGACCGGTGCTCCCGGATGACCGCATCCACGCACTCATCGAGCCAGATCCGATAGTAATGCCAGTTCATCAGGCGGGCGATGGCCTGGTTCCTGTTGTGCTGGTGCGTGCGCCCGACAAACACGAACCGCGCGTCGGCGATGGATTTTTCGACGTTTCCTGATTCCAAATGGTCCAGAATCTCGTGTTCGTGGTTGCAGTGGACGAAAACCGTCAGCCGATGCTGTTCCGAGAGGGCGACAACGGCTTTCCAGGCAAGGCCCAGCTCGGATCCCTGGCTCGGGCTGCAGGCAACTGCGATGAGGGCGATGTGCGTGCGGGATGTCATGAGGGATTTTTCCGTGAGCGGAGGATCTGGATACTGCGGGTGGCCACCCATGCCCACATTTCCAAGCTATGCCAACGCATTTTCGGCAGGCAGCCGACGACAAACCACAGCCATTCCCGTATCGGGTGTGTTACGAAGGTCACTTGGATCGCGCGATACGCCCGAACCGCGTTTTCTCCGTCCAGATTCATGAAACGTTCGCAATGATTGGCGGAGATCTTCTGGCTGAGCGCTTCCTGGGTCGCCGCCTGTTGTTTGGAAATCGAACTGGAATGGACCCGGAAGTCCAGCGAAGGTTCCGGAACTCCGATGATCCGACCGTGCTCGATCATCCTGCCCCAGAGAGCGAAATCCTCGGCGTGCCGTTCTTCCGGCCTGTAACCTCCGCATTCGAGAAACGCGTCTTTCCGGAACATCACCGTGGGATGGATGATGGGGCATTGGAAACAAAGGCGCAGGGCGATCAGCGCCTGGCTCCTGATGAAGCGCCCCGCCTTCGTGACGTAGGCGGGGTCTCCGAAAATGGTGACATGCGTGTGGCAGATGACCGCCCGCGGGTTTTTCCCGACGGCGGCCCATTGTCGCGCGAGCCGCTCGGGATGTGAAACGTCATCCGCGTCCATCCGGGCGATCCATCGTGCCCGCGATTCGGCGACTCCGCGGTTCAGCGCGATGACGATCCCTTCATGCTCCAACGTGATGACGCGTATCCGCGAATCAAGTGAAGCGAATCCGGCGAGGATTTCAGGCGTCCTGTCGCTGCTCCCGTCATCGAGGATGATGAATTCGAAATCACGGAACGTTTGACCGAGGATGCTCCGGACCGCCTCCTCAAGGTATCGTTCCCCGTTCCATACGGGCATGATGATGGAAACAAGGGGTGTCACGGCATTGATGCGAGTTCATGGTACATTTCGGCATGGGCGGCGGCAACCGCTTCCACCGTGAAGCGCCGCAAGGCATCCTCGCGACCCGCCGCGGCCAGGATGGCGGATCGTTCGGGATCGCGGTGGATCTCCAGCAATCGTTCCGACAGCTCTTCCTCATCATTGCTGGTGAACAACAAGCCGGTTGTTCCATGACGGACCACGTCGGGGATTCCTCCCGCGTCCGATCCGATGCAGGCGACTCCCGCCGCCATGGCCTCCGCCAGCGCCAGTCCGAAATTTTCCTGGAGGGATGGGAGCACGGCACATGTCGCGACCCTCAGGGATGCGAGGATCGTTTCGAGGGTGGACTTGCCGTGGAAAACGCACCACGGACGGGACTTCAAGCTCTCGATGAACGCTTGCCCGTAGGGGTGCCCTTCATTGCAATCTCCGAAAAAATGGATTTCGCAGTCCGGAAATTCGGCGTGGAGCCTGTCACCAGCCCTCACCAGGAGGATGGTGTTTTTCCATTCGCTTACAACGGACATGCAAACCACGTAGGGGCGGCCGGAAGGTTTGTTGATCACCTTGAAAAATTCCGGCGAGACGGCGTTCGGGATGATCCATGTCTTCCGCGCGCGTTTGGAGACGCTCTTTTGTGTGTGGCGGGAGATGCAGTGCACGCCGGAGACCCGGCTCAAGGCGAATTTTTCCAATCTTGATGCCAGTCCGAGATAGGAGAACGGCCTGGCTTTCATGGAGGTTGCGATCTCCGTCAAATTGCCATGCAGGGTCAATATCGAGGGGACGCGTGACAAGGCTGCCACGAATCCCGATTCCCGTTCTGTCCCCTGTGCGTGGATTTGGACGGGGCGGGTCCTTCTGAGGTACCGTAAAAGAGCGAGGGCGCGACCGAAGAATGGGCCGCCCATGCCCGGGAGGGGACAGTTGTCATACGCGACGGGGACAAAATGAAGGTTGCCGTCCCAGCGGTCCTCGCCTTCTTCGGGGCGTCTGCGTCCGTATAAGATTTCGATCTGGAGATCTTCGCGGTTTTTCAGTCCGGCAAGCAGGTTGTGGACGGCATTGTGCAGGACCGGAGAGGGCCGGCGTCTGTCGCTTTCGACATAACTCGAAACCTCATTCGCGTCGACGACCAACATGGCGATCTTCAGCGGGGGCCGGGGAGATCGAGTCCCCGCATCCGGATGGGTGGAGCGAGATCTGTCGGCGGAGAAACTCATGCAATTGAGAAAATGCGTTCCATTGCGGTTCTGATGCGTCCGTAGTAGTGATCGATGGTGTAGTTTTCCAGAATGCGCGCGCGGGCGGCGTCTCCCATGCTCATGATTTTTTCCGGATCTTCGAGGAGTGGCCGGAGTTTCCGATCAAATTCCTCATCGGTGAACGAAGTGAGGTGTACTCCGGAAACATCATCCACGGCGGCCTCGCATGCGCCGGTGTCCGTGCTGACGATGGCCGCAAGTCCGCTGCTCATCGCCTCAAGGACGGAGAATGGAAGGCCTTCTTCATAAGAGGGAAGCATGTATAGATCCAAACTCTGGAGCATTTTCTTCAGTGCGGCCCCCTTGAGCACCCCATGGAGTTTGTAGTTACCATCGCTTTTCGCCAGCATTTCGGCGGCTTCCGGATTTTCTATGGGGCCGACGAAATGCACCTCGATCGGCAAACCCGAGCGTTTCGCCCATTCGGCGATCCGGATGACCCGCCACACCCCTTTGCGGAAGCCGATCATTCCGACGACTCCGATCCTTATGGGGCGGCCCCGCGCGACCTCCCGTGGCATCCGGGGAAATTCCCCGGTATCGATCCCGAAGTCGCAATCGTGGATTTTCGCGGGATCGAAACCGTGGTCCAGATAGGATCTGCGCACCGTGGCGCTGCACGAGAGCACCGCATCCGCCAGATCCGTCTGTTCGATTTCATGCAAAACGGAGTCGGGTGTTTTCTCGGTGAACGACAACCCCGCTTCGCGCCTCGCCCTCTGTTGGTAATGAAAATGCTCGAAAGGATGCATGGAACCCCGTTCAAGGATGAGCTTGCGTCCTGTGGGCTTCAGATGGGAAAATAAAAACCGGTGGACGGTCCCGTTGGACCAGACCGCAGGAGCGAGGTCGCTGTGGGATCTGACCCATCTGGCAAGTGTTTTGGGTTCGTCCATCGCCAGAAAGGACGGGAGGTTGTATTTGCTCCGCGCGTGATTCCATACCGTCGCCACAGGGAACGATTTGACGATGTCGGCGGGGATGCCGCTACGGGTGTAGCGGAACTTTGGGAACCCTCCGTATAAAGTCCCCATACAGCCGAGCCGCTGCAGGGCGAATATCGGGTAAGGCATGGGTCTCCACTGCCGTTCGTAAATCACATCCACTGGTGGTAGCATGGTCATAAAAAATTCAATTCGCTTTCAAGTGATGTCACTGTTTGCGATGGATGGAACGCCATCGACTTTCGTCGTCCCACTGTTCCAGAGAGGAGGATGGCCTCCCTGTGGCCTTGATGAAGTCTGCCAGAAGCAGTTCCCCGCGTGAGGGTGACGGTTGGCTATTTCCCTGGACGGAGATGGCGCAGGCTATCGGTCATGGGAACGAATCCGCCACCTCCCGGGCCTTGCCGGGAGGTGGCGTGGTTGGATTTCCGGTATCAGGAGGCTCGTTGCCGGGTTTGAGCCGGTCATCGCCACCCGCCGACGCTACGGAAGTCCCGGTTGCAAGACCCCGCACGAACGGGTTTGGCAGAGAAAGTTGTTCATCGGCGGGGAATGGTATTTTCCACGATGTGCCGCAGCCGCGGGTGCCTTGCCGGGATCGGGGGGCGATGGTGACGGTTCCTGTAGGGACTTCATCCGGAGAGTCCGGCATTCATTTGAAGTCCGCCTTCACCTTGAAGGTGTTGATCGCGCTGTGGAGTTCCGCGGATCCATTTCCCCCGCCAAGCCAACGTGAGGCGATGACCGTCATGCTGTCATCGGGTCCGACCACCACGTCCGGATATTGGATTCCCTCGGCGGAGCCATCAGGAAGGTCCCAGGGGAGCAGGGATTGAATTCCTTCGATTTCCCCGTTGTTGACCAGCCAGGCGGTGAGTTTTTCCCTTTGTGTGGTGGAATTGTTTCCGACAATAACCACTTTTCCGTCAGATGGTCGCTTGTATCCGCACACCCGCGATCCTAAAAGCCCCTGGCTCGGCATATTGGCGCAAGGAATGGCGGTCGGTTTCAGAGCTGTCCAGGTCCGCCCATCGTCGTTTGAAGTCGACCGGTAGATGGCTGTCCGGTCCGTTCTCCAGTAGCTTGCCAATGTCCCGTCTGCCTCGATGATGGCGAAGCCTTCGCCGGCGCGATTGGCAAACTGGGGAATGTTCGCGGGCTTCCAACTGGTTCCCCCGTCATCACTGTAACTGATCATGTTCTTCCAGATGGAGGATGATGTGTGCCAGCATGCCACGATTCTTCCGCTGGGAAGGGTGAGCATGTGGTTCAAAAGCAAACCGTTTTCAAACAATACCTGAGGATTGTCCGACAGTGTGAAGCCGTTTTGTGTGATCGAAACCAGCTGTTTTTTGACCTTGTAAAGGTCGTTGGTGATCGAGAGATAGGTGAGCCAGATTTGATCACCCACCTGGTTCAGCACAGGTCCGACATTGGCTTCGCCGGGTTTTGTGGTGATGACCGTCACGCTTGGTCCCCATACGCCACGGCTGTTTCTGATAGCCATCCGGATCACGCCATCGGCGGTTTCATGGCTCGAGGCGATTTGCCAGGCCGCAAGCACCCGCCCGTCAGGAAGCTGCGACAGGCTGGGGATATGCAGCCCGAGCTTGTTGCGTTCGTAGTCCAGGAGGGCGGAGGTGGAGTCGATGGTGGGATTCTCAACGCTGGAAAATTCGGAATTGAGAGTGTGGCCCGGGAATGAGTTGTAAATGCCGGCCCTTATCGAGGCCGTGGGATTGACCCCCTTCCAGCGGGAGATGGGAAACCAAACCGCGGAGTCGACCTTCGCACCCATGTCGGAGAACAGGCCGCCTTGGATCCATGAGCTGAAGCCATCCGGTTCCTTGCGGATCATCGCCCTGTAGCGGGTGTTCGTGGCGATGATCTGGGTCATCTCCACCCATTGTGAGCCAGAACCGGAATTGGAAAGGATCCGGTTGTAATAGTTGTTGGCGGTTCTTTGGAGCGTCAGCGACATACCGCCTGTTCCCATCAAGCCATTCAGGCTTCCGGTGGAGGTGAAACCCATGATGCTGTTCACATCTCCCTGCCCCGTGGTCATGAAGGACATGATCGAGGACTGCCCTCCGCTTGCGGCGACAGGCGGGTTGAGCAATCCCCTGTAGTTGCCTGCAACTCCTCCTCCCCAAACGATGCCTTCCGCGGTGACCTCCCCCGTGGCGTTGCCGCTGAGAACCACGCTGGTGGAACCGGTGGAGGCATTGTCCAACACCTGGCCATTGACCAGTCGTTGACGGTTTTGGTTCGACAGGATGAGTTTCGAGCGTGTCGTTTCCCTGGCTTGGCCGGATGGATCGGCCGTGCCGGATTCCGCATTGAAAGGGTCGGTCCCCCGTTGGAGTTCGACGATATTGGCGATTCCGTCTTGATCGAAGTCCGCAGTCTCGGGATTGGCCGTGCTTTCGTCGGTATAGATCTGCCGGATGAAGAGGTTCCTGTTGGCGGCTGCGTCGAACCCGTCCTTGAGAATTTCGCCTGTTCCCTTTTGGACCTGCGGAGAGTATTCCCAATGGACGAGATCGGTGGAGTATTGCAGGAAATAGGTCCTGTCAGGCACTCCCGGCCAGGAGGCTTTCAAGACCTTGCCGGTAGGGCTCAGGGAACAGCTCATTTCCGCGGGAGAGACTCCGAAGGCCTGGGGGGCGAGCATGCCCAGTGCCGCCAAGCCACAGATCCGCTCGAACAATGCCCGCGATTTCGAGCGGAGAGTCCGGGGAGAGGGAGAGGGTTTTTGATAGTCTTTGGGATTTTTCATCTGCATCAGGGGGGAGCCCTAGATTACACAAATGAATTCAAAACGAAATCGGGGAGGAGACTGAAATGAAAGCGGGGGATTCCCCTACAAAAACAAGAACGGGAGGCGATCACCTGTCGTCGTAAGACCTGACCCACAGCACCGCCTGTTGCATGAGCTGGACACCATCCTCCAGCTGGAGCTTTTCCTTGATCCTGGCCCGGTAGCTTTCCACGGTTTTGATGCTCAGTCCCAAGGTCTCCGAAATGCTCCGTGTGCTGTTGCCGCGGCCGATCATCTGGAAGATTTCCAGCTCCCGGTCCGCGAGGCTTTCGACGGGGGAAATCTCGCTGCCATTGCCTTTGGCAATGCGCTTCAGCATTATTCCGGCCAGTTTCTCGCTGACGTAGATCTGCCGGTCGATGACCTTTCGAATGGCATGGAGTATCTCGTTGCTGTTTTCCTGTTTGTTGATGTAGCCGAATCCGCCCGCCCGCAGGACACGTTCCGCATACAGTCCCTCATCATGCATGGAAAGAACCAGCACCGGGGTGCCCCACTTGCGGGCCTTGATATCCTTGATCAGTTCCAGACCGCTTGATGATTTCAAACTCAGATCGACAACTGCGATATCGGGCTGGGTGTTTCCGATGCCTTCGATGGCCTGTGAGGCGTCGCTGGCCTCGCCACAGACCTGAAGGTCCGGCTGCTGGTCGATCATCAGGGCGAGAAGCTCCCTGACCATGGGATGATCGTCCACCAGGAAGACACGTTTGACCGATTGATCCATGTTTTACGATACGAGTGGGATTTTGCAGCTGATCCGGGTTCCCTTGTCATCCTGCGAGATGATTTCCAGTTTCGCCCCAGCCAGATTCGCCCGATAACGCATGATTTGGAGACCGATTCCGGGCTCCGTTTTGCAAGATGAGTCAAGACCGATCCCGTCATCAGACACCTCCACTATAAGCTGGTCCGCCTCCCGGGCAAGCAGGATGTGGATATTATCGGTTTTCGCGTGACGGACCGCATTGCTGACGGCCTCCTGTGCGATCCGGTAGAGATGTCCGGCGGCTGCTGTGCCGAGTGTGAAGCGGTCTCCCGTTTGTTGATAGTGGCATTGCACATCCATCCGTTCGGTGGTGGTGGATGCCAGCAGCCCCAATGCGACATCCAGCCCCTCTTCGATCCCCATCGGATAGAGTCCGCGTGCGAGATCCTTGGTTTGCTGGATGCCTTCGCGGATGAGTTCCCCGATTTCCGATGCCTTCCCCGCCTGCCGGGGGAGGTTCATCCGCTCCAGTTCGGTTTTGAATGTTCCGACTGCGAAAGCCACACCCGCCAGATGCTGGCAGACTCCATCGTGGAGATCATGGCCGATCCTGCGTTGCTCACGCTCGCTGGCTTGTGAGATCTGGTTCTCGAGGTTTCGTCGTGATGTGAGATCGTTGAGGACGAGCACCGTACCGGTCCGGTCGGCATTTTTGCCCAAGAGGGGAAGGGCGGTCAGCCCGAGCCGGATCCCGTTGCCGGCGTTGTTGGTGCGGCTCAGGGGAATCTCTCCATACCCGGAGTGCTGGCCGGAAATGCTTTTACGGAGCAGCTGCCGGTCATGTGGACTGCCGGCAGCGGGATCAAGCAGTCCCTTTTCGATCCCGTCCACCCAATCCTCCGCGGAAATCCCCGGACTGATCTCACCGAAAAGCCTCCCTGCGGCCGGATTGAAGACGATGATCCGTCCTTCCCTGTCCGCGACCACCACGCCGTCACGCATGCTGTCCAGAATCGAGGTGAGGATTTCTTTCTGGTTTTGCAGAGCCGCCTCGGTCAGGCGGCGGATCCTGACCTCCGATGTCAACAGGGCCGTCAGGCAAAAGATGGAGAGCCGGATCGCTGAATTCCAATAGACGATGAAAGGACGGGAGTAGTGCTTGGGCCCCAACAGTTCCGCCGCCAACCAAATGCCGGCGGCCAGGAAGGCAAGCGACAGGGATGCTTTTCTTCCTCCATACCATGCTGTCAGAATGATTCCCGGGAGATAGAATGCCGACAAGGCGAGTTCGGAACCGGTCAGCCAGTCGACAAGACCGCAGCACAACACCCAGATGACCCCGGCAGACGAAGGCGGGACGAGCGAATGCAGGGGTTTGATTTCAGAGTGATTCACGGAAAAGATGGGAGGGGGGACCCGGAATCAGACGAGCATGTTTCCACCTGTCATTCCGATCAAACCCAGTTCCGCCAGCCGGTCATCAGGCACGACGACAGGGGCGTTCCAGGGGCCGGATGTCCATTGGTCGAGATGGGGCTGCCATTTTCCGGGTGAATCGATGAGAACTCCGATGCCGTGCTCCCTGAGTTCCTGCGAGGCTTCGTATCGTTCCGGGGCCGCGCAGGTCCAGAAGATGCCTCTCCCGCACGCGGCGGCTTCCAAGGCGACCGTGGACCATGAGGATGCGATCGCATCGCACCAGCGCAGATCATCTTCCAGTCCGGCACCGCTTATGCCGAAAGCCGTTGCTCCCGCCCGTTCCATGGCGAGCAGGGCCTCTTCCACCGGCTCCCGGGGGTGGAGGCGGATCCTCACGTCTGCTTTTCCGATCAAGCCCGCGAGAATCCTATAGTCCTCATCCCGTCTCTCCCGGGTGTAGTCTCCCTCAGCGGGTTGGGAAAAGAAAGCGATACGGGGGCGGGTTCTGCCATCCCTGGAGGGAGGGGAAATCGTTTGATGGATTTTTTCCAAACGCGGATGTCCGTGGCAGTGGATCCGTACCGCGGGATCCACCCGTGGACGGAACCATGCTTCGTCGATTTTGGAGAGCAGGATCAGATCCGTCGCCTGGGTGAGCTGGTAGGTGGGGAGCCGCTGTCCGTGCATTACATGGATGACGTCCGCACCCGTCTCCCTGGCCCATCGGACCAATGCCTTCGAGTCGGGAGCCAGTTCATAAGTGACATACAAGGAACGCAGACGGGGTTCTTCGCCGCGCAGCCTCGCGAGCCCGAGTTCCATGGTGAAGATTTGCTCGATGAGGCGGGGGTGGAATGCCGGCGGCAGGTTTTCTTCACGAGGAACGCACTTCGCCAGAATCCTGGCAAGCCGCCGGTGGGTTTTGAACGCGGTCAGAAGGGAGCGAGAACGCTGTCGGAAGCCGAGTTTCCTGAGGTTGTTGGAAAAATCAAAAGGGACCGCCGGGAGATTTGGAAGTCCGGCGTCCTCACCATAAATCCGGACGCTTTCGGGATCAGACGCTTCGATCAAAGGAATGAGCGAGTCCCTGTGAGCGGGAGTGGGAAGAAGGCGGTAGCCATCCACCGGAGACCGGGATTTTTTCCCTTCGCCGTCTGGGGCCGGACTGAGATCGCGTGAAGAGAAGAGTTGCAGGAGCGCCCAGACACCCCACCATGAAAGCCCGCCTTTGAGCCGGTTCTCCACCACCGGGCCGGCGTTCCATCTCATCACGTGGATGAGGTCGGTCCAATACACGAGAACAGGATCATTGGATTCTCCCCGGAATTTTCTTAAAAAATCCTCATACTCTGAAAGCGAGACAGACATGATCCGGCGGCGGTCGGAGGAGTTTGCAACCAAGGGCGGACGAGGAATCCGCGGGGCGGACACGCAGGGATTCCTCCCGCGCCTTTATTGGCGGCGCGGGCGGCAAGCCACCGCAAAAAGACCGAGAAGGAGGCCTGATCGTTCCGAATCCAGCAAAACCTTCCTCATCTCTTCTGGGTGGCCTCCGCTCATTCTGGCATATTGGTGATGGAGTCCCAGAAATCTTCGCAATCTGAGGTTCCGTGCAAGAGTTTCGCAGGAGGTTTCCGTGTAGCGATGATAGTAAATCCTGAGATCCCCGAAACGTTCCGCGAGTTCTCTTTTGAATTCTTCCTCTCCGGGTTCGTAGAGATGGTGGGAGTTCGTTTTGCTCGGCGCTCCTGTTTTCACATAGGGAATGGAGGCGATCAAGCGTCCCTCCGGGCGAAGCACACGGGCGGCTTCATCAAGAGCCTTGCGGTAGTCCGGCAGATGTTCCAGCACCTCAAGACAGATCACCGCATCAAAGGATGAATCTGGAAACTGAAGTGAGTGGGCGTCACCTTGGGTGATGGATTCGGGATCCGGCACTCTGGATTTCGCCGCGGTGCAGGCGGTGGCGTCGTATTCGATACCCCGATAGGTTGAAACGGCGGGAGCGACGCGGCTGCTGAAGACTCCGAGTCCGGTTCCGATTTCCAGCAGGTCGTCCGAGGGTTTCACCTCGGAAAGCGCTTTGGAATACCGTTGTTCGTGGAGATGGACCTGGAACGGGTCTCCGCAGGTCGCGACATCAAGTCTTTCGAAGACATGCGGAGCTTCTGAATGGGATGTGTTCATCGTGATGAAGGTCGGGAGCCGGTTGGAAGGTCAGCATTTCAGTTTCGCACGCTGGACCTGCTCGACCGGGAGAATCTCGCTGACTTTTCTGGTCAGGGATTTGCTCACGTTGCGCAGATCCCGCGCCAGACGCCGCATGCCGTCAGGTTCGAGGCTTGCGGCGTGGTCGGTGCCCTTCCACGTCCGATCAAGGGTGAAGTGGCGCTCGAAGATCTCAGCTCCCAAAGCGAGGGCGGCGATGTCCGCGGCGATGCCGAGGTGATGTCCGCTGAAGCCGATTTTTTTGACCTTGCTGGCGAAGGTTTCACGCAGGCGGCTGATTTCCAGCAGGCAGATGTCCGCGAATTCGACCGGATATCCCGACGTACAGCTATAGAGCACCAGGTCCTTGTTGCGTCCGTGTTTTTCGAAACGGCTCACGATGGCCTCTTCTTCCGCATGGGTTGTCATGCCCACGGACAAATGGATTTCCCCGCCATATTCGCCGCAGAGGTAATCGAGAATAGGAGTGTTGAGATTGGTCGCGGAGGGGATCTTGATGAAGGCGGGATCGATGGAGACGATCTCGCGGGCGGAGGTCATGTCCCAAACGGACGTGCTGTAGACGAGCCCCAGTTCCTCGCACCATTCCTTGAGCTGGCGGTTCTGGTCGAGGCTGAGTTCCAGGGCTTCGCGGTGGGCGCCATAGGTATCGCCATACGAGTTGTGTGGGTTGGGATGCGGGGCATTGTATTGCTGCGGACTGAGAAGTTCCTTGGGATTGCGTTTCTGGAACTTCACGGCATCCACCTTGCAAAACATCGCCGCGACGGTGATGAGTTCCTTGGCGATGGCCATGTCGCCCTTGTGGTTGCAGCCGATCTCGGCGATGAGGAATGGAGTGGTCATGGTTAACGGGTGTCGACGGTGGAATATGATAGGCTTGTTTCGATCGGGTGCCAGGGCCTTGCCAGGCAGGAAGAGGGGCTAAATTCGACCGGTTCCGGAGGCTGTCGCACGTTCGTTTATCCATGCCTCGACAAGTCCTTCGGTTTCTTTCAGGGCGAAGCCCATCCTCCTGAGGGCGCTCCTGCATGATTCGATGCGGTCGGCACCGACGATGAAAGGATGCATCTCGATTATCAGGAGGCGGAAATCCGGGAGGCGGTGTTCATTTTCCGACACGAAATCAATCTCGCCGCCTTCGATGTCCATGATCAGGACATTGGGCCGGAAATCATGCTTCGCGCACAGGTCGTCGTTGGAGTAAACAGGGACACTCACTTCCTTGCCGGTGGCGAGGTTGGCGCTTCCGCTGACGATGAAGTCCTGAAGAAAGAAGGTCCCGTCCATCGTCTTGCTGACCAGACAGTGTTCGATCATGAACTTGCAGGCGTTCGTGGCACGATTGCTTTCCAGGATCGGGATGAGCCTTGGATTCGCCTCCACCACCAGATGGGCTCCGGGATCCGAGAGCAGGCGGTTGGTCATGCACGAAACCACGCCGACGCAGGCTCCGAGTTCGAGGACCCGGTCGTCCTTGGCGAGATGCCGCCGGATCAATTTGCGTTCCGGCAGTTCGTAGCAATCGAAGAAAAAGCGGGATCGGAAGCCCATCGGCATGAATTGGAAGGGGAGCCCGAACTCGAGTCCTTCCGTGCGATAGGTTTTGTTTGTCAGGCTCCACAGCCAGCCGTAGAGGGGGCTGTCATACTCTCGTTTCACCCAGAGTATGTCAAACATCCGATGCAATGCGATCTTTAGCCGGAGCGGTAACAGTTTCCTGAGGAGTGGCATGATACGGTTGAAATGGAGGTGCTTTTGTCGTTGTTTTCAGCGGGCGACTGCGACCGCCTGAAGGTAGATGTTCTCTCGGGAAGACAAGGATGTCCGGTAGGCGTCCGCCTGCGGGCGGGCGGGCAGCAGTGCGGAAAGTTTCCGAAGCTGCCGGGCCACCAGGGACTTGGGTTTGCGCTGGCGGATGAAGCGGTCCAGAGGCAGGCCGCATGTGCGCAGGGAGACTATTTCGTATCCGCTGTTGGTGAGGCAGCGTTCAAGCGATGTTTCCGTGAAGTAGTTGATATGTGCGAGCCCGCGGATCCCCCATTTGATCTGTTTTTCCACCCAATGATCCGGGTCGTTGGGAACTTCGACGAAGAGATGGCCTCCGGAACCGAGGACATGGGTGTGCAGCCGCCGCAGGAAGGTGCCGGGCTCCGGAACATGTTCCAAAACGTGGCTCATGGTGATCAGTTGGGTGCGGATGCCGGAGTTTTCCGGCTGGAAGAGTTCATTGATCACATCAATATGGGGACCCGTCCGATTGGCCAGGGCGAAACCCGCCATCGCCTTGTCGGCTTCGTAACCTTGGACCCGTCCGCATCTGGTTCCCAGCTTGTTGAGCAGGCGTCCGGCGCCGCAGCCTATGTCAAGCGCGCTCTCAAAACCGGATCTGCCCGAAGTCTCAAGGATGTAGCCCATCTGTATTTCCGCCCGGTGATCCATGAAGCGGATGTATTCCTGATCCGGCACTTCGTTACGGACCTCGCGGTATTCGCTTTCGTAGTAGGCTGCGAGCTGCTCCTCCGTCGGATAGGGGGATGTCTGGCAGAATCCTTCAGATCCGTGGCTGACCACCATACACTCGGGAAAATCCGGATGACGGCCGAGGGGTTTGATTGCGGAACTCATGAATTCAAGCTTTGTTGCGGTGTGGTCGTCCGGATGTGATGAAGAATACGCCAGGCGATGGCCGCGGCCGGGATGTGGACGGCCGCGAAAATCCAGGGGATGGTGGCATCGCCCATTTTGCTGGAGAGAAGGACGCTGGCTGCAAGGAAAGATATGCCCACGCCCAAGTGGAGGAAGGTGTAGGGTTCCCTACGCAGCGCCCGGGTATAGTGCATGGATACGAGCCAGATGGAGTAAAGCACCCAACCGATGGCGAAACCGGCGGCAGATGACGCGGGAAGAAAGCGTGCCGCGGGTCCTGGAAGCAGCCATTGGAAAACCAGCAGCGCGATGACGAATGCCGACATTCCCAGAACGCAGAACCCCACGCTTCTGCGGGCGGCCAGACTCCACGCGGCATTCACTTCCGTCCACATGCCCTTGGCGGCGAGCGCTCCCCAGGAAGGTATGCGGACGGCGGTCCAGGTGTTGGCGATTCCACCGATCATCCGGATCATCTGGAAGGTCATCCCGATCTGACCGGAGACCACCGGGCCGTGAAGTTGCATCGCCAACGGCGCCAGACCGGATTCAAGGAAGTAGCGGCTCATCCATGTGCCTGCGATCCGCCATTGGAAACCCCATATTTCCCTCCTCCAGGAAACCTGCGATTTCCCCGGGGGCCGCAGGATCTGGATCGCGAGTTTACGCCATTTCAACGCCAGGTAAGCCACAGGAAAAGCCACGGAAACAACCGACGACCAGATCACCACATCGATCCCGAGTCCCAGCAGAAGGCAGATCGAAGTGGTGGCAAACCCGACGATTGATGCCCAGAACCTATAGCTCGCCACCTCCGTGATCCGGTTGCAGCCTTCCAGAAGCGCCCAGAACGGTGTGAGCGTGAAGCCGATCGCCGCGCAGGCGGAGCCCACAAGCCAGGGGGTGAGCCAGGCCACTCCATGGTCCGGCTTGGAGGAAAAGAAAAGATATCCGCCCCCCATCAGCGTCAGCATCAGCGCGCCGCCCATGATGGAATAGTACAGATTCGCTTTCTGGAACAGGGACCGGAGACGGGAGAGCGAATCCCTTTTGCCCACCAGCACGCCGTTCCCGTTGAATCTCAACCAGGCGAACTCCTTGCTGGAAAACTGGGTGATGCTCTGCGCGAATCCGGCTTCGAGAAAGACCTGGATGCCGATCACCCCGGCGAAGCTGTAGAAATATCCCTGTTCCACCGGCCGGAGGTGTTTGATCATGAGCATCATGGTGATCGGGCCCGTCACGAAACGGACCAACTGGGTCGCGGTGGATGCGGCGATGGCCCTGTCCATTCCCAACAGCGCCATCAATCTGGCATATGCGGATTTATAGTTGAAATTGGCGGGTGGCATCAGATTGGCGGAGGGGATCAACAAGAAGGTTTCCCGAATGTCGCGGGAAACGGAACGAGTCCCAAGGGGGGCGGTGGGATGGGATTCATGAGGTTTCCGCGATCAGCCGACCTGGATGAGGATACCCTCCCCCGCCTGAATGGAACGATGCCGGTCCATCGAAGGGGGATCAGCGCGGGACGTTTCGGAAAATGAGATTTTCGGCAAGGCATTTCACTTTGGCCGTGTGCCGTTCGGTGAAGAACCAGAATATGACCGCAACAGCGAAAATAAAACCCGCCACAGCGGCGAAAAGAATCAGGTTTTGGAAATTGAAGGGAAGTTTGGCTGGAGCAAGCCATGCACAGATGAAGCAGGCAACGGGCATGTGGATCACATAAAGGTCGAGAGGAACGGAGTTATCATCGTGCGTCATGATGGAACGCTGGGGGATCCGGCATGCGGATGTGGCCTGGGAAGCGGGGAGTAACTCCGGGCCGGCTTGTATGCGGGCAAGGGAAGGTTTTTGTGCAGCATCCCGACCATGGCGGTTCCCATCAGCAGCACCCTTGCGCCTCCTTCAAAGGTTCCGATAATGGCCAGCCAAAAGATGGGGCTGACAATGAAGGGCGAGCAGATGAACAAGGCGACAGGGAACCATTCCGTGCCGCGGGTGCGTTGGATCTGGCGGTGCGCGTGAACCGCCACGAGGATGAAACCGGAAACAAGCACAGCCAAGCCCACGTAGCCCACGGTGCGGATGGTCTGGACGGGGCCGCTATGGTATCCTCCGTTGATCATCATGGATTCCTGAACGTTGGAAAGTCCGCTGATGGCAACGCCACCGCGGTCATCCTCGAACTTTTTCATGGCTTCGAACTCCTTTTTCGTAAAGCCGAGTCCATCGCCCAGCCACTTGTTCTTGATCCATTTTTCGGTGAAAAGAGCTTCTTTCCACATCTCGACCCGCCAGTCGGTCGAGCCTTCCGCATCACGTTGGAAGCGCTGGTCCCAAGTCCCGGGAAGGAAGGTCAGGGCGCGTTGGACGTTGGCGGGCAGAGGGGCGATGGAATTGACAAGAGCCAGCATGAACAAGCCCGCCGCTCCCAAGAAGAAGGAAGCGAAAATCGCCCTCATCCCTCCGCGGTAGAAGATTCCCACCAGGAAATAAAGGCAGGCGTGGATCAATTGGGACCGGTATCCGCTGAAGGCGGCGGCTGCCAGGGACGCGAGAACCAATGGCATCCATAACGGATGGAAGGAGGCCTTGAGCGGGGAGATCCGGCTTGATATCCAGTTGGCGAGGGTCAATGAGATCTGACGGACAAAGCTGACACGGGTCGCTTCTCCTGGTGCGACACTTTCTCCATTTTCGACGTCGCTTGAGAAGGTGGCTCCGAAATAATAGCCGATGGCGGGGACTAGCTTCGAGATGAGACCCAATCCGAAATTCATGACTCCGCTGATCACTGAAAGTCTCACACACCATCGCAGATCGTTTGGTGCGACCAAAATGACAGACAGAAGATACGCGGCTGCGGCGGTGATTGCGAAAAAGACATATGGTTTTCCTCCCACAGAGTCGCCACCAAGCAGGTTCAGGCCCACCGGGTTTCTCATGTAGGTCTGCACCACACACAAGGTGAAGGCGGCACACCAGACTTCCAAAATCGTGATGCGAGGCCGCATGGGCAGCTTGCGCATGAGGAACAACAGCGAACAAAAGCCCAGAGTGACAATCTGGGCCATCATTTCGGTGGTGAAGTTGCCAGGCAGGGGAACGACGAGGCCGAGGGATGAAGCAAACGGAATGATGAGCCATATGCGGCGGCCCAGTGCGACACAGACAGACAGCCCGATCACCCCGACAATCCACAGAACCGTTTCGAACTGTGCGGTTGCCGCGGCGATGCCGAGGTAAAGAGCCCCGATCGCGGCGATCGTGAGCAAGAGGATGGTTTTGATTTTTTGGGAATCCATGGCAGTGGCTACCGTAGGCGGTTCTTGTAAGTGGAATTGATCGTCGACCGGTCAACGGGACGAGTGCCGGGCGTGAAATCCGGATTGGAAGAGCGGTGGTTGGATCGAGATCGGGTCAAATCGCATCCATTTTTACTGTCTGGCGGCGTCATGGAGAGCTTCCGGCGATCACGATTCGCAAGGACTCGGCAACCGACAAACTCCTCATTCCCGATCCCTTGCCAGACAAATGCATGCCAGTGTCTGAGAAATTGCTGACGTCATCCTCACAACCCGAAAAGTCGTCGCGAAGGACGGGGATGATAGTATCGATATTTTCCAACAAGCTGCGTTTGTTGCTCCTGCTTTCCATCAGCGCTTCTCTCTTCGTCAGTAGCCACGGCATCGAGTAGAAAAGGCGCACGCCTTTGCGATCCGCCGCCTCGCGGAACGCACGTAGGATGGATTCTCCCTCACTGCTCAGGCGGGTGGCACGTGCGATACCCGAGGCCGTGAGGTCGGGATTGTGGATTGGGGTTTCAATCCTGCCATGGTATTTGATATCTTCGGGGCCGTAGCGATATTCTTTCCCTGACAACATTTTCAAGCCAAGGGTTGCCAGATAACGGGGACCTGGTCGGGACAGGTTGAGGTACTCCCGAAACGTCGTGGTATGGCCGAATGAATCTCCGCCTCCGGCCAGCCCGGGGTCGCCGGCCGAGGTCGCCATCGCGAAGCTGAAAGCGGAAGGACTTCGTTCGGTGGTTGAGTAAGTGAGAAGGTCCGGTTCCAAGCATATCACCAGGGTATCCCCGGCGGCGCAGTTGGCCAATGCCTGGTGCAATAGGTATTTAGCGCCCGCCGCGACAGGCAGGCCTAGATTGAATGATGGCAGGCCGCAGGTTGTCTCGATGATGCGGGGGTCGATGGAAAAGGCGGTGCTGGAGCCCCCCGTGAAGAAGATGATGGGAGTGGACGGCTGTTCCTTCCTGACTGTTGCGATCTCCGCCTCCCTGCGATCCACGACGTTTTTCCAGAACCTGACTTCAGGATTCTTGGGAATGGCCAGATAAAATCCGGTTCCATATGCCGCAACGGCGCAGGCGAGCAGGGCGGTGACGAATCGCATCTTCTAGAAATTGAAATAGATGAAGGATGATTCTTCCATGGGGGCCAGCAGGATTGTCAGGAAGACCAGGATCATGCAAGCAACAGGACGGCGGGCGTGATGATATGCGGCTGTTTCCTGACGGACGCCCAACAGCTCAAGGCCCAGGAACAGCGAGGCGAACAAAAAGATCAAAGCGGTTGTGGCGATGTCAGAAGGTCCGGCGAAGACACTGGCGACATTTTTGAAATTTGCCAGAGAATATGAGGCGGGGCTGAGGACCGCCTGGGCCTTGTCAAGAAGCACGTGCGGGTCGCGTTCCAAGAAAAACAGCCAGGCAATGGTCGTATACCCGAACGTGACCGCCCACCGCAGGGGAGCCCAGATGGTCAATGGTTTGCCCAGGCCGCAAAAGGCAACGCCGATTCCATGAAGAAGCCCCCATATGATGAATCCCCAGCCGGCGCCATGCCAGATCCCGGATATGAGAAACACGATCAGGATGTTGGCTATCCAGTAACGGGATCTCCGTCCCCCCAGAGGAAGGTAAACATAGTCCCGCAGCCACGTCCCCAGTGTGATGTGCCAATTCCGCCAGAACTCGCGGAGATCCGTGGACCAATACGGGCATCTGAAATTCAGGGTGAGCCGGACACCGAAAAGAAGACCTAGGCCCAGGGCAATGAAGCTGTAGCCTGCGAAATCGAAATAGATCCGTATGCCGAAGGCGAGGGATTCGAACCAGACGTGCCATGCGTTCGCAGGATCCAGGATGAAGTGTCTCGCAAGACTTCCGATGTTGTCCGCGACGATGAGTTTGTATGCCAGGCCGAGAACGATCCATTGAAGTGCCGTATCCAGATTTTCCCGGTGGATTCGGAACCGGGTGTTTTCAAGCTGTGGAAGCAAGGATCCGCGCTTCTCGATCGGCCCGGCGACAATCTGGGGGAAAAACGAACAGAAATTGAGATAATCCAGGAATTTGGGCCTGGATCCCGGATTCCGGATGGTGTCGATCCAGAACCCGATTTTCTGGAAGGTATAGAAAGAAAGTCCCATCGGGATGAGAACCGAAGGCTGTTTCAGGTTGAGCCCGAGCCATTCGTTCATCACGAAATCCCAATATTTATAATAAAAGAGCGGGGCGAGTTGTCCCAACAGCAAGATCACAAATGTCAGTTTCGAAAACCAGCCATCAGGTGAAAAACCGCGCCGTGAGGCGAGCAGCACGCCGATCCAACTCAGGCCGACAACCCATAGGAAAACGATCAAGGTCAGGGCGCTTTCCTCTCCCAGCAAAATCAGTCCGGTAAAGGCCAGGGATAGTTTGGCCACCAGGATTTCGCGATCCGGGCGGACGAGTCTCGCCAAGCCTATCAACAATCGGGAGGCGATGAAGCAGAGGAAGACGAGTTTCCAAAAATCGTATGAAGCGAAGTTCATTGAATTCGGGTGTCTTGGGAGGAGGGAGGCAATCCTAAGTTGCTCCAGATCTCGAAGCCCAGCAGGCTCGATTGGATTTTGAAGCCGTTTTTGCGGAGTTGCTCCTTGTAGTCGGTTCCCTTGAACCGCAGGTCGGGGCGGTTGATGACGACCAGATCCGCGAACATCAGTCCGGGAGGGTCGGCTTCGAGCTGTTGCAAGGCGTGGACGTACCTCATGCCCCCTTGTCGGTAAGCGTAATACCGGGTGGCGTTCATATCCGCCTGCCAGAGGACGCGTTTCCCTTTCTTCAGGGCGTCGATCGCGATGGAAGTGGCGGCTTGATAATCATCGCGCGCATGTCTCTCCTGAAGGCGGAGGCATAGCGATGAAACGAGAAAGACGATGAGCGCGCACGTCGCCAGGATGAAATTCGGGACCACCTTTCTGGTTCCTGATTCAAGGCAAAGGGCGATGGGCAGGAGAACCGCCGGGATGGCAGGGCTGAGGTGCCTTCCCAGAACCCGGAAATCCTGCGTGAGTCCGACAAGGGCGAGGGTGAGAAGTGGAAGCAGGACGGCAGCCGTGACGGCGATGATGCTTCCGCGATCGGTCCGGGAGAGCCAGGTTCGCACGCCGGCGGACCAAGCGCCCGCCAGGCAGAAAAAAGCGGGTATCAACCATGCGAGATGGGAAACCAATGAAAACGGCGTGGCCCTGAGTTCGTTTCTCGTCGGACCGATGCCGAGCAGTCCGAGGATTTCATAAAACCCAAATCCGATGCTGAGCAACCCGCCGCCACCGGATGTCGCGGCCCGGTACCCTTGTTGAAGCGTGTGGATGTAATAGGCGATCACGATCAAGGCGGTCAGACACCAAGGCAGGGACCTCGTCCAGAAGCCGGGAGTCTTCAGCCAGTCCGGTCGGAGAATCACAACCGCGAGCACCGCACCGGCAGCCCAAACCGCGGCGGTGAGACTGCTCAAAGTCAGCAACAGGCATCCGAGGGCAACCGTGTGAAGGCCGTCGAAAGTCGAGGTCCGGCGGCTTTCGATGATTCTTGCAAGGCCTGCGGCGACCAGGGCTCCGGCTGCCATCTGCAGGGTGTAGGGGCGGAGTTCGCCCACATAATAGAGGACGAACGGGGATGCCAGACAAACCAAGGGCCAGAAGCGTACACGCCTGAGAGCCAGCACCATGAGCACCAGGAAGGGCAGATTGATGCAGCGCAGCGCGTATTCACTGATGAAACCGATTTTCACCCATGCCCAGACGGCGACCATGTAGAGAGGCATCTGGATGTCCGATCCACCGAGCCTGTACGTGATTGCGACCCAATCCTTGAATGTGGGCATGAGCGCCTTGAACGCGGTGCTTCCCTCATCCATCCAAAGACTCTGCTGCGTGATCGCACAGAGACCCACCAGTGTCGCCAACAGTCCCAGAACGATGGGATACCAAGTATGTCGGGTGATGTTCATTTCGCGGCGATGCCGGATGTCCTGAGCTGTTGGAAAAGCTCCCGGGCCTTTGTGGCAAATTTGAAGAACGGGACCGACGGTTCGCCACCGAGGCGGGGTGGAAAACCGATGGGCACCTGTCCGTGGCGGATTGCCGGCATTTTCCTGAGGAGGACGGAGAGGGCGACGTTCGCCAGGTCGAAATCCGGCGGGATGGCACGGATGGCGGAGGCACAGGAACTCCCCGTCATCAATCGATAGGGAACGTTGGCATCCACGCAATCGGCACGGGTGAGGAGTTTGAGGGAGGTTCTCAGAATCTGGCTCGCCAGAACCCGGCGGAATCCATCCCGTCTCGAACGCTTGCCATAGATGACATCGAACCGGTCTCTCAATACCCAGAAATCCGCGAAATGGTCGGGCGAGGATTGGCCATCCGAGTCGATCTGCAGGATATGGGGAATCTTGCGTTCAAGGGCGATCAGATAGCCTTGGACGCAGGTCTGCCCATGCCCGCGGTTCGGACGGCTCAACAACTCCATCCGGGGAGCGAACCGGGCGGCGAGATCCTGAAGCTTGGCTTCCGTGCCATCTGTGGAGCCGTCATTGATCGTCAGAAGGGTGAAATCTCCGACCGTCTCATCCAGCACCGCCATCCACGAGCGGACAACCTCTTCGACGGATGCCTGCTCGTTGAACACGGGCATCACAACCAGCAATCGGGGCGTGTCGGGAGAATCGGTCATGTGCGGCAGCGGTGGCGCGTCAGGAATTTGTAAACCATGGTGTCCTTTTTGGACACGCTACCGCCCTTGGTCATTAAGGTTGTGAGCGTAAGGATGCTCACACTCCGAGGGTAATTTGGAGCCTCTATTGTTCAAGAAAAAATGAACAAGGCCGGGTTCGTCCGATAAGGGCTCCGGGGACATGAATCTTGCCAATCCTCCCGCGAAAAGGGACCTTCCTGCCGGATGCATGTGATTCGGAGATTGCTCAGCGACGGTCGCGTGCGTGCGTGCGGGATACTCTTTTGCCTTCTGTTGTTGGTCGTGGGGGGGATCGCGTGGAAAACGGGCATCACACCTGGCGATCTCAAGTCCTGGTGGTTTTCGCTGAATGCCTATCTGGTGAAAAACCCTTGGGCATTGTTTGCCGCACTGGTGATCCTGCCGGGTTTTCCGGTTCCTCTCAGCGCCTTGTTATTCACGGCCGGAGTGGTTTGGAGGGATCAGCCGGCGATGGCTTGTCTGCTCAGCCTGGCCGCCATCACCCTTAACCTTGCCTGGACCTACTGGGCGGCTGCCGGACCGGGACGGAAGGTGGTGGAAAAACTGCTCGTCTCGACCTCGGTGAAAATTCCTGATCTGCCGAAAGGGGATCATCTGAAACTCATTCTGATCCTGAAGCTTACGCCGGGGATTCCCCACTTTTTCCAGAATTACCTTCTCGGATTCCTGCGTGTGCCGTTCCTGCTGTATCTTCCCGTCTCGATCATTTGCAATGGCGTCATCGGTACGGGGATCGTGCTCAGCGGGGTGGGGCTGGCAGATGGACGGCTGATGCCCGCGCTGACAGGCATTTCATTGATCGCGGTCGGGGTGGTCCTCACCCAATTGGTCCGGAACTGGCTGGCGAGACGGAAACAGGTGGCGGGTTGAAGAACGGTCCGGTACGAAAAAGCTGGAATGAGGCGATCCACCTCCTTCCAGCCTTTCAGTTTGTCGGAATGCCTGAGTCCGCTCTCAGATGATCATTCCCGCGGCCACGGTTTCGTTGGTGCCGGGATCGATGAGGATGAACGAGCCGGTGATGCGGTTCCGGCGGTAGGAGTCGTGGATCAGGGGGACGGCGGTGCGCAGGGAAATGCGACCGATGTCATTCATGTTGAAACCAGTCACCCCTTCGATCTTGTGAAGCGTGTTGATGTCCACGTGGTACTTCACCTCCTGGATGATGGCCTTGGTCTCCTGCGTCGTATGACGGATGACGAGTTTCGCCTTCGGCGGCATCGGCTTGTTCGAGAACCAGCAGATCATCGCCTCGATGTCCTGCTCCACACGGGGAGGATTGTTGGTTTTCACCAATGTGTCGCCGCGGGAGATGTCGATTTCCTCTTCAAGGGTGATGCAGACGGATTGCGGAGCGAAGGCCTCTTCGAGTTCTCCATCCGGACTGTGGATGGCCTTGACCTTGGTCGAGAAGCCCGAGGGAAGGACGGTGACTTCATCACCGGGCTTGAAGACGCCACCGGCCACCCGGCCCGCGTAGCCGCGGAAATCATGCCATTCGTCGCTCATCGGGCGGATGACCCACTGCACGGGGAAGCGGGCGTCCACGTGGTTTTCCTCGCCGCCGACATAGACGTTCTCCAGGTGATAGAGGAACGTCGGCCCTTGGTACCAGGGCATGTGTTCGGATTTATCGACCACATTGTCGCCGTTCAGCGCGGAAATGGGGATGTCGGTGATTTCGACGATATTGTCCAAGCGGGATGCGAATTCCCGGAAGTCCTTGATGATTTTTGTGTAAACCTCCTCGGAGTAGTCCACGAGGTCCATCTTGTTCACCGCGACGACGAGGTGTTGGATGCGCAGCAGGTTGGCGATGAACGAGTGCCGCTTGGTTTGCTCGATCACCCCCTTGCGGGCGTCGATCAGGATGATCGCCAGGTTGGCCGTGGAGGCTCCCGTCACCATGTTGCGGGTGTATTGGATGTGGCCCGGAGTGTCGGCGATGATGAATTTCCGTTTCGGTGTGGCGAAGTAGCGGTAGGCGACATCGATGGTGATGCCTTGTTCCCGCTCGGCCTTGAGACCGTCGGTCAGCAGGGCGAGGTTCACGTTCTCATCCCCACGGCGGCGCGAGGATTCCTCCATGGCTTCGAGCTGATCCTCGAAGATGGACTTGGAGTCGTAAAGAAGGCGGCCGATGAGGGTGGATTTGCCGTCATCGACGGAGCCAGCGGTGGTGAAGCGGAGAAGATCCATTTGAAAATTGGGGAACGATCAGTTGAAGGTGATCAGTGGGAAAAGTTGAAGAGTGGAGTTGGGTATTGGGAGGTGGCCAGTAACCGGAATTTCACTGGGTTGCGGACACTTTTCAGAAGTATCCTTCCTTCTTGCGGTCCTCCATGGCGGTTTCCGAGCGTTTGTCGTCGGAACGGGTGCCTCGCTCTGTCTGGCGTGCGGCGGCGACTTCGGCGATGACCTCATCCAGATCGGCGGCTTTGGATTCCACCGCGCCGGTGCAGGTCGCGTCGCCGATGGTGCGGAAGCGCACGATTTTTTTCTCAACCGGTTCGTGGTCCTGGGCCTTGAGGAACTCCGTCACGGCAAGCAGCGAGCCATTGCGCTCGAAGACCTCGCGCTCGTGGGAGAAATAGATGGAGGGAAGGGGGATGTTCTCACGCTTGATGTACATCCAGATGTCCATCTCGGTGAAATTGGAAAGCGGGAACACGCGGAAATGCTCTCCGGGATTTTTCCGGCCGTTGAAGAGGTTCCACAGTTCGGGGCGCTGGTTTTTCGGATCCCATTGGCCGAAATCGTCACGGTGGGAGAAAAAGCGTTCCTTGGCACGGGCCTTTTCCTCATCACGGCGGCCGCCGCCGAGGCAGGCGTCGTATTGGTTTTTCTCGATGGTATCGAGCAGGGTGACGGTTTGCAGTTTGTTGCGTGAGGCGTTCGGTCCTTTTTCCTCGACCACCCGGCCGGTATCGATGGATTCCTGAACCGAGCCGACGACGAGCGTCGCGCGGATGAGCTCCACGAATTCATCGCGATAAGTCATTGTTTCCTCGAAATTGTGGCCTGTGTCGATGTGGACGAGAGGGAACGGCATGCGCGCCGGCCAGAAAGCCTTGCGTGCGAGCCAAGCCATGACGATCGAGTCCTTGCCGCCGGAAAAAAGAAGGGCGGGGTTTTCGAACTGCGCTGCCGTCTCACGCAGAATGAAAATTGCTTCGGCTTCTAACTGGTCGAGATGGCTGAGTTGGTAGTTGGGCATGAGATGCGGATTCGATGGAGGAATGAACCTTGGAAACGGGGGTGGACCACTCGCTCACAAGGAGCAGTGGGGATAGGTTCAGGACCGAGTCGGGTCAAGATTTAATTATTATTTTGGGTAAAATGGTAATGATTAAAGTAATGGTAGATATAATCATAGAAAAAGCCGGAGCCCCGCGGACTCCGGCTTTTTAAGAATGATCCCGGGCTGGATTGGTGATCAGACCAAGGGGCGGTGCGCGGATATTTTCCCGCGGATCGCTTCCAGTAGTTCGAAGGCGGCGTCCTCGATGGAGGACTTCTCCGTGTCCAGGACGAGGTCCGGATTGTTCGGCGGTTCGAAAGAACCGTCTTTTCCCGTGAAATGGGCGATCTCCCCGCGGGCGGCTTTGGCGTAGAGTCCCTTCACATCGCGTTGTTCACAAGCTTCGTAGCTCGCCTTCACATAGACTTCGAAGAGATCGTTTCCCAGAAGTCCCCGCGCCAGATCCCTCAGTTCTCCCCTCGGGGTGATGGCGGAGACAAACGTGATGATGCCTTGGGAAACAAACACCTTCGCCACCTCCGAGATGCGGCGGATGTTTTCCAAGCGGTCGTCATCCGAGAAACCGAGATTGGAGTTGAGTCCGGTGCGCAGATTGTCGCCGTCAAGGATCGTGGTGAAGCGCCCCTGCTGGTGGAGCACGCGCTCCGCCGCGTTCGCGATGGTGGATTTCCCCGATCCGGAAAGCCCGCAGAGCCACACGACGATGCCGCGCTGGCCCAGCAGGTTTTCCTTATCCTGACGGTGGAGGAACCGGTGGAACTCTGGATGAATGTTCGACATTGGAGACGGAAGATACAACGCGGAGCCCGGGGAGTGCGAGTGAATTTCTTCCCCCGTCTCAGGCACCCTTGCCGATGATGAACGCGTCGAAACCATGGGCGACGAGAGCGTCAGCCGGGAGGACGGCGCGGCCGTCGAAGACAAAGGCTGGCTTCAACATGAGGTCGTAGATGCGTGGCAGGTCCAGCGTGCGGAATTCATCCCATTCGGTGAGCGTCGCCAACGCGTGGGCTCCGTTCGCGGCCGAGTATGGATCGGAGCAGAACTCGATGTTCGAGGCGATGAGCTCGGGTGAGACACCGGCGTAGATCAGATCCTGGGTGATGGTTTCCACGCTGACCCTCGGGTCGTAGATCGCGAGGTGGGCGCGCTCGTTCAGCAGATCGCGGCAGACCTGGATGGCGGCGGATTCGCGGGTGTCGTTGGTGTCCTTCTTGAATGCGAATCCGAAAATCGCGATGCGCTTGCTGTTGACGGTGTTATAAAGCGTGCGGACGATCTTCTCCACGAAGCGTGATTTCTGCCAGTCATTGAGGTGCACCACCTGGCGCCAGTATTCGGCGACGTGGGGCAGGTTGAACGAGTCGCAGAGATAGACGAGATTCAGGATGTCCTTCTGGAAGCAGGAGCCGCCGAACCCGACCGAGGCCTTGAGGAACTTGGGTCCGATCCGTGAGTCCATCCCGATCGCGCGGGCGACCTCGTCCACATCCGCACCGGTGGCTTCGCAAAGGGCGGAGATGGAGTTGATCGAGGAAATCCGTTGGGCGAGGAAGGCGTTCGCAACCAGCTTGGAAAGCTCGGAGGACCAGAGGTTGGTGGTGATGATGCGTTCGCGGGGAATCCAGTTCGCATAGACGGAGACCAGAGCTTCCACGGCGGCCTGGCCTTCCGGGGTGGATTCGCCTCCGATGAGGATGCGGTCCGGTGCCTCCATGTCTTCCACGGCGGTTCCTTCGGCGAGGAATTCCGGGTTGGAGAGCACCTGGAACGTCGCTCCGTTCGGCGAGTTGGCGGCGAGAATGGACTTGATGGCGGTCGCCGTCTTCACCGGGATGGTGCTTTTCTCGACGATGATCTTGTTTCCTTCCGAAACCTCGGCGATGAGACGGGCGGCGGACTCGATGTAACGCAGGTCCGCGGCGCGTCCCGCGCCGATGCCGTAGGATTTCGTAGGCGTTCCCACGGAGACGAAGATCAGGTCCGCCGCCGCGATCGCCGAGCGGATGTCGGTGGTGAAGTGGAGGTTTTTGCCGATGGCCGAGGCCACGACCTCATCAAGGCCCGGTTCGTAAACCGGGAGGGTGTCGGAGTTCCACGCGGCGATGCGTTGCTCGTTCAGGTCGGCGACCGTCACTTGGATGTGCGGGCATTTGGCGGCGATCATGGCCATGGTGGGGCCGCCGACATAGCCGGCGCCGAGGCAGCAGATGGATTTGACGTTCATAGAGTCGTGTTTTGTTGGTTCGGGGTGGGTGATTGTGGGAGATGTTCAACCCCGCACGTGGTCGCGGAGCAGGTGATAGACGAAGAGTGAATTGTAGGTGAAGTAGCGTTTGAAAAGGCGGCGAGGTTCCATCGCCACGCGGTAAGCCCATTCCATGCCGCATTTCTGGATCAGAGGCGGCGCCTGGCGGACCTCGCCCGCATGGAAGGCGAATGCCGCGCCAATGCCGAAATACACTCCGGGTGGCAGGCGGTGCTTGTTTGATGCGATCCAGTGCTCCTGCTTCGGGCAGCCGAGGCCCACCCAGATCAGGTTTGCTCCGGACCGGCGGATTTTTTCAGAGATCGTGTCGAACTCGTTCTCCGGCCATTCTCCGAATGGAGGTGAATGGGTGCCGGCGATTGCGACGCCGGGGAACCGGATCGCGAATTTTTCCAACAGGCTGTCCAGTGTGGATTGTTTTCCACCCAACAGGAAATGTTTGAACTCCGTGGCCTTGCCTTCCGTGGCACGCAGGGTCTCCAGCATCAGCGTGGGGCCGTAGACCCGGTCGGTCAGTCTTTCCGCGTCGGGGAGTTTGGAGTTGAGCGCCCACACCAGAGGCATTCCGTCCGGACAGATGAGGTCGAAACCGCGCATGGATTGTCCGAACTCCGGGTCCGTGCGGGCGAGGGCCGCGACGTGGGTGTTCGCCGCTTCGACCGCATAGGTTCCGCCGCGCTTAAGAGCATGGTTGAGGATCCATTCGACCGCCCCCGCGTAGGTGGTTGCAGCCAGGGGCAGGCCGATGATGGAGATGATTTTCAAACGGCGGGAAGTTTATTCCTTGGATACCGGGACGTGGTGTCCGTGGCTCTTGAGCAGCGAATGGCTGCGGGCGATGTTGAGATCGTGAGCCACCATTTCCGCACACATTTCCTCCACGGTGATTTCAGGAGTCCAGCCGAGCTTGGCCTTCGCTTTCGAAGGATCGCCCAACAGGGTTTCGACCTCCGCAGGGCGGAAGTAGCGCGGATCGACCTTGACGACCACATCACCGGCCTTGACGGCGCAGGCTTTTTCCGGATCCAGGATGCTGCTGACCGTGGCGATCTCATCCACTCCCTCACCGGAAAATTCCAGTTCGATGCCGGCTTCCCTGGCGGAGAGTTTCACGAACTCGCGCACGGAGATCTGCTTGCCGGTGGCGATCACGAAGTCATCCGCGGTTTCCTGCTGGAGCATCATCCACTGCATGCGGACATAGTCTTTCGCGTGGCCCCAGTCGCGCAGGGAATCCATGTTTCCAAGGAACAGGCATGACTCCAGGCCTTGGGCGATGTTGGAAATCGCACGGGTGATCTTCCGGGTGACGAAGGTTTCGCCGCGGCGCGGGGACTCGTGGTTGAAGAGGATGCCGTTGCACGCATACATGCCATAAGCCTCGCGGTAGTTCACCGTGATCCAATAGGCGTACATCTTCGCCACCGCGTAGGGCGAGCGGGGGTGGAATGGGGTGGTCTCCTTCTGCGGGATCTCCTGGACGAGGCCGTAGAGCTCGGAGGTGGAGGCCTGGTAGAAGCGTGTCTTCTTTTCGAGGCCGAGGAAACGGATCGACTCCAGCAGGCGCAGCGTGCCGATGGCGTCCACGTCCGCGGTGTATTCCGGAGCTTCGAACGAGACGGCGACGTGTGACTGCGCGCCGAGATTGTAAACCTCGTCCGGCTGGATCTCGCTGAGGATGCGGGTGAGGTTGGAGCTGTCCGTCAGGTCGCCATAGTGCAGGCGGAAGCGTGAGTTCTCCACATGCGGATCTTCGTAGATATGGTCGACCCGCTGGGTGTTGAATAGGGAAGCGCGACGCTTGATGCCGTGGACTTCGTAGCCTTTTTCGAGAAGAAATTCGGCCAGATAGGAACCGTCTTGTCCGGTGATGCCGGTGATCAGTGCTTTTTTCACTAGGGTGGGGTGGTTGATTGTTAGAGGCGGGCAACTCCGGTCGCGAGAGTTGATAGAAAATCCTGATAGGCGGCAGCAAGGCCGATTTCGAACGAAACTCCGGGTGTCCAGCCGGTGGACCTGATCTTGGAGATGTCCATCAGCTTGCGCGGCGTGCCGTCCGGCTTCGAGGGGTCTGTTAGAATGTCTCCGGTGAAGCCCACGGTGCCCGCGACGAGCGAGGCGAGCTGGAAAATGGTGATGTCCTCGCCCACGCCGACATTCACCCAGTCCGGCGGGGATTCCAGTCCCAGCAGGTGGAAACACGCGGCGGCGAGATCATCCACATGCAGGAACTCGCGCCGCGGGGTGCCGGTGCCCCAGATGGTGACGGACGAGTCTCCGCGCTCCTTGGCCTCGTGGAAGCGGCGGATGAGGGCGGGGATGACGTGGGAGTTCTCCGGGTGGTAGTTGTCACCGGGACCGTAGAGGTTGGTCGGCATGGCGCTGTGGTAGGTCAGGCCGTGCTGGGCGCGGTAATGCTGGCAGAGTTTCAGGCCCGCGATTTTCGCAATGGCATATGCCTCGTTCGTCGTTTCCAGCGGACTGGTCAGAAGGCAGTCCTCGGGCATCGGCTGGGGCGCCATTTTCGGATAGATGCAGGACGAGCCGAGGAACAGCACGCGGGGCACGCCGGCGCGCCGGCTGCCTTCCACGAGATTCGAGGCGATCGCGAGGTTTTCATAAATGAAATCCGCCGGGTAGGTGGAGTTCGCGTGGATGCCTCCGACCTTGGCCGCCGCGATGATGACGATGTCCGGCTTTTCCCATCCGAGAAACTCGAAGACGGCTCCCTGGTCGCAGAGGTCGAGCTGATCGCGCGTGGTGGTGATGATTTCGTGACCGCCGAGTTTTTCCGCCTCACGGACGAGTGCCTTGCCGACCATTCCGCGGTGGCCTGCGATGTATAGTTTCTTCATAAATTGGTTCCGTATCGGGCGATCAGCCGCTCTGCCACAGCAATGGCCATGCCTGTTACCTGATCCATATTGTAATATCGGTAGGTTGCCAGGCGGCCGATGAAGCTGACGGACTTTTCCGCCGCGGCGAGTTCCGCATACCGCTGGTAAGCGGCGCGGGATTCCGGGGCGGGGACGGGATAGAAGGGCTCCTCATCCGGTGTCCAGTCCTTGGGGAATTCCCTGATGATCGTGCTCGCCGCGATGTCCTGTCCGGTGGCGTGCTTGATCTCGACGATGCGGGTGAAAGGTACTTCCGCATCCGGATAATTCACCTGCATGGCGGGTTGCCAAAAGCCTGGTTTGCCGGAGATCTTCTCCCGTTCCAGCAGTTGCGGGCCGCTGAATGACTCGGCCTCGAAACGCAGGGAGCGGTAGGGAAGGGGGCCGAAGCGGCGGTCGTAGAACTCATCCACCGCTCCGGTGTAGACCAGGTGTTTGTGCTTCCACCGGGCGCGGGCCTCACCGGCATCCACACCGAGGTGCAGCTCCACACCGGGCGAGGCCTCCAGCAGGTTCTCAAAGAGGGCGGTGTAGCCGCGTTCCGGCAACGCTTGGAATGTCTCGGAGAGGTAGCGGTCGTCGCGGTTCGTGCGGATGGGGATGCGGCCGCAGACCGAGGCGTCGAGTTCGCGCGGGTGGCGCTTCCATTGTTTCAGCGTGTAGCCTTCGAAGAACAGCTCGTAGAGTTCCCGCCCGACTTGGGAAATGATCACCTCTTCCGAGTTGGCCGGCTCGGAAATGGGGATGCGGTTCTTTTCCAGCCAGTCTTCGAAACCGGCGGTCGTCGATTCCCTGCCGATGAACTGTTCGAAGGTGTTGAGGTTGATCGGAAAGTTCCAGTAACGGCCACGGGCATGACTCCTGATCGTGTAGCTGACCTGATGCCACCCGGTGAACGCGGACAGGTAGTCGACGATGCGCCGTGAGTTGGAGCGGAAGTAGTGGGGGCCGTATTGGTGAATGAGCACCCCGGCGGCATCCGTGCGGTCATACGCATTTCCCCCGAGATGGTGGCGGCGGTCCACCACCACGCATTTCCACCCTGCCGCGGAAAGGCGCTCGGCGGTGACAAGCCCGGAGAAGCCTGCGCCGATGATGAGGAAATCTGTGGATTGGTCCGCTTCCAAGGAAGTGAGTGGCTCGGACGCTGCCGCCCGTGGTCGTTCTCTCCGGAGGGAGGGAAACCAAGTAAGGAAGCTGGCGTTGGGAAGTTGAGGGGGAGAGCGGAAAATCGCCTGTGCGGGGATTTTCCGGGATGAATCAGGGGAGGGGCCGGCGGGGGAGGAGGATCGAGAAGAGGTCCATGTCCACCGCATGTTGCTCGCCGAGGAATTCGAGGAGGATCTTCACCCGCTCCGTGGCGGATGGAACGGCGACGACCGTTCCCTGCATGCCTTGGAACGGACCGTGTGCCACCTCCACCTCGTCGCCGATTTCGATGATCGGGCTCAGGGTGAGCAGTTCGTCCTCGGTCGCATCCTTGCGGTTGCGGATCTCTTTTTTGATGGAGTCTACGAATGATTCGGGAATGGGCGGGACTTCGGAGCCGAATTTCACCAGTCCGCGGACCCCCTGGCAGTAGGTGACCGCGCGTTCCATTTCCGCCAGCCCGAACTTCGCGAGCACATAGCCGGGAAACATCGGTTCGACCCACCAGATTTTTCCACGGCGGGTGGCCTTGCGGTAGCGCAGACGCGGGCAGAAGACCTCCACCTCCGCAAGCTCGCGCAGGTGATTTGCGGCGATGTGCTCACGTTTCGTCTGGCAACGGACGCAGAACCATTCCGGTGGCTGGGGGGAGGCGGGATTCATTGGCCGAGGAGCTTTTGCAATACCGGAAGAACTCTGCCGCTGCTGCGAAGCCAGCTTTCGAGCCTGTCCACCCGTTCGTTGAGAAATTTCCTGCGCACGGGATCGGAGATGTCCTGGGTGGTTTTCGACAAACGGTTGATCTTGGTCTTTCCGCTCTCCAAATGAGGGCGGATCTGTTCGCGGATGAAGCCGCCGACCAGTCGTTTCAGTTCGATGGAGGGTTCGTAATAGGTGCGGCGCTCGCTTTCCGAGCTGACTTCGCGGACCGCGCCGAGGCTCTTGAGGGCGCGCAACCCCTGGCTGGCGGAGCCTTTGCTGATGTGGAGGCGCTGCACCAGATCGTCCAGAGAGAGCGCGGTCTGGGAGATGAAAAGGAGTCCGTAAATCTCTCCAATGGATCGCGGCAGTCCGAGCACGCGGACTCCATCGACGAAAAAGGCGACCACTTGTTGTTCCAAGGGGTCGAGATCGTAGGGATCGCTATCGAGCAGATCTGCCATGGCCGGACAGTGGACGGTTCCATCCGTTTGTTCAATAAAAAATGAACAAATAAGGCGTTGTTCCGTTCTATACGGCTGGAAACCAATGCTGTTGCATTGGAATTTTCAGTTTCTCCGGTTTGCGGGCGACATTTTTCCGACCGGGAAACGAGAGATGGGGACTCTCATGAGGGAACCACGTTCGCGAGCACGAGGGCGCCGACTCCCGCGCCGAGGGCGATGCGGTACCAGCCGAATATGGAAAGCCCGTGGCTCTGGAGATACGAGACGAGCCACTTCACCGCGATGGCCGCGAACACCGCGGCGGCGACGATGCCGACGATCAACGCTACGGGAGAATAAGTGTCCGTAAGCAATTTCATCCCGCCGAACCAGACGTCATATTTCGCACTGACGCCCGCCGCATCCACCTTCCAAACCGCCTTTTTCGCTGTGGCGGCGGTCAATGTGAGGACTCCGAGCAGGAATGAATACTCCACCGCGGCCTGGATCGAGAGTCCGACGAGCAAACCGCCGACGATGGTCATGAGGCTGCGGCTGGTGCCCGGCCACATGGCGACGCACTGCAGCAGTCCGATGATGAGCGCCATTTTCAGAGTCATGGAAACAAGGTCCTTGCCGCTGCCGACGAGAGGGTTCCGCTTCCGCCACCAGGCCGTTGCGAGGATGAGGACACCACCGACGATCCATGCGATGACAACAGGTGTGGTGCCGAAGAGCTTTTCCTCGATCTTGTCATTGAACAACACCCCGATGACGGCTGCGGGAAGAAATCCGGCAATGAGCATGATGGCCAGCCTGAGACCGTCCGGATCCTGACCGAGCACGCCCCGAAGCATCTGCATGACGCGTTTCATGTAAATGCCGAGCACCGCAAGGATCGCCCCGCCTTGGATGCAGATGGCGAAAATGTCCGCCGCCGCCTTTTCCGTGGCGCTCGCGGTGCCGATGCCCATGAAATGCTGTGCGACGAGCAGGTGGCCGGTGGAGCTGACGGGAAGGTATTCGGTGATCCCCTCGATCACTCCCAGGATGAATGCTTGCCAAGGTTGCATATGGAACTGCGGGAAAGCTGCGGAAAGTGTCGCAGGCAGGCAAGGCATTTGAGGTTGATTCGTCGCCGGGACTGGCGGATGTTCCCGGCCCCGATGCCAACGCTGCCATGAAAGTCCACTACCTCCGCATGGTGCGCAGGGCTTTCCGTGCCTTGCGCCACCGCAAGCTGCGCCACCGTCCCTGGTGGCAGAAAATCACCAAGCCCCTCTTCGAGCGCAGCTTGTGGGTCCCCTGTCGTGATACGGTGGCGACCGGCCTGGCCATCGGCTTGTATTTCTCAATGGTGCCGATCATTCCGCAGTCGATCGTCGCGGCGATCCTCGCGATGCGCGTGAAGGCGAACGTTCCTTTCGCGGTGGCCGCGTGTTTCATCAGCAATCCATTCACGAATGTTCCGTTCTGGTTCGCCCAGATCCGCCTTGGTCAATGGGTGATCGAGACGTTTCACCTGCACGTGCCCTTCGAGAAGGCCCAGATGACCCTGCCGGGAGTGGGTTTGGTTTCGATCAGCAACTTTTTCGTCGGATTCACGGCCATGGGGCTGCTCATGGCGCTGCTGGCGTATCCTCTGGTTCATTTGTTTTCCGCCATGCTGCCGCACCACCTGCCCGTGCGGCGGCACCGGAAAAAACGCACGTCCGCGGAAGGTCCGGGAAATGTTCCCGTGCCCTGATGAGGGGAATGGGGTGGGTGTGTTCCGGGTGATTCGGTGAAATCCTGAAAGGGGCGAGCTGGTCTCATGTGAGCCAGAAGTACACTGGGATTGTAAATGACATGATCGAGTACACCGATCGTCTCATATTTTTAAAATTGCCGATTTTGGTTTAAAAATCTGAGATTTTTTTGATTTTTTCCTTCGATTTTTCCCGAACATTTGTTCGATTAATCGCCATGAATCGAGTAATAATTTATTTAAATATCTTATTTTAAATGAATTATAATTTCAATAAAAATGCCACAGTTTCATCTTGCTGGCTCGGTGTATTTTGGTGTACTTTGCTGCCACTGACACAAACGACACCTGCCTCCAGTGGAAATTGACAACCAACGCTACACGGGATTTCACCCGTATAAGATCGACCCGAAGTTCCGGGTTTCGGTCCAGGCGTCATGGCGGCCCGAGGTGGGAACGTCCCTCTATCTGTTGTTCGCGAAGGATCAGGGGCTGCCGTTGGTCCGCGTGCTCAGCAAGGAAGCTTATGGGCACAAGGTGTCGGTCATCAACGGGAGCGACAAGACCCCTGCGGAGAAATCCAAACTGCTTGCCAAGCTCGCGTTGCTCTCACGTGAAGCCGCGGTCAACGAGCAGGGCAAGTTGCTCGTGCCCAAGGATCTGAGCGAGAAAGCCGGGATCGCTCCCGACTCGGACGTGGTCCTGGCCGGCCGCGGCATGAATTTCGAGATCTGGAGCAAGGCCAACTTCGACACCTACCTGGCGCATCTCACTGGCGAGGACGCCGAAGACGATCTCGGTATTTTCTGAATTTTTCATCCCTTCCACATTCGACAACCACGATGTTGTTCACCCCACCCATTCCGACCCACGATACGGCCCGCCTTGCGGCTCCGGCCGGTTTCGTGTGCCTGTCGGGTCCGGGAGTTTTTTCAGACGATGCGGCACGCTCGGGACAGCTTGCCGGATGGTCGACGGAGGACCGCACCGCTCCTGGCTGGTTGTCGGTGCGGTTTCCTCAAATTTTCATGGCTGGGCGTAAGAAGTCTCTCGGGACAGAGCTTCTCTCGCTATTTGAAACGGTGGTCCGCGCTGCTCCTGGCTGGTTGTCAGCGCGGCCATCGACAGATTTTCCAACACCTGGCGCTGTGGTTTCCCTACGGCGTGCCGGGTGGTTCGAAGCGTTGTTCGGCAAGTCGCTCCGCCCTGTTGCGGACGAATCCACAACACGGGGATTGGAAGACATTCCATCGGACGAAGTGGCTGGCTCGGGACAGCACGCCGCTTCGTCCCTTCCCACGGATGCCTGCGCCGCTCCTGGCTGGTTGTCGGCCCGGGCATCCGTGAATTTTTCCGAAATCGTGGCTGCGGATGGCTACCATCTCCCGGTTTTCCCTGCGGAAACCGAAGAATGGATGGCTGCGGGCCCCGGCAAGTTCATCATCGACGGCACCTTGGGTGGTGGCGGCCATAGCGAGATTTTTCTCAAATCCGGAGCCCGTGTGCTCGGCGTGGATCGCGATCCGGAGGCGCTCGCGCATGCCCGCGCCCGCCTCGCGCATTACGGCGAGCGCTTTTCCACATGGGAGGGGAATTTTTCCCAGCTTCTGGAAACCCCCGCAATCCGGCAGGGCGATCTCGCGGATGGACTGCTGATGGATCTCGGCGTTTCCTCGCGCCAGCTCGACTCCGCCGAACGTGGATTCTCCTTCATGCGGGAGGGGCCGCTCGACATGCGCATGGGTCCTTCCAGCCCGCGCACCGCCGCGGACATCGTGAACAAATGGCCGGAAGCCGAGATCGTGCGGATCCTTTTCGAATTCGGCGAGGAGTCGAAAGCGAGGCGCATCGCGGGAGCCATCGTCAGGCAGCGGGCCATCAAGCCCTTCACCACCACGCTGGATCTCGCGGACTTCATCGAGAAAACGATCGGTCGTCACGGGCGGACCCATCCCGCGACAAAGACCTTCCAAGCCATCCGCATGGCGGTGAACGAGGAACTCGAGTCCCTGGCGACCGCTCTGGCCAACGCTTCCTCGGCCCTGAAGCCCGGGGGACGCCTGCTCATCATCACCTTCCACAGTCTTGAGGACCGCATGGTCAAGAGATTCCTCAAACACCGGTCCACCGAATTTCTCGATGACCCCGGTTGGCCGGAACCCCGGCCGAACCCCGACTACCAATACCGGCTGCTTTGCAGAAAAGCCATCGCACCATCTGCCGAAGAAATCTCCCTGAACCCGCGAGCCCGCAGTGCCAAACTGCGGGTTGCACAGCTTTTACACCCCAAGTCATGAACCGTCGCCGCAACGAGCCCCGCACTTCCGTGTCAACCTATATCGCCATCATCCTCGGCGGCATCATCATGACCGCCGGTGGAGTTCTGCACGTGTTCTACAAGAACCGCCAGATCCAGGTTTCCCGGGAGATCGAATCGATCAACCGGAACATCGAGCAATGCCGCCTTGACACGCGCACCACCGACATGCGCATGGACCAGCTTCTGAACCGCTTCGTCATCCGCAAGCAGATCGCCGAAAACGGAACCTCCCTGCGGCCGATTCCGCTGAACGTCATCGAAGAGGTTGACTCCGGCGCATCCGGCCGCCACAGCGTCGCCTCCGCCGCACCTTAGAATTTGAAAACCACCTTCCAGTCCCGCTGCATCATCCTGTGTTCGATCCTCGTGGTCGGGCTCAGTGTGCTTTCGGCCAGATTGGTGCAGATCCAGCTCGTGGACCGCCACCACTACGAGCAGAAATCCCAACGCCAGAACCGGAGCGTGGAGAGGCTGACCGCCTCGCGCGGTGAAATCGTGGACCGGAACGAGGAAACCCTCGCGAAAAGCATCCCCGTGATGAGCGTGCTGGTGGACAAGACGCACATCATGGACCCGAAGATCGGAAGCTTCGGCCTCGCCTACCAGCAGGCAAGCGCCGAACCCGGCTGGAACGATCTCACTCCCGCGAAGCAGGCGAAACGCATCAACGTGCTGCGTGGCGAGATTCTCGATGGCGAGCCTGTCGAGGTCATCCAGCAGAAATACCTCGCCTACATCGTCGGCACCCTCGCCCGTCCGCTGGGCATGCGGAGGGACGAGCTTCACGCGAAGATCGCCGGAAACGACGCGAAATATTTCACCATCGCCAAGAACATCAATCAGGACATCGGCGACAACATCCGCGAGATCACCGAGAAAAACAGGATAGACGGCATCGAGTTCGAGAACTCGCTCAAGCGCTGGTACACCTCCGAGGAGCATGCCACCCACCTCATCGGTTTCACCGCGGAGTCCGAGGAGAAGGACGCCGATGGCAAGGTCCACACCAAGATCGTGGGCAGGTTCGGCGTCGAGTCGTCGATGAACGACTTTCTCGCCGGTCGGGACGGCTGGAGCGAAAAGCGCCGCAACGACCGTGGCATCGTCGTCCCCGGCGATTCGGGCAGCCTGAAGCCGCCGCGTGCCGGACTCAACGTCAAGCTCACCATCGACATGGGCATCCAGAGCATTGTCGAGGAGGAGCTGGACGCGGGGCTGGCGGAATTCCGGACCCACAAGGGGGCGGTTGTCCTGATGGATCCGAAAACCGGTGAGATCCTCGCCTTGGCGAGCCGCCCGAACTTCAACCTGAACCGCAAGGAGAATCTCGCGCAGAACAGCTTCAACTACGCCATCCAGGCCGTGAACGAGCCCGGCTCCGTGATCAAGATCATCTCCGCCAGCGGTGCGATGAACGAAGGCCTGGTCACTCCGCTGACCTCCATCAACTGCTTCAATGGCTTTTACCAGGGCAGGGGCTTCAAGGTGACCGACGACCATCCCGCGGGATATCTCACGGTGGAGGGAGTCCTGCAGAAGTCGAACAACAACGGGGCTTACAACCTCGGCCGCCAGCTCGGATCGAGGCGGTTCTACCAATACCTCCACGAGTTCGGTTTCGGGAAGAAAACCGGCATCCAGCTCAGCGGCGAGAGTTCAGGGATCGCCCGGAATACCAACAATGAAGCGGATTTCTCCCGCGCCTGCTATGGCTACGCCACGAATGTCACCACGCTTCAGGTCGCCTGCGCCTACTCGGTCATCGCGGGGGATGGGAAACTGAGGAAGCCGCACATCGTCAAATCGCTCATCGCGAACGACGGGACCATCGTGGAAGACTACAAGCCGGAGGTTGTGGGCACGGTCCTGAAACCCCGTGCCGCGGCGCAGATGCGGGGAGCCCTGGAAAAAATCGTCCAGAAGGGCGGAACGGGAGTCCGGGCCGGCGTGCCCGGTTTTCGTGTCGCTGGAAAAACCGGAACCGCGGAGAAGCACAATCCGCTGGGCGGATACTTCAAGGGCAAGAAGATCACCACCTTCGCCGGCATGATGCCCGCACAGGACCCCGCGTTTGTCTGTGTGGTCGTCATTGACGAGCCCAATCCCACGGCGGAGGTCGTCAAGCCCCAGGGAGGCAATGTCTCCGCGCCCATTTTTGGAAAAATCGCCGCCCGCGTGGTTACCCACATGAATTTGCAACCGACCGAACCCGTCACAACGCCGCTCTCCGCCTCCAACAGATGATTCTCCGCGATCTCATTTCAAGCCTCACAAAAGTCACGGTCGCAGGATCGCTGGATACCGCCGTCTATGCCGTCACCACCTCATCCCGCGAGGTGACACCGGGCAAGATTTTCGCGGCCATCCGGGGAACCACGCTGGACGGCCACCGCTTCATCAATGACGCGCTCGCCGCCGGAGCCTCGGCGATTCTCGCGGAAACGGCGCAGCCTTCCGACTACACCGCGCCCGCGACCTGGCTGCATGTGCCGGACAGCCGCGAAGCCGTTTCCATACTTGCCTCCACCCTGGCGGGGCACCCATGGCAAGACCTGAAAATGGCGGGTGTCACCGGCACCAATGGCAAGACCACCACGGCGTTCCTGCTCCACCACCTGATGAAATCCGCATGGCATCGCGCGGGGTTGCTGGGCACCATCCTCGTCGACGACGGCGGGAGACAGGAGCCCGCCAAGCACACCACTCCCGGTTCGATCGAGCTTTCCGCGGTGCTCACCCGCATGCGCGACAACGGGTGCCGTGGCGTGGCCATGGAGGTCTCCTCGCACGGCATCCACCAGAAGCGTGTCGCCGCCGTCGGGTTCGATGCGTGTGTTTTCACGAACCTCACGCAGGACCACCTCGACTATCACGGCACCTTCGAAGCCTACTTCAAGGCGAAGGCGGATTGGTTCCATGCTCTTGCGGCGAACCCCCTCGGCAAGAAGCCCGCCGCCGTCATCAACACGGACGACGCCTACGGCAGGGAGCTCGCCGTCGCACTGGAAGGGAAGCTGCCGGTCATCAGGTTCGGCTTCAACGTGCATTGTGATTTCCGCGCGAACAACTTCCGCCAGAACGCCCGCGGCATGGAGTTCGAGCTCACGGCCAAGGGCAAATCCTTCCTGGTCCGTGCCCCGCTCATCGGCCGCTTCAACGTTTACAATCTCCTGGCCGCCATCGCCGCCGCCAGCGCCTGCGGCATCAAGCCACGCGACGCCGTCGCGTTCTTGTTGGAAGCGCCACAGGTCCCGGGCCGGATGGAAAACGTCGGAAATGCCGGTGGTGCGACCGTTTTCGTGGACTACGCGCACACTCCGGATGCGCTGGAAAACGCCTGCCGCACGCTCAAGGAGCTCGAGCCGCGCCGCCTCATCACCGTCTTCGGTTGCGGGGGGGATCGCGACAAGGGCAAGCGCCCGCTCATGGCCGCCGCCGCCGCCCGCCACAGCGACGCGGTCGTCGTGACTTCCGACAACCCACGTTCGGAAGATCCGCTCGCCATCATCAGCGAGGTCGAGAAGGGCCTCGGAGGGAAAGCCTCCCGCAGCATTCCGGACCGCTCGGAAGCCATCAATTTCGCCATCGCGAACTCCCTCTCCGGCGACATCATCCTCATCGCCGGCAAGGGCCATGAGACCACCCAGCAGTTCGCCACCGAAACCATCGACTTCGATGACCGCAAGCATGCCAGCAAGGCGCTTCGCGAACGTGCCCAAGCCATTTCCGACATGCGATGAACCCCATTTCCGGACAGCAGATCGCGGAGATCCTCGGCGTGCCGGTCGCCGCGGGACGGGGAGACGTGATCGTGTCCGGCGGCGTCTCCACCGACACCCGCAAGCTGCCGCCGGGGTCCGCGTTTTTCGCCCTGCGTGGGGAGAATTTCAACGGCGACCTCTTCGCCGCCCAGGCGCTCGGCACCGGTTCGTCCGTCGCCGTCGTCCAGAACTGGGAAGGGGTGCCACCGGAGGGGACCGCGGTCATCGTGGTTCCCGACACCTTGCTGGCCCTGCAGCGCCTTGCCTGCTGGTGGCGCAGGCAGCTCGACATCCCCGTGGTGGGCATAACGGGCTCGAACGGGAAAACCAGCACCAAGGATTTCACCGCCGCCGTGCTTTCACAGCGGTTCAACGTCTCCGCCACCCGGGGGAACCTGAACAACCACATCGGGGTTCCCCTGACCGTTCTCGGGACTTCGAAAGACCACACCGCCGCTGTCTGGGAAATGGGGATGAACCATCCCGGCGAGATCGCGCCGCTGTGCGAGATCGCGAGGCCGAAGTATGGCATCATCACGAACATCGGCACCGCGCACATCGAGTTCATGGGCACGCGCGAGGCCATCGCCGAGGAGAAAGGAATGCTCGGCCGCGCGCTTCCTGCCGACGGCATCCTGTTTCTGCCAGCGACCTGTGATTTCCGCGACTACCTGCGCCAGCGTGTCCGCTGCGGCATGATTTCCGTGGGAAACGGCCGCGGACTCGTTCGTGCGGAAGATCTGGAATTCGGCGCTGATTCGACGGAGTTCTCGCTCGTGATCGAAGGCGAGGAGCCGGTGCGTGTGAGCCTGCCCGTGCCCGGCCGCCACATGGTGACGAACGCGCTGCTCGCCGCCGCCACCGGTTGGAAGCTCGGGATTTCTCCCGCGGAGATCGCCGCAGGGTTGTCGAACGCCTCGCTGACAGGCGGACGTCTCGGACGCTACGAATACCAAGGCACGACGGTCATCGACGATACCTACAACGCCAATCCCGAGTCCATGGCCGCGGCCATCGAGACCTTGGCGGACACCCCGGTCAACAACGGAGGACGCCGGGTCATCGTGCTCGGACGCATGGGCGAGCTCGGGCCTCACGCACCCGCCGCGCATCTCCGGACCGGCGCCCTCGCCGCCGGGCGGAACCTGACGGTCATCGCCGTGGGCGATGGCTCGGAAGGCATCGCGGAAGGCGCTGGAAACGCTCCTCATTTTCCCGATCTCACACAAGCGGCCGAGTGGCTGAAACAAGAAGTGAAACCAGGTGACGTCGTCCTCTTCAAGGGCAGCCGATCCGCAACCGTGGAGCGTGTGATGCACGCCGCTTTTCCCCGCAACTGATGTTACCTGCGATTTACGATTTCTGGCTGAACGCCTTTGAACACGGAGAAGCCTGGGCCAAGTCCTTCCGCTTCCTGAACCTTTTTCAATACATCACCTTCCGTGCCGCCAGCGCGGGGTTGTTGTCGTTCATCCTGTCCGTCATTTTCGGGCCGCGCGTCATCCGCCGTTTGATCTCGTTGAAAGTCGGCCAGCCGATCCGCACCGCGGACGAGGTGCACAAGCTCGCGGAACTCCACGGAGGAAAAATCGGCACGCCGACCATGGGAGGCGTGCTCATCATCGGGTCGGTGCTGGTTTCCACGCTCGTTTTCGCACGGCCGCTGAATCCCTTCATCGCGGTCTGCGCCTGCACCATGGCGGCGTGCGGCCTGCTTGGGTTCTGCGACGACTACAAGAAGGTGAAGGAGAAGAAATCCGACGGCATCAGCAGCCGGAAAAAACTGGCCTGGCAGCTGGTCATCGCCCTCATCGCGGCCTGCTTCCTGTATTTCAAAAAGGAGATCTCCGGTTTCGGCGCGACACCCCAGCAGATTGCCGAGGGTTTGGCGGGTTACCGGCTCGGCCAGAATCCCATCGGTATCGGTGCGGTCACCTTTCCTCTCTTCAAGGTCGCCATCATCGACCTGCAGTGGCTGGTCATCCCCTTCTTCGCGCTGGTCATCGTGGGTTGTTCGAACGCCGTGAATCTCACCGACGGTCTGGACGGTCTTGCGACCGGCACGACCATCAGCGTCGCATTGTCCTACGCGTTCCTCGCTTACCTGGCCGGTCACTTTTTCATGGCCACCGAGTATCTGGTCATCCCGCACAACCGCTACATCGGCGAGCTGGCGGTTTTCCTCATGGCGCTGGTCGGAGCCTGCTTCGGGTTCCTCTGGTTCAACTGCCACCCGGCGAAGGTTTTCATGGGAGACACCGGTTCGCTTGCCATCGGCGGCGCCCTCGGCACCGCGGCCATCTGCACCAAGCAGGAGCTGCTTCTCGTCATCATCGGCGGGGTGTTCGTGATGGAGGCGATGTCCGTCATCCTGCAGGTCGGCAGCTTCAAGCTGCGGAAGAAACGCATTTTCAAGATGTCTCCGATCCACCATCATTTCGAACTCCTCGGCTGGCATGAGAACCAGGTGATCATCCGTTTCTGGATCATCTCGATCATGCTCGCGTTGTTCGGCCTCGCCCTTTTGAAAATCGCCTGATCATGACACTCACCGGAAAACATGTCGCCATCCTTGGCGCGGGCCGCAGCGGCCGCGCGGCGGCGGCGCTTGCCTTGAGGGAAGGAGCGGAGGTCTCGGTTTGGGACAGCGCCGGGGCGCAGGCGTTTGTCGGGATGCCCGCCGGTGTGGCGATCCATCCGCTCGCCTCGGAGGCGCAGGGGGCGGAACTGGTTTCGGACCTGCTGGTCGTCAGCCCGGGCATCGACACCTATGGATCCTATGTCGCGGCATTCTCCCGGCAGACGGGAGAGGTGATCGGCGAGGTGGAATTCGCCGCGCGATATTACAATGGGAAAATCGTGGGCATCACCGGGACGAATGGTAAGACAACCACGACCGAACTCATCGAGCGCATCCTCTCCCACGCGTCGCTCGGCGGTGCCGCCTGCGGAAACTACGGCGTCCCCTTCACCGAGGTGGTGCTGCAAAACACTCCGCCTGATGCGGTGTCCCTGGAACTGAGTTCGTTCCAGTTGGAAACGGTTTCCACGCTGCATCCCGTCGTCGCGGTGTGGCTGAATTTCGCGCCGGACCACATGGACCGCTATCCGACGGTCGAGGCCTACCGTGCGGCGAAATTGAGAATTTTCGAAAACCAAACGTCCGAAGATACCGCCGTCATCCGTCTGGGTGAGGAGCTGCCTGATCTGAAGGCGAAGGTGGTGACATTCTCCACCACCGATGCTTCGGCGGACTGGTATTCCGAAGGACATACCATCCGGCATGGCGGGGAGACCTGGCTGGACCTTGATCGCGATACCAGCCTGCGGGGCCTTCACAATGCGGAGAACGCGATGGCCGCCCTGGCTGCCTGCCAGGCTCTCGGGATTTCCCAGTTGCTGATGCGCGAGGCGCTGCAAGGCTACGCGCCGCCTCCCCACCGTTGCGAACTGATCCGCACGCTCGACGGAGTGGAATACCTGAATGATTCCAAAGCGACGAACCTGCACGCGCTCGAAAGCGCGCTGCGTTCGCAAACGCGCCCCGTCATCCTCATCGCGGGAGGGAAGGAGAAAGGCCTCGACTACTCGCCGGTGGTGCCGCTCCTGGCGGAAAAAGCCCTCGGCGTGGTCACCTTCGGACAAATCGCGCGCCCTCTCGCGGATTTGTTTTCCACCGCGGTGAATTGTGAGTCAGTCTCGTCTCTCGCGGATGCCGTGACCGTCGCCCGCAGCCTCGCCCCCCGGGGATCAACCGTCCTGCTTTCTCCCGGAACCTCGTCCTTCGACCAGTTCTCCGGCTATGAACAACGTGGAAACGCCTTCCGCGACCTGGTCCACCAACTTCGTTAGACTCATTCGTGCCATGAAACCCCACACCCTACCCGTCAAACGCCGCCCCGCGCCGAAAGGGATTTTCAAACGCCTCCGTGCCGTGACAGGCAACCGCCGGCAGCGCGTCGCCGCCACCGCGGAAATGGAAGGCGAGGACAGCAGTTCGAAAATCTCACGCGCCCTGACGATCATTTTCCTGATCCACATCGTCGCGATCGCGCTGATTTTCGTGCATCAGAAATTCCTGGACGGCCGTGCTCCCGAGGAAGCCCAGGCCCAGAAACCCGAGGTCGTCGCTCCGGTCGCACCGAAGGAGGATCTCCCCCGGCTTTCATCGGGAGACAGGTCCTACGTGCCCACGCAAGGTGACAACTACACCCGCATCGCATCCAGACTGGGTGTGGATGAGGGAGACCTCCGCCTGGTCAACAAACACATGGATATCGTGCCCGGGCGGATCATGCTGATCCCGCCGAAGCGTCCCGTCGCTCCGCCCGTGGCGGAAGTCGCGGCGACCCAGGCGCCCGCTCCGGTGGCAGTCCCTCAGTCGGAAGGGCTGGTGCCCGCGGTGGATGTGAACGACGCCCCGCGCGCCCGCCTAGTGAAGCCGAACGTCGCGAGCGCGACCGCCGCCGCATCCGCCGCCGCTCCGGTGACGGCGTCAGGGAAAACCTACGTCGTGCAGAACGGCGACAGCGTCTGGCGCATCGCGAACCGTTTCAAGGTGAAGCAGGACAAGCTCATGAAGGCGAACGGCATCAGCGACGCCCGCAAGATGAAAGTCGGAATGAGCCTGGTGATTCCAAACTGACAAATCCCACGGATGTCCCGTTATTGCTCGATCCTCCTCTACGCCGCCGTCATCATCCTGACGGGGCTGGGGCTGGTCATGCTCATGAGCACCGGGATGTGGGCGACGGGACAATTCAAGGGATCCTATCATTTCCTGATCCGCCAGTCACAGATGGTGGGGCTGGGCCTCGTCGCCGCCATGTTCGCAGCGTGGTTCCCCGTGGAGAACCTGAGGAAACTCGCACCATACATGTATGGTGTCATCTGTCTCATGTTGATCCTGTGCTTCGTCCCCGGAGTGGGAACCGGCGACATCCTGGGATCGAAGCGTTGGATCGTCATTCCCCTGGTCGGCCAGTTCCAGCCGTCGGAACCGGCGAAGCTGGTGACCCTCATCTGCCTGGCGACGTGGTTCGCACGCTGGCAGACGGAGGTGCACACCTTCTGGCGGGGTTTTGTGATACCGGGGATCATTGTGGGTATTCCGACGTTGCTGATCCTGGTGGAAACGGACGTGGGTTCCGCGCTTTCCCTGTCCCTCGCGGTCGCCGCGGTATTGTTCTGTGTCGGCACGCGGCTGATCTATCTGGTGCCGACGGCCCTCACGGCGGGGGGCGCGGTAATGTTCTACCTGATGAACAACGCGAACCGCTGGGGGCGGATCGAGGCATGGATGAATCTGGAAGAACACAAGCTGAGCCAGGGCATGCAGCAGTGGCGCGCGCTGCTGGCTCTCGGCAACGGCGGTCCCTGGGGCGTGGGCCTTGGCAACGGAGTGGAAAAATTCGGCACGCTCACCTTCGCCCACATCGACTTCATCTTCCCTGTCATCGGCGAGGAGCTCGGCCTGCCTTTCACGCTGGGCGTGGTGCTGTGCTATGTGCTCATCGGCGTGGGTGGCTGCGGCATCGCGCTGCAGGCGAACACGATTTTCAGCCGTTGTGTCGCGCTCGGGCTCACGTGTCTGATCGTGATTCCCGCGATCCAGAACATCGCCGTGACCACCGCGCTGCTGCCGAACGACGGCCTGCCGCTGCCCTTCGTCAGCTACGGCGGCACGAATCTCGTCTTCAGCCTCGCCGCGGTGGGGATGCTGGTGGGGATCCACCGCCGTTCCCAAGTGCGTGTTCCGGTGGAATACCCGCTGACCAAGCAGACGCGGTTGGCCGTGAAACTTTGAAAAGGGGCATCACCCGGCCAGGCCGATGATCCGCGCCTGGTCGAAGTCGAAGGGGGTCAGCTCGATGACGACCCGGGTGTCCGGCGGGAAACTCGCCTTTTCCTCGGTGAGGGGCTTCGAGAGATGGGCGAGGATCAATTTTCCATTCTGTGCCCGCACGCGGTAGAGCACCGGGTTGAGGTTCTCCAGGATCGTGGCGGCGGTATGGATGGTGGCGTCCGGCATGGCGTGGCGGAGTTTCAACCGCCGGGCGGCCCCGCGACAAGCCTGCGGGTGGGTGAATTTTCCTTCAAAATCCGCGGGATTGGAAGATGACCTTGCTTGACGTGCCGCGTGGGTCGATCATGATCCCGGACAACCGCTTGATATGGATGCCTGCTGGTTTTTCCCAACTTTATCAATTCTCCTACCGTCATGAACTTCCGTCTCACCACCGCACTTGCCGCACTGCTCTGCGTCTCGTTGGCCGCTTGTTATCCTTATGACGAGAGCCGGGACCGGAGGCGCGTTCAGAAGAAACCCGAGAATGCGTCCGTCACCAGCGTCGAACAGCAGAAGCTCCAGGCGCAGCGTGACGAATTGAAAAAGAAGGAGGAAGCTGCGAAGAAAGAAGAGCTGAAGGAGACAACCGTCGCTCCGGACACCAGCGTGCCGCCGACCGAGGCACCCAAGCCGCCGGTGGAGGAGAAGAAGCCGGACATTCCGGTGGCGAACAAGGTTCCGGGCAAGGACGGCTACGTTTTCAGCCCCTTCAACAACAAGCTCATCGATGTTCGTGGTTATGCTCCCGGCACGCTCGTTGCGGATCCAACCTACCCGGAATCCGCGAAGAAGCACTTCCGCGTACCATAAGCCCCGCATTCCCCGGTAGCCATTCTGGCAAGCAAACCGACCGGGTCCGGCGCAAAGGACCCGGTCTTTTCTTTTCCCATGAAGACGGATTTTCCAAACATCACCATTCTCGGCGGCGGACTGCTCGGCGGTTCGCTCGCGCTCGCACTCACCGCCATGGAAAATCCGCCACACGTCCGGCTGTGGGCGCGCAAGCAGGAGACCGCCGACGCCGCCTCGCGGTTGGGGATTGCCAATGTCACCAGCGACCTCGCCGAGGCTGTCCAAGACGCGAGCCTCGTCATCCTCTGTGTGCCGGTGGGGGCCATGGCCGCGCTGGTTTCCGATGCCCTGGCCGCCGGTCTTCCTGACAACTGCCTCGTCACCGATGTGGGCAGTGTGAAACGTGTGCCGCACCGGAAGATCTCTCCTCTTCTCAAGGAACGGGGCATCCGTTTCATCGGAAGCCACCCGATGGCCGGCTCCGAGCGGAACGGTCTTTCCGCCGTCACCGCCACCTTGTTCCAAAACGCCGCGTGCCTGCTGACCAATGACAACGGCGCACCTGCCGACCAAGCCACCGCCCTGGAGCGGTTCTGGAAAGCCATCGGCTGCCGAACCTCATGGATGAGCGCGGCGATCCATGACGAACTGGTCGCCCGCATCAGCCACCTGCCGCACATCTACGCCGCCAGTGCGGCGCGGGTTTGTCTGAAAGACCCGTCCGAAGGAAAGTTCGGCGGCGGCGGATTGCGCGACACCACCCGCGTCGCCGGAGGAAATCCGACGATGTGGGCGGAAATTGTCATCGAAAACCGCGAGGCCCTCACCGGACTGCTGCGCGAAAGCATCGATGACCTGCGCGAAATCCTTGCCAGTCTGGAGAACGCCAACCAAGAACAAGCGCGGCAGTGGCTCGTCACCGCCAAGCAGCGGCGCGAACCGCTGAACCCTCAATCATAAGCCAATTTCTGTCCTTTCTCATGTCGGAATTTCGAGTCAAAGCCATTTCAAAACTCCAAGCGGAGTTCAGTGTCCCCGGTGACAAGAGCATGTCCCACCGCGCCGCCATCCTCGGCGGCCTGTCCAACGGCGTCTGCACCGTCCGTAACTTCCTCCCGAGCGAGGATTGTGTGAACACCCTCAACGCCATGAAGGCGCTCGGAGCACCCCACGAGGTGCTCGACACGCTGCCCGGCTACGGCCCGGTGAACCTGCGCATCCATGGCCAGTCGATGAAGCTGAGCCAGCCGGCCGCGCCGATCGACTGCGGGAACGCGGGCACCGGCATGCGCCTGCTCGCCGGCCTCCTCGCCGGACAGGATTTTCCGACCGAGCTCTTCGGCGACGCCTCGCTTTCGTCCCGCCCGATGGGCCGCATCACGGTGCCGCTCGGGCAAATGGGGGCCAACATCGAGACCCGGGGCGAAAAACCCGGCTGTGCCCCGCTCTACATCCATCCCGCCAAACTCACGCCCATCACCTACGAAATGCCGATGGCCAGCGCGCAGGTGAAAAGCGCGGTGCTGCTCGCAGGGATGTTCGCCGAAGGGAAAACCACGGTCATCCAGCCGGCGGAAACCCGCGACCACACGGAACGCATGCTCGCCGACTTCCGCGTGAGCACCCGGCGCGAGGGCAATGCCATTTCCATTTTTGGCGGACAAATCCCCGAGGCCTGTGATTTCACCGTTCCCGGAGATATTTCCAGCGCCGCCTTCTGGCTCGTGGCCGCCGCCGCGTTGCCCGGCTCGCGCCTGCTCATCAAGGATGTGGGGCTGAATCCCACCCGCACCGCCATTCTCAAGGTCCTCAGCCGCATGGGCGCGCACATGACCGAGATTGTCCACAGCAGCGAGGGCGAACCGATCGGGAACATCGAGATCCACGGTGCGGAGCTCACCGGCACCACGCTTTTCATCGATGAAATCCCGAATCTCATCGATGAGATCCCGGTCATCGCCGTCGCCGCCGCGCTCGCCAGGGGCAGGACCATCATCCGCAATGCCAAGGAGCTCCGTGTCAAGGAAACCGACCGCATCACCACCGTGGTCAACGGTCTCCGCGCGATGGGTGCCGAGGTGGACGAGTTCGAAGACGGGATGGAAATCACCGGCGGGCGTCCTCTCCACGCTGCCACCATCGACAGTTGCGGCGACCACCGCATCGCCATGGCCTTCGCCATCGCCGGGCTTTTCGCCTCGGGCGAGACGGTCATCCGCAACACCGAGTGCGTGAACACATCCTATCCGGGATTCTCCCATCACCTTGACGCGATCCGCCACGAGCGGTCTCAAGCCTCAGATTTCAGCCTGCCAACCCAAGCCACCGCGTGAGTTCGAATCCAGCCGACACCCCCCGTTTCGCCATCGCCATCGATGGGCCAGCCGCTTCAGGAAAGAGCACCCTCGCACGCAGGCTCGCCCAGCGTCTCGGCCTGGTGATGGTCAACTCCGGCGCGATGTATCGCGCCGTCACGTGGAAGGCGCTTCAGGAAAACATCGATCCGGCGGACTCCGCCGCGGTCGTCGCGATGCTCGACCGCATCTCCATCCACTGCGGCGAGACCGGCATGACCTCCACCATCACCATCGACGGTGTGGATCCCGGGGATGAACTGCGCGCGGAAGCCATCAATTCGAACGTGTCAGCCATTTCCGCCATTCCGGAGGTGCGGACACTGCTGGTGGATCTCCAGCGGAACTACCTCGACCACACCAGCGTCATCATGGAAGGCCGGGACATCGGGTCCGTGGTTTTTCCCGACACCCCCTTCAAGATCTACGTGGATGCCGACGAAGCCGTGCGCTCCGCCCGCCGCAGTCATGTCGGGGAGGTGGATTCCGTCGCCAAGCGCGACGCCGCCGACAGCGAGCGCAAGCACGCGCCGCTTGTCGTCGCCGAAGGGGCCGTCGTGCTGGACACCTCGCATCACACGATTGAAAGCGGTGTGGACGCCGCCATCGAGATTCTCAAGCAGCAAGGTCTCCCACTCGCCGAGTCGTGAATCCGAAACCTCCCATGATGCGCTGGATCTACTGGCTGGGCTGGATGTCCTTCGGCGCGGCCTTCCGCACCCTTTTCGGGATGAGAGTCACCGGGGAGGAAAATCTCATTTCAGAAGGCCCGGTACTGGTCGCCTCGAACCACCAGAGCTTTCTCGACCCGCCGTTGATCGGAAATCTCTACAAGACCGAGATGACCTATCTCGCCCGCAAGACGCTTTTCACCGGCATGGGCGCATGGCTCTACCCGAGGTGGAACGCCATCCCCGTCGATCAGGACCGGCCGGACATGGGCAGCCTCAAGACCATCATCCGCAAGCTGAAGGAAGGCGAGCGCGTGCTCGTTTTCCCGGAAGGCGAGCGGACGCTGGACGGAAACATCGGCAAGGCGGCTCCGGGCATCGGCCTCGTCGCCGTGAAATCCGGGGCGGTCATCCAGCCCGTCCGTATCTCGGGGGCTCGTGAAGCCCTGCCGCGCGGCTCCGGAAAAATCCGCTTCGCGCGCATCACCGTCGCCGTCGGCAAGCCCATCCGCCTGACCGAGGAAGACACCCGGGGTGACGCCAAGGAAAACTACGACCGCATCGCCAAACGCATCATGGCGGCGATCGAGGAGTTGTAAAACCTGATGTGATTCTTCCCGGCGGACGCTGTTTCCGTCGTCCGGGTCATATTTGGATCGTGGCACGCATACGGGATGACATCACCGTGCCGCAGCCCCGGCCAAAATGCTTGCGCCCTGATGTCTGATTGTTAGTCTTCCACGGAAAATGAGCCTCTATTCCGCTTTTAAAAAATCCGCCTCGCGCGGCGATTTTTCATTTTATGAAAAGACGGCCGGATTCGCCCTGGCCGCGGCCGCCTTTTCGGGGCAGGCCCACGGGGCGGTTGTCTACACTTCATCCACCGGTGTGACGTCCACCGGCGACATCACGCCACCCGGAGGATTCACCGTGGGACTTGAGATCGGCTCCCAGTTTTCGTCGGGTGCGCTGGGTTACATCACCGGTATCGGCAACCTCGTGTTCGGGGAATCCTCCTTGTTCGGCTTTTTCCGCAACGGTGGCGCTACGGTCGACGGATCCGGGTTCGTCTCGTCCCCTTTCACGCAGGCGAATTTCCTCGATGGTGATTATTACAACAACGCCCAGGAAGGGGCCGACAATTATGTCGCCTTCCGTTTCACCTCTGCGGATGTGAACGGCGGTGCTCCCGTTTACGGTTGGGCCCGGATCGAGCTGCCGCCTGTGGAAAATGCCGAAGGTAACGTGAAACTCCTGGGTTGGGCATATGAGGACACGGGGGCTCCCATCGCGGTTGGAGCGGTTCCGGAGCCTTCCGGCCTCGCCCTGCTGGCTCTCGGAGCCGCCGGGACCACGGCTTTCCATCGCCGCCGCCGCGAACGGGAAACCGCGCTTTCCGTTGAATGAAGCGGCGCAAGGTCCTGCTGGTCGGCTGGGACGCTGCGGATTGGGAGATTTGCCTGCCCTTGGTTGAGGCGGGAAAAATGCCCGCGCTCGCAAAGCTGATGGAGGAGGGGACCTGGGGCAACCTCACCACGATCCAGCCCGCCTATTCACCGATGCTCTGGACGAGCATCGCCACAGGCAAGCGCCCGTTCAAACACGGCATCCATGGTTTCAGCGAGGTGGATCCGGGCACGGGGCTGGTGCGCCCCATCACCAATCTCTCCCGCTCCTGCCGCGCGATCTGGAACATCCTGCAGTTGCACGGGTATCGCTCGGCGGTCACCGGGTGGTGGCCCAGCCATCCGGCCGAACCCATCGACGGCGTGATGGTTTCGGATCGGTTTCACGTGGCCCCCGCCTCCGCCGGGATGCCATGGCCCGTTCCCACCGGGGCTGTCCATCCGCCGGAAATGGCCGCGGCGCTGAAGGAACTGCGGATCCATCCGCACCATCTCGACGAATCCCACCTCCTTCCTTTCATTCCCGCTGCGGCGAAAATCGATCAGAGAAAGGACGATCGTCTGGAAAAACTCGCCCGCATCCTCGCGGAGTGCTCCACCGTCCACGCCACCGCCACCGCCGCGATGGGATCCACTTCCTGGGATTTCGCCGCCGTTTACTACGACGCGCTCGATCACTTCTGCCATGGGTTCATGAAGTATCATCCGCCTCTCAAGAACGGTGTCGATCCGTTGGATTACGAAATCTACCGGCATGTCGTCGAGGGTGCCTACCGCTACCACGACATGATGCTCGCCACCCTGCTGCGGATCGCGGGCGAGGAAACCACCGTCATGTTGGTTTCCGATCACGGGTTCCAATCCGGCGGTTCCCGACCGGACACGCTTCCGCTCGAGCCCGCGGGGCCCGCCACGGAGCACAGGCGATATGGGATTTTCGTCGCGCGCGGTCCGGGGATCCGCCGGGGCCACCGTATCCATGGCGCGGGGCTGCTGGATGTTTGTCCCACCCTGCTGACCCTCTTCGGACTGCCCGTCGGAGCGGATATGGATGGCCGCGCTCTCGCGGAAATCTGGGACGCGCCGCCCGCGATCCGGAGCATTCCCTCATGGGAGGAAATCAAAGGTGACGACGGCTCACATCCCGCCGGCCTCTCGATCGATTCCGGGGATGCCGGTGAAGGCATCCGCCAGCTTGTCGCGCTCGGCTACATCGCCCCGCCCGGAGATGACGCCATTCTGGCTGCGGAAATCACCAACCAGGAGCTGAAATACAATCTCGCCCTCAGCTACATGGATGCGGGCCGTTACGGCGATGCCGAACTGCTGCTGGAACCTCTGCATGTGAAGCACCCGGAGGAGCACCGATTCGGGCTCCACCTCGCCGCCTGTTACCACGCCATCGGGAGGGAGGGGAAAATCACCGGCCTCAGTCGCAGGCTCGTCAGGGCGCAGCTTCGCAAGGAGCGGGAACATGGTGCGGTTCTGGACCGGGACGCGCTCAGGCATTTCCTCGCCTTCGCGGCATTTTCGGAAAAACGTTTCGGGCAAGTTCTCCAGGCCATCGGTCGCATGTCACCCGCCTACCGGGAGCGTGCGGAAACCCGCAACATGCTGGCGGAGGTCCAGCTCCGGTTGCGGCGCTGGCAGGACGCCGAATGGAATTTCCTCACCGTCATCGCGGCGGACCAGGAAAACGCCAATGCCTGGTGCGGAGTCGCCCGTGCCCGGCTTGGCATGCGCCGTTATCCTGCCGCGGCGGAAGCGGCGATATCCTCCATCAGCCTGGTTTTCGGCAGGCCGCTCGCGCATTTCCTTCTGGGAATGGCACTCTTCCGGAACGGGGAGATGGAGCGGGCGCGCAAGGCCTTCGAACTCGCCACCCACCTGAATCCCTCCTACGCGGCCGCCTACCGGATGCTCTCGGAAATCCACACCCGCCACGGCGGGGATGTGGCGATGGGGGCCGCGTGCAATCAAATGGCGAGGCAGGCACGGCAGCGGCTGCGCGAGGCACGCGAGAGGGAGATCTCTCCGGGCAAACCTCCGGCGGAACGTGCGGGCGCTCCTGCGGAACTGGACAAATTTCCGGACTCCCTCGCCGGTATCCCCCGGGACCGGATCATCACCGTCGTCAGCGGCCTCCCGCGTTCCGGCACCTCCATGATGATGCAAATGCTCGCCGCCGGTGGTCTGACGGTTTTCGCCGACAACGGGCGGATCGCCGATGCGAGCAACCCCCACGGCTATTTCGAACACGAGGCGGTGAAGCTTCTGCACCGGGATGCCTCGTGGCTTCCTGACGCCCGCGGCAAGGTCGTGAAGATCGTCGCTCCGTTATTACCGTTTCTTGTCGAATCCGATCGCGAAGGAAAACCCCTGCATTACCGCGTGATATTCATGACACGCCCGCTGGAGGATGTCATGGCATCCCGTTCCCGTATGTTGGAAGAATCTCCCTCCGCGAGTGGAGAGCAGGCCGCCAGAACTCAGGAAAATCTCGCCCGCCATTTTCTCCGGACGCGACAAATTTCCGCGCTTGAAATCGATTATACCCGCGTGCTCAAGGAGACGGACCGGATGGTGGGGGAACTACGCGATTTTCTTGGCATCGATCTTGATGCCTTCCGGATGACGCAGGCGATCAAGCCGCCGGCGAAGGGATGAGTTCCCGTGAACTTTTCAGGATCATTCTCAGTTCAGCAATCCATCGACAAAAGCCGATGTCAACAGTCCTATGAAAAGGAGGACGGAGATAAAGATGCCCAGCTTGAGGGTCTTTCCGTAGTCACGTTGAAGTTCGTTGTCCATCCACGAGAAAAAGTCGGGTTTGAAGCTGTAGCGAACGCATTCCCAAAACTCCTTGGACCCTGAGAAAAACAGCTTGAAAGCGATGGGTGCTGCGAATGTGACGGCGATCAGCGCGGCTATGAGGGGAAGATATTGGAGCATTTTTCGCGGTGGAGATTATTCCGGCGGGAGCAGCGGCGGCAGTTCCGGAACATCATTGAGCTGTTCGAAGCTCTCCGCAGGCGTGGTGGGGTCGCCCGGACGGCTGAAGATCTCCTGCATACGGTCGAGGTATTTCGAGACGTCGTCGCTGCGGCGGTGCGGCTTGGATTTGAGCCGTTCCTTCAGGCGCATGTAGTCCTCGAAGACGCCGGTGGTTTCGCCGGCGCGGGCACGGGTGATTTCGAACCAATCGAGATAGTCGCGGGCCTGTTGAGCCTTGGCCCTCATGGTGGTGCGCCGTTCGTTGAGGGCGGTGATCTTTTCCGCCAGCCCCTTGGACTTGTTCCTGGCAATGTCGTTGAGGACGATCTGGTATTCGGAGATGACGGGACGGTAGGACGGGAAACAGCGGTAGCTGAGGCGGACGAGGGCGTCCTGCGCGAGTTGCACGGCCTTCACGCGTTCGGGTTCGGGCAGTGCCGCGACTTCAGGCCAGGCGGCGAGATCCTTTTGTTCCACGATCCCTTCCCCATTGCGGAAGTTGAGCCTCAGTCCCTCTTCCAGAGCGGTCTCGGTACGGGAGACGCTGAGGATGTCGGTGGCGAGGTTCTGCCCGCCGATGTTGGCGAGCTGGAGGGCCCACCACTTCGCCAGGCTGGTTTCGGAGAGGTTGAGTTCCGGGAAATGCCTGCGCAGGAGCGCCGGCATCTCGCCTTCGTAAGGCGCCACTTCGGTGAGGAAGCTCCGGAAGGCCTCCTTGCCCTGGGGTTGTTCCAACAATGCCATGACAAGCGAACCGGCGGAGACGCGGAAGGCCGCCCGCATCGCGGCGTCCATTTCATCGAAGGCTTCCGCATCGGTGGAAAACAGGTCGTCGATCTTGAACAGCCCGCCGCTCTTGAAGAGGGCTTCGTAAAAGCGGCGGTCGCTCTGGTTCGTACGCCATGCGTTCGCCTCGCGCAGGCCGTCGACCAACCACGGAGGAACGAGGAAACGGGTCTCCGAGTCGCGGGTCGGATGGTTTTTCAACCCGCGTTCGTAAATCAGCGCGGTGGTGATAGCGAACTTGAGACGTTCATGTTCGATCCCGCGGCTGAGGTGCACGTCCATGTTGACGCGGTAGCCGGACTCGCCGACGAGGATCTGCATGGCGATGGTGCGCGAGGGCGCGGGATCGCCGGATTTTCCGTGGAGGGTGATGTTGATGGGCACCTTCCATTCGTATTTCTGATCCCTCGGCTGCAGGCGTTCTCCGGTGAGGATGAGAAATTCGTCCTTCGCCTGCTCGGCGAGCGCGGAGATGTTGCCCCGGTCCTGGGGTTCGCCGCCGATGATGCTGAACTGGCCGGTGTTGCTGATGGCGCGGTCCATGCCATCGATTTTCACCGCCGGGGCGGGAGGCTCGACGATCTGGACGGCACGCGGCGCGTCCTCCGCGAGCAGAGCGACGGTGGAAAAAAATCCGAAAATCAGCGGACGGGTGATCATTTCTGCTCGGGCTAGAATGTCCCGGGCACGCCTCCCATGCCCATCGGTTCGCGGGGATCGAGGATGATGTTGCCCTTTTCGATCTTGATGCGCTGCATTTCGTGGAATGCCATGCGGATCTCATCCGGGAACGCCGCGGCAAGCTTCTCGTAGGCCGGTCTCACCAGGATCAGGAAGCCTTGGGGGATGGTGAGCCTGCCGAACCGTCCTCCGCGCGGTGGATTCGGAAAGTCCGGGTGATAGGGGCCCCCGTGGAGCTGGACTTCGGTCGTGGTGCCCTTGAGGTCTTCCATGCGCGAGATTTGAAGGAACATGGAAACGGTGAACGGCCTGCCCATGATGCGGCGCTCCATGATGACCTCCGCACGGCTGTCCTCGAAGCGGACCAGAACGCGGTCCAGGGAGACCTGGCTGGCGAGCGGGCCGCCTTGTTTCGCCACCAGCGTGCGCGCGAGCCATTGGTTCACTTCGGCCTCGGAGAGTGTGACGGCGTAACCCCGGTCGATGGCGTTCTGCAGGACGACCTTCATGTCACGCTCGGGCAGCGGCTTGGCATTCGGGCCTTCGCCGGAAAGACCGGTCAGGTCCTGTGGCTGGGCGGCGTAAAAAACCGCTGTGGCGAGGCCACCCGCCGCGATGAGCAGGATCAGGGTGACGAGTTTCGAGAAGCATCCGCCGCCGGATCTGTATGCTGTGGGTTCGGCCATGAGCCGTCTGCTTACCACTTCGTGCGAAACTTGCAATGCCTCACTCGGCGGACTTCGGCGCGGGGGCGGAAGGGGGAGGGGGGGCGGAGGCTCCGTCGGCCTTGGCTCCGGCGGTGTAGGAGGACGAGCGGTAGTCGGTCTGGTAGAAACCCGAACCCTTGAAAATGATGCCTCCGCCCGTGCCGAGCAGGCGTTTCACGGTGCCGTCGCAGTCAGGCTGCGGGCAGTCCGTGAGCTTGGCTTCGCTCATGCTTTGGAAGACTTCGAAGCGTTTTCCACATTTCTGGCATTCGTAATCGTAGTTTGGCATGGTGCTGGGCGGGTCTTGTAGCACGTCCGGACCCGGGTGCAACCCCGGCGTGGGAGAATGTCGGCGGGCAGCGTGGGATTTCGCGTGCCGTGGGCGGCGGGTTCTGGTTGAGTCACGGACATGCCACCCCGCGTCAAGACCGTCGCATCCATTTCTGTCGAGAAGTTTTTCGATGCCCATGCCGCCGCCCTCGGCCTGACACTGCATGGCGAACGGGTGGGATTCGACCGCCTGATCAGCGAACCGGCGATGAACCGCCCGGGCCTGGCACTGGCGGGGTTTTTCGCCTACTTCGCCCGGAAACGGGTGCAGGTGCTGGGAAACTCGGAGCTTTCCTATTTGAAGAAACTGCCGGAACCGATGCGGATCGACCGCTTCCGCAGGATGTGCGAGCGGGACATCCCGTGCATCGTCGTCGCCCGCGGTTCCGTGCTGGATGACAGCCTCGCCCTGGTGGCGAAGGACCATGGCATTCCGGTTTTCGGCACTTCCCAGGTGACGATGAATTTCCTGAACGCGGCGACCATCCGCCTGGAACACGAGTTCGCTCCGAGCGTCACGCTGCATGGCTGCATGGTGGACATGCGCGGGGTCGGCGTGCTCATCGTCGGTCGGAGCGGAGCCGGAAAGTCCGAGACCGCCATCGGTCTTTTGGAGCGTGGCGCCTCGCTCGTGGCGGATGACATGGTGCGGGTGAAATACGTCGGTGGGGACCTGGTGGCGACCGCGCCCGACCTCTCACGCGGCTACATGGAGATCCGGGGCATCGGCATCATCAACGTGGCGAACCTCTACGGCCTCGCATCCATCCGGCCGGACAAGCGGTTGGATCTGGTGGTGACGCTCAAGCCGCAGGCGGATCTGAATGAGGTGGACCGCATCGGCCTCCAGCAGAAAACCTACGAAATCCTCGGCCAGCAGGTGAACCATGTGGAGATTCCGGTCGGTCCCGGCCGGGACACCGCGCGCATGGTGACCATCGCGGCGCTTGACCAGCAGTTGAGAAGGCTGGGTTACAACATGGCGGACGAGTTCAACCAGAAACTGCTGCACCACATGGGTGGGGGGAGATCCTTATGAACGTGTTTCAACCGTTGCTTTTTGATAGCACGGTCATGGATCCAACGATGCGATAGTTGGATCTCTCCATGGCCGGAAGCAACCGCGCGGGAATGAATTCCGCGCTCCCGGTTCATGCCGACCGCCTTGTCTCGCCCCGGTCGGATTGCAGGAAATGGTTCCAGCTTTCGTCGGCGAGGCCGTTTTCATGCATGCCGAAGAGCGGCCTCCAGCGCGGGGCCAGCGGTTTGCTCTGGGGATGCATGTTCGCCTCATGCGTCAGCTTGTTTCCCTTGCGCGTGTTGCAGCGGAAGCAGGAGGTGACGATATTGTCCCAAGTGGTGCGACCGCCCTTGTCGCGGGGCAGGACGTGGTCGAGGTTGAGCTGGGTTTCCGGCAGGACCTTGGTGCAGTACTGGCAGGTGAACTTGTCCCGCAGAAACACGTTCCTGCGGGTGAATTTCACCTCAAGCCGCGGGAGACGGTCGTAAATGGACAGGACGACGATCTTCGGCACCCGGATCGCGATTTTCGCGGCACGGATCATTTCCGCGTCCGTGCTGTCCAGCGAGTAGGAAATCCAGGACGATAGGTCATGGGAGTTGAACCGTTCCTCACCGTCCACCTGCACGACCTGGGCGTGTCCGATGCACAGCAGATGGAGCGACCTGCGGACGGAACAGGTATGGATCGGCTGCCAGAACCGATTCAATACGAGCACGGGATGTTCGAGCACGGCATTCATACCTTTCCCAACCAATCGTGCGCAAACTAGCAGAGCCCCTCCCCACGGCAACCCAAAAGCTCGCGAATTTCGCAGTTCGCTTCGGCTTTCTCCAGGGAGAGGGGCTGCAAATCGCACGGTTTCACAGCTTCGCGGGATATGTTCCGTTCCTCCCGCTCATCCGCTTCCGTGGCAAGTGTCGGCTTCGTCACATATGCGATCTTCACCGGGCGCGGCGAATACCGGATGAAGCCTGTGTCAATGATTCTCACCCCCTTGGATTCCCGGAATTTCGCACAAATCCGTCGATTGATCCGGATTTCTCCCGACCGATCCGGCTTTTGTGACATTTGTGTCACAAAAGCTCCCTTGGGAATGTCGCACAGCATCAATAACAAGCTGGCGTGTGACGCGTAACTGTCACCGTTTCGTCACACGATCCACCTACCGAAAAATGCAATCCATGAAATCCATCCGACGCGTCCTGCTCGCTTCCAGCCTGCTCGGCTGCCTTCCCGCCACCGCCGGCAACGAGGCTGTCACCGAAACCGCGGCAGCCGACGAAACCAGTTCCTCCACCGCGACGGGCCTCCTCGTCGGAAAATTCCCCGGAGAGTCCGCGTGGGACCGCGCCTGGTCCGCCTTCACTCTCTACAAGGACGACAACAACCCGATTCTCCAGGAGTTCTCGCTCCAGGGCCGTTTGCAGGTCCAATATGCCGACGGTCACTCCGACAACGGCCATTTCGACATCGAGGACTACAAGAACTCCGGCAAGGACGAGGCCGTGTGGGGCGACAAGCTTGAAGTCCGCCGCGCCTATCTCGGATTCAAGTCCAAATGGTTCCAGAACTGGAAGCTCGAAGGACAGATCGACGTCGATACCGACGGACTCGACGGCGAGGGCGGACGCACGTTCTACAAGGACATCTACGACCTCTACGTGAGCTACGCCCCCTCGGACGCTCTGAACGTCTCCATCGGCAAACAGGAGATCAAGTTCTCCCGCGAACAGGAAATCTCCTCCAAGGAAATCGTGACCTTCGAGCGCAGCCTTGTCACGAACATGACCCACCCCGGCAACCTCACCGGTATCTGGGTGAACGGCAAGGGCATCCGCGAACACTGGCTCTATGAACTCGGTGCTTACGGAAACGACCAGGTCGCCGAATTTTCCGATCTGGACGCCGGTTACCTCTTCCTTGGCAAGGTCGGCTACGACTACTCCGCGCAATCCCGCCTGGATTCCGCCATCGTGTCGTTCCGCTACATGCACAACACGGAGCCGGGCTTCAAGGATTCCAAGGTGGATCCGAACTATTCGTTCTCGGCCTCGCCCGGTTACACGGATTCCATCGCTCTTTCCAACGACATCGTGCACGGCCGCTGGGGTCTGACAACGGATCTCATCTACGGTTTCGGTGATGAGGAGCTGGCCCAGTCCGACGCTGTCGCGCTCAACATCATCCCCACCTATTTCATCGCGGACGGGTTGCAGCTCGCCGGCCGCATCCAGCTCGCATCCGGCCAGGATCCGGATGGTCTCAAGCTCGGCTCCCGCTATGAAGGGGTTTCGCCCGACACCGATCCCCTCACCGGAAAGAGGACTTCCGATTCCGCGGGCAACAGCTACTTCTCCGCCTATCTGGGCCTGAATTACTATATCTATGGTAACAAGCTCAAGCTCATGAACGGCGTGGAATACTCCCACCTCGGCGGCGGTGACTACGACGGCACCACCTTCCTCTCCGGCCTCCGCTTCTCATTCTGATTTCCAGGAACCCTCAACATCGAACGAACGACATCATGAAACACATCATCACCCTGTTCAGCGCCGCCGCAATGCTCACCATGGCCAGCGCGCAGACCCTCAGCATCAAGGGCTCCGACACCCTGGGTGCCAAGCTCGTCCCGCAGCTCGCGGAAAGCTTCAAGGCAGCTGGAAACACCGGCGTGAAATTCGAGATCGCCGCGGAAGGATCGACCACCGCTTTTCCGGCTCTCGCCAACGGCACCGCGCAGATCGGCATGTCCTCCCGCAAGGTCAAGGACGACGAGCGCACCTTCTGCCGCACCAAGGGCGTCTACCTCAAGGAGCACGAGGTCTGCCACGACATGATCGTCGTGATCGTGAACAAGAACTCCCCGCTCACCAAGCTCACCAAGGACCAGGTCGCCAAGATCTTCACCGGCCAGATCAAGGACTGGTCCGAGATCGGCGGCGCGCCGGGCAAGATCTCCATCTACACCCGCAACACCTCCTCCGGAACCTACAAGGACTGGCAGAAGCTCGCCATGGGCGGCCGCGACTATCCGAGCAGCTCCTCGAAGCTGGCTGGCAACGAGCAGATCGCCCAGGAAGTCGCCAAGAACAAGAACGGCATCGGCTACGTCGGCCTCGCCTATTCGAAGACCGCCGGAACCAAGGCGCTCTCCATCGACGGTGTCGAGCCTGTCGGCACGAACGCGAAGAAATACGCCTATGCACGCCTCTGCTACTTCTACGCTCCTGACAAGCCGAGCGCCGAGGCCGAGGCTTTCATGAAATATGTGGAATCCCCTGCTGGTCAGGACATCGTCCGCAAAGTGGGCTTCATCCCTGTCAAGGATCTGTAATCCTGTTATTGGTTAAAGTTGCCATCGAATTGAGCATCACTGGCTCGCTGGTGATGCTCAATTCTTGTTTCTCCCCTCCAACCAGCCTACCAAGTCGCCCAACACCGCATGTCGCAGGAAGAAAAAACCGCTCGTCCACCCGGTCACCGTTTTCAAAAACGCGGTCTCTCCTTTGATGGGGCGATCAAATATTTCTTCGCGTCCAATGCCGGGCTGACCATTGTCATTCTCATCCTCATCATCGTCTTCCTCCTGAAGGAAGGCCTTGGATTCTTCCCCGGCTACCGGCGGGAACTCGAGATCTACCGGGTCGCGGGTCTGGAATTCGTCGATATTTCCCGTAAGAACCTGACCGCGCAGGAGCAGCTCACCAGCCTCCTGAACCGCGCCTACTTCGCGGAAATCAACGGGAAATCGGCCCGTGAGATCCGCCGCACCCAGGAAGCGAGCGCCCTTTTCAACGCCTACACCGACCAGATCGGGGCAACGCGCGACCTGGTGGTGAACAACACCCAGGAAGGCAGCCATCCGAACCCCCAGATGATGGCCACCCTCATGGCCAACTATGAAAAACAGAAGACCAAGGCCCTCTCGTCACTCCCCGCCACCCCGCATCTCACCGAGAGCGAACGAGCCGCGTTGATCGACTCCATCCGGGGCCGCGCCGTGGATGCCACCGAAGATCCTCCGCTGGTGGCGAAACTCGCCGAGGAATACGCCGCCGCCCAACAGAAACACGCCGAGCCCCTGCAGGCGGTGCGTGCGACCATCGACACCTTTGAATCCAGCGGTTCGGAACTCAGTGGCCTCATCTCGGAAATGACCGAGACCGTCACCGCCACCAAGGCGAAACTCTCCGAAGCGGACCTGCTGGAAAAGGACCGCAAGACGCTTCTCGCCGCGGCCGCCAGCGCGAAGGATCCCGCCGAGCGGGAAAAGCTCACCGCCGAGGCCCACGCCTCGCTCGCCGAGATCCCCGATACCGAGGGACCCATCCAGCTCCTTCTGGAACGGCGCCCCGCATGCATCGAGATCCATGAGAAGCTCAGGCAGGCGGCGTCAGGCATTCCCAGCCAGCTCCCCGCGGACTTCAGCCAACCGGAGGCGAACCGCCTGCTCGGCGTGGCCCGCAAGGCGTGGCCTGTCTTTCTCAGCGACCTCGGGAAGACTCCCGCCGAGATCAACTCCTGGAAGCACGACAAACCCGTCGCCCTCACCACCGCCATCGGCTCGTTCCTCACCGGCAAGGACTGGGTCACCGGAGGGGAGTGGCAGGATTTCTACGGCATCCTGCCGCTGGCCGCGGGCTCGCTGATGATTTCCATCGTCGCGCTCGTCATCGCCATCCCCACCGGCATCGGAGCGGCGATCTACGTGAACCAGTTCGCCTCGCCGTGGGAGCAGTCCACCATCAAGCCTGTCATCGAATTCATCCAGGCGATTCCTTCCGTCGTGCTGGGGTTCATCGGCATCCTGGTTTTCGGCACTGTGCTGCGGGATCTCTCGATGTCGGATTCGTTGAGCTGGGTGCCCGGCTTCCCGATCGAGGAACGGTTGAACATCTTCACCGCCGGCTGCCTGCTCGCGCTCATGAGCATACCGACCATCTTTTCGCTTGCGGAGGACGCCATCAACAACGTGCCGGGTGCCTATGCGGAGGCTTCGGAAGCGCTCGGCGCCTCACGCATCCAAACCACGTTCCGGGTGATCATCCCCGCCGCGTTTTCCGGCATTCTCGCCGCCATCCTGCTAGGGCTCGGCCGTGTGATCGGAGAAACGATGGTTGTCCTGCTGGTCGCCGGAAACCGCATCAAGATCCCGGACTTCACCAGCGGCTTCGGCACCTTTTTCCAACCCGCCCACACCCTCACGGGCATCATCGCGCAGGAGCTGGGAGAGGTCCCGCTCGGCAGCGTCCACTACCGGGCGCTGTTCGTCGTCGGCATCGCCCTGTTCGCGGTGGTCCTTGCGATCAACGCCACCGCGCACCGCTTCGTGAACCAGATGAAGCACTAACCTTTCCGTCCCATGTCTCATCCTGATAAACTCATCCGCAAGGGGCTGCCGAAAGGCCACTTCAAGGATGTCGCCGTGCGCTTTTTGCTCGGTGGCGGCACCTATTTCATCGTCCTCATCGCGGCGCTGCTTTTCGGCAAGATCATCGTCGATGGAGCGCCCGTTCTCTTCAAGGCGGAAGCTCCTTTCGTGGACTTTGATTTCCTCACGGCGAAGAACCAGACGCTGCACGTTTTCGATGACGCGCAAGGAACCCGCCACCAGCTGCCCGCTTCGGAATACAGCGAATATCTCAAGAAGAACGAGGGTAAGGAAATCTTCAACGAGCAGAGCTATTCCTATTCGGGCGGCGGCATCGCCGGACCCATCGTCGGAACCGCGCTGCTCACCGTCGGCTCCATGATCATCGCGCTTTTCTTCGGGGTTTGTGCGGCCATCTACCTGTCGGAATACGCGAAACAAAGTCCCTTCATCCACGCCGTCCGGCTGGCGATCCTCAATCTGGCGGGGATCCCCTCCATCGTCTTCGGTCTGTTCGGCTTCTCCGTCTTCGTGCTTGCGGTGCCCGTCATCACCGCCGCGCCATCGGACCGCTCCCTCCTCGTCATCCCGCTTTTGATCGGTGACTACGTGATGAGCTTCCAAGGTTGGAACTCCTCGCTCATGGCCGGTTGTGCGACGCTGGCGTGCATGATCCTGCCCGTCATCATCACCGCCTCGGAGGAATCCCTCCGCGCCGTGCCGCAGGGCTTCCGGGATGCCTCCCTCGCCATGGGAGCCACCCGCTGGCAGACCATCCGGAAGTGCGTGCTGCCCTTCTCCCTCCCCGGCATCCTGACCTCCTCGCTGCTGTCCATCGCCCGTGTCGCCGGGGAGACCGCGCCGATCATGTTCACCGCCGCCGTCGCCGCGAAGGATGATCTGCCGTGGCAGGGATTGAAGAGTCCCTTCGACCTGCTTTCCTCGCAGGTCCAGGCGCTGCCGTATCACATCTACACCCTGGCGGCCCGCATCCCCAATTCCGAATACACGCAGCGCGCGCAGTTCGGTTCCGTATTCGTCTTCCTCCTCCTCGTCGCATTCCTGTCGGCGGGTTCCATGATCCTGCGTGCCAAGCTCCGGGCGAAACTCAAATGGTAAACATGCAAAACGCCATCCAGATCCAGAACGTCTCCTTCGCCTATCATTCCAAGCAGGTTCTTCACGACGTCACTCTCGACATTCCCGAACGGGAGATCACCGCATTCATCGGGCCCTCGGGTTGCGGGAAATCGACCTTGCTGCGCTGCATCAACCGCATCAACGACCGCATTTCCGGCGCGCACATCGTCGGAGGTTCCATCCATGTCCGCGGGATCGACATCAACCGCCCGGACATCGATCTCCAGGAACTCCGCCGCCAGGTCGGCATGGTCTTCCAAAAGTACAATCCGTTCGCGAAATCGATCTACGAGAACGTCGCGTTCAGCCTGCGTGTCGCGGGCCGGAACAAGCGGTCCGAGCTCGATGAGATCGTGGAGAACGCCCTGCGCGGCTCCGCCCTCTGGGACGAGGTGAAGGACCGCCTCCACAGCAGCGCCTTCGGTTTGTCCGGCGGCCAGCAGCAGCGTCTCTGCATCGCCCGCGCCATCGCGAACCAGCCGCAGATCCTGCTGATGGACGAGCCATGCGCGGCGCTCGATCCGCTGGCCACCCTCAAGGTCGAGGAACTGCTCGTCGAGCTGAAGAAGAAATTCACTATCGTCATCGTCACGCACAACATGGCCCAGGCCGCCCGCTGCTCGGACAGGACCGCCTTCATGTACTTGGGCAAGCTGATCGAATATGGTCCCTCCATGCAGATTTTCGAATCGCCGAAAGATCCCCAAACCGAAGCCTACGTCACCGGCACCTTCGGCTGAACCTCCCCGCACCATGCACGACATTCTCAACCGCCCGGCCACGGAACCGCAGACAGGATCTTCCATCGATGTGGAGACCCTCGATTTCTGCTACGGATCGTCGCAGGCCCTCAAGGGCATCAATGTGGAAATCCCGGCCAACGGAGTCACCGCCTTCATCGGCCCGTCCGGTTGCGGCAAGTCCACCCTGCTGCGCTGCATCAACCGCATGAACGACGAGATCCCCGGCACCCGGATCACCCGCGGCGGCATCCGGATCAACGGTGTGGACATCTACGACAAGTCGGTGGATGTGGTGAAGCTCCGCCGCGACGTGGGCATGGTGTTCCAGAAGTCCAACCCGTTCCCGCGCAGCATTTACGAGAACGTCGCCTACGGCCTCCGGCTGCGCGGCGAGTCGAACAAGGCCGTCCTCGACCAGGCCGTGCAGGAGGCGCTCCAGGCCTCGGCGCTCTGGGACGAGGTGAAGGACCGTCTCCAGGAATCCGCGCTCGGCCTCTCCGGCGGCCAGCAACAGCGGCTCTGCATCGCCCGCACCATCGCGGTGAAGCCGCTTGTGGTGCTCATGGACGAGCCATGCAGCGCTCTCGACCCGATCGCCACCGCGAAGGTCGAGGAGCTCGTTTGGAATCTCAAGGAGGACTATACTTTCATCATCGTCACCCACAGCATGGCACAGGCCTCGCGGGTGTCGGACAAAACCGCTTTCTTTTACATGGGGGAACTCGTCGAATTCGACACCACGTCGAAGATTTTCAGCAATCCCACGCACAAAAAAACCGAAGACTATATCAGCGGCCGTTTCGGTTGAGATCACACATACATATTCATCATGAACACTCCCCACATTTTTCGTGACTTTGACAAGGTGATGGAAGCCCTCAAGGCGGACGTCCTTCTCATGGCCAGCCTCGCCCGCCAGAACCTGGAGCGCGCCATGCGCTCGCTTCTGGAGCGTGACATCGACCTCGCCCGCACCGTCATCGCGGATGATTCGGACGTGGATGATCTGGAGCGCAAGATCGACCAGACCGGCATGGAAATCCTCGTGCGTTTCCACCCTGTCGCCTCGGATCTGCGTCTCGTCATCACATCCATGAAGATGGCGCATAATCTGGAAAGGATCTCGGACCATGCCGTGAACATCGCCAAGCGGTCCAAGAAAATCTGCAAGGCGAACCCGCTTGAGGAAGCCTCCCTCACGGAGCCTCTCTATTCCCTGGCGGACAAGCTCCTGCGCGACGCGCTGATGGCTTACACGGATGCGAACACCGTGCTCGGCGAGGGATTGAAACTCCGCGACAAGGAATTGGACCGTCTCCACAAGCAAATGATTTCGTCACTCAGCGGCCGGCTGGAGGATTCCAACGGACGCTCGGAAAACCTGCTGCACCTCATCTTCGTCGCCCGTTCCATCGAGCGCATCGGCGATCTGGCGGTGAACATTGGTGAGGACGCCGTGTTTCTGGGGGAGGCCCGTGACATCCGCCACGAGCACCGCAAGCTGCCGGAACAATAAATCCACATTCATCCCGCAAAGTGCGGATGTCCGTGTGGGAAATTTTTGGACAACCGGCAATCCGTGCTAAACTCCGGCCATGCTTCACCGAATCATCGTCCCCGCTTTCGCCATGTGCGCCACCGCCTTCGCCGCGGATCTGACAGCCATTTCCTTTGACGATGCGGCGGGGAAGAAAACCTCGCTCAAGGACTACAAGGGCAAGGTCGTGCTCATCGTGAACCTCGCCTCGAAATGCGGCCTCACTCCGCAGTATGAGGCTCTGGAGGCTCTCTACCGGAAGCACAAGGAGGAGGGATTTGTCGTGCTCGGCTTTCCCTGCAACGACTTCGGGGGGCAGGAGCCCGGCACCATCGAGGAGATCCAGAAATTCTGCAAAGCGGATTACGACGTGACTTTCCCCATCATGGACAAGGTCCATGTGAAAGGTGAGGAACAGCACAAGCTCTACAAGACCCTGACGGGGGAGAAGGGAGCGTTCCCGGGCGATGTGCGCTGGAACTTCGGGAAATTCCTCATCGGCAAGGATGGCAAGGCGATCGCCCGCTTCGAACCGACGACGAAGCCGGACAGTGCGGAACTGACAGGCGCGGTGGAGAAGGCAATCGCCGAACCCGCGAAGTAAGGAATGATGGACCCGTGTCCCGGGGCCGTCAGGACCTGCGGACCCGTTTCACCGCAGCTTTTCAAGCACCGCCTGCCAGACCCTGCCGGTATCGAGCTCCTTCTGGCAACGGAGGTCGAGCGGGCACTTGGGCAGCAGGCAGGGAGAGCATTCCACGTGACGGCGGACGCTGGCGTGGCGTTTTCCCAGCGGACGCTTCCAAGCGGGGTCGTTCGGCCCGAAAAGCACCACACAGGTGGCCCCCGCGTGGGAGGCGAGGTGCGGCAGCGAGCCGTCCGCCGAGATCACGAGCGATTGGCCCGCCAACACGGGCAGGGCTTGGTCGAGCGGCTCGGCATGGAACGACTCGGCGCTTTTTCCCAGATTGTCGGAGAGGATCTTCCCGAGCCCGCGTCCGGTGCCGATGCTGGCGACGGTGACCCGGAGACCGCTGGTGATGAGTTTTTTAGCGAGTTCCACCCATCGTTCGATGGGCCATTCGTGACTCGGGCCGAAATCCGACCCCGGGCAGAGCAGGACCGTTCCGTCCACGGGGTCCACACCAAGGTCGGCAGGGGCGAAATATTCCGGTTGGCCGGTTGGAATGCCCAATGTCTCGACAGCGGAAAGGTAGTGGCGCACCCGGTGTTCGAGGGGAGTAGCGGAGATGGCGAGCGGGTGGGTGAGCTGCTTTTTCAGTTTCCGCTCGTCCACTCCCAGCCGGCGGGGGATGGAGGCGTTTTGAAAAACATCCGCGGCCAGCCCGGTTTCCCACGCCAGCGAGGCCTGCCAGTTTCCCGCAATCTCCTTGGCGAGGAGCCTGGATTTCGCCTTCGCATGGATGGGGATGACGGTCAGATCCGGGAGTGTGGCCCAGAAATCCGCCTGATTTTCAGGGCAGAGGACCGCTGTTTTCAGGCCGGACGCCATCATCGCCCGCAGTGCCGGCACGGAGAAACAGGCCTCATCCCAGCGCTCGGGCGCAGCCATTATCATTTCTCCGGAAGTCATCGTCACCGACCGAGTCTAACGGAGCCAAGGCATTACGGAAATAGTAAATTTAAGCGAGATTTCCAACCCTCCGCCGTCCGCAATTTGCGGATTGCCAAGCAGGCTAACCCGGAATAGCTTCGCCGCCCGACAGCCGCTCCGCGCATGGATGCTGTCCACTGAACCGATTTTTACACCGCCGTGGGATTTGTGGATGCCATCAAACGCTGGCGGTTGGCCCGACAGGGACTCTCGTCTGGAAAAAAACGCCGGGTTCATAGCGAGAACCCGATGGTGCAAGCCTTGGAAGACAGCTTCTGGGTGAAACTCTCGCTTTACGCCACGTTCGTCGTGGGTACGGCGGCACTCGTTCTCAACTCTTCTCCGGACACGGCGTTCGGTCAGGACATTCTCAAGGGGGGGCGTTACGCATTCATCATCGCATTCACCGCGCTGGTGATGTTCCACATCAATTTGCAAGGCTCCTGCCGCCGGAACAGCCGGGTGGTGTTGGTGTTGGGAGGTATTTTCGGTCACCTGCTGCTGGTCAGGGCGGTGATGAGTCTCGCGGACGTCGGGGCGATTCCGGAGGTTTTCCGGTTTTTCGCAGTCCCGTTCGCTCTCGCACCGATGCTCCATGGAGTCCTGTTGGGACGTGCGGTGGCTTCATTTTCAGCGGTTTATGTAACGCTCATCGGTTGTTTGCTGGCTCCGGAAGAGGAAGTCCTCGGCTATCTGATCCTGAGCTTGGTGGCGGGTATGACCAGCGTTCTGCTTGCCTATCAGGTAAGGAAGCGCCTCCAGCTCCTGCAGGCGGGAATTTATATTGGCGCGGTCACCCTCGTGACCGGACTGGTGCTCGGCCGGCTGGATCTCGTCGCCGTTTTCGGACCGCAATCGATGGATCACCTGCAACTCCTGGGGAATGGCAGTGCTGCGGCGTTCGGGACGGCGGTGCTCACGGCCCTGCTCATCAGCGGACTGCTGCCGCTTTTCGAAGGAGCCTTCCACCTTACCACCGACATCAGTTGGCTGGAACTGAGCGACTTGAATCACAAGCTCCTGCGCCAGATGCAGCTCGAAGCGCCCGGGACTTTCCACCACAGCCTGGTGGTGGCCTCGCTGGCGGAAGCGGCGGCGGAAAAAGTCGGGGCGAACGCACCGATGTGCCGGGTTTGTTCTTATTTCCATGACGTGGGGAAGCTGAAAAAGCCCGGCTATTTTATTGAGAACCAACACGATGGTGGTGAAAATCCCCACAACACCCTGACCCCGACGATGAGTTCGCTCATCATCATCGCCCACGTGAAGGACGGCGTCGATCTGGCGGTGAAAAACAAGCTCAACCCGCGCATCATCGACGTCATCCAGGAACATCACGGGGATTCGCTGGTCTATTATTTCTACCGTCGGGCACAGGAGCAGAAAAAGGCGGAGATGGAAAAAGTCGACCGCCGTTTGGAAAACCCGGAGGATCTCCCGATGGTGGAGGAGAAGAATTTCCGTTACCCCGGCCCCCGCCCGAGCACGCGTGAGAGCGGCATCATTTCCCTGGCGGACAGTGTGGAAAGCGCTTCCCGCTCGCTGCAAAAACCCACGCCGGCGAAGATCCGCGCGCTCGTCGACGACATTGTCCGGACGAGAATCAACGATGGCCAGCTGGACGCATGCCCGCTCACTCTCCGCGAGCTCGCCCTGGTCAAGGACAGCTTCTCCAGCACGTTGCGCAGCATGCTTCACAGCCGCATCGACTACCCGAAGGACGATTCAGCCTCCGCCACCAAGCGGCTCTCGAGCGATCCCAGCCACGGCGGACGTGTCATCCCGATGCCGAAGCGTGCCTGATGCCTTTCAGACGGAAAACCATTATCATGTCGCTCGAAGTCATCATTGGCAACAACCAGGAAGCCACGGAAATCCCCGAAAGCTGGCTCACGGCGCTTGAAAGCATCGCCCACGAGGCCGCGCGGCTGGCACTGGAGAACGCCGCCGAAGACGACTCGCCTCTTTCCCACCTGGCAACGCTCGAGGTCGCCCTTGTGGATGACGCCACCAGCGACCAGGTCCACCGCGACTTCATGAACATCGAGGGAGCGACCGATGTGATCACCTTCCATCACGGGGAGATCGTCATCGGAGCCGGAGTGGCGGAGCGGCAGGCTGCTGAATATGGGGAGCCGCTCGCTCGTGAGATCCTGCGCTATTTCGTGCATGGACTGCTGCATCTGGCGGGGCACGAAGACGAGGATTCCCGCGAACGCGCCACCATGGAAGCCGCACAAGAGGAGATCGTCGCAGTCCTATGGACCGCCGACCTCCGGGAACGCCTCGGCGTGGCGTGACACCGGGATACCGGTGGTTCTTCTTTGTTTCGCTTCCTTCCGATGTTCAATGTTGAGCGTCCGGCGTTCGATGTTCATGGTCCTCCGCCATGTCCCGCATCAACCATTCCTTCTGCCGCTGGTGTTATTCCGACATACCGTTGGAAACCCTCTGTCTCGCCGCGAATGACATTGGCATCTCCTCCATAGAACTGGTGATGCCCGAGGACATGCCCTTGTTGAAAAGCCACGGACTGGTCTGTGCGATGATGAGCTTTCCCACGGGAAAAACCCCCGATGGAATCGAAGTCGGGCGCATTGAAAAGGCCTTCAACCGTCTCGAACACCACGACACCCTCGTGGAAATCTACGAACCCCACCTCCGGGCTTCCGCCGCCGCCGGAGTGAAAAACGTCATCGTCTTTTCCGGCAACCGCGAGGGGCTCGGCGATGAGGAGGGGCTTCGGAATTGCGCCACCGGTCTGCGCCGCCTGCTGCCATTGGCGGAAGAGCTGGGCATCACGCTCGTGATGGAACTGCTCAACAGCAGGATCGACCACCCGGACTACCAATGCGATCACAGCGCGTGGGGTGTCCGGTTGTGCGAGCTGTTGGACAGCGGGAATTTCGGCCTGCTTTACGACGTCTATCACATGCAGATCATGGAAGGTGATGTCATCCGCACCATCCGTGAGAACCACCGCTGGTTCATCCACTACCATACCGGCGGCTGCCCGGGCAGGAATGAAATCGATTCCACCCAGGAGCTGAACTACCCCGCCATCATGCGTGCGATTGTGGAAACGGGTTATGACGGGTTCGTCGGGCAGGAGTTCATTCCGCTGGCGGAAAATCCACTGGAGAGCCTGCGGCAGGCGGTGGGGATCTGCAGCGTGTGAGGGAAGGGTGGAGATGGGTGGAAAATGGAGCGCGGAATTCATTCCGCCCCGGAGACTCCCGCCATTAAAAAAGGAGGTGGTTCCGGGAAAGGCGCCCGTGGCGGCGGTGCCTGCGGCGAGAGCCTTGGAGGCGAGCAGGGAAACCGGCAGTGCGGCGGCCTGTGTGTCGGTGGCGAAACCGGCGAGCATGACGGCGGCCAGCGAGCCGCCTGCGGCGCATCCGCGTTTCGCGAGCTTGCCGCGAAGGCGTTCGGTCGCGCGGTCGATGCGTTTTTGGGCCGCATCCGTCGCGATGCCGAGTGTCCGGGCGATTTCCCGAACGGACAGTGAGCGGTAAAACCGGAGCAACAATGCTTCGCGATTTTTTTCCGACAACGAGGCGAGAGCGTCGTTGAGCAAGGGTTGCATTTCCTGCCAGACATCGTGGGACGGGCGGGGTGGCTCGGATTCCATGGCTGCCTGCAGGTGCTGGAGTTTGCGGTTTTCCCGCTGGGATTTGCGGATCAGGTTTTTCGCCTGCATCATCGCGGTGAGGTGGAGCCAGCCGCCGAGCGATGCGCATGAGGTGAGGGATCTCGCCTTTTGTGCGAGCGCGATGAAAGTGAGCTGGGAAACCTCGCCCGCCATCGAGTCGTCACGGCAGGTTCTTCTGGCTGTCGAATGCACGAGTCCGGCGTAGCGGGCGACCAGCGCGTGGAACGCGGCTTCGCGGTCTTGCTCCAGCCACTCGGCGAGCAGTTCGGGGTCGGATGGCGCGGACTTTTCCATGTTCTGAAAAAGAGTGTCATGTCACCCCGGATACCGGACAAAAAAATCCGGTGATTTCATTTCCCGCGTCCACCCGCCGGCTGCGCCGCCGCTCCACAGGCCGGAACTCATCTGATCCCGTGTTCCCTGGCGAAACCGGCTTTCGCCGCGGATTCTTCCTGCGGCCAGTTGTCGTAGATCTGCCGCAGCGTCCGTTCGCGGTCTTTTCCAGCGGGAAGGGTCATCGCCCATTGGGTGGCGGCTTCGGGTTCGTAAGTGGAAACCGTGGTGGCATAAGCCCGGACGGCGGTGTTCCTTGCCGCGCCCTGCGGAGTGGTGGCCAGCCATTTGCCCGCTGCTTGATAATCTTGCCGCGTCCAGTCGATCATCATGGTGGAAACATGCTCATCCGCTCGATCTGGCGGGAGATTTTCCTCCATCCAACCGATCCATTTCGGAGCGTCTTTTTTCACGTTGGAATAAACCAGGGTGGAAAGGAACGCATCCGACTCCGCAGGGGTGAGCCGCGCGGAGGCGAGCCACTCGATCGTGGTGTCATAGCCGTACTGGTGCGAACAGTTCGCAAGGTGTGCGACCGCCGACTTGGACATTTCCTTACGGGAATCCTCGTCCGTGATGGTGGCGAGGTGCTGGCGGAGAACCGTCAGGGTTGCGGTGCGTTCCTCCGGTGTCTTTGGCGCACTGAGAATGGCCTTGAGCGCTTGGTGGTTGTCCTTGATTTCCAAATCTCCGATGAGCTTGAACGCGAGGGCCGGGTCTTTTCTTCCGACTCCCGATAAAATCCCCCTCTTGTCATCCTCCCTGATGAACTTTGAGTAATTCCCTCCGTTCTCCCGCAGCCATGCGACCGTCGCTAGGGGATCGGTCCGTCCTCCGGCGGGCAGGGAAGTTTCGATCACTTTGGCCAGAATCGGGTCGGAGTCTTCCCGTGTCGTAGCGGAAAATTTCGGCAGGAGGCGCAGCGCTGTCAGAGGATTGACGCTGGCGAGTTTCAACATGGGAATGGAGAGGACGACGTCGCGGAGCTTCCCGCCGAATTCGTTCTTATCGAGCACTTCGATCAGCAGCATCTCCATTTCGGAAGGGCCGAAGGAGGCCAGTTGCATCATTACTTCTTTCTGCGTCGCGTCATCGATCGCCAGGCCGGTTTTTTGGATTTCATCGAGTTGCCGCATCCATGCGAGGAACCTGCCGACGGATTCCCTGGCGACGGTGTCGTGGGTGTCGCGGTCGCGTTTGGTAACAGGGGCGGAGTGTTCCAGTGTGGGGGAGGAGGCAGGAATACGGAGTTCTGCGGCGCGTGAGACGAGTCGGGCGTTCCTCGCGGTCGCGACAATGAGTCGTTGCCGGTCGGTCCAACCGATGCCTGCGGCGAGGGTGAGGATGAGAAAGGTGACGGCGATGGAGATTTTCATGATCGGGGAATCAGTCTAGGCTTTTGAGGATCTCCTTACGGAGGGCTTCATCGGAGATTTTTTCCGCGAGGGTACGGGCATGATCCTTGTTGGATTGTGCCGCGGAACTTTTTAAAAACTCGCCGAGGAGTTCGTCATTTCCACTGGAGTGGGAGAACTCCACTGCGAACGCGGCGGCTTCGGAGAAGGTCGTTTTGGCCCGCATCCGCACCGCATTGTCCAGCACCCGGGCGGTGACCTGATCCACGGCTTCCGGCAACTGCTCTCCGATCCATTTGCGGATCGCGGCGATGTCGGTGCCGCCGATTTTTCTTTGGAGAGAAATGTTTCCAATTTTGGAAACCGCGACATTTGCCACGCAGAACGCGCGCTCCTCGGATGTGGCTCCGATGTTCTCCAGAAACGGCGCGACCGCTGGCAGGTCTTCGGCCAATTTGCAGGCCGCCCAACTGAACACCTTCTGCTGTCCGGTGACTGGAAGCGAGTTCCTGACCAGTTTGGCGAAAGAGGCTGTTTCGTCCTGCTTCAGCGGATCCAACGCCACTTCGAGGAGAAAGTTCTCGCGCGACTCCTCCGGCACCTGCATCACGCGGAGGGTGGCGGCGTCGCCCGGTTGGGAAAGAAGCGATTTTACCACGACCTGTTGGAGTTTGTTCTGCAGCCAGTTTTCCCCGCTGAGAGATTTATAGTCGAATGTTCCGGCGGCGATCTGTTCGTCCATCCATGCGGAGGCTTTTGCGAAATCGTAATGCGCCCATTTTCCGAACGCCTCCGCAAGACAGAGCGGGACGGGCCCGGTGGCGTCTTGATAGCGCCGGATCAGACTGACCACCGCAAATTCAGGGAATTTCCCGCCGAGCACGCGCAGAAGAGCTTCCTCCATACTCTCCTTCATCTCCCTGGTAGTATCAAGGCTCGAAATATCATCGATCCCGGCCAGCAAATCTTCCTGCGTCATTTCACCCAACCGCTTCTCCAACATGAATTGGTCGACCTTATTGAGCTGGCCGGGCGGGTTCGCCTTCGCGAATTGTTCGGCGACGACGCTCCAGTCGATCGAAAGCCTGCTGTTTTTATAAGTGTTGCTCCGCTGGAGTTTCGCGGGTGAGGCGTCGGCTATGAGAGCGGAGGTGCGGGTGGAAACTGTGGTTTCCAAGAGATCGCTGTGCCGGTCCAGCGCTTGGATGGTTTGCCGCTGGGTGACGATCCACGCACCGCCGAGGATGAGGGCGATGACGGGTGGCGCGAAGGTGGTGGCTTTCATGACGGTGGTCAGGAGGATGGGGAGAGTCAGGGAAGTGGAGGATCCAGCGGCGATGGCCTTGCTGGTCAGGGCGGAAATCGGCAGTCCCGCCGCCTTTGCGTCGGAGGTGAAACCTGTGAGCATGGCGGCGGTCAGGGAGCCACCTGCCACGCAACCCCGTTTCGCGAGTTTCTCACGAAGCCGCCCTGTGGCGCGGTCGATGCGTTTCTGCGCGGAGTCCGTGGCGATGCCAAGGATCAGGGCCACTTCCCTGACTGCGAGGGATCGGTAAAAACGCAGCAAAAGCGCTTCCCGATCCTTTTCCGACAATGCGGCGAGCGCTTCATCAAGCTCTGGCTGCATTTCCTTCCATGAATCGTGCGGGTGATGGGGTTGGTTTTGCATGGCGGCTTGCAGCGAGGTGCGCTTGCGGTTTTCACGGCGGGAGGCGCGCAGCAGATTTTTCGTCTGCATGACTGCGGTGAGGTGGAGCCAACCAGCCAGCGACCCTCGCGAGACGAGCGATCCTGCTTTCCGGGCTAGCAGGATAAAAACGAGTTGGGTTGCCTCGTCTGCCAGAGCATCATCGTTGCCAATGCGCCGGGCTGCGGCGTGGACCAGCCCGGCATAGCGCGTCACGAGTTGGTGGAACGCGGCCTCACGCTGATGCCTCACCCATTCGGCTAGGAGTTCGGCATCGGTGGGGGAGGTGTTCTGCATGTTCTGGAATGGATCTGTCCGGGCGCGGAAGAAAACGGACAAATATTTTTTGGAAATTTCATCCTACCGACTGAAAGGCGAAGGCGGAAGTCCCCGGTTCGGGAGGTCAATCAATCCCGTGTTTTTTGGCAAAGGCATCCCTCTCCGGGGAATCTCCCTCCGGCCAGTTTTGGTGGATGAGCCTGAGTGTCGAATCCCGGTCGTTTCCCGCCGGCAGGGTCATCGCCCATTGCGCCGCATTCATCGGGTCGTGACGGGAAACGGTTTCGACATAACCGCGGATGGCCGCTGTTTTCGCCGGACCTTCCGGGGCGGTTGCCAACCACTGTCCGGCGGCCTTGTAGTGGGTCCGGCTCCAGCTGGCGACCATGGTTTGGATCGTTTCCGAGGCTTGGGCGGGAGGCAGTTTCCGGCTCATCCATTCGGTCCATTTCCCTGTCTCGTCATACATGCCGCAACTGCCCAAATGCCTGGCGAAAACCGCCAGCTCTTCCGGCTCCAGCCTGGATGACTCCAACCATCGGGTAGCTGCGGGGTAGCCTTCGTAAACGGTCTGGCGAACGAATTCTCCGAGGACCTGCGACTGGATTTTTTCCGACTCCGCCTTGTCCGGCAGGGTGGCGAGATGCTCCCTAAGCGCCTTCAAGATCGATGTCCTGCCCTCGGGCGTTTTCCCCGATTGAGGGACGAGGCGATCCATCGAGAGTTCGGTGACTCCAAGCTCCCGGATGAATTTGAACATCAGCGTCGGGTCCTGCTCGGACGCGTTCCTGACGAGGGCGGATCCCGTCAGCGCGGAAAACCGCTCCGGGTGCTGTTTTGAATTCTCACGGAACCATTCCACCGCCGCTGATGAATCCCTTTTCGCCCATTCGCCAAGTGCCGCGGCAACGATGGATTCCGCCGGGGCAAGACGTTTGTATAAATCCGGCATCTGGGAAAAGAGAAGCGGCACCTGTTGCGGGCTCTTCTCCGTGAGGATGCGGAGGGAAATCCTCATGAGATTCTCGCGATCCCCGCTCTCAGGGAGATCAGTGGAATTCAGATCGGCCACGAGCTGCTTCAGCTCGCCCGCGTTCAGCTCGCGGATGCGTCCGCTGAGACTCCCGAGGTGGACATCCTTCCCGTCCGGAGCTGGCTTTTTCGGCTCCTTCAGGAAGGCGAGGATGTCCGCGGTGAGTTGTCCTGCGTCCGGAGAGCGTGTTTCCCTGGGGCGTTTGGTGGGGAAACCGCCCGGGCCGGAATCGAGGGCGGAACCGGCGGTTTCTTTTTCAAGGCGCTGCCGGACATCCAGAGCATGTTGGATCTTGTGATGGTTTTTCCATCCGATCGGGACGATCACCGCCAGCAGGACGAGCGTGAGTGAAAGGGAGGTTCTCATGATTCACCGGTCTCCCGATTCGAGTTTTTTCACCAGCCTGGTACGGACCTCCGTGTCGGACACCTTGTCCAGCAGAGGGATCGCTTCGGCACGGTGCTCCGCCGCGACATCACTTTCCAGGAAGCCCGCCAGTCCGTCTTCTTTGCCACTATTTTCATAGTAGACAATGGCCTGTGCCAGCGCCTCCGGAAACGACAGGCTTCCCTGCCTGGCGGCCTTGGCCAATGTTCCGCCGATCATCCGTTCCACATCCGCATCCGGCGCCTGGGACGTCATCCACGTTCGTGCGGCATCGATCCTTTCGAGACTCAACCTGCGATAGGGGCCGAAACCCATCTCGATATTCGACCACACCTGTTTGACCGCCTCCACGCGTTCCGCCGGCGTCGCGCCGATACGATCCAACTGGAGGGACACCCCGGCGAGGTCGGATTGGATCAACGCGCGGGCCGTGGTCCGCGCGATGACACGGTTTGAATCCTCCTCCATCAGTTGTTCCCGGACGAGAGACGCATAATTTTTGATTTCCTGGTCGTTGAGCTCCGGGACTTGGAATGCCTGCATCACCTCGACCCGCTGGTCCTGGTGCATCCCGGCAAGCCGGTCACGCGCGTCCGACACATTTGCCGCCAGCATGGATTTCATCAGAATCGATTCGAATTCCACTCGGGACCGGGATCTGCCATCGATCGTCCTGCTGTCGAAATTTCCAGCCATGATCTGGCGATCAAACCATGCCCGCGCACCCGCCGGGTTGTCCTCCACCCATTGCCCGAAGGCCCGGTTCAAGTCGTCGAGGAATCCGCTTCCGGCGTCTTCGAGTCGATCGATAAAACGGTCGAGTCCCGCCTCGGTGTTCTTTTTCATCAGCGGTCCGACCACCATCGCGACCAGCCAATCCTTCTCCCGGCGCGATGCCTCCAACCTCTCGATCTCATCCAAGGCGGCGAGCAATTCGTCCGAATCCATCGCGCCGAGCTGCTGGTTGATGATATTTGGATTGTATGGAGTGCCGGTTTTGATTTGTGAAAACCGGGCGAGGATTGTTTTCCAGTCCGGAGGGTGGGAATCGTTTCCGATCCTGATGACCGGCTCCTCTGTCTCCGTCGGCTGATCGAAGCGGGAAACGGAACCGCTCCGGATCTTGGTCTTCAGTTCCAAGTTGCCACGTTCCACCTCCGCAAGCGTCCCCACCTGGTGGGTGATCCAATAGGAACCGAGAACCAATGTCGCTGCCGGAAGTAGGAACTGGAGCGGTTTCAACAAAACAGAATTTCCCGGATATCGATTCCTGCTGTCAACGGAGAAACCGAGGCGCATGGCCCGATAATTAAAACATTATAAAATTGCTTAATATAGTAATTTAATGCTTGCCTTATTCGGAAAGCCGGACCAGATTCGGTCGTCGCCACCTTCTGTGTGAGGTGCGTGGCAAGATCGGGAACACCCTTCTCACCTCCGCGAATCATGAAACTTCAGGCTGCCCATTCTCCGCTCGCGATGTTCGTCGCGGCAGACGGTCTTTGTTGATCCGCCGCTGCTTTTTCCGCCCGGTGGGAAACTGTTCCGCCTCATCGCTGGTATCGCCCCATCCTTTTTTTGAACGCCGTGGTTGGCTGGTAAAAAGGTCCGCCCCGGTCTCACGACCGGAGCGGACCATTCCGCCGCCGCTCTCCTGTTTCTCCACCTTCATTTTCCAACATCATGCATCTTCCCACACCTCAATTTTCCCGTCTGGTCACCGCGCTGGCCTTCGACCTGAACAACCCGTTGCTCGACTCGATGATCCTTGCCTGGGATCACATCGCCACCCGTTTCCTGAACCGCCTCGCCAACCATCGTGAAGCGGCGGGAAAGGTGGAATCCATCAGGCTCCTGGCGATTCATGATGGCATTCATGCGGTGCTGGGATCGGGAAACGGCTATATGTTCCATGGACTGTCGTCCGGAAGCTCCACATCCGCCGCGTTGGCTGCGACGGCCCAGGCGTCGCACGATGTGCTGGCGGCGGTCTTTGATCTGCCGGAGGACCGTGAGGATCTCGCGCATTTGCTCGAGGAGAGCCTTTCGCTCATTTCCGACCCCGCCGAGGCGGTGGCCGGAGTCATCACGGGGGCCGCGAGCGCGGGGACCTATGAGCGGGAGTTCGCTCCATTGACGCTGGAAGACCTGGTCAGGGATGCGGCCAAGGCAGGCCGTATTCCACGGCGGCCCTTGCGGGTGGTGGCACTGGCGGAAAAACACGATCACGACGGCTGGCGCAGGTCCGCGTGAGAAGAATGATGGTCTTCCGGAATGATTCCTATTCGATGCCGTGCTGCGCCTTGAACGCCTCGGCCGCCGCTTTTTCCGCTTCGTCCTTTTTCGGCCAGTTGTGATAGATGTTCCTTAGCGTCCGGTCGCGTTCCTTGCCGGGTGGCAGGGTCACGGCCCATTGCGCGGCTGCTTCGGGCTCATACTTCGAGATGGTTTCGGCGTAGCTTCTTACCGATGTGTTTTTCGCGGGACCTTCAGGCATGGTGCCCAGCCACGTGCCGGCGGCCTGGTAGTCGTTCCGGGTCCATTGCCTGACCAGATCCCGGATGCTGTTGTCCGCCTTGTCGGCGGGGAGTTTTTCGCTGATCCAGCCGACCCACCTGCCCGTCTCGGCTTTGGCGGCTCCGCCGGAGATTCCATTGACCACGGATTCCAGTTCCGCAGGGGTCATGTCCGAGGAGTCCAACCATTTCGTGGCGGATTCGAACCCATCCGCCGCCAGGCCGCTTCCCAAGTTCACGGATGCGGTGCCGGCCGCTCTTTTGCGCGCTTCTTCATCATTGATCGTGGCGAGGTATTCGCGGAGGGCGGTGAAGGTGGCGGTCCGCGCCTCCGGAGTTTTGGCAGCGCGGGCGATTCCGGAAAGGGTTTCATTGGGTTCCTCGATGCCCAGCTCCCCGATGAGCTTGAAGGCGAGTCTGGGATCATTCGTGGCGGCTCCCTGGATGAGGCCGCGCTTGGCGTCCTGGGTGATGAGATCGGGAAATTTCGCACTGTTGGCACGCACCCATGCGAGAGCGGCGGCGGGATCGCTTTTCGCCCAGTTGCCCAGGGATGAGGAGACGAGATGTTCGCCCATTCCGTTCGAGGTAAAGATGTCCGCGGATTCGGTGAACAGCGCCAGAGCGGCCTGCGGGTGTTCGCTGGCGAGGCTCATGACGGAAAAGCCGATAAGACCTTCCCGGGTATCATCCTTGAGGTCCGGCGTGGCCCGGACTTCGGCGATGAGGATCTTCAGCTGCTTACCATCCAGCGACATCAACCGGTCGAGAATCTCCATGATGCGTTTCTGCGCCGCTTCGTCCGGAGCCTGGCCCTTGCTCTCGGCGGCTTCCATCTCCCTTGCGAAGGCGATGAACTCCTTCGCGATGAGCCGGGCTGCCTTTTCCTGGTCTTCCCGTTCCGTCCGTTTGGTGAGCGGGGCGGAGCCGGCGGGATGTGCGGTGTCCGCGGCGATGCCAAGTTGCGCCGCTTCGGCGACAAGCCGACTGTGGTCCTTGCGGACCACTTCCAGCCGCTGGCTGCCACGCCAGCCGAATGCGGCGGCGAGTGCGAGGATGAGGATCGAGATGGCGATGGAAATTTTCATGACGGTGGCTGCCTGGCTTACTTGAGGTTCTTGAGGATCTCCTCGCGGCGTTTCTCATCGGAAATTTTCCCGGCGAGTCTGGCGGACTCCTCCTTGTGTTCACGAGCCTCCCAACCGCCGAGGAAATTGACGAGAACCTCGTCATTTCCACTGGTTTCGTGATACTTCACAGCGAGTGCGGCGGCATTGTAGAAAGTGAATTTCCCACGGTCACGGTAGGAACTTGTGAGGGCCTTGCCGGTCATGGCGTCCGCGCTGCCGGGGACCTGCGATTCCGCCCATCCACGCATGGCGTCGATGTCTTCGGTGGTAATCTCTTTCTCACGACCTGACTGCCTGATTTTTGTGGTGGCGGCCTGTTCCACCGCGGCCCTCCGTTCGTCGGAGCTGGCGGCGATTCGGTCCAGATAGGCGGTCACTTCCGGATAGCCCTTGGAAACCAGGTTTGATGCGAGCTCGGCGAGGGTGTGGTTCCGCTGGTTCTCCGGTATCTGCGAACGGACGAGATCCGCGTAGGCCTTCTGGTCCTCCTCCTTGAGTTGGCCGGGGTTGGCCGATTGCAACGCCTCCGCACGCTGCTCTTCCGGAAGACCGGCGAGACGCTGGCCGGCTCCTTGGACATCCGAGGCGAGGAGGGTGGAGATCAGGCGGCCCTCGAACTGGATCCGCATCCGGTTTTTCCCATCCAACGACTTGCTGTCGAATTTCCCTGCGGCGATCTGTTGATCAAACCAGGCGGTGGCCTTGACCGGGTCCTTTTTCGACCATTTTCCCAACGCGTTCGAAAGTTGCCAAATGAGGTCGCCGCGGTCGTCCCCAAACCGGTCTGAGAAAAGGTTGAGCGCCAGCTCCGGATCTTTTTCCGCAAGCGGTTCGACGAACATCTGCTCCAAGGCGGACCGGGCCGCCGGCGACAGGTCGAGGGCGGCGATCTCGTCCAAAGCGGCGACGATCTCCTCCTTGGTCATGGCCTGAAGGCGCTGGTGCATGCGGATCATTTCGCGCATGTCGCCCATGCCGCCGTTGGTCCGCATTTCCAGCATCGCTTCAGAAATTTTTTTCCAGTCCGGCGCGTCCTTGGACTTCGCCTGAGCGGACTTGGCTGTCTGTTTTGAATGCGTTTCCTCCGGCGACGCCTTTGCTCTGGCGATGCGTTCGCGCAGCCGCGTGCTTTCAATTTCCAACGTGGAGATGGAATGATGCTGCGTGGAGAGCAGGCTCCCTGCCAGGACCACCGCCGCGATGGGGGGGATGAAGATGATGACTTTCAACTTGATGGCATTCGACGGTTTTTTCCGCCCATGTCAATGAGGATGGTGTTGGAAAAGCCGCCGGATTTTCCACCATCTCCGAACAGGTTGAAACATTCCCAAGCGGATTGCGACCGACGGGATGTCACAGTTTCGTGAGCTTCGTCACGCGACCGGTCTTGTTCCAATCCTGCACATAGAGGTTGCCCGCCTTGTCGAAGCTGAGGCCGTGGGGAGCGGTGAAGATTCCGAGCTTCATGTCCTGCGGGGCGACACCAAAGTTGGCCCACTGGGACTTGTCCGGATTGTCACCAAGGAAGGAAACGGGGGTGCCGGTCTTGTCGAGGATGGTCACCCGCGATTCAAGCTCGGCAACGGCAAGGGTGTCCCCGAGGATGCTCACGGAGCAGGGGCGGCGCAGGTTCGACGCGTGCACGCCGATCCAATTGCCCTCGAGATCGAGGTGGACGAGGCGGCGCTTCTCGCGGTCCACGACAAGCAGGCGCGGATCGCCGAAGCGGGTGTCGATGGCGAGGCCGTGAGGGGTGTTGAATTGCTTTTCATCCGGCCCTTTGCTGCCGAAGGATTTCAAGAGTTTGCCGTTCTCGTCGAACTTGTGAATGATGTTCGAGCCGTAGCCCATCGAGGCGAAGATGGCTCCGTCCGGGGCGACGGTGACGCCCGTGACCCCACTCCAACCGCCCGGGACTTCACCGGTGGAGGCGTTGGGAATTTCCAGCAGGAGTTTCCCCCTGGTGTCGATTTTGCAAATGCGGAGGGGCGGATTGTTGCCGTTGAGCTGGGCTCCGTAGATGGCCGTCTTGTTGCCTTCCTTGCGGATGGCCATGGCGTGGAATCCCTGGCATTCCGGGGCGATGGTGTCGCGAAGCTTGCCACCCGGCTCATAGACGAGCACGGAAAGCGCGGAATCCGTTGAAACGTAGATCAACCCGCTGTCGTCATCCACGACCACACCACCGTGGGTGGGGCCGATGATTTTTCCGCCCGGCAGTTCACCCCAGTGCGGAACCGCTTCGTAGGACCATGCGCCATTGCCGGTTTTCACCGCCGTGCCGGGATCGTCTCCCGGCTTGGTGCCGTGATCCGGATGGGCGAACGCGAGCGGGGCGATGAGGAAGGGCAGGATTAGGAAACGCATAAGACCCGCATTCCTAACATGTAGGACGAGGGAAGCAAGAAGAGGATTACTGGATAAACAGGGAGGTCGGTCATGGGATCCGCCTCCGGGTCGGGATATCCGGCGACCGGGGATCAGTCCCCCCCGGTCTCCGGTGTTCCGCCGTTGAGGCGTTCGATTTTTTTCCGCTCCCGGGCTTCGCGGAAGAAGCTCTGGAGCAGGTAGAGGCATTCCTCGCCGAGCACTCCCGAGGTGACGTCGCAGCGGTGGTTGAGCGGGGGATTCGCCTCCAGCAGATTGATCCATCCGCCGGCGGCTCCCGCTTTGCTATCAGGGCAACCGAAAACGACGCGTTCCGGGCGGCAGTGGACGATGGCCCCGGCGCACATCGGGCAAGGCTCCTTGGTGACGTAGAGCGTGCATCGCTCCAGCCGCCAGTCCCCCACGGCGACCTGGGCCGCGGAGAGCGCGAGCATTTCCGCATGGGCGGTGGCGTCCTTGAGTGTTTCCACCTGGTTCCAGGCCCGGGCGATGATGCGGCTGTCCCGGACGATGACCGCCCCGCAAGGGACTTCTCCCGCGGCGTAGGCCTTGCGGGCCTCGCGCAGGGCCTGGCCCATGAAATAGGCGTCGCTCTGCAGGTCGATGATGGGGCCTTCGTTTTCCACGCCGGAGGCGTAGCGGGTGCGAGGACGGGATGCAATCTGAAGCAGTTGCCTTTTCCTTTATGCCGTGGCTCCCGTCACGTGCCTCCTCCGGCACGACAACCCCAAAACGGCCGAAATCGCGACCACTGCCATGGTGCCCGGCTCGGGAACGATCCCGTTGTCATAAACAGCGGTTGCTCCGTTCAGGTAGGTGACGGTCCATTTTGTTGATGTATTCGCTCCTCCCGCGGCTGATCCATGGAAGGCCACGAAAGAGGGTGCCGATGGGTCGTTGAGACCGGTCAACCGGCGATCTCCCCCTGCGGTTCTGAACACGATGCGCGCCCAGAATCTCTCCGCAGTGTTTTCAAAGATCGTCGTGCTGGCGACATCGGCAGGCGCGAACAAAAATGCCGCGCTCTTTATCTCGTGGATTCCCACTCCGGGAATATTCGGCAGGTTGCGGTAGTCCATCTCGATCTGTGTGATGGGATTGGTCTCGGACAGCGTGAATTCGTTGGGGAAGGGGTATCGGTCCGCATGAGTCGCATCCGGAGGAAAAGGCAGACTGGCCCAGTCTCGCAGAATGAGAGTGGCCGCTGACGCGGGAAGGCTCAGGCATAGGACACTCATAATACCCAGCCAGGAAGCCAGCCGTCCCGGGAATGCGATTTTGTATTTCATCTTCGATATCTGTTAGAGATCCCCGTCCATCTGTCAATTTTACAATTCGCACGGCCCGGGTCCGAGGTCCGTGAAAATTTTCCGTGCGGGATGGGGGAATCCGTGGTTCGTATCCCGCCTGTGATACCGAAAATTTTTACGGACCGAGTGATCGCCCCCTCATTGCTGGCGGCGGATTTTTCGCGCGTGGGGGAAGAAGTCAGCCGGGCGATCCATGCCGGGGCGGACTGGATGCACATGGACGTGATGGACGGCCATTTCGTGGACAACATTTCCTTCGGCCCGGCCATGATCCAGACGGTGCATGAGTCGAACGACATTTTTCTCGACGTGCACCTGATGATTTCCCGGCCGGACCACTACCTCGAGCGGTTCATTTCCGCAGGATCGGATCTCATCACGGTCCACGTCGAAGCGGAGCACGATGTGGCGGAAACGCTCCGGCGCATCCGGGAGGCGGGTTGCCAGGCGGGCCTTGCGCTGAACCCGGCCACGCCGTTCAGCGAGGTGGTTCCATTCCTCGGAGAAATCGACCTGCTGCTTTGCATGACGGTGGTCCCGGGCTTCGGCGGGCAGGCGTTCATGCCGGAGGTTTTGGAGAAAATCTCCGCGGCCACGGCATTTCGACAGACAAATGGGCTGCGCTACCACGTTGAAGTGGATGGAGGCATCGACGCCACCACCGCCGCCCGCTGCTATTCCGCTGGAGCGAATGTGATGGTGGCGGGCTCGTCCACCTTCCGCGCGGCCGACATGGCCGCAGCGATCACCGCCATCCGCACCGCATGAAATCCAAGTTCCTACTTCCCGCCGTCACCGCCGTTCTCGGCTTCACCCTCGCATGGGTGGCGAAGCCCGGCAATCCTGCCGCCACGGCGGCCCGGCAGGTGGAGGAGTCCCCGGCCAAGCGGCTTCCGCGCGCGGAGTCCGGCGTCACCAGCCCGTCTGGCGACAACAAGCGGCCGAAAGATGTCAAAGCCAGCGACTTCCCGCTTGCCGACGCGGCTGACAAAGGGCCGAAAACCCGCGATGAAGCCCGTATGCTCCGCCTGACCGAAGCGCTGGGCCTGAGTATCGATCAACAGGGGGATATCATCAAGCTTATCGAGGACGTGCAGGCCGCCATGGACGGAAATGTACCGGTTCTCCAGGACCTGGCCACGCGTGGAAAAGCCATCGAGGAAGGACTTACCAAGCTGCTTTCTCCAGAGCAACTGGCGAAGTTCCAGGAACTGAGGGTCCGCGAACGGGAAAACCGGGTCGAATCCCGCGCCCAGAAAATGATTCTGGGAGCCATCGAGGACATCGATCTCTCGCCCGAGCAGCGTGAGGAGGTTCTCAAGCGTCTGAGACTGAGGGCGAAGAACGAAATGCAGGCGATTCCAGACGCTGCCACGCTCTTGTTGGACAAGTCCATGTTGCCCACGAACAACAAGGAACTCTCGATGGATGGCATCCTTTTGCTCACCAAAATCGATGAAGACGGAGCTCCGTCGGAAAATCCGGCCCAGGCCCATCAAAAGGTGCTTGATAGCCAGCGACGTGATCTGGAAGAGACTCTCAATTGCTTCGACGGAATCCTGTCCTCCGGCCAGATGGGCCAGTACCAGGCATCGCTCGCCGAGGCTCGCGCGATTCTCGAAAAAATCCCGAAAATGCGGGGCGAGGCCCGTGCGACACCCGAACCGGTTCCCCCCGTCACCGTCGAACGCGTGCCGGTACCTGACGAGAACGAGGCGATGAGTGCGGAGGATGAAGAGGAGATAAAGAAGGCCGAGGAAATGGGCGACGAGGAACAACCGGACGAAGAACTCTGAACATGCCCATCATCGATCATCTCTTCGCCATCGGCCCCATCCGCAAGGCCATCTGGAGGCTGTGGTATCCCTTCCTTACCCGGAGGCTCCATGAAGAAGGGGTGGTTTTCCTGAATTACGCTTTCGAAACCGAGCCGCCGCTTGGCATCCCACTGGAGCCTGCGGACGAACCGCACCGGGCGTGTGTCCAACTCTACCACCACGTCGGCACCCAGGCGGATCTCGCGGGAAAAAACGTGCTCGAAGTCAGTTGCGGCCACGGCGGCGGGGCTTCCTATCTCACCCGCACCTTGCGTCCGGAGAAATACACCGGCCTCGATCTCAATCCGAAAGGCATCGAATTCTGTAAAAAACGCCACCGCGTCGCCGGGCTGGATTTCATTCAGGGAGACGCCGGAAACCTGCCGTTTCCAGATCATACGTTCGACGCCGTTATCAACGTCGAGGCCTCCCACTGTTATCCGGATTTTCCGAAATTCCTCAGCGAGGTGGCCCGCGTTCTCCGGCCGGGCGGCCACTTTCTCTATGCGGATTTCCGCTTCAGCGATGGCATTCCGGAATGGGAGAAAGCGATTGAAAACATCCCTCTCCGGCAGCTCAAAACCCGCGACATCGGTCCGGATGTCCTGCGGGGCATGGAGAAAAACTCCGCCAGCTCCCAGGCGTTGCTGGATAAAAAGCTGCCGAAATTCCTGCACGGCCTCGGCCGCGACTTCGCCGGCGTGACGGGTTCGCGGGTTTACAACGCGCTTCGGGACGGGCAGCTCTCCTATCGGTCGTATTGTTTCCAACAGGCGTGAGATTTCTCCGCGCTTGCAGCAGGTGCGGTGGTTGATTTCACTGTATCCATGACACGCCCAGACGGTCGCCAGAACGATCAACTCCGCCCTATCTCTTTCATTCCGAACGTGGCCCCTTACGCCACTGGCTCGGTGCTGGTTTCCTTTGGCGACACACGCGTCATCTGTTCCGCCACCATCGAGGACGACGTGCCGCGCTGGATGCGTGCCCAGCGGGTCGAGGGTGGCTGGCTCACCGCGGAATACTCCATGCTGCCGTATTCCACTTTGGAGCGTAAGCCACGCGACATTTCCCGGGGCAAGCTCGACGGGCGTTCGTCGGAGATCCAGCGTCTCATCGGTCGGGCGCTGCGCGCCTGTGTGGATTTGAAAAAAATCGGCCAACGGACCATCTGGATCGACTGTGACGTGCTCCAGGCCGACGGAGGCACCCGCACCGCCTCCATCAGCGGCGGTTGTGTCGCCATGGCCATCGCCCTGAACAAGTTGATGGCGGAGGGACGGTTGAAACAATTCCCCGTCAAAAAGCTTGTCGCCGCGGTGTCCGCGGGCGTTTACCAGGGAGTGCCCGTGCTGGACCTGAACTATCCGGAGGACAAGGATGCCTCGGTGGATTTCAATGTCGTCATGACGGAATCCAACGAATTCGTGGAAGTTCAGGGCAGCGGTGAGGAAGCCGTTTTCTCGTCCGAGGAAATGACCGCCATGCTGGAGCTCTCGCGGAAAGGGATTTCCGAAATCATCTCGCTTCAAAAGGCCGCGATCCTTACCGCGGATCGCGCCGCTCCAGCGGATCTGGCATCCCTGACGGCTGCGTTTGGAAAGCGCTGAAATTCTTCATGAACCCCATCTCTCTCAATCGTCCCGCATTCCAACGAGATTGGGAGGGCTGCTGTTGCAGCGGCGACCGCTGTCAGGCACCGCCTACTTTCCACTTGGCGAAATCCCACCATCTGGGTAGAAGACCCGCGCAATGACCCGCTCATCCATCGAAGCCGCTGCTTACGTTTACATCATCTCGCTCACCATCGTGTTCATCTGGACCGTGGTGAAGGTGTGCCAACAGATTGGCTGGCTGTGATTTGAGCAAAGAGGGGAGGTTTGCCCGGGCCCCTCTTTTTTCCCCATGCGGGGCCGGATGGCTTCACCCGGAGGAAGGAGCCTGGCTATTTCCAATCCACCGCGACCTCGGCGACACGGCCGCTCTTGTCGTCGTATTTGAGCAATCCGTGCTCCATCGCGTATTCGTGCACGCATTTGGTGACCTTCACGTCGAAGGCACAGTATTCCGCGATCTTCCGCAGCGGGGCGAACTGTCCTGTTTTCTTGTGCTCCTGCCACCAGCGCAGCGCGTCGAGCCCATCCGCTGTCTTGCCCATGCCGAGCGAGGCGGACGCCACCGAGTCCAGCTTCAGCCTGAAACCGACGATTTTCTCAAGCTCCAGCATCATGTCCAGATTGATCGTTTGCTCGACCATGGTGTGGAAAACGTAGGGTTGCAGCACCGGGTAATCGAACTGCATGTGGTTCCAGCCGACGACGAGATCCGCCTTGACCAGTTCTTCGCCGAGCTTTTCCATCTCACTTTCGGGGTAGATTTCATACGTCCCGCGCGCGGTGCTGTAAGTGACGCCCACGGAGACGCCCATTTTGGATTTGTTTGAGAATCCCCCCACGTCGCCGAAGCTGCGCTGCGTTTCCAAGTCGAAATAGACGATGTTTTTCCCGGCCACGCGCGTTTGTAGCGGGAGGATCCGATAGGCCGCAAGCACACAGTCCAAGCCATGGAGGTTGTGTCACCTCAATTTGGCATCGCCCTCCTTGCCGGAATCGCCCAAGTTTCATCACGATCATGTCCGATTCCATCCGTGCCGACAAATGGCTGTGGGCCACACGCTTCTTCAAGACCCGCGGCATCGCGGCGGATGTGTGCATGACGGGAAAACTGAAGCGCAACGGACATCCCCTGAAGCCGGCGTCTCCCGTGCAGGTGGGGGACTTGTTGGAAATCCCGTTCGTGGAGGGCCCGGGCATCAGAAAAATTTCCGTGAAGGGGGTCATCGCGAAACGGGTGGGTGCTCCCGAAGCCCAAATATGCTACGAGGATCTGACCGCTCCCGACGTCTACGAAGCTCTCAAGCAATGGCAGATTGCGAAACAAGAGGCGGCGGGGGGGCGGCCGACGAAGAAGGACCGGCGTGAGATCGATAAGATCCACGGGTTTTGGGACGACGTTTGAAGGAGGACCCGGAATGGGGAGCGGACGGAGCCGGCCCATGGCACTGGCACTGCTTACTCTGCGGTGGAGAGGGGGATTTCCATCTCTCCTTTGGATCGGCGGATCCGGGATCTCCGGTGGACAATAAAAAATCCCGGCACGGCAGAGACTGCCATGCCGGGTCGGGGGAGTCCGGGGAAATTATGGCTCCTCAGCCTCTTCCGGTGGGGGAGCTTGTGGACGCTCTCCGCGTGGCGGACGGCCCCCTCCCTTGGGGTGGAGTTCTTCAGGAGTCAGTTGGCCGTCGTCGTTTTTATCCAGCGTCTTGAGTGCTTCTGGAGCGGCTTTGATTTCCTCTGCGGAGATGATGCCGTCGTGATCCACATCGAGTGTTGCGATGATCGGTGGCGCGGGTGGAGCAGGCGGCTTCCGGTCGGGCTTGCCGGTCTTTTTGCCTTCCTCGTCGCGGGACTTGCCCTCGCGTGGTGGTGGCGGCGGCGCGGGGAGTTCCTCACGTGTGATGGCCCCGTCGCCGTCTTTGTCCAGCGTGGCGAGAGAGGTGGCGGCGGCTGCGATTTCCTCAGCCGAGAGCGTGTGATCGTGATCGGTATCGAGGGCGCCGATGATGGGTGATGGTGGCGGACGGCGGTCGCCCTGCTGCTTTTGTTGCGGCGGCTGGGCCGTGGCGGTGAATCCTGCGGCAAGAGCAAGCAGGAGCTGGATGCGGATGGTCTTCATATGGTTTATTGAGTGACGCTCCAGTGGGAACGATGCTGATGAAACAGCTCGTGTGTAAACGAAGTGTGTGGAGATCCGCCCGAAAGTGTAAAATTCATGTAAATCCTGTGGGCGGAGGCGGAGTGGGTCTGCTAAGAGATTTCCAATGCTGGAAGTTTCAGGAAATCGCCGTCTGTTGGTGGTGGATGATGATCGCAAGTTGGCGGGATTGATCCGGGACTATCTCATGCCGATGGGTTATGAGGTGGAACTGCGCCACACCGGCCCGGAGGGATTGGCGGAGGCGCTGGCCTTTCCTTATGAAGCGGTGATTCTGGATGTGATGATGCCGGGAATGGATGGCTTCGGAGTGTTGCGCGAGCTGCGGAAAAAGTCCGACGTGCCGGTGCTGATGTTGACGGCATTGGGCGATGAGGCGGACCGTATCGTCGGGTTGGAGCTGGGTGCGGATGATTATCTGCCGAAGACATTTTCCTCGCGCGAACTGCTCGCAAGGCTCCGCGCCGTGACACGGCGGGCTCGGGTGAGGCCTGGAAACGACCTGCCCGTGGAGCTGTGCGCGGGTGCCCTGCGGTTGTGTGAGGAAACGCACACGGTGGTTCTCGGTGAGCAGGTCTTGGATCTGACGGCATTGGAGTTTGCCATCCTGACCGCACTTCTGAAATCGAAGGGCCGGGTGAAAACACGGGAACGGTTGATCGAGGAGGTGTCGGAAAGGCGCTTTGATGTCTATGATCGCTCGATCGATGTGCACGTCTCTTCCTTGCGGAAAAAACTGGGTGATGACGCGAAGAATCCACGGTTCATCCGGACGATCCGCGGCATCGGTTATTCACTGCACGAACCCGAGGTGGGTGATTTCGCTTGATGATGAAAACGCGCTTCCATGTTTCCCTGATGACGAAGGTGCTCGTGTGGCTCTTGCTGCATCTGGGGATTCTGGCGCTGGCGTTCGTGGGTTTTGTCGGGTGGCAGTTGGGAATGGGTTTGGATTCGCTTCTGAGCGGCGCGGCGGGCGAGCGGTTGCGGGATTTCGGAGACGAGGCGCGCGAGGGGGTTCACGGGCTCCCGAGGGATGAATGGCGTGGTGTGATTGATTCGCTGGCGAGCGAGAAGAAGGTGGTGGCGCGGCTCCTGGATGACTGGACCCCTTCGGAAATTCCTCGGAACGTGATGGAGAAAATCCGGACCATGCCGCCTCCCAGGGGAGAGGGGCATCGGCGTCCGCCACCACCACACGGACGGAGACCTCCTCCGGATCATGATTTTCCGGACGATTTCGGCCCGCCACCGAGGGAGGATGAGGAGATGATGCCGCGGGAGGACCCTCCCACGTCCTTCCCTGTCAGCCGGCCGATTTTTCTCGCGCGGGGTGAAAAAGGAAACGGCTACTGGGCAGGAGTGCAGGTAGCGCTTCGCGGTGGTCCGCAATTGCTCCTGGTCCGGTCCGAACGGCTGGATGGGGAGGGGATGTTTTTCGAATTCAGGCCTTGGCTGTGGGGGGGATTGGCGGTGCTGGCATTGAGCCTGGCGTTTTGGGCTCCATTTGTCTGGGGCATCACGCGCTATATCGGAAAGTTGACACTTGCCGCGGACCGGATCGCGGCAGGCCAATTCCAAATCACCCTGCCGCGGCGGGGAGGGGACGAGTTGGGGAAGCTCGGCCAGGCGATCGAAGTCATGGCGGGGCGTCTGGATCACTTGATTTCCGGCCAAAAGCGTTTTCTCGGAGATGCCGCGCATGAGCTTTGTGCTCCTCTCGCCCGCTTGCGGACAGGATTGGGAATTCTCGAAATGAAGCTGGCAGACGTGGATCAGCGGCATTTGTCATCGATCGAGGCTGACGCTCAAGAGCTGGCGACATTGGTGGAAGAGGTTCTCGCATTTTCCCGCGCCGGGAACCGCACACCGCAGCAGAAGGTGGTTTCGTTGGAACCGCTCGTACGTGAGGTCGCCGCGAGGGAAGGTGGGGTGAATCCCTTGCAGATAAGCGTTTCTCCTGAACTACAGGTGGTTGCGGATCCCACACTCCTTACCCGCGCTGTGGGCAATCTTGTCAGGAATGCCAGGATCCATGCGGGAGAACAGGCGCGCATCACCATTGAAGCGGTTGAACGCGGGGAGTTTGTGGAGGTATCCATCACCGACGACGGTCCGGGGGTTTCTCCAGAAGAGCTGTCCCGGTTGTTTGAGCCATTTTACCGGCCTGACGTTTCGCGGAGCCGGGATACCGGCGGCAGCGGACTCGGTCTCGCCATTGTAAGGACTGCGATCCAAGCGTGCGGTGGTGATTGTGCCGCCTCTCTTCCCTCTGCCGGAGGCTTCCGGGTGACATTCCGGCTGCGACAACCCACCCGCAACGCCTGATTTGGGAAAGACCTCGCTGAGAATAGGGGATAGTGACCACTCTGTTACCAATTTCGAATCGCATTATGCCCGAATATCGGCCCGAATCGTGCATTAAGAGGCGTTGAATCAAATTTTTTTCGAACGCTTTGCTGATCGAATTGCCTGAATTTCAGTCAATTGGAATTCTGTGGCAAGAAAAGGAATAAAAATGATCACGAAATGGATTGACCGGGGGCGGCCGGTCAATCTAGGGTCTCCCCGTCGCCACGACGGAGGGCGACCGAGAGACAGACGGTCGATCGCGGTGCAAACCACCCGATCGGCTTTTTAGTCCCCTCGAAACAAGCTCTTTGACAGTATGGCTCAGCGGTAATCGTGCCAAGTGAGAAAGTGAACCGGTGGATCCTGCGAAGGATTCAAGTCCTGCGAAGGATTCCGACGCTTCAAGCAAGGCGGTCGTAAGCAGACTATGATATCGCTGGGAAGAGGAAAAAGATTAAATTGTGCGCTGCGCATCTGGTTTCAATATCGAAACAGTGCGCGGAAGTTGGCTCTTGAAGTCAACAACCCCGATTTGAATCGCGGGTGCCGGCGACGGCATCTGAAAGATCAGATCATTTTTACGGAGAGTTTGATTCTGGCTCAGAACGAACGCTGGCGGCGTGTTTAAGACATGCAAGTCGCACGGGATCAGTTGAGTAGTAATACAATTCTGGTTTAGTGGCGCACGGGTGAGTAACATGTGAATTACATGCCCTTCAGTGGGGAATAGCCCAGGGAAACTTGGATTAATACCCCATGGTATCGCAAGATTAAAGGTGGCCGCAAGGCTGTCGCTGAAGGATTGGTTCGCACCCTATCAGCTTGTTGGCGAGGTAACGGCTCACCAAGGCTACGACGGGTACCTGGTCTGAGAGGACGATCAGGCACACTGGAACTGAGACACGGTCCAGACACCTACGGGTGGCAGCAGTCGAGAATAATTCACAATGGGGGCAACCCTGATGGTGCAACGCCGCGTGGAGGATGACGGTCTTCGGATTGTAAACTCCTGTCATCTGGGAGTAAGGCATGGCTGTTAATAGCGGACATGATTGATAGTACCAGAAGAGGAAGGGACGGCTAACTTCGTGCCAGCAGCCGCGGTAATACGAAGGTCCCGAGCGTTGTTCGGAATCACTGGGCGTAAAGGGAGCGTAGGCGGCGCGGTAAGTCAGATGTGAAATCCCGGGGCTCAACCCCGGAACTGCATCCGATACTGCCGTGCTTGAGGATTGGAGAGGTAGCTGGAATTCTTGGTGTAGCAGTGAAATGCGTGGAGATCAAGAGGAACACTCGTGGCGAAAGCGAGCTACTGGACAATTCCTGACGCTGAGGCTCGAAGGCTAGGGTAGCGAAAGGGATTAGATACCCCTGTAGTCCTAGCAGTAAACGGTGCACGCTTGGTGTGAGGGGAATCGACCCCCCTTGTGCCGGAGCTAACGCGTTAAGCGTGCCGCCTGGGAAGTACGGTCGCAAGACTAAAACTCAAAGAAATTGACGGGGACCCGCACAAGCGGTGGAGTATGTGGCTTAATTCGATGCAACGCGAAGAACCTTACCAAGGCTTGACATGCATCTCTAAGCGCGTGAAAGCGCGTGACCCTTCGGGGAATTTGCACAGGTGCTGCATGGCCGTCGTCAGCTCGTGTCGTGAGATGTTGGGTTAAGTCCCGCAACGAGCGCAACCCTTGTGATTAGTTGCCAGCACGTGAAGGTGGGAACTCTAGTCAGACTGCCCAGATCAACTGGGAGGAAGGTGGGGACGACGTCAGGTCAGTATGGCCCTTACGCCTTGGGCTGCACACGTACTACAATGCCCAGCACAATGAGAACCGAGACCGCGAGGTGGAGGAAATCTGCAAAACTGGGCTCAGTTCGGATTGGAGGCTGCAACTCGCCTCCATGAAGTTGGAATCGCTAGTAATGCCGTATCATCTACGACGGCGTGAATACGTTCCCGGGTCTTGTACACACCGCCCGTCACATCATGGAAGCCGGTCGCACCCGAAGTGCCCGTACCAACCGCAAGGGGGTAGGGTCCTAAGGTGTAGCTGGTAACTGGGATGAAGTCGTAACAAGGTAGCCGTAGGGGAACCTGCGGCTGGATCACCTCCTTTCTACGGAGAAATTCACAAACCGTTCTCACGGTCCCTGTGAAAGGTCGAGACCCCGCTCCCGGCAACGGGGGATGGGGTTGTCAAAACGCAAGTTAGACACCTGAAACACTTAAAACCGGAACATCGCAGGATGTTCCAAACCAAAAAACCACGCAACTGTGTATTTATTGATAGGTTACGCAGTGCACAATTTAATCTTTTCTCCTCACTTCAACACCACCCCGTGAAACGGGCACCCTCGGTAAAGGGGGTTTAGCTCAGTTGGTAGAGCGTCTGCTTTGCAAGCAGAATGTCAACGGTTCGAATCCGTTAACCTCCACCATCTTTCATGAAGCGCCTCGGACTCCGGCAACGGAGGGAACGCTTTGTGGAATCCAAATGGGCCTGTAGCTCAGTTGGTTAGAGCACCGCCTTGATAAGGCGGGGGTCATAGGTTCGAGTCCTATCAGGCCCACCATTCCATTACCGAAGAGATTGAAGTTCCATACTGAAAAAACGAGTCCGCTCTTTGACATCCACATGGAGAAACAAATAATTTCAAGACTGCAATAAATATTGATGACTCATAAAGAGCCATTCTTAGCGGTCCTTGAATATATTCTAATTCCCAAATACATCAATTTTTACGGCAAAGCCGGCAGAGATGCCGGCAGTAGGCAGGTCGAAAGACCTGCAAAGCGTGGAAACTATCCTCATCGGAAGATAAGGAAAAGTCCGCGTGGCTGATTTCAATTAGGAATCAAGCTTTAAAGGGCACACAGTGGATGCCTTGGTGCTAACAGGCGATGAAGGACGTGTTAAGCTGCGATAAGCTTCGGGGAGCGGCAAATACGCTTTGATCCGGAGATTTCCGAATGGGGTAACCTGGTGGTTTTAATAAGCCATCGTTTCTTTCCGAAGCCCGATCTTAGGATCATATGGGAAGTTAAGAAAGAAGACGCGATACCCGGTGAAGTGAAACATCTCAGTAACCGGAGGAAAAGAAAGAGAATCGATTCCGTCAGTAGTGGCGAGCGAAAGCGGATCAGCCCAAACCGGGAGCTTGCTCCCGGGGTTGTAGGACCCCGTCATGGGACCTCAATGGATAGGTGAAGGAACTGGAAAGTTCCGGCACAGAGGGTGATACCCCCGTAACCGAAATCCAACGAGGCCTTAGGGAGTTCCTGAGTAATACGGCACACGTGAAACGCCGTATGAATCTGTGCCGACCACGGCATAAGGCTAAATACTAGTTAGCGACCGATAGTGAACAAGTACCGTGAGGGAAAGGTGAAAAGAACCGCTGTGAGCGGAGTGAAATAGAACCTGAAACCGTGTGCCTACAAGGTGTCAGAGTCCCTTCGGGGATGATGGCGTGCCTTTTGCTTAATGAGTCTGCGAGTTAGTATGTGTGGCGAGCCTAAGTCCTTAGGGGACGGAGGCGAAGCGAAAGCGAGTCCGAACAGGGCGACCTTAGTTGCACGTGCTAGACCCGAAGCGGAGGTGATCTACCCTTGGCCAGGTTGAAGCGCAGGTGATACTGCGTGAAGGACCGAACAGGTGAATGTTGAAAAATTCTCTGATGAGCTGAGGGTAGGAGTGAAAGGCTAATCAAACCCCGTGATAGCTGGTTCTCCTCGAAATGCATTGAGGTGCAGCGTCGCGTGTTTATGAATGGGGGTAGAGCACTGAAAGGGCTAGGGGGCATACCCGTCTACCAACCCCTATCAAACTCCGAATACCATTCAACAGAACGCGGCAGTGAGACGGTGGGGGATAAGCTTCATCGTCAAAAGGGAAACAACCCTGATCAGCAGCTAAGGTGCCTAAATAACGCTAAGTGGAAAGGATGTGGAATTTCACAGACAGTGAGGATGTTGGCTTAGAAGCAGCCACCATTTAAAAAGTGCGTAATAGCTTACTCATCGAGAGATTCCGCGCCGAAAATGATTGGCGATAAGCGTTATACCGAAGCTCTGGGCTTCCGTCCCTGGGGACGGGAGCGGTAGAGGAGCATTCTTGATTGCATTGAAGCGCGATGGCGACTGACCGTGGAGTATCAAGAAGAGAGGATGCAGACATGAGTAACGATAAGACGGGTGAGATCCCCGTCCGCCGTAAACCCAAGGTTTCCCGGGCTACGATTTTCGTCCCGGGGTTAGTCAGGACCTAAGGTGAGGCCGACAGGCGTAACCGATGGACAGCAGGTTAATATTCCTGCACTTCCGACCCTTAACCCGGATTGACGCATTTTTGGAGGTAACTAGGTGATTGAATTCCGAGGTGAGGCTACGGCCGATCCGCATTACCAAAGAAGGTGCCGAGAAAAGATCCGGTGTATGCTAAGGAACCTGTACCGTAAACCGACACAGGTGGGTGGGTAGAATATACCAAGGCGTAAGAGTGAACCCTGGTTAAGGAACTCGGCAAATTGGCCCCGTAACTTCGGGAGAAGGGGTGCCTAGGTTTACCTAGGCCGCAGTGAAATGGCCCAACCGACTGTTTAGCAAAAACACAGCATTCTGCCAAGACGCAAGTCCAAGTATAGGATGTGACACGTGACCAATGCGGAAAGATTAAGGCAAGATGTTAGCAGCAATGCGAAGCTTTGAACCCAAGTCCCCGTGAATGTCGGCCGTAACTATAACGGTCCTAAGGTAGCGAAATTCCTTGTCGGGTAAGTTCCGACCTGCACGAATCGTGAAACGAGTTGGGCGCTGTCTCAACCAGGTGCTCAGTGAAATTGTAATGGCGGTGAAGATGCCGCCTACCCGCAGAAGGACGGAAAGACCCTATAGACCTTAACTGTAAGCTGTCATTGGTTTTTCGATTTTCATGCTCAGCATAAGTGGGAGACTTTGAAGCCATCCTTTAGGGGATGGCGGAGTCGCCAGTGAGATACCACCCTTGGGTGTTGGAAGATCTAACCTCGACCCGTGAATCCGGGCGAGAGACATTGTCAGCCGGTCAGTTTTACTGGGGCGGTATCCTCCCAAAGAGTAACGGAGGAGCGCGAAGGTGGGCTCAGCACGGTCGGTAACCGTGTGTCGAGTGCATAGGCATAAGCCCGCCTAACTGTGAGACCCACAAGTCGAGCAGATACGAAAGTAGGCCTAAGTGATCCGGCGGTTGAATGTGGAATTGCCGTCGCTCAACGGATAAAAGGTACCTTAGGGATAACAGGCTGATTTCATCCAAGAGTTCATATCGACGATGAAGTTTGGCACCTCGATGTCGGCTCGTCGCATCCTGGGGCTGGAGAAGGTCCCAAGGGTCCGGCTGTTCGCCGGTTAAAGCGGCACGCGAGCTGGGTTCAGAACGTCGCGAGACAGTTCGGTCCTCTATCCTCTGTGGGCGCAGGAAAATTGAGGGGTTCAGTTCCTAGTACGAGAGGACCGGAATTGACATACCTCTGGTGCACCGGTTGTCCTGTCAAGGGCATGGCCGGGTAGCTAAGTATGGAACAGATAAGCGCTGAAAGCATCTAAGCGCCAAGCTGCTCCCAAGATGAATTTTCCCCAAAGGATCGTCGAAGACTACGACGTTGATAGGCTTCAGGTGTAAGTGCGGTAACGTATTCAGCCGAGAAGTACTAATCATCCGTTTGGCTTGATTCCTATTTTTGAATTAGTGAAGACAAGAGACCGTGAATGGACCTGAGGAAATCAGGTTTTGGAATTATTGAAAACTCCGTGTGGATGTCAGGGAGCGGGCGAAGGGAACGAAGCCCGCTTGACCGTCGACAAAGACATAGCTCAGATCGTCAGAGATTCAGTTTTGCGCCAATGGAAGTTGGCTCCAGGATTGCCCTCTGGTGACCAGAGCGCGGTGGAACCACCCGGTCCCATTCCGAACCCGGAAGTGAAACGCCGCAGCGCCGATGGTAGTGAGACGATAGGTCTTGTGAGAGTAGGTCGTCGCCAGGTATATGCCCGGCTCCTGTAAAAGGGAGCCGGGCTCTTTTTTTGTGCGGGGGGAGGAGAGAGGGAAGGGTGGAAAGGGTGGAAAGGATCGTGGAGAGAGGAGGAGCATAACCGG